>JABXHI010000047.1 GCA_013393415.1 Micrococcaceae bacterium
TAACGGTCTGATCGAACTGCACCGCCGGGTGGCCCGCGGCTTCCGAAACCCCCACAACTACCGACTCAGAATGTTGCTGATCGCAGGCGGCCTAGACCACCAACCCCACCCTTAAACCGGAAGAGCCAGCATGTGGAGTTTGAAGTTTTTGAATTGCGCATACAGGTCTGGGGTGGCGTGCATGCTGATGTGGCCGCTGCCATCGGGGTTGTCGCGGGTGTTGATCGCATTATCGGGTTGCTTGCGCAGGGTTTGGGAGGGTGAGGGCCCATCGGCGTTCATAGCATGCGCGATACGATCCACCCACCGCTTTTTCACCCGGGAGACTTCATCGGGGGTGGAGGTCTCGGCGGTTTCGACCAGGGTGGGTTCAAAGGCTTGGACGACGGCGTTTTTATAGTCGGTGGTTTGGCCGGTTTTGGCGGCGTAGTCAGTAAGGTCCTGATCTAGGTTGATGAATCGGTCGATATTTTCTGCCGGGATTCGTCCGTTGATAAATGCGGCGGCCATGCGCGCGAACACTGGCAGGTTGGCGGCTTCTTCGAGGTTCTTGCCCGGGGCCAGGGTCACATACGCTGCCCGGTCGATGTGCTTGGCCGCGGTGGCTGCGGAGAGTTTCATCGTGTCACGCAGATACTGTTTAGCATCAGTGAAGCCGCTGGCGGCAAAGGGTGCACCGAAGTAGGTGACTTGGTCGTGTTCGACGGCTTGGAAGTAGCGGGTGTAGTTGGCCATCATCACATCCGTAGACTGCGTGACTTGCGACAGCATGTCCCCAATCGCGGGTAGCGAGTCGTAATAGCGTTCTGGTGGCACCACGGTGGCTGGTGTCTTCGAATCTCCAGCGCTGTCTGTATCGTCGTCATGGCTTTCATCACCGGTTTGGGGCTGGTAGCCAGACCAGTCAGAGCCGGCGCCCTGGGAGAACGTGGGGACCTCGGTGAACGTGCTGGGGTGGGCCATTTTCTTGCCAGCATATTGCAAGATAAACGCTGCTGCGTGCAGGGCTTCACCAAGGGAGGCACCATCGAGTTTGTCGGGGTTGAGCAGATCGGTGGGACACGGGATACCAATGTTGGGCAAAATCGGGGTGTGGTCCACAACAACCTCCTCTCAACCGAGCAAACGATGGGTGTTCAATAGTCGATGATGTTGGCTTCTATTCTACCTGCCGCCCCTATTGTTAGCAATAGTTTGGCGTTGTTTGTTGGACGATTTAAGAGGGTTTAACATTACATAATGTTGTGTAACACGTGTCGATAATTCATGCATGGTGTGTCGTGTGTTTTGTGGATAACCTGCGAGCGTGTTCAGACTTTTCCACAATGCAGACGACACGGGTTGCAGAACACCCAAAAACCCAGAGGATGCGCTCGGTTTTTCGAGAAAAATATTGGTTCCAGAGCGTTCCAACAGCAAAGAAGCTGGTCGGGAACGCCGTCCAGACCAGCACATGAGAACCCAGCAGCGACTACGCCCCGGTGACAGCATCGACTAGACCCGGTTACAGCGATTACACCCGGTTAGGAATCCCGTCCCAACGAATTTTTGACCGGTTCGGGCAAGTGCAACCGAGCCAGGACTGCATCGGTATTGGCAGGCGGTCGTTGCGTTCCCAAAGCTGACACCAACATGGTGACGACCAAAACAAACGGTACGGTCCACAGCGCTGGGTATTGGAAGAAGGTCGCGGTGATCCCGTTGAACTCCACCAAATGCCCGACCAACAGGGCACCCAAAGAAATGACGGCACCGGTGATCATGCCCGCGAGCGCACCGGGCACGGTGAGCCCGCGCCACCAAATAGCCAACAGCACGATGGGTGCCAGGGACGAGGCGGTAAATGTAAACACCATGGCGACTGCACCGGCGAGTGCCAGATCGGTGGTCAACCCGGCCGCGACAATGGGCAGCACCATGGCGAGCACCGCACCGATGCGAAAGCCGCGAACCGTCCCACCGAAAAATTCCTGCGAGACAACGCCCGAGATAGACACGACAAGCCCGGAGGCGGTGGACAAGAACGCGGCGAAAGCTCCTCCGGCCACGAGCGCGGTGAGCAAGTCACCGGTGATGCCTTGGAACAGTGCGGATGGCAGTTGTAGCAGGGCGGTGTCGGTTGTCGGTGCATCGGCGAGTTCGGGCAGCACGGCCCGGGCGACGATCCCCAAGATCATCGGCAGGGTATAAAACCCGGCGAGCAGACCGAGCAACAGCACGGTGGTGCGTCGAGCGGTTGCGCCGTCGGGATTGGTATAAAACCGCACGAGCACATGCGACAATCCGACCGTCCCCAACATCAACGCGGCGACCAGGGAGACGGTGCGATACATGCTGGCATGGGCATCGTTGACGAGTTGGACTTGGAAAGCGTTGGCGAGTTCGGGGATGAAATCGGTCTCGCCGGCGCCGAGCCGCAACACAATGAAGACGGTGGGGATAAGCAGCGCGGAGAGTTTGAACCAGTATTGGACTGCTTGGGCGAGGGTGACGGAGCGCATGCCGCCCGAGACCACGGTCGGTAGGACGACGATGATGACGATGGCGGGGCCGATCCAGGCGGGCAGTCCGGTGGTGGCGTTGAGTGCGATGGCGGCGCCGTGGAGTTGCGGGATGATGTAGAGCCATCCGGTGAACACCACGATCATGGCGGTGAGCAGTCGCAGGGTTCGCGAGGGAAAGCGCAGGGACATGAGGTCGGGGATCGTGTAGGCCCCGGAACGGCGCAATGGTGCGGCGACAAAGACGAGCAACGACAAGAATCCCGCGGTGTAGCCCACCGGAAACCACAGGCCGTGGGTGCCGTAGGCCATGATGAGCCCGGCAACGCCCAAGAAACTGGCGGCTGAGAGGTATTCTCCGGCGATGGCCGACGCATTCATCCAGGGTGGCACGCGACGCGAGGCGACGTAGAAATCGCGGGTGGTTCGGCTGCGGCGCAGGCCGTGGACGCTGATGAGGATGGTCACCACGCACACCAAGCCGATGGCGCCCAGCGCGAAGAACGAAGTGTGCATCATTGGCGCACCGCTTCCGACTCGGAGTCGGCGAGTTCGTCTTGCACGAGTCGCTCATTGCGCCCGGCCCGCCGGGTGTAGAACCAGCCCAAAAAGATCAGCAGCGGGATGAACACCGCGGCCGGCAACAGCCAATCCAACGGGATGCTGACGACCGTGGTTTCAGTCAGGGCCGGACTAAAGTGAAAGGCGAGGTTGACGGCAACGATGAGCCCGAAGAACCAGGCCATCAGGCTCACGGCGAGCCTGAGTTGGGCGCGCATGAGCCGACGGACGGTACGGGTTGATGGCTGCCCGTCGGACGCGCGACCTGCAGGGTTCAGCAAGACCTCTTGGACGCTGGGCACATCGGTGGGCGTGGCGACTCTGACGCGGCGCGCCCGCATCGCGAGCATATTTTCAGGTACCTGAACGGGCCCTTCTGGTGCGATACGTTCCTGCCCGGCTTCCTCGGGCCGAGCGTTTTCGGGTGCCCGGACCAAATCCAGCACAAAATCCTGTTCGTCAGGATCCTGGTTGTCGGTCATCGATCACCCCCGGGACACAGAACGAAAGTTGAGCTGTTTGAGCCGCTGCCGCACCTGGGGCATGAGCCGTCGGCTCACGGGCAGCTCGGTGTGCTCGATGTGGATGCACATGCGGCCGTCCCGCTGCACAATTTTGGTGGCGAAATTCAGGTTCACAATGTGGGATCGGTGGATGCGCACGAAATCATAGACCGCCCATTCTTCCTCGATGTCGGCCAGCGAGATGCGCAGCAGATATGACTCGTCGGCGGTATAAATTCTGGCGTAGTCACCTTGTGCTTGGGCCCATCGAATGCTGCGGATGGGGATGAGCACCTGTTGGGAACCCTGTTGCACGGCGACGCGTCCCTGGTCAGGAATCTGTTCGATCGGTCCGGTATCGACGCGTCCCAAGGTTTTGCGCAGGGCCTCGTGGAGACGCGCGGGGCGGACGGGTTTCAGCAGATAGTCCAGAGCATCGAGTTCAAAAGCGTGGACGGCGGGCCGGGCGTCGGCGGTCACAAAAATAATGTGTGGCGCATGGGCGCTGTTGGCACGTCGCAGCTCGTGGGCCAGGTCCATTCCACTGGGGCCGGGCATGTGGATATCTAATAGCACGACGTCGATGGTGTGCTCGGCCAACACTGCTTTGGCCTGGGCGACGTCGGTTGCCGTGTGAACGGTGGCCACCAGGGGGTCGGCCTCCAACAGCCACTGCATTTGTTGGACGGCCGGGAGCTCATCGTCGACGGCAACGACGTGCAGGCCAGTGCCGTTGAGCGCCGTCATGACCGTCCACCGCCGATTGGTGAGATGATACGGGCGGGGACGGTGAATTTGGGAATGCGCATCGAAACCTTCATGCCGGCATCGACCGCGGTATCGATCTGGAGTCCGTGGCCCGCCCCGTAGGCCTGGCGCAGCCGCAAATCGACGTTGCGCAGGCCGACGTGGGAGCCTTCTGCCTCACCGCGCATCACCTGGGCCATGTAGTCGGGGTCAGCCCCGACGCCGCCGTCTTCGATACTGAGTTCTGCATAGGTGTCGGCATCCTTGGCCCGCACGAAAACGTGGCCATCCTGCTCGGCCTGATACATCCCGTGCCGTACCGCATTTTCGACGAGCGGTTGCACACTGAGAAACGGGATCTGTAGCCCCAACACCTCGGGAGCGATATCGAGGCTGACTTGCAAGCGCGACCCGAACCGGGCTTTTTCGAGGACCACGTAGTGCTCGACAGCGGACAGCTCATCTTCCAGCGTGGTGAAGTCCCCCTCGGTGCCCAGTGAGTACCGGGTGAAGTCAGCAAAGTCGATGAGTAGCTCACGGGCTCTGACGGGTTCGGTTGGGATGAGACCGGCGATGGCGTTGAGCGAATTGTAGATAAAGTGCGGGGAGATCTGGGCCCTGAGGCTGCGCAATTGGGCGTCAACGAGTTGCTCGCGCGTCAGCTCGACCAGCTGTTGATAATCCGGCTCGGACGTGGCCGCTTGCCGACGGGACTTCTTTCCTAACTTCATGCACAACACCTCCTTGACGGATCCGGTTACTTCACCATCGTAGGTGACTGCTATCACTTTTACACCTCGAAGACCGTTCAACTCATAGACGCAGCCGTTTATCGCAGGATGGCGCAACCCATCTTCCGTGATGCAGTTCACACTCGTTACCGTTTCGTTCATGAGGACATCAAACACGCTCCGTTATGGAGGATCATCATGAGCACCCTCGACTATTCGGATTTCGGCCAGGTCCAGAAATCCGACACCTTCCAAAAGCTGCGCAGCACACACCGCAGTTTTGTTTTCCCCATGACCGTCATCTTTTTGGTCTGGTACTTGCTGTTCGTGGTTCTGGCGGCTTTCGTTCCAGAGTTCATGGCCATCAAAGTCCTGGGCAATATCAACCTGGGCATCGTCTTAGGGCTGGCCCAGTTCATCACGACGTTCGTCATTACGGGCGCCTACGTGGCCTACGCTAACCGCAAGATCGACCCGCTGGCCTCGCAGCTTCGTGAAGACATGGAAGCTGCTGGCGCGGGGGTTGCCGAAGAACAACCTGATGACACCGACTATGCAGGCTCATCGCAAGCGTCAGGAGAACAACCATGATTAACCTCGCTGTGCTCCCCACCGACACCACGGGAGAATTCACAACCGAAGTCGGCAACCCGTGGGCCAACATCGGCATTTTCTTGGTCTTTGTGGCCATCACCCTGTTCGCTGTCTTGCGGGCGTCACGCAAAACCAAAACAGCCGCCGACTTCTACGCCGGCGGACGCTCCTTCACCGGTACCCAAAACGGTACCGCGATTGCCGGTGACTACCTCTCGGCGGCCTCGTTTTTGGGCATCGTCGGTGCCATCGCCATTTATGGTTACGATGGCTTCTTGTATTCGATCGGCTTTTTGGTTGCGTGGCTTGTCGCCCTGTTGCTCGTGGCCGAGATGCTACGCAATACCGGCAAGTTCACGATGGCCGATGTGTTGAGTTTCCGGCTGAAACAACGTCCGGTACGCATTGCGGCCTCGACCTCGACCCTAATGGTCTCTATTTTCTACCTGCTGGCGCAGATGGCGGGGGCAGGCGCCCTGGTGTCATTGCTGCTGGGTATTGATTCTGGTGTCGGCCAGTCGCTGGTCATCGCCATTGTTGGTCTGTTGATGATTTTCTACGTGTTCATCGGCGGCATGAAGGGCACCACCTGGGTGCAGATCATCAAGGCCACCCTGCTGCTGATCGGCGTGGGGATCATGAGTATCTGGCTGCTGGCACTGTTTGGTTTCAATTTCTCCGAGATGCTCGGCGACGCCGTCTCCGTTGCTAACAACCCGGCCATACTGGACCCGGGCCTGCAATACGGTGAAAGCACCCTGACGAAACTCGACTTCCTATCACTGGGACTTGCCCTGGTGTTTGGAACCGCTGGACTGCCGCACGTGCTCATGCGGTTCTACACCGTGCCAACCGCTAAAGAAGCACGCAAATCCGTGGTCTGGGCCATCTGGCTCATCGGTGGTTTCTACCTGTGCACCCTGGTGTTGGGCTTCGGCGCAGCAGCACTGGTTGGTCCAGAAACGATTGCCAACGCACCCGGCGGCCAGAACTCGGCGGCACCACTGTTGGCATATGAACTCGGTGGCACACTGCTGTTGGGTGTGATCGCCGCGGTCGCATTCGCCACGATTCTGGCGGTTGTTGCCGGACTGACGATCACCGCCTCAGCATCCTTCGCCCACGATATTTACGGTCAGGTCATCAAGAAGGGCAAACTCGATGCCAAAGGCGAAATGCGTGCGGGCCGTGTCACCGTCGTCGTCGTTGGTATCTTGGCCATCCTCGGTGGCATTGGTGCCCAGGGGCAAAACGTCGCCTTCCTCGTCGCACTGGCCTTCGCCGTGGCGGCTTCTGCGAACCTGCCGACGATTCTCTACTCACTGTTCTGGAAACGGTTCACCACTCGCGGTGCCCTGTGGTCCATGTACGGCGGGCTGGGTTCGTCGATCGCGCTGATCCTGTTTTCGCCGGTGCTGTGGGGTGCAGAAACCTCATTCTTCCCGGATGTCGATCTGGCGCTTTACCCACTGACGAACCCGGGCATCATCTCGATTCCGCTGTCGTTCCTGTTGGGCTGGTTGGGCTCGCTCACGTCCAAGACCAGCGAGGATCCCGTCAAACAGGCCGAGATGGAGGTTCGCTCGCTCACAGGTGTCGGTGCTGAAAAAGCAACCGACCACTAAACCCAACACCATCGAGCCGAAGTCCCCGCAGTCATGTGACGATTGCGGGGACTTTGGTTGTATATTCGACATGCCCGAGCAAAGGGGTCTACCCAGCGGCCCGCTCCAGGCCGTTGCGCACGGCATCGCTCAACAAGTCAGGAATAACTGGTGTGCCGTCGTTGATTTCGATGAGGTCCATGGTTTCTAACTGGCGCAAGCGTGGAATCAGGACTGAATCTGCATCGGTGTCTGATGCCTGACCCAGAACCAATTGCGCGGTGCGGACGGCTGCATCGGAGTCGGCATCATAGGTCAGCGTCTGGTGCACGTAGGTGGCCACGAGTTCTTCGGCCGCCTCGAGCTGGTCGACGTCTTCGAATCCAAAGTCCAGCGCCCGAGTCCCGGGTTGGACTTTGGTCGAGAGCATTTCGACAAACTCGAATTCTTGCAGTGCCGCCAGAAATGCCATCAGTTCGGGGATGCCCTGGGCAGAGGGCACGTGGCGCGTTGGTTGCGGCTCGGCCGGCACGCTCAGGTCAGTGTCAGAGGCGGGCGGATCCACGGGATCTGGCTTCTTGGCGACACCCTCCGCGTCAATGCCGATGGTTGCCGCAACATCTTTGATATCTGCGCGTTTCGGTGCACCGGTCCCAGTCACCGGGTGGGATTGACCCATCCACTGCTGAAATTCTTTCACTGCGGCCATGAATCGTGTTTCGACGATCGCGGTATAGCGTGCGCTCGAATCATTCTGGCTTTCGTCAGCCGAAAACGTGGGCTCGGCAGGTGCTTCTTCAACGACTGGTTCGGGGGCTTCTTCTGCGGCGTCGGAAGGTGTAGCAGACGCTGCGGGGGCTACCGGTGTGTTGACTTTCTTGCCGGGCAACAGGTCATCCATGACGATTTCGAATGACTCGTCACGGTGGGCGGCCAATGCCGTCAGAGTTGCGGTCACCATGTACGCACCGGCACGTGCTACTGCGGATTCAGGGTTGCGGCGCAACAGGCTCTCGGCGGAGCGCAGTGCGCGACCTTTGCGGGCCAGCGCTTCCAGCGTAGGGGTGAGGTTGCCTGCTGAGCTCGGGATCTCGCTCTGGACGACACGGGCTGCACCATGCTGGAATTCATTGCGGGCATACCACGCATCGAGATGCGCCAGAGCCACTCCGGCCAGCTGTTGGTTGCTAGGAATACTCTCGGTGGCCTCAGGGCCAATGGATCCGAGAAGCTCCTCGGCTGCGGGATATTGTTGGGCATGTACTGCCTGGGCAATTTCTCGCAGCGTATTCATGGTGCGTGCGCGTTCATCACTCACGGGGATATCAGCTCCAAATTTTTATCGGTTAACCGCTACATCGGCATGGGTCTAAGGTGACGGTACCAAAAATACTGCGCAAATTTGCGGTGAACGACCCGGTCTCAACGAGACTATGACGCCAAAGTGGGCAGCGTCACGCAATGGCACACTGGATTGGTTGGCGCGTTGTTAGCCACCGTCGTTACCCGGTGCCGCCCACCGGCCCTGGGTAGTGCGACCGCGGAAGGAACGCAACGAGCAGCACCATGGCGGCGTAGCTGACTCCAACCAGTAAAGAACTGATCATGACCACGTTGGTTGAGGCTGTATCACCCACAAAAGGCAAAACCTGACTTAACGGGGACGGCACCGGGCGCTGCTGGGTGGCTCCACCAATGGCGAGGACACTCAGCGAAAACGCGACCCAGTGCACAGAAAATACTGCGGTCACAGCACTGGGCGAATGACGGAACCCTCGTTTTTTTGAGGATGCATCTCGGCAACCACCCCAGGACCCCAGCCAGCGGAATGACGATCACGGCCGAGAGCATCAAAAATAGCCTTTCCGCACCGCCCGGTAGTGCGGCTTTGGTCGTGATCACGATTATCGGCAACAACCATACGACCCATAGCCAAAGAACCCAGGTCCCCCGGTTTATCGCGGCTACACGCTGCGTATTTGCCGACAGTGGTGGCGCGGCGCCATCCGGATACGTCCTGGCGTCAGTTGGGTCATGCATATTCTACCCTTCCAGGGGGGTGAGTTGGGCCAAAGTATTGATCATTCAAGACATTGTCTCCTCCGGTGACCGCTAATTCCCCAGTGCTTGTACGACGAGCCCCAAAGTGATCATGGCGACGGGTGTCGTCAGCATCGTCAACAATGTAACCCACGAACGTGTGCGCGCTTGCGTTTGTCGTTCCGTCATACTCGCCAGCAAAATCAGCACAATGTAACTCACGACGACCAGCAAGAAACCTATACCTGATATCGCATTGCTGGCGTCTCGAGCAATGAACGGCAAAACCTGGCCCAGCGGTGACGGCACGTGTGTCACATCAACGGTCACCACCGAGCCGTTGATTGCCAAGATGCTCATGGCAAATGCCCACCAGTGGACGTGGAAAACCGCACTCACGGCGCTCGGAGAATAGCGGAACCCGCGCTTTTTCAAAATGAAGCGCGGTAACCACCCCAAACATCCAGCACCCACGATGACGAACGGGGTGAAGACCATGAAGAAGAGTTTTTCCGTACCGCCCGGGGCAAGATATTTGATCGCTGTGGTCACCAGGGGCACACCCCACACGACCCACAGCCAGATATTCCAGGTGAAGCGGTTCAGTGCAGCGACGTTCGGTTGCTGCCACACAAGACCAGGCGGCGGTGGCGGCGGTGGAGTGCTTCGAGGGTGCATCCTGTTATCGCCTGGTGTGTACATACGGTCTCCCGAGTCGTTTCTAAAACACGCGTTCTAGCTCCAGTATGCGCTACCAGGCTCGTGCTCGCTGCACACTCGCCGACATCCTCATATTTGCCAGTAGAACACTGATGCTTCCACTGCCAAATCATTCACGCGCTACCACGTCACCGAGCCGCTGAGTCAGCAACCTGCTGCAAAAGACCCAACCAGACTTCTGATGCTGTTGGAAATGCGGGGACGGCATGCTGCAGGATCGACACGGGCACGTCGGCAGTGATCGCAATGGTCGCGGCATGCAACATCTCTGCGGTTTCGGGGCCCATAAGCGTCGCGCCGATCAGGCAATCGGTTGCCGTATCCACCACGATTTTGGCTCGCCCAACAACATCGTCACGCAACAGTGCCGCCCCGGCGACATCTGCGAAATTAGCCTCAGCCGTGATGACGTCATAACCGGCTTCGCGCGCGGCCTCCTCGCTGAGTCCCACGAATGCGATTTGCGGATCGGTGAAGACCACCTGCGGTGTGGGCGGTTCAGTGTCGGTATTATCGGCATCGGGAGCCTCGGCGCTGTGAATGAACCGTGCGGCGAATTGTCGTGATTGGTATTTGCCCATGTGGGTGAGCTGGTGTTTCCCACCGGCATCGCCCAACGCGTGCAGCCAGTCCGGCGTGCGTTCTTCCAGCACATCGTCAACACTTAGCCCGACGGAGGCAAGGTTGATCGAGTCCAGGGCGGGCCGTTGTCCGGTGGCCAACAGTAATTCGTCGGCCTCGATGCTGGCAGAGGCGGTGCGCACCGTAATTGGTCCGCCTTTGATCATCCCCAGGCCCTGGTCCATGCCCTCTGGACGTCGGGCTTGCACAGCCTCGGTGTAGAACTGAATGTCTACCCCGGACTGTTCGAGCTGTTCGGTCAAAATATCGGAGACGAATGGCTCAAAACCGGTGAGCAGTGAGCCTTCGCGGATCAGCATGGTCACCTTCGAGCCAAGGGCTGACATCCAGCTTGCCGCTTCGCAAGCAACCGGTCCCCCACCAATAATGATGAGGCGCGGCGGCACATCCTGCACTGCGGTGGCGTCCTGCGAGTCCCACACGGGGATACCTTCGAAGACCGGCGGGATATTGGGTGCGGTCCCGGTGGTGATCACGACGGCTCGCTCGGCCTGCAGTGAGCGCGTTGAACCATCGGATGCGTGGACTTCTACGGATTTTTCCCCGGTGAGTCGTCCATGGCCGCGCACTACGGTGACCCCGGATTCTTCCAGAGCCTGTTTTTGTGCCGAGTCATCATAGTGGGACACTTGGGCGTTGCGTCGGGCCAGCAAATCATCGGCCACTACACTGGCAGATTGCACACCGCCCAGGTGCTGGCTTTCGTGGGCCACTTGAATGGGGTGAAGCAACGCTTTGGACGGTTTGCACGCGTAATAGGCGCAATCGCCGCCGACAAGGTCGTGTTCAACGATGGCTGTGCCCATTCCTTCGGCTGCGACGGCCTGGGCGAGGACTTCGCCAATGGGGCCTGCACCGATCACGATGAGTTCGTAGTGATGTTCGGAAGAAGACGCTGTTGCAGAAGTCATGAAACACTCCTTAAGTGCTATCGCGTTGGATAGCGGACGGCAGGGTTCTGCATAGTTCCATCCTGATCACCTTTCGGTTGATTCGTCTACCCCTGCAGCCCGTGTGTACGACACCGGCACTAGCCACTGGTCGTGTCACGGTGGAGAATATAAGGGGAAGGGAGTTGATCATCATGACGAAACATAAGAAAGAGCAAGAAGACTACATTGACGACGCGCACCCGGATGAGGACCGCGAGGACGCGGTGGTCGATGAACAAGGGGAAGAATCCTTCCCGGCCTCGGATCCGCCCGCAAATTTCTAATGCCTCTCAATTCGCAAGACCATCGATTCCTGCAGCGGTGCGTTGAGTTAGCGCGCGAGGCTCTTGAATATGGTGATGAACCGTTTGGCTCGGTACTCGTGGATGCTCACGGCGAGGAGCTCTTTGCTGATCGCAACCGGGTGTCGGGTGGCGACCATACCCGCCATCCGGAATTTGCCATCGCCCGGTGGGCGGCCGAGAATCTGGCTCCCGAACAACGCGCTCACGCCACGGTATATACCTCCGGGGAGCATTGCCCAATGTGTTCGGCAGCCCATGCCTGGGTGGGGCTGGGCCGTATTGTGTATGCGAGCAGCAGTGCCCAACTGCGCCAGTGGCACAACCAATGGGGCGTCGACGCCGGGCCGGTCGCACCGCTGCCCATTACCACGATCGCCCCACAGGTTGAGGTTGCTGGCCCAGATGCCGAGCTGAGTGAACAGGTCCGCGCACTCCAAGCTCGGCTCCACGGCATCGACGACGCCTGACCGCATCCGCCGATAGAAGCGGGTTTAGGCTACTTGCACACCGGCGGCCAGCATGGCATCGCGGACGACCTTGCCGATGCGTTTCTGCGCTGCGGCGTCGCCGTCGAGAATTGAGCTCAGGCCGCCCCGGTAGGTGCCATCCACGCTCGTGGTGCGTCCGGCCCACAGCAATTGGCTCAACTCGATGTGATGCACCTGCGGGTCGTTCGAGACCACGTGCTGAGCTTCCCGAATCTCGGCTTCTTGCTGTTGGGTGTGCGCTGTGGCTGAGGCAGAACCCAGTCCGGCCAAGATGAGTTTGCCGGTCGGTGCCATCAGTGTGATGGCACCGGAGAGCTTACTCATCTTGAGTTGAAGCTGCCCCGGAACCGCGTCAAGCAGCACCTCATCAGTTGAGGCGACGTGGATCCGAGCGGGTGAGATCGTCACGACGACGGGCGTAGATTTCGACGTCATCATGCGTGCGTAATGATAGAGGCCGATCTTCATGGGTGTAGCCGACACGTGGTGTCCCTTCGATAGGTTTTTGCTACAGCGGATATTACAGGATGTGGCGCAAATTGACGCGAGCCAAGTCGACCAGTTCAGATCCTTGACCGCTCATAACGGTCCTCAGGGCATACAGAGAGAAGCCTTTGACCTGTTCCGCGGTGATTGACGGGGGCATCGAAAGTTCTTGGCGTTCGGTCACCACATCCAGAAGCGCTGGACCGTCATGCGCTAAGAATTCGTCGACGGCTTTGGGCAGGTCTTTGCTGCGCTCGACATGCTTGCCCCAAATACCCAGCGCCTCGGCGACCTTGGCATAGTCGGGGTTCTCCAGATCCGTGGCAAACGGCACGAACCCACCGGCCTTCATTTCCAGTTCGATGAAGTTCAACGACGAGTTATTGTAGACCACGATCTTGACGGGCAGATTGTGTTCGCGCACGGTCAACAACTCACCCATCAACATGCCCAGTCCACCATCACCGGCAAGAGAAATCACCTGCCGCTGCGGGTCACTAGCCTGTGCCCCAATGCCCAACGTCAGAGCATTGGCCATGGAACCGTGGGCAAACGAGCCGATGACACGACGATCTTTCGTGGTCGTGATGTACCGGGACGCGTAAATGACTGGCGAGCCGACATCGGGAATGAACACCGCATCGTCTGTGGCACGCTCATCGATGACTTTGGTCAGGTGCTGGGGATGAATGGGACGCGAGCCCCGCGACGGCCGTGCCAAATCGTCGAGCCGTTCACGAGTTTTGGTGTAGTGGTCACGCATTTTGGACAGATGCCGCGAGGATTTCGCCGGCGTCAGCAACCCTACGAGTTCACGCAGCGTATCTTTTGCGGTACCCACCAGCGGCACTTCGACCGGCGTCCGCTTGCCAATCTGTTCACCGCGACTATCAATTTGGATGACCGGCACGTCTTGCGGGTAGAACTGTTTATAGGGCAAATCAGTGCCCACCATCAACAAGGCTTCGGCATCGATCATGGCCCGGTAGCCGGATGCGAAGCCCAGCAGCCCCGTCATACCGACGTCATAGGGATTGTCGTATTCGACGTGTTCCTTGCCCCGCATCGCATGGACGATGGGGGCCTGCAGCAGTTCGGCAACTTCGAGTAATTCGTCGTGGGCGCCGGCAACCCCTGCACCGGCCAGGATGGTCACTTTCTTGCAACCATTCAATAAGTCGGCGGCCTGATTCAGCTCTCCGACGGCGGGCAGGATGCGTGACTGTGTTGCGCGGATAATTTCGGGTTTCGCCTCGGGCAGCTCAGTCACAAACATCGACGCGCTGATCACAAGCACGGCCACACCGCGCTGTTCGACGGCGGCACGCATGGCGATCGGCAGGATTCTTGGAAGCTGACCAATGTCGCTAATGTGTTCGACGTAGACGCTGCATTCGCGGAAGAGTTCTTGGGGATGCGTTTCTTGGAAGTAGCCGGTTCCAATTTCGTCGGCCGGGATGTGGGCGGCAATAGCTAACACCGGCACACGGGAACGCTGGGCGTCATACAGTCCATTAATGAGGTGGAGATTGCCCGGCCCTGCAGTACCGGCTGCCACGGCAAGTTCACCGGTCATTTCGGCTTCGGCCGCCGCAGCGAATGCGCCGGCTTCTTCGTGACGAACGTTCATCCAGTCGATATCCGAGTTCCGCATTGCGTCGGTGAACCCGTTCAGCGAGTCCCCCGCGATACCCCAAATACGTTCAACATTATTGGCTTCAAAAGTAGAGATAAAATAATCGGCGACGTTTGCCACAGTTCCTCCTACGATCGTGTGTTTCCAACCATACACCCGGCCCAAATCACACGGAACGCTCACCGCGCGCCGTCGTTCCAATGTTGACCAGCCGGGGTACAACCAAGAAGAATCGACAATCGAACAAACAACCTTGCAAGGAGTGACGTCACCATGAAAATTTTGAGTTTCAGTCGTTTGCTAACTTTAGGTGCCGGTATAGCCATCGGGTATTACATGGGCAATCGAGAAGGCCGGGCTCAGGCCGAAGAAGCAGCTCGCCAAGCCCAGCAAACCATCCAGCAATTCTGGACTGACCCAAAAACCCAAGAGAAGGTGCACGAAGCCACCGGCTCCTTCAAGGACGCAGTCAAAGACAAAGCCCCATCGTTGGGTGGCATGGCAGAAAAAGCCGCCGATAAAATCGACAAGTCGACCGGCTATGGCGAAAGCAAGGACGCCGGCCACGCTGGTAGTCAGTACGCCGACCCCAACAACGACAAGGCCGGTCATACCACTGTGGAGACCAACGGAGACGTCATCAGCGACCCATCCGAGGCCCTCGAAGACGAAGGTGGCACGACCGGCAGCCGCTAGTCATACTTCACTGAATACAACGGCCCGAACGGTTTCTCCCGTTTGGGCCGTTGTTGTCTGTCACCAGACTGTGGTGTCGAAACGTCGGCGGTTCATGCAATGTGCTTTGATGGAAACGTGACGACGAATCGGGACTTGCGCCAACAGATGCAGGCACTATGGGCCACAGCTTGTTGTTTTGTGGTCGGTGCAGTCATCGGCACGGTCTTGTTGTGGGGTACGAACCACCCGTTTACCGGCTCGGGTCCGGTGACCCTTCGAACAGCGCTGATCGCAGCCGCGATCGCAAGTCCTGCGTTCGTTGTCAGTACACTATTCTATCGCCGTGACGAAACGTCCCCGATGCCTCGTTGGCAGCGCGTAATTTCAAATGTGTCTTCGTTCGCAGTCATGCTGGCTCTCGGCGGGGTCACCGGTCTCGGTGTGCTCTTAGCCGGTCAGGTGTTGGCCACTGGACTTCAGGGTGTAGAGTTCGGCGCCATTGGTGGCGGCATACTCACTGGCGTTGCCGCAGGTTTTGGCGGCAGACTGTCGTTTCAAGCGGGCGTCGATTTGAGTACGCGGGATCTTTCCGCATTGCTGTTCGCCTTCTTAGTCATTGGGACCGTGTTCGCGATGACCACCGCAACAGACGCCACATGGTGGGAGCGGAATTTCTCACAGCTCGGAGCCGAAGGCGCCTGGGCCTTCAACGGCACCCTGATCATCGCGGGCCTACTCGTTGCCACTATTGGCTCCTACATTGGTCGAGACCTGCACCGATTGCTCAACGACGAAGCCATTGGGCACATCGCCGGGGTTGTCGCCGTCTGGGCGGGCGCAGGTTTAGCACTCACCGCCGTCGGATTGTTGCCGACCGATCAACTACCACTGGCACACAACATCGCTGCGTTCGCGATGTTGCTGCTGTTGGTCGGCGCCGCAGGGTACACCCAGTTCATACTCCCGGATCCACCGCCAGTGCTCAAAACAGTCACCACAATATTTATTGGGCTTGTCGCACTGTGCGTGGTGCTGACGTTCGTCTTTGCTGTGCTTTCGGTGACGGCGCTCGAGAGCATCGTCGTCGGACTCGCATTGTTATGGATGACCACACTCATTCGCGTCCTCGGGATACTTGCCCCAACACAGTCGTTGCCATCGAAGAGACACCGCCTGTTGGTCCTCTCACAACGTTGACATTGGAGACGTTGGACAGCTGGCGGATGGTTTGTTGGCCAGCCGCCGCGGGGCTGATTACTCCGCTTAGTATTGCACTGGCGAGCCGGGACCAAGTGGTAGACCCAGCACGTACCAGCCAATGGCCATCAGCGACCACGCGACCCAAAATGCAATAGAGTACGGCAGCATCACGGAGATCAGGGAACCGATACCTATTTTCTTGTCGTAACGCTGGGCCACGGCGATGATCAGCGCAAAGTAGGTCATCAGTGGGCTGAGGATGTTGGTCGCCGAGTCTGAGACACGATAGGCGGCCTGGGTGAATTCCGGCGAGATCCCCAGATACATCATGATCGGCACCAGAATCGGAGCCAGCATCGCCCACTTGGCGGAAGCCGAACCGACGAAGAGGTTGATGATGCCCACAAACAGCATGAACAGTAGCAACAGTGGGATGCCGGTGAGGTTGACGGATTCTAAGAAGTCCGCGCCGGTCACCGACACGAGCAGCCCGATGTTCGACTCATCACAGTAGGCGATAAATTGGCCAGCTGCGAAGGCGAGGACGATGAACACTGCCATACCCGCCAAGGTCTTGGACATGTGATCCACCGCGTCGGTGTCATTGCGCACCGAGCGAGTCACCAGACCGTACACTGCGCCGGGGATGAAAAAGACGATCACGATGATGATCACCAACGAGTCCATAAACGGGGACTGGATCACTGCGCCGTCCTCACCACGCAGGACACCATTACTCGGGACAATGAGCAGGGCCAACAGCGCGATCGTGATAAGCGCGGAGACACCAGCCCAGATCAGACCCTTCTTTTCTTGGCCCGTCAACGTCATGGTGTCGTGATCTTCAGCGGTGAGCGCGCCTTTACCCTCCCAGGTGCCGAGGCGCGGCTCAACGATGTACCGGCTGACCAGTGTGCCAACGATTGTTAGCAGGACCGTCGACGCGATGATGAACCAATAGTTCATCGCCAGGTTCATTCCCTCGGCATACTCGGGGTCCACTGTGGCAGCGGCTTCGATGGTCAGTTCCCCCCAGCATCACGTCTGTGCCGGAGAGCAATAAGTTCGCACTAAAACCGGCCGAGACTCCAGCGAAACCGGCTGCGATACCGGCCAGCGGGTGTCGACCCATCGCCACAAAAATAATCGCCGCCAACGGTGGGATGACGACGTAGCCTGCGTCTGAGGCCACAGACGACATGACCCCGGCGAAGACAATCCCTGTAGTGACCAACGCCCTAGGCACCGCGAGGATAAACCCGCGCAGTAGTGCTCCAATGAGGCCGGTCTGCTCGGCGAGGCCGATACCCAACATCGTCACCAGCACCACGCCCAGGGGAGCAAACCCGAGGAAGTTGTCTACAGCTGAGGTGAAAAGCCATTGGATTCCTTCAGCAGAAAGGAGATTGAATACCTCCACCTGCCCGCCATCTACAGGGTCTTCGGCGGTCACCTGCAGATTGGCCAACAACCATGACAACACCACCACAAAGAGCGCAAGCAAAGCGAACAGTGTGGCCGGATGTGGAAGCTTATTCCCTGCAATTTCAATGCCGTTGAATATTCGCTGCAACGGGCGCCGTTTACGGCGTTTGCGGGAATCGTTCTAAGCTGAGGCGGCATCCATTGCGGAACCTCCCGAGTCGGAGACCTGCTAGATTAGAAAATTTCGACCAGCGTAACATGCGTCACATAAATAATGGTGCCGTCAGTAACCAGCTCCAGTACCGTTGAGTGCAACGACACAACCAAAGGGAGTGAAGTGGAACGTACGCCCCGCGACCAGTTGCAAGAGCTCCTGGCAAGAATTGACACCGAAAGCGTCGACAGTTCGACCCTGTCCCTCCCTGCCGCCGTGCTTGAGCTGCACATCGATGGACTCGGCACGATAGACATGCCGATCGGTGCTGCGAGCGCAGAGCAGTTGAAGAGCGTTGCGCGCCCTGCCCATGTTGGCAAGGGTGAAGAAACGCTGCACGATCCGTCCGTGCGTGACGAGATGGGTGGCCTACCCCACCTTGAGCACAAGACGAGACTCGCAAGACCGACGAATGGTACCCGAGCGTTCCCAAAATATTTCATGCTGAGGCTAAACGCGAGAGTCCCGAACCATTTAGACAACGGGGAATTTTCATAACCCATCGCTCCTTGGCACTCGCATGAGCAGCAACAACGAAGGGCCCAATGATATTGCCAAGCAGGCATAAAGAAAACCGGCACCTGATGCTGCATTACGCTTCATCATGTGCCGGTTTGTTGTGGGTCCTGCGGGGATCGAACCTGCTACCTGCGGATTAAAAGTCCGATGCTCTACCTACTGAGCTAAAGACCCACGGCCCGTTTGGACCGATTAACGATTGTAGCGTATTTTCCCGTGGAACAAAATCTGACTCTTTGACTGTTCTTTGCACCGGCGACTGCTTTAGGCTGTCGTGGTGTACGCGCGTCTTACATGAAGGAGTACGTTTGAGTTTCCAGCGGGGCAGTTCCGCCGGCATGCAGTTTCGTCGACCAAAGCTGATGCCCATTGAAAACTTTGAAGATCAGCCAGGAGGGCTCGACCCAGCTGAAGTATTTTTTGCTGCCCAAACAGTCGCCGCCCAACTGGTGGCAACCGGCCAAGATCCAGACGCTGATGAATCCACTGTCGAGTGGCTCGTCGATCTCGTCGCAGACGTTGGTTTAGATACGATGGCTCGCCTGTGGGCAGACGCGCCACCAGTGACGTTCGGCGGCGCACTGTGGCGCCTCTACGCACTGCAACAGGCGACAACCCGCGATGGTGACATGTGGGCCACCTGGTATCGCGCTGGCTACGATGCCTATGCATCGAGGGTGATCGCCGGCGCCACTGAGCCCCCGGAGGCAAAAGACCTCCGCACGTTAATTACCCGCATCCTTACCGGGGTCTATTCGGGCGACTTCGGCATCGCCTTGGAACGCGGCGGCGCCTATGCTCGCGTGATCGCCGCAGGGCAGCATCAGCATGCGGAACGTCTCGAGGATCTCAACCCAGAAGCTGCCGCAGCACTCGAGCACCGCTCGGTAAAACTCCAGCGTACGGCCACCGAATTAGAACTGTGCGCGACCGCATGGCGTCAGGGTCGTCTTGATGAGGCGCATCCCAGTGAGCTACCACGGAATTAATCCAACAGCCTGTTAACTTAAGGTGTGTAAAGTGACCAGACATGAAGCTGTCTGTAACGCGTTTATTTTCTGCCGATGAATCAGGCGCGGCTCACGTAAGAACGCTAGCCAAATTATTAGTGGAATCGGTAGATCTGGTGACCCAGATGTTCGGGGCATCCCCAGAAACCGGTACCGAACTTGACGCGCAGTTGGACAATATCAATGCCCAAGCATCCAAAAGTCAGGCAACAATGCTCACGGCGCTGCGCAGCTCGTATCTGACGCCGTTGCCCCGCGAAGATCTCTACCTGTTAGGTACGTGGATCAACCGAGCGATTGAAGCGGTTTCCGTCACCGGCACTATCATTCATGCAACCCGACAATACCGCTTGCCGTCTCGTGTTGGTGATGTGCTCGAAATTCTGACCAGACAGGCAGATCTAGTCTTGGGCGCTACGGAGCAACTCACTCAGGCCGATGATTTGGAAAGCACCTGGATGCACCTGGAACGTCTCACCCATCAGGCTCAACGAGCACTGGCAACCTGGCGCCTGGCTGACGCAGATGAACTGTTAGCCCGTCATTACTATCGGCAACAAGAAGTAGCCCGCTCACTTGAATCCACATTCATGACGCTCCGCGAATTCTCGACCCAACTAGGACGGATCCTGGTGCGTGATTCCTAGTGGGCACCATACTTCTGCTCTCTGCGGTATTTGCCCTCACCGCGGCCTTTAGCTTTGTCGTGGCAGGCCGCGACACCCCAAACGCGGTAGCACTACCCATCGCAGCCGGTGCCCTCACCCCGGCCAGCGCACTCTTCATGGCGGCGGTGATGCGCATGGTTGGCGCTGCCATGGGAGTGGGCACCATCCAATTATTTGCCGCAAGTTTCGTCGAACTCGTCCCCGACGGCACCTTGGGGTTATCCGTCACCGTAGTGGGTGTGGCCGTCGCACTGGGGTGGGCGCTTTTCTCATGGTGGCGTGGCGCGGCCGTGTCCTCATCCCATGCGCTGACCGCAGGGATTGCAGGCGGTGCAATTGCTGTTTCGGTACTGGGCGAGCATCATCTTGTGCTAGCAGACCTGAGCCCCGCAACCGTCGGGATCGTCATCTCCTTGATCGCTTCGCCGTTCCTGGCCGCACTGGTCGCGTGGCTGCTGGCCATTCCGATGAACTGGTTCGCCAAGGATGTCGCACCCCACAGGGTGGCATTTAGTGCACGCGGTACCCTCGCTATTTCTGCTGCGGCCAACGCTCTCGGGCACGGCGTGCAGTACGGCCAACGGCTCTACATCGTCGTCCTCACCGCGGTTGCCGCCGCTGACTTTACCGCCATCCCAACCTGGTTACTCGGTATCTGCATCATCCTACTGCTCGGTTTTGGCACGCTGGTGACTGCCTGGCGGGTCAATTACACCCTGGCGCGGCGTATTAGTCTGCTCGATCCGCTGCACTCAGCCATTGCTTCGAGCACCTCAGCATTACTGTTACTCGTCGGGTCATTTATGATGCACATCCCGTTGTCTTCATCATTGACGACGGTTGCAGCGATCACGGGGGCTGGCACAGCACAAAATGTTGGCTCTGTGCGGTGGGTGCAGGTGCTGCGGCTCATCACATATTTTTTCGGCACCGTCCTTGTCTGCGCGGCCGTTTCGTTTGCCATACTCAGTGCAGTGCTGGCCGCAGTCTAACGCTGTCCCTCATCCATATGAGAATTTGTGTGCCTCAAATAAGCACGTCGCCTTGACTGCGGAGGCGCTGTGGGGACCACCAAATCTGCTGCGACCAGTCTTCGGAGCACTGGACGAAGTGAACTTACTGATCGGCCTATTTGATCGGCGATGGCCCGGATGCTTTTCTGTTCGGTGGCGCTCAAGGCTCCAAAGACTTCTCGTTCCAAATCCGTAAGTTCGAATCCAGAGTTCGCAACCGCGGCATGCTCTACAAGCCGCGCAGAAATTTGGAACGGACCGTCACCGAGCCCTTCTATGAGCTCTTCTGCCATGAGATGCCCGAGTATCTGGCGAATTTCGTCAGAGTCGTAACCCAGCGCTGATTTGAGTTCCGCTACTGTCGCTTTGCCCAAGCGAAACAGTAGCGCCAAAGTCAGGTTTTCCCGATGTTGTCGAGTAGCACTATTTGGGAGCTGATCCAGCCAAACGCGTGTTTCCTGGTCCAATAGGCCATGCCGGTGCAACGTGACTTTCACGGACACGAGGTCTGCGGAGAATTCTGGTTGCGGCAAGCCCAGCTGTCTCATGCCTGCTTGCATCCGAGGGATCCCGCTCCCCTGCGCTTCAGCAAGTACGCCTTGCTGTTCGGGAATTGGGGTTGTGCGTAGAAGCGTTGCGAGCGTTGGGTTCCTTGTAATTGATTTCCCTTCGGCGATGTTCTGTTGAGTTCGATCACCAACCAGCCCACCGGGACTGATAATTTCAACGCGATCAGGAAAAATGTCAATGCTGATACGCTCGCCTCGTGAAAAAGTGCTGTAGTCACGATGCATGACAGCATTGGTGATAGCTTCTCGCAAAACATCCTCTGGTATTTCGGCCTCATCGAAGCCTTGGGCACCGTAAACCACCCGAATGGTCTTCAGGTTTGCCAGCACTCTCGTGATTGCATCTTGAATCATGTACGGCACTGGCCCATCGCACACCTTGCGATCGAGAAATCTGATCTGACCTACGGCATCCTTGGCATCTTGAGGATGAACCGTCACGTCAATGACCAAGCGTGGGAAAAATTGCTGGGGGTACGTTCCCAGCATCAAACCACCGGCAAGCGTAATACGACCATTGGGATCTACCACCTTAAGCCGTGTGAGTTTTTCAACATCGTTGTCAGTGTGCAGAAGTGCTCTCGAACCGGAACTACGAATCTTCTGGAATAGTGACTGTTTCAGGTCCTCGTCGATATCCTGGAATCTCATCCCCTCAATGGGTTCGCTATCAAATTCACGAGGTCCCCACCGTGAATGGATATTATAAGATTCCTGATCGGAGAGTTTCTGATTCTGATCCGCGACCCGTTTATACGCACCGCCCACCGGTCCTTGCGATACGACATAACACGGCCCAGCGAGGTCACTGTTTAGAGGGGTGAGTGGATCAATGTCGACTCTCACGAGTCGCCCGTTTTCGAAGGGCACGGTGCTAATTTTATACGGCGGCTTCGGCCGAATCTTTGCAGCATCGCTGTGCTCATCACCCAGACCAGTCACCACCGCGTCCGTAATGCGCACTGGATCCAGCTCCTCGTTTACACGAAAATCGTCTTCTTCGTCCAGGCCAAAAAGAAGCCGCCCGCCAGTAGATGAATTCGCAAAAGCGGACACCGAACGCCAGACATCTTTCGCAACTCCCCCGGCACCTGCTTTCGCCTCAACAGAAGCATCGTCATTTCCTTACTCACGTAAACGACTCACTGTAGTGGCGATGTCAGTTTCGATATCCAAAATAGCCCTCACTCGCGTCAGTGAGTCTCAGTTTATACACTGAGCAGCTCAATTACTACAGTGAGATCATAATTCCCCACACTGAGAAGCTCACTTTACACAGTGAGAACGTCACTTTTAACACTGAGGCACCCTTTTTCTACAGTGAGGACGTCACTTTGTAGAGTGACACCGGTTTTTCTATGGTGACGACAACGGTTCGTCTTCTCGTCAGCCTGAACTATTGCCCCCATTTATGCCCCGCTGAGACAATGAACCATGGCAGTCACTCTCAGATCTTTTGAAGTCGCAGTCCCCGACACAGTCCTGGTCCAAGACGAGGTTCGTGACGTCTTTGCCTCCCAACCCGGCATGAGCCGCTTGGCTACTCGTCTGGTCGGCGCCAGTTTCGATTCCTCAGGAATTGACACTCGACACAGTGCGGTCGCAGAGATGGACCTGTTGGAGCGACCAGAAACTGATGATCCTCCACAGTTTTTCAACTCGACCACCGGTGAAATTCTCAACCCCAGCACCGGGGTACGCAATGACGTCTACGTACGCGAAGCCACACGCCTCTACATCGATTCTGCCGCCGCTGCGCTAACAGCATGCGAAGGCATCGACAAAACCGACGTCACCCATGTAATCACCGTGTCCTGCACCGGCTTCTTCTCACCGGGCCCCGACTACCGCATCGTGCGCAGTCTCGATCTGGAACCCTCAGTCAAGCGCTACCATCTCGGTTTCATGGGATGCTACGCAGCATTTCCTGCCATGCGACAGGCCAAAACGATCTGCGATGCCGACCCCAGCGCCGTCGTGCTGGTCGTCAGCGTTGAGTTGTGCAGCATCCATGTGCGAGTCTCCGATGACCCAGACACAATTCTGGGGTCTTCACTGTTTGGCGACGGCGCGGCGGCAGCCATCATCACCGGCCGGGATGACCTCGGCGAGACGCGTGCGCTGCAGTTAGATCACTTCGAAACCGTGGTGACCCCCGTTGGTGAAGAAGCAATGGCGTGGAACATCGGCGATAATGGGTTCGAGATGGTGCTGGGAACATACGTACCAAAGATTATCGACGCACACATCGTCGATGCGCTGGCCCCACTGCTAGCCCACGACGATGCACTGACTGAACGTGAATATCGCGAGATCGAGCACTGGGCCATCCATCCCGGTGGCCGCAGCATTCTAGACAAGGTCGAGGCAAAGCTGGAACTCGACGCCGACCAACTCACCCCGTCCCGCGAGGTGCTCCGTCGTTTCGGGAACATGAGTAGTGCCACCGTCATGTTTGTGCTCAAACAGATCCTCGAAGAACCGGGGTCGTCGAACGGAGAACGCATCTGCAGTATGGCCTTCGGCCCGGGACTGACGGTAGAGACCGGCCTGTTCACAACCATCGGGACCAATCCGTGAAGATGCCCGCGCTACCGCGTCTGCACACCCGCGACCGTGAGGCTACCGAGCGGATGGACGACCCGGACTGTGACCTTTCCAAGCTGCATCGAACCTATGCGCAATTCCACGTCATCAACCGTGTTGTAGCCGGATGGCAGCAGACGTATCGACGGTACCTGCGCCCCGTACTCGCCCACGACCGGACCAACACGCTGCTCGACATTGGCGCGGGTGGCGCAGATGTCACCCGCGCGATCGCACGCTGGGCGCACCGGGACGGCTTTCGAATCCACATCACCGCCGCGGATCCCGACGAACGTGCAAGCGCCTGGGCCATGCGCGACAATCCCGGTGACCTCGTATACGAACAAGCATTGAGTTCTGACCTCGTCGATGCGGGCCGCAACTTCGACCTGGTGATCTCAAATCACCTACTGCACCATCTCCAGGATGACGAACTGCAGTCACTGCTGCACGACTCGAAACAGTTAGCTCGAATCCGCGCGGTCCACAGCGACATCCGACGCAGCCAGGCGGCATACATGTTGTTCTCTGCTGGGACGTGGCCGTTCTTCCCCGGGTCGTTCATCCGCGAAGATGGCTTAGTCTCCATCCGACGCAGTTACACCGCCGAGGAGATGGCCGCTGCCGCACCATCCGGGTGGCGAGTTGAATTTCAGCGACCCTGGCGGAATCTGCTGATTTACGACGCTGAGGGCGCCACCAATCCAGAGCCGGACCAGCCATGACTGCTTCATCTGTGCACAAAAGCGAGGTCTTGATCGTCGGCGGCGGCCCAACAGGGCTCGTGTTAGCCTGCCTGCTGGCGTTCCGCGGGGTCGACGTGGCCGTGCTGGAACGCCGCATTCATCCAAGAGAATACTCACGGGCCATTGGGCTGCATCCACCTGCGCTGGCGGTGCTGCATGAAATCGGTGTCGAAGCAACCGCACTGGCTGAAGGCGTCCGTGTCCACGCCGGGAGCGCATACAGTGGAGGCCGTCGATTGGGTACGCTCACCTTCGAACAGGCCTGGCCGTCTCGTCCTTTCGTACTCACCTTGCCGCAGAATCGCACCGAACAACTCCTCTCTCATCGACTCGCCCAACTCGCTCCCGGAACTGTGCACTCGGGGTGGGAAGTCACCGATATTGTGGACGGCACCGAATCCGTCCAGGTCACCGCCCGGGCCGCTGATGTCCAGAGCCACTGGCACACAGATATCGTAATCGGCGCTGATGGCCCACACAGTCTAGTGCGCCGAAGATCGGGCATCACAACCCGTGCGCGGATGCTCAAAGACACGTACCTGATGGGCGATTTCTCCGACTATTCAGCTGTTGCTTCGGCTGCTCACCAGAACGAGGCAACCGCTGCGATCTTCCTCGAATCCAGCGGCGTCGTGGAGTCCTTTCCTCTGCCCGGCCAGATGCGTCGCTGGGTGGCCCACACCGGCACCGAGCTGATGACCGAGTCGCCGCAGGCACTTACCGGGCTCATTGCTGACCGTACCGGCGCCACAGTCGACCCCACAACCTCGACGATGATCAGTGCCTTCCACATTCGGCGCCGCTTAGCACTGCGGATGGCAATCGGACGTCGGGTCATCATTGGGGACGCAGCCCATGAAGTCAGCCCGATCGGTGGGCAGGGCATGACCCTGGGCTGGCTCGACGCATGGGAGGTAGCACCGTTATTGACCCAGGTGTTAGTCGACAAGCGTTCCACACCACTGCAACAGCATCCAGGTTTTCGGGCATTTGAGACGAAGCGCATCGCTGCTGCCCGCGCGACCGCTTTGCAAGCAGAACTCAATATGGCTCTGGGACGCCCGATGCCCCAAGCCGCAACTGTTCTGCGGGATGCTGCCCTGAAGACGGTGCTAGCCACCAGCATGCGTGACCGACTGGCCAAGGCTTTTACTATGCGTAAGCCGTTGGGCGGGATGGAGACTCAGGTTCCTGACTGACTCGACATGACTTCGCAGAAGGAGTCGTTTCCTTGCGGAGTACCGGAAGGTAAAGATAGAGTGACATGTAGATGTCGGGCTGCGGTACCCCCGGGCTCCAAATTATCAGCCGCTTCGAGCGGCCACACGCCGTGAGGCGTGCCCGGCCCGGCATCGTTGACTCTACAAAAGCCCTGAGCAGCTCAAACTGGCCAGGGTTTTTGCATGTTCAGGCTCGTTAACCGAAGCGTCCCGAAATGTAGTCTTCGGTCTGCTGGTTGGCCGGGTTGTTGAAGATGGTGGTCGTGTCATCATATTCAATGAGCTTGCCTGGCTCGCCGATGGCCTGCAGGTTGAAGAAGGCGGTTCGGTCCGCCACACGTGCAGCCTGCTGCATATTGTGGGTCACGATGACGACCGTGTATTGCTCTTTGAGCTCATTGATGAGGTCTTCAATCGCCAACGTGGAAATGGGGTCCAGCGCGGAAGCGGGCTCGTCCATGAGGATCACGTCTGGTTCGATGGCGATCGTGCGTGCAATGCACAGACGCTGCTGCTGTCCACCGGAGAGCCCACCACCTGGACGGTCGAGACGGTCTTTGACCTCGCCCCAGAGGTTGGCACCGGTCAGTGAACGCTCGAGGACGTTTTCCGATTCAGATTTGCTCAGGCGGATGCCGTTGAGCTGGTAGCCAGCGAGCACATTTTCACGGATGGACATGGTGGGGAATGGGTTTGGGCGCTGGAACACCATGCCCACTGTTGAGCGCACGCGAACCGGATCAACACCGGGGGCGTTGATATCTTCGTCGTCCAATAGGATCTTCCCGCGAGCACTGGCACCGGGTGTGACTTCGTGCATGCGGTTCAGCGTACGTAAAAACGTGGTCTTGCCACAGCCTGAGGGACCGATGAATGCGGTCACCGAACGTGGTTCAATCTCAATGTTGATATCGCTGACGGCCTTAAAATCGCCGTAGTAACAATCGAGATCGATGGTCTGAATGCGTTTAGCCATGGAGTTCTTTTCCTTAGTGGTTTCGAATACCGACGTTTACTTGCCAGTTTTTGGAGCGAAGTATTTGGCGATTGCACGGGCACCCAAGTTTAGGCCCATCACGATGACGATCAACACCAGCGCGCTCGCCCAGGCACGTGCTGTGGATGGATCGCCTGCGGCCGGTGCAGTCGGGTTGACCAACTGGCGATAGATGAAGACCGGTAACGCGGTCATCCACTCCGAGAACGGATTCCAGTTCGTTGATGCCGCATAGCCTGCGGTCACCAGGATGGGTGCGGTTTCACCGGTCACACGAGCAATGGCCAGGGTGACACCCGAGGCAATCCCGGACATCGCGGTTGGCAACACAACTTTTGTAATCGTGCGCCATTTGCGCACGCCCAGCGCGTAGGAGGCCTCACGCAGTTCATCGGGCACAACTTGCAGCATTTCTTCGGTCGAGCGGACGACCACCGGGATCATGAGCACGCTCAATGCGATGGCAGCGGCGAGACCGGTCTTGACGGACTGCAACGCCTGCGGCGAGCTACCCAGCGTGAGCTCAGCAACCAGGGTGAGCCCAGCGAAGGCGAAGAGACCGGCGACAATCGATGGGATACCGGTCATCACGTCAACGAAGAAACGAATTGCTTTGGAGAATACGTTTTTGTTGGCGTATTCGGTGAGGTAGACGGATGCGAAAAGGCCCACTGGGATCGAGATAATGCTGGCCAGCACGGTGATCATCAGTGTACCGACCAGGCCGTGGAGGATACCGCCTTGCAGCGGGGCTCCTTCTTCTTGGGTCGCAATATCGTCGGAACCGACAACACCCTGCATGTCCGAAGTAAGCAGTCCCGGATTCGAGATCAGGGTTGGCAACCCCTGTGCGATGACCGACCAGATGACGGAAATCAGTGGGATGAGTGCTACGAAGAACGCTCCCCAAATGAGGTGTTTCCAGAACTCGTCGACAGCCTTGAGTCGTTCTTCCAAAATGTATGTGATGACATACATGCTGATGATGAACAGTACCGCGGCGATGAGCACGAAACCAATGACATTGAAGGTTTCGAAGAACAACAGCGAGATGATCAGCGAAAGAATGGCAGAGCCTGCGGCCGTGGCCAGCCAAGTCCAGCGCGGTTTCCGGTTGGCGGTCAGCGAATCCAACCGAGAGTTTTTATGATGTGGCGTCATATATTCTGACTTCTTGCGACCATTCGAGTCTTTGCTTGGACCCGTCGATTGCGTCTTTGAAGGCGAGTTAGTTGGAGAACTCATCAGAGTCCCTCGGCTTTCTTCGCGTGGCTGCTAACGATTGCCCTAGCAACGACGTTGACGACCAGGGTGATAATGAACAGCATCAGGCCGGCAGCGATCAGTTCAGCTTGGCGTTGCCCGAAGGCTTCGGGGAAGTTCAGTGCAATTTCAGAAGGAATCGTGGCGTTGGCACCTGACGTGACCAACGACCAGGAGAATCCACCAGGTGAAAGCACCATGGTCACGGCCATCGTTTCGCCGAGCGCGCGTCCCAAAGCCAACATAATGGACGAAATAACGCCTGCGCGGGCAAATGGGAAGACGGTCATTTTGATCATTTCCCAGCGGGTCCCGCCGAGCGCGAGTGCGGCTTCTTCATGCAGGTGTGGAACCTGGAGGAAAATTTCACGACACAGGGCGGTGACAATCGGCAGGACCATCACCGCCAGGACTACGCCCGAGGTCAGGATCGTACGCCCGGTTGTAGTGACGGCTGGGTCACCGGCAAAGAGCGGAATGAAACCGAGGTTCTCGTGTAGCCATTGGTAGATCGGCACCATGGCCGGTGCGAGTACAAGCATGCCCCACGCGCCATACACGACCGATGGGATCGCGGCCAACAGGTCAATGAGGTACCCGATGGAGTTTGAGAATCGGCGTGGCGCATAGTGGCTGATGAACAGCGAGATGCCAATTGCGATCGGTGTGGCAAGCAGGAGCGCGATGACCGAGACGAGCACGGTGCCCGCCATCAGCGGCCAGACATACTCCCAAAAGTCGATTGCTTCGTCTGCACCAGGCCCGAACGTCTCCGGCATGATTGCCGGAAGGGACCTGATGAGCAAAAACGCTGCCACGAAGGCCAGCACGACCAAAATGATCGCGCCACCAGCTAGTGCAAGACCGTGAAAGGCCTTATCCCCCACCGCTCCGGTGGTACTACGCGCTTGGGGTTTGGTGCGCGGGGATGTGGTTGACACGTTGTACTCCTGTAACGTTCGTGTACAAAAATGTGCTTCTCACGCCAATACCACCGCGTGTTTGCCATGCGGTGGTATCAGCTGTGAAAGCTAACTGCTTGCTTTAGCCGGCAACAGAGATCTCATCGAGACGTGTGGTTGCTTCTTCACGAATCGTATCTGAAATTGGAGCGTTACCTGCTGATTCTTCAGCTGCTGACTGACCATCTTCCGAGATCACGTAGTTACCGAAAGCCTTGACCTGGTCTACCAGTGCTTCGTCTTCGTACTGATCACAGAAGATGTGGTACGAGATCATGACGATTGGGTAGGCACCTGCTTCTTCGCTGTTGCGATCCAGGATGCGAGCACCTTCGGCTTCTGGGTCTTCTTCAGCGGTTTCAACAGCTGCTGCTGCTGCGTCAGCTGAGTACTCTACATATTCTTCGCCAACGCCAACTGCAACGGTAGACAGGCCACCGACCTGGGAAGCGTCTGCGTAAGTGATAGCACCGTCGGTGTCGGAGGTCAGGGAGACAACACCGGAGGTCTGCTGAGCGGATTCACCGGTCAGCTCTTCTGGGAATTCTTCTGCAGCTTCCCAGCTCCATACGTCGCCTGCTGCACCGGAGAGGTAATCGGTGAAGTTCTCGGTGGTACCGGACTCATCGGAGCGGTGTACAACGGTGATGTCGGTTGCGGGCAGATCAGCATCTGGGTTCTGCTCTGCAATCTCTTCGTCATCCCACGAGGTGATTTCGCCGGCGAATACCGAGGCGATGGTCTCTGCGTTCATGTTCAGAGTGTCGACGCCTTCAAGGTTGAAAGCAACGGCGATCGGCGAGATGTAAGAAGGCACGTGGAAGGAGCTGCCACCGCCACAAGCCTGCTCTTGCTCATCTGGGCTCATCGCAGCGTCTGAACCTGCGAAGGTGTACTGACCGGCGATGAAACCTTCACGGCCTGCACCGGAACCAACTGGGTCATAGTTGACGGTAAGGTCTGGGTGAACTTCAGTAACGCCTGAAGTCCAAGCAGTCATGGCGGCTTCCTGCGATGAAGCGCCACCACCGATGAGGTTGCCGGAGGCGGAAACTTCTTCGCCACCACCATTACCGTTTGATTCTGCGGATCCTTCTCCACCGTTGTCAGATCCACAAGCGGCTAGGGCGATTGCTGCGACAGATGCGATTGCAGCGGAGCGGTAAAAACGAGAAAACTTCACTGTGTTTTCCTCTTTCGAGTTCGTTGTGAGTCAGTCATGTTGGGCCTGGAAAATTTGCTTGGTGGCCCGAACTACTCACCGAAGCTACGCACGCCAGGTAACTTAGCGGCTCCGAACAGATGAACTGCAGGTAAACGTTTTTCTACGCACAGATTTTTCACCCATTTTGACCCACCTCGTATGATGAGAGACATGGCTGAGCGCATGCATACCACCCCACTTCCGGTCCAGCCGGAACCCAGCGGCTGGGAGAAGGTCAAGCGGTTCGTATCATCGAGGGTGCGCTCCGGGGGTTCGCGCGCGAAAGATGCCCTTGTTCCTGGGGCAACAGCGGCAATCGCTGCGGTCGCCGCCTATGCTTTTGCGTCCATAATTATTGGGCATAGCGAGCCCTATTTCGCGGCCACTTCAGCCTTAATTGCGCTGGGTTTTGGACGCGACCCGCACATCCGAAAAGCGCTCGAAGTAGCCATTGGTGTGACGTTAGGCATACTGGTTGGTGATTCTCTACAATCCCTTCTCGGACAAGGGTACTGGCAGGGCGTCATCGTCGTGTTTGTAACCATTATGTTGGCCAGATTTATCGATTCCGGGGTCATCTTCACCACCCAGATGTCTATCCAGGCCGTCATGGTCGTCTTACTCCCTATCCCGCCTGAAGGCCCCCTGAGTCGTTCATTAGATGCGGTCATCGGTGGGATTATTGCCATTGCCATCACCATGATCACCCCGGTCTCTGGACGCCGCGAAACGGTGACTGGCATGCGCGAACTCTTCCGTTCCACCACCGATGTACTGCGCGAACTGTCAACCGCACTACGCACCCATGAATCGCGCAACGGCTGGACCGCGCTCATTGAAGCACGTGGCCTACAAACCGAAATTGATACGGTTCGCACCGCCATCTCTGATGTGCACAAAGCTGCCACCTACTCCCCAACCCGTCGCTCCGCCAGGCAGGATCTGGACGAAATTTCACGCACCTTCGAAAAGACGGACCTGGCCATTCGTTCGCTGCGCATCATTGCCCGCCGGGTCATCACGGTGATCGATGAACTCGATGCGAAATCGACTACCTCCGACGATGTTGCCAAGCTAGCCGACTGGTTTTCTGAAGCCGCAGACGCCGTCGCAGTCCTCGGCCGGTCGGTGGCAGAACCCGCCGCTCCGGGTCGTCACCGATCCCTTTCAATTGCGCGGGATGCCCTGGGGGCGGTCACCACCAAGCTCACGCCGACCCAGCTGGGCGCCGGAACGCTCCACGGTGAGGCCCTGGTGATGATGTGTCGGCCGATGATGGTCGATTTCCTCGAAGCCACCGGTTCTGACCATTCCGAGGCCAGCAGCTATCTGCCCAGGCTGTAATCTTTATCGTGTCCGCGGGTGCGGCTAAGCTTAGCGGCATGGCCAAAACCAAGAGCAACACGAAGCTTGCCTATAAATGCAGTGAATGCGGCTGGATGACCGCAAAGTGGACTGGGCGCTGCGGCGAATGCCAAGCCTGGGGCACTATTGAAGAAGCCGGTATCAGCCCGACGACGGCTCGCACCGCACCGGCGACCGTCACGGTTGATCAGCTGGCCCAGCCCATCACCGAAATTGACGCCACCCACGCCGAAAGTTTCCCCACGGGTGTCTCAGAATTCGACCGCGTGCTGGGCTCTGGTCTCGTGCCCGGTGCAGTCATCCTGCTGGCCGGTGAGCCAGGCATCGGCAAATCCACGATGGCGTTGGACATCGCCGGCCAGGTGGCGACCACACGACGCGACGACCAGCGGTTACGTAAAACCTTGTACCTGACCGGTGAAGAATCCGCCGCCCAGGTGCGGCTGCGTGCCGAACGCATTGGCGCGATGCGGGAAAACCTGTTGTTGTCCGCCGAGACAGACCTATCCCAGGTTCTAGGCCAGATCGAACACATCAAACCCGACTTCCTCGTGGTCGACTCGGTACAAACCATCCAGTCTGCCTCGATCGACGGTACCCCTGGCGGGCGGATGCAGATTCAAGAAGTCACCGCCTCCATCATCCGGTTGGCGAAACGTCACAATATCGCCACCATCCTGGTGGGTCACGTGACGAAAGAAGGCAGCATTGCCGGGCCACGCACGATGGAACACCTGGTCGATGTGGTCTGCCAGTTCCACGGTGACCGACACTCACAATTGCGCTTCATCCGGTCGGCCAAGAACCGCTACGGTTCAACCGATGAGGTTGGCTGCTTTTCGATGAAAGACTCCGGCATCGAATCCATCGATGACCCATCTGGACTATTCATCAACACCTTCGCGACCCCGGCATCGGGCACCGCCATCACCGTTGCCCTAGACGGGCACCGACCACTCATGACAGAAATCCAGGCCCTCGTGTCGCAAGGCACCGGCGGCTCCCCACGCCGCGTCGTGACAGGCTTGGTCCAATCACGGCTCAATACCGTCATCGCCATCCTGTCACGGCACTTGCATAACGACTTCACCAACCAAGATATTTACGCATCCACGGTTGGCGGTATCAGCGTGTACGAGCCCGCGGCGGATCTCGCGGTCGCCGCTGCCATCATGTCATCACGCAATGAACTGCCACTACCACGCAGCACAGTGCTGATCGGTGAGCTCTCCCTGGCCGGCGAGCTTCGCCCTGCAGCCGGAATGGAACGACGTCTCAAAGAAGCCCACCGCCTGGGCTTTGCCAAAGCCATCGTTCCCGAAGACGACGACATGACCGTGCCCAAGGGCATGCAGGTGCTACAGACCAGCTCGTTGACCGAAGCGATGACCTCACTGTTCAGCCCGGCAAACAGGCCCCCACCGCGGCAACCCCACGGAGGGCGCACCGTCGAAGAAGCGCGCCAAGAACTACGGGATTCACTGCGGTATTTTCCCGGCATGGAACCCGACGACAAATAACCGCTATTGCAGCTCGAAGGTCACCGGTTCAGCGATCTCTTCGCCAAGCCCCACAACCAGCTGATACTCACCAGCCGAGATATCTTCGACCACCGTCTCGCAGGACTCATCGGTTCCCACGCGTTCCCACTGAAACTCCACGGCTTCGGACTGACCAGGTTCCATTTCCACCACCTGCGACTGCGGATCCACCTGGCAGGCGCGCGTCGAAAACACGAACTCTCCCTCAGCGTCCTCAACCACAAAACTCTGCTGGTCAGAACCTAACGACGCATCACACAGCTCGTCGCCTTCATGCGCAATCGTCATCGAAAACGTCGGGAACTCATCGGCGCCATATGTCTCCTGATCGGTCGCACCCGTCACGGCAAGCACGTCCGGGTCACACGCATTCGCGTTGGCGGCAGTATCATCATCGGGCGACTCGGACTCGCTGGGGGCGGGTGACGCGCTTTCGCTCACCGTTGGCTCAGGTTGCGGCTGGTCCTGCTGCTCATCGGGCAAAAATAGGCTCACCAACGCCCAGATGCCCCAACCAATGAGGCCCAAAATAATCAACAGAATAATGACCGCGACGATACGACGGCGCCGCAAAATATGCGGCGGAATACGTTTCGGACGAGGGGGAAGATTCGCGTTGTCGGCCATGGTCAATAGTTTAGCGACTCAGACTGACTGTCAGCTGGCTACGACTAGCATGGTGCATATGTCATGCGTTACCCCACACCTGTCTAAAGACCACATCCAGCAGGTTCGCAAGCGCATTCTGCACTGGTACGCCCAGCAGGGTCGGCAACTTCCCTGGCGCGAACCAGACACCACGGCCTGGGGGATCCTCGTATCCGAAGTGATGCTGCAACAAACCCAAGTCGCTCGGGTCTGGGATGCTTGGCTGGCATGGATGAAACGCTGGCCGGGGCCGCAAGAACTCGCCGAAGCAGAAGCCTCGGACGTATTGATCATGTGGGGACGACTGGGCTATCCGCGCCGAGCGTTGCGCCTCCATGAGACCGCCAAAGCTGTCGTCGCCGAACACGGTGGCGTTCTGCCCACCGATCCGCAACTGTTATTGCAATTACCGGGCATCGGCGAGTACACCGCAGCGGCCGTGTCATCTTTTGCCTTTGAGATCCCCGAGGTGGTGATCGATACCAATATCCGACGGGTTCACGCGCGCATGTTCTCAGGCCAAGGCGCGGCCGCACCCAGTCTGACGGCCGCCGAACGGAGGCTGGCTACTGACCTCATGCCCGAGACCTCCACAGACCAAGGGGTGAGCGATGCGAACACTTGGAATGTTGCGGTCATGGAGCTTGGTGCGCTGATCTGTACGGCACGAGCCCCGAAATGTGCCCAGTGCCCGGTAGTAGACCTGTGCGCCTGGGTGGCCGCGGGGAAACCTGAACCTGAAATCGTGACCCGGAAGCAGTCGTGGGCCGGCTCGGATCGACAAGTTCGCGGGGCCATCATGGGCGTCTTACGTGCCCAGGGCACCATCGATGTCGGCGGCTTACAGGCCACCGTTGAGGCAACCGGTCGGCTGGGTCGACACGTCCCCGAGCAAACGCAATGGAACCGCGCGGTCAACGGCTTAGTCTCCGATGGTCTTGCAGTGCTCGACAACGAAGTGTTGGCGTTGCCCTAACCACGGTTCGGCCGTGAGGCCAGGTCGATAATCATCCGAGTATTGCCCAACGTATTGGGTTTAACGCGTGCCAAATCCAAGAATTCAGCGACACCCTCGTCAGTGGAACGCAGCAACTGAGCAAAGACATCCGGGTCAAGGACCGACTGATCATTCATGACTTCGAAACCGTGACGCTGGAAAAACGAGGTTTCAAACGTCAAACAAAAGACGTGCTGGACGCCTAAGTCTTCGGCGCGATCCAGCAGAGCATTCAGCACCACTCCACCGACGCCCTGGCCCTGATAGGAATCTGCGGTAGCCAGAGTGCGAACTTCAGCTAAGTCCTCCCACATCACGTGTACCGCACCAAAGCCGACAATCTCACCGTCAGGATTTTCGGCAATCAAAAATTCTTGGATGGCCTCAAAATAGGCAACCTTGTCCTTATCCAGCAGCACACGATCGGTGGCTAACGGTTGGACCAGGGATCGAATGACAGCGACATCTTGGGTTCGGGCTGGGCGGACGGCAAATTCCATTCTCCCCACTGTAGTCTGTCTAGCCATTCGACAGCGAGTGCCCAGCGACCAATGTGCCAGCTGCGGACACGGCACGAAGGGTCTGGCCAACGGCTGCAAACCTCCGCACAATAGAAGCTATGAAGATTTTGACTGTTTGTCTCGGAAATATTTGTCGCTCCCCTGCCGCCGAATCGGTACTCATCAAAGAGTTTTCCAATGCCGGCATCAATGCTGACGTTACGTCAGCCGGCACCTCGGATTATCACATTGGCAGCCAGGCCCATAAGCTGACCCGAAAAGTCGGGACCGAACGCGGTTATGGGTTCAGTTCGGTAGCCGAGCAGCTCACACCAACGCACCTGGATGAAGCAGACGTCATCTTGGCGATGGACGATTCGAATCTGGCAAATATTCTGGCGCTTACTGACACTGACGAACAACGCGCCAAGATCGTTCGTTTCGGGGCATTCGCCTCGGCGGTAGACCAGGACGGTATTGCCAACGTGCCAGACCCGTATGGCCACCCCGAGGACGCTTTTGTTTCGATGTACGACCAGATTGAGGATGCAGCGCGCGGACTCGTGAGGGCCGTTGAAGACCAGAGTCTCGAAACCGTCCTGCAACGCTACGGTGCCCAGTGAGTCTGACCGGTTCGACGTCGACGGTTACGCTGACTGATGGGACCAAAGCGTTCCGCAAATCGTTACCCGGTGCTCCAGAAGGCTTCTTCCAGTTCGAAGCAGCCGGCTTACAAGCCCTAGGGGCGCTTGGGGCAAGGGTGCCCCAAGTATATGAGGTGACCGAGGAACAGCTCATCATCAGCCAGGTTGAAGCCAAAGACGGTTCTGCTGCTATTGAGCACCCCGAATATGTGTTTGGCCAAGAGTTAGCGCAACTGCATCTGACCGCACAGCAGACTGCTGACCCAGCACAAACATTTGGCAGTCTCGAAGGGCTCGACCACTGGTTTCTGGGCGGCGCTGCCGTTGACCTACAACCCACCGAAACTTTGCATGAAACTCTGGTGACCAACAGGATCATCCCGTTAACCGAACAGGCAATTGAGTCGAGCCAACTCGATGCCTCTGCACTCCAGATGGCACAAGCCATCATCCCTGAGCACCTGGGACCACAAGAGCCACCAACTGTGGTGCATGGAGATCTGTGGGCTGGCAACCGCATGGTCGATCAATCGGGTGCCAGCTGGTTGATTGATCCCTCATGTCATTGGGGCCATCGCGAACAAGACATTGCCATGATGCAGCTGTTTGGCGGATTCGGGCCGGCCGTTATGGACGGCTATAACGCAGTGTTTCCGCTGACTGCAGGTTGGCAAGAACGTATCCCGACTTTCCAACTCGTCCCACTGCTGGTTCATGTACTGTTATTCGGCTCGGGATACTCTGACCCCACGATGCGCTCGCTACGTGCCACCGTCAATCACCATCCTTAGGAGGATCATGACCATCTGGTGCTGTGGCCGCAAACTAGATTTTGGGTACAGCTTCGTCGAGTAATCGAATCACTGGTGCAAAGTCCGTAAAGGGTTCAGGGACGACAGTACCCATGATCATGAACCGGTCGGTTGCTCCCTGTTCGACCAGTTCCAGCATTTGTTGAGCGACAGAATCAGCGGTACCGACGAGAAGGGGTTTGAATTGCGCGATTGCACCCAACATCGCAAGCTCTCCAAGCGTCGTTATTCCGCCCGCTACGAGTTCGGCAACGGTATTTTCGAATCCTTCGGCACCGGTTGCGCCATGCTGTGTTCGCAAAAATTCTGCGGCTGAATCCTTCAAGGACCAGTCAGCAGGATCAGCCCGGAACAAAGTGGCCAGATCCTGCAAGGCAGTGACTGGGTCAATCAGGCCTTTGAGCTGCCGCAGTTTTTCCTCCGCAGCGACTCCGGATTCGGCGACGACGGGTTGAACACCCATCAGCGTGGTGATCCTATCTGGGTTTCTTCCTGCTTGTGATGCTCTGTAGCGAAGATCCGCACGAATCTGTTGACCTTGAGCACCGTCGGCCGCCACCATAAATGTTGCGTCAGCCTAGCGAGCAGCAAAATCCAGACCTGTTGGGGAAGCACCGGCTTGCAATAGCATCGGACGATGGCCCTCGACGTCTCCCGGCACGGTCAAAGGGCCAATGCCGTGGTTGGTCGGCTGGATACGTGTGGGGTCAGCGAAACGGCCGGTTTCGGTATCTACCCACAGTGCATCGTCTGGGAATGTTTGCCAGACGTCCAGCACCTCTTGGGTGACCTTGTCCGCTTTGTGATACCTATCTGCTCTGGGTTCAAGCCCGGGCAGGCCCATGTTTTGCGTTTCATAATCGTAGGCAGAAGTCACGATATTCCAGGCGGCGGGACCCCCGGACAGTTGATGCAAGGTCGCTACCCTGCGAGCAATATCGTAAGCCGGCACAAAGGATGTAGAAAGCGTACATCCTAGACGCAGCCGTTCTGTCACGGAGGCAACAGCCGACATCACGGTCACAGGATCCAGGTAAATTCCCCCTTTGGCACCTGCTGCAATAACAGCATCTGTGGTGCCATCGTGACCACGTGCCATTGCCATCGCATCTGGAACAAACAACATGTCATAGCCGTCTGCTTCCAGTTAGCGTCCTATATCCGCCCAGAATTTGGCACGTAACCAGTCGGAACGATTCTTGGGATGTCGCCATGCACCAGCGAATTGAAACAAGGGCGGAAAAATCATTGCCGCACAAGGTATGGAAGATTCGAAAGGTTTCGCAACACATTGCGTGGCGTGAACTGGTGAAGTCATCTGGCCCTTCCTCCGCCGGCATGAACCGGATCAGGTGTTCGGGTCTGCGCGTTGCGCACTCTCAGCCGTGTCAGCTCCCCGGGGTACGGCCTCTACTGTAGACCACAACGAGGCGTCAGTATGAACTATTGCTGTCGCATAAAAAAGTGCTGGAACCCTCTCGTTGAGGGGTCCAGCACTTTTTGTCCGAGGCTAAAGGTTAGCTGTCGCTACCTGCCTCGATTGCTTCGCGTTCTGGTGCGGCTTCGATCGATTCTGGTTGGTTGACCAGTTCGAAGTCGAGTTCCGCATTCTTGCCTTCGCCCTTCACGGACACGAGGATGTGGGTGTAAGGCGGGATCTCACCGAAGAGCAGCTTCTCGGACAGTTTATCTTCCAGCATGTCTTGCACCGTACGACGCAGCGGACGGGCACCCATGGATGGGTCGTAACCACGCTCTGCCAATAGTTCCTTGGAGGCCTGATCCAGTTCGATGCTCAGGTTCTGTTCTTTCAAACGCTCCTCGAGGCTGCCAATGAAGAGGTCGACAATCTCGATGATTTCGGAGATGGACAGCTGTGGGAAGACAATCGTGTCGTCCACACGGTTGAGAAACTCTGGGCGGAAGTGCTGACGCAGCTCCTGCTGAACGGTTGCCTTCATACGTTCGTATCCGGTCTCGGTGTCAGAAATTGACTGGAAACCGGTCTGAACACCCTTAGCAATATCGAAGGTACCAAGGTTGGTCGTCATAATGATGACCGTGTTCTTGAAGTCCACAACGCGACCCTGTGAGTCGGTCAGACGACCTTCTTCCAGAATTTGCAGCAACGAGTTGAAAAGGTCCTGGTGGGCTTTTTCAACTTCGTCAAACAGGACAACGGAGAACGGACGGCGACGAACCTGTTCGGTCAGCTGGCCACCTTCCTCGTAGCCGACGTAGACAGGTGGGGCATTGAA
>JABXHI010000048.1 GCA_013393415.1 Micrococcaceae bacterium
GGAGCACCTCGGTCGTACGGAAGTTTGCCGCGTAAATTTGTTGGGCTTGATACAACAGCTCGCCGAACCCAATGGCCAACAGCAAGGAGGAGTCTTTGAGCATAATGATCAGCTGGTTGATCAATGAAGGTGTCATCATCTTGAACGCTTGCGGCAAGACAACCTTGCGCATCGTCTGGCCTTGGTTCAACGCCAGCGATCTGGCGGCTTCGGACTGGCCTGGATCAACTGATTGGACTGAACCACGCACAATCTCTGCAATATAGGCGCCACCGTTGAGTGAGAGGGTCAGCGCACCGGCCACCCATATCGATATCGGGGTTCCTAACAGTTGGGGCAATGCAAAGTAGAAGAAGAATGCCCAGACCAGCACCGGGGTCCCGCGAAAGATCGCGATGAATGTGGTGGCGATACCGCGAGCAATGATGTTGTTGGAAATCTTCATGAACCCGAACATCAGTCCCAGCGCCATCGCGATAGCAAAGGAGATACCGGTAATGAGTAATGTGTTTTTCAGTCCCACGAGCAGCGCGGGCATGGATGTGGTCAAGAGGCCCAAAAACGAGGATGCATCGGGTCCGGAATCTTCGCCGCCAATGTATTCTTCAAGAATCTCATCATATTCGCCCGATTCTTGAAGATTCTCAAGGCCTGTATTAAACATTTCGAGCAGTTCAGCGTTTTGGCCTTGATTGACCATAAAACCGTAGTCACCGGTCGGCTCTGGTTCGGATACCAGTTCCAGCCCCGAACCCTGTTGAATGCCATAGGCAATGATCGGCAGGTCATCCACGAGTGCGAGATCGTGACCGGATTTCACTGACTCGACCATCGTGGTGGTCTGATCCAGCGCATTCAGCTCGAAATCGTATTCTTCTTGCATTTCCTGGGCCCACTCTTCAGACAGCGATCCCGTCTTGACCGCAACGGATTCGCCTTCGAGATCTGCCCAACTTTCAACGCCAGAATCTTCAAGTGTGGCAATGGTCGACTCGCCTGTGAAGTAGGGATCTGAGAAGTCATACACTTCTTGCCGTTCGGGGGTAATCCCAGCACCTGCGATAACCCCGTCAACTTGGTTTGCCGTCAACGCTTGCAGGGCTGCGTTGAAACCCATCGACTGAAATTCGACACGGAACCCTTGGTCTTCGGCGATAGCTTTCATCAGATCAATATCGATGCCGACTAGCTCACCGGAGGGATCCCGGAATTCGAACGGTGCGAATGTGGTATCCGTCCCGATGGTATAGACCTCACCGTCTGGAGCACCGCCTTCGGCGTCCGGAGCGGTGTCTGCCAATGCTGCCGGCGCCATGAAGAAGCTAAAAAATGCCACCAATCCGGCGAAGAGCAGCGACAGAAAACTTCTGCCTTGTCTCATCTCATCACTCCAAATCATTCTTGAAATACATCTATAGATTCTGACCTCTTAGCGAACATTAGTACAACCTTGATGTGCGCTGAGTAACCAATGAGAACAAAAATCCCGCTTCAATGCCGTGAAACCGCTAAAATATGAGAATCTGGCAGCTGTGGCAGGAAGGAGTGCACACATAATGCACGACGCCTGGCGCCTCGTTAGATACATGCACAACGGAACCTGCAGGTGTTTTCATCGTGCGGGTCCTGAAGTCACATAGAATTGATAACCATGTCAAAATTATTTGGTACAGACGGTGTCCGAGGCGTAGCCAACGAAAAAATCACCGTTGAACTCGCAACGAAACTTTCGCAGGCTGCAGCGGTCGTGCTGGGGCACGAGGATTCGGCTGATCGCCGGCCCAAAGCTGTCGTCGCAATGGATCCTCGAATTTCTTCGGAATTCATTAGCGCAGCTGTTGCCGCTGGCCTTGCTTCGTCTGGCGTCGACGTGTTTGATGCTGGCGTGTTGCCGACACCAGCGGCTGCTTTTCTCGTCGACGACATCAATGCCGACTTCGGCGTCATGATCTCCGCCTCTCACAACGCGGCACCGGATAACGGCATCAAATTCTTGGCACGTGGCGGAGAGAAACTTACCGACGCGCAAGAAGACCGAATTCTGGCGCAGATGGAACACGAGCCATACCGACCCATCGGTGCCCAGGTTGGTCGTGTTCGCCGGTTCTCGGATGCAGAGGACCGCTATGTCATTCACTTGTTGAAATCTATGCCAAACCGGCTCGATGGCATGAAAATTGTCATCGATGCTGCCCACGGTGCTGGTGCGGGTGTTGCCCCGCAGGTCTTCGCTGATGCTGGTGCCGAAGTTGCCGTCATTGGTGCAGATCCAGATGGCTTAAACATCAACCAAAACTATGGTTCCACCCATATGGAGAACCTGCAGTCGGCCGTGTTAGAACACGGAGCAGACCTGGGTGTGGCATTGGACGGAGATGCCGATCGGTTTATGGCCGTGGACCACAAGGGCACCATTGTTGATGGGGACCAGATCATGGCCATCATGGCCGTAGCGCTCAAGGACCAGGGCCACCTCCACGATGACACGCTCGTGGTCACGGTCATGAGTAACCTGGGCCTTAAACTCGCGATGAAGGAACACGACGTGAATGTCGTGGAAACCAAAGTCGGCGACCGATACGTCCTCGAAGCGATGCATGCCCACAACTACTCGCTCGGTGGCGAACAATCCGGTCACATTATCTTTCAAAAATGGGCCACCACCGGAGACGGCATTCTCACCGGCTTGCATCTAGCAGCGCGGATGAATGAAACGAAACGACGCCTCAACGATTTGGCAACGGTCATGACACGTCTGCCACAGGTGCTCATCAACGTCCAGAACGTCGACAAGTCCGCGGTCGATGACAATGCGGTTGTCAACGCGGAAGTTGCTGCGGTCGAACAGCGCCTGGGTGAAACCGGACGCGTCCTGTTGCGCCCGTCAGGTACCGAACCGGTAGTGCGTGTCATGGTTGAGGCAGCAGATAAAGAAACCGCACAGCAACAAGCCCAATATCTTGCTGATGTGGTGTCTGAGAACTTGGCACTGTGACACAGCACGATCCACACCGGCCTGAGGGACGTGTTGACGAAACAAGCGGTTATTATCGTCGGGACGTTGATGAGTTCTACCGGGAGCAAAACTTTTTAGATGGGGATGATCCTCACGAAGTGACCTCAGATCCGCCAGATAACCTACGCGCCAGACGGCTGATCGTCTTTCTGACGATCGTCGTCATGGGATTGGTTGCTGCAGGTGTTGCTTTTGGCCTCATGGCGTTGCCCCAGTGCGAGAATCCCCAATACAACTGGATGCCCTGCATCCCAGATTGGTGACGATCCAAAAGATCCGTCCGGCAACATGCCGGACGGATCAGGAGAAATATGGTGATGAGCGGTCCTAGGAGGGTTTGTTTCCCTTGACGAGTTCGTCGCGGATTTCTTCGAGTAGCGCGATATCCTCTGGCACTGGATCGTCTTCGGCATGCTTGCCGCGCATTTCGATGAGCTTATTCATCGGCATCACGATGGCGAAGTAGACTGCTGCGGCAACCAGCAAGAAATTCACGATTGCCGTCAGTAGGACGCCGAAGGCAATCTCATTGCCGTTCAACGTAATTTTGGCGAACTCATCGAAGTTCGGTGACCCCACCAGCGCCGAGATGAGTGGCATCAGTACCGAGTCGGTGAGTGCTGTGACGACTTGGGTAAACGCGGCACCGATAATGACAGCTACAGCAAGGTCCATGACGTTGCCTTGCACGATGAAGTCTTTAAATCCTTTAAACATGACTCATAGTATAAGGTCAAGTTTGTTCACAGGACGTGAGATTCTACTCACGTGGGGTGTCGTCATCGTAGTCAGGCGCGGGTTCGAGCCCAAACTCTTCTTCGGCAACTCCGGAATGCTCTGCGATCTGCGTCGCAAATTGTTCACCGAAATATCGCAGGTGCCATGGCTCGTAGGAGAACCCCGTGATGTCGTCTTGGTCTTGTGGGTAACGAATCACGAAACCATATTCGTGTGCATGGTCCGCCACCCATTGGCCTGCTTCGGTATCACCGAAGCTCGTCGACAACGAGTGCTCACCGCCGGGCGTATCAACGTCGAGGGCAAGCCCAGTTTGGTGTTCGGAATGGCCAGGACGAGCCGACATCTCATTGGTGTGCTCGCTGCCGTATTGGCTCACGTAGTTGTCATAGAGTTCTTGCTGGTACGCATATGACCGGTACGAGGAAATAACGGTAAGGTCAATGCCGTCTTCGGCAGCAGCCGCAAAGAGTGCTTCGGTCGCCTCAGCCGCTTCTTCTCGCAGTCGGTGCGTACCCTCTGCGGCACTGGTCTCGAGCTCGACCAGATCGTCGGGTGCGTAGTCGGAAGGTAACCCCCGAAGCTTGTTGACGATCACCGTGATCGAATCAGGTGAATCCACATCCTCGGGGATCACATCCTCATCAGAGGTATCCTCGGTGGTCTTGGAATCTGGTGTTGGGGAATCGCTCTCATCTGGTGAGGGCTCTGAGCTTGGCGGCAAGGTGACGTCGATTTGTGGCAGCTCTGAGGCGATGCGTTGTGTGGCAGCATCCGTGGGTGCCGTTGCAGGTTCATCATCACTTTCGGCATCGTCGGTGGTGGTCGCGACCTCGATATCCGAGCGCTGCGTCGACATCTCTGTATCGCTGGGACGAGACGTGCTGGTCTCGGCCTGTACCACGTTCCAAGAACCGTCGTTGGTCAGTGTGGATTCATCACGGGAGGTAGCTGCGGTGTCCCCGGCTTCGAGGTTCGATGCACGACGGTCAGTAAAGTCCATTGGAGAGAACGCCTGAACTTCGCGTCCCATGGTCTCGGCAACCACAAGTGGCGAAGCATAGAGTGCTCCGGCAAGGCACGCCAAAGTGACCGCCGAGGCGGTAAAGGTCACTTTCGAGGTGCGAGGCATGACTAGATCTTTCTCATGAGGACGCGTTTGACGTGATGATTTGCGTTCTTGCTCAATACTAGTTTAGCTCTGCCTCGAGTGGGTAGGACATTTTGCACAAGGTTGGGACCGTTGATGCGATCCCAAATACCCGTTGCTGTTTCGACCGCTTCCTCATCCGTGAGTTCAGAGTACTGGTGGAAATATGAATCAGGGTCGGCAAATGCTCCCGAACGCATCTCCATAAACCGGTTGACGTACCAGTTCCGTACTGCTTGGTGGCTGGCATCGACGTAAATCGAATAGTCAAAGAAATCGGAAACTGACAGTCCCGAGATGCCATCCGCACGTGCCCGGGGCGGGGCCAAGACGTTGAGCCCTTCGACGATGAGGACATCGGGACGACGCACCACAATCTGTTGATTGGGCACAATGTCGTAGGTCAAGTGTGAATACATCGGAGCTCGAACCTCGGGGACCCCGGATTTGACGTCCGATACGAAACGCAAGAGACGTCGGCGGTCAAAAGATTCGGGGAACCCTTTATGCTGCATGAGTCCACGTCGACGCAGCTCAGCATTGGGGTAGAGGAACCCATCGGTGGTGACCAGTTCAACCCGTGGTGTATTGGGCCAGCGCCGCAACATTTCCTGCAGCACACGGGCGATGGTCGATTTGCCCACCGCCACCGAACCGGCCACCCCGATCACGAATGGCGTACGTCGAGTCGTTTCACCCAAGAACTTATTCGATGCCTCACGCAGTTTGGCGGAACCATCCACGTATATACTCAACAGCCGCGACAGCGGGACATAGACCTCGGCGACTTCGGTCAACGACAGCCGGTCACCGAGACCGCGGAGCCGTTCCACATCGGACTGGTCAAAGGGCTGCTCGAGTTCGTGAGCTAGTCTGGACCACGTGGACCGATCGAGTTCGATGAATGGTGAATATGTGTGTTGCGGTTCGACCGGAGGGGAACCGACAAAGTTGATGGGCTCAGTGACAGGACTCACCGGGGTATTCGGCGAATCTGAAGTCCCTCGCGGAGGGTACGGCGCATCGTTAATGTGGAAATTCACCTATTCATTATCGCTCATGAAGCTGCTCAGCAGCCAATTATTGATTGCCAGCTTAGCTACCGGCTAGCGCGCTGGCTACACAGTACCGACCAGGAGGGCCCTTGGCTTCTGCAGATCAGCCGTTGGAAACACCACCGCGCAATACCGGCTATGTGCAGGCGTTTCTGGCGTACTTCCTTTGGGGCGTCTTACCGATCGTCTTTGAGTTCTATATGACAGCTAATCCGCTCGACCTGCTTGCGTGGCGGATCGTCATGGCCTTAGGGGTCACCTTGGTTGCCGTGACGTGTTTGCGCGGCGGGTGGAAACGCTTAGCCATCGTGGTGAAAACACGCCGCGATCACTTGTTGCTGATCTTGGCCGGGTGTTTGATTGCGGTCAACTGGGGGCTCTATATTTATGCGGTGGCAACCAGCCGAGTTTTGGAAGTCTCGCTGGGCTATTTCATTAATCCGGTGGTAACGATCGTGCTGGGTGTCTTCGTGCTGGGGGAACGGCTGCGCCCGATGCAGTGGATCGCCGTGAGTGTTTCCGTCATCGCGGTCGTGGTGCTAACCGTCGAATACGGCTATTTGCCCTGGGTCTCGCTGACACTGGCCCTGTCGTTTGCGTTCTATGGACTGGCCAAAAACCGGCTTGGGCCAACCGTCGATTCGCTCACGGGGTTGACCGTTGAAACACTGTGGCTCGCGGTTCCCTCGACCGTGTGGATTGTGCTGGCTTCCATGGGACTCCTTGGTACCGCCGGTGGTATCGGTGTCTTTGCCTCCTTCGACGCGTTGCGCGGCTGGAGCCTGCCGGTGGTCGGCATCATCACCGTCATTCCTCTCGTGCTCTTTGCCGGTGCGGCGGCAAAATTGCCGCTGTCGACGGTCGGGATGTTCCAATATATTGCCCCGATCGCACAGTTTCTCTTTGGCTATTTCGTATTCCAAGAAGCCCTGTCAACGGGCCGTTGGATTGGGTTCATCCTCGTCTGGGCTGCCGTACTCGTGCTGATCGCAGATGTGCTGCGTCAACGACGACAGAACCCGAAGTTACGAATCAAAACATCACAAACTCGCCGCAAAGAAAAGGTAGACTACACAGCATGATCATTGGCATTGGTGTGGACATGGTTGACATTGCACGCTTCGAGCGACAATTGGAACGAACTCCAAAACTGCGCGAACGTTTGTTTACCACAGCAGAGCGAGAGCTGAGTCTGCAGTCGTTGGCCGCCCGTTTTGCCGCCAAAGAAGCCGTTGCCAAAGCACTTTCTGCACCCGCCGGTATGAACTGGCAGCACTGCCAAATTGGTCGGGAATCCTCCGGTGAACCATATGTGGTGCTGACCGGCACCGTGGCCGACATCTCCGAAGCCAAAGGCGTACGCCGGTGGCATCTTTCCCTGTCGCACGACGGCGGGTGGGCAACCGCGATGGTTGTTGCCGAAGGCTAATGTACCGCGCTTATACCGGAACTCAGGTCCGCGCAGCCGAACAGGTGTGGCTGGATGCCGGTTGTGGTACCTCATTGATACGCCGCGCCGCTTGGGGACTGGCGCATCACACCCTTGCATTGCTTGGCACACGAGGTCGCGTCTACGGAACCCGTGTGCTTGGCCTGGTGGGCAAGGGCAATAACGGCGGCGATACGCTGTGGGCCCTAAGTTTTCTCGCCAGCCGAGGAGTCTCCGTGGCTGCTGTTGCCATCAACACGGACGCTGAACACCTCCATGCCGAGGGATTCGAGGCGTTCAAGCGCGCCGGTGGACGACTGATAAACCGCATCAACCCTGACACCGCGGTCGTGCTCGATGGGGTCTTTGGTACCGGATTTCATGGCAGTTTTGATCTGCCCGGCTATCTTGCAGACCATGGACTGCACATACCAGCGCAGGCAGGGGTGGTTGCCTGTGACATCCCTTCTGGCGTCAACGCCGATACCGGCGAGATTGCTGGCAGAGCTCTTAGAGCTGATCTCACCGTGACCTTCGGCGCCAACAAGGTCGGCTTGTTGGCGGGTGCCGGTGGGCAACACAGCGGGGACATTCGCGTCGTCGACATTGGAATTCAGGCCACACTGAATACTGTCGAGCACCCGTGGTGCGTGCCGGTAGAAGCCGATATCCTGCGTGTTTATAAGGCCCCGGACTGGGACGTCCATAAATATTCGCGTGGTGCCCTGAGCGTCTGTTCTGGTTCCGCGCAGTATCCAGGCGCCGCGGTATTGGTGGTCAATGCGGCAGAGGCCACCGGCGTGGGCTACGTCAGCCTCGTGGCGGACCCCCTCAATGACACCAGTGTTTCGGATAAAGTGCTGACCGCGAATCCACAGGCCGTCGTTGAAAATCAGGTCACCGATAAGGCCACTGCGCTGGTCATTGGTCCGGGACTGGGCGATACTGCCGGCGACAAGGACTCGGCCAGCAGCGCCCTCGAAACAGCCTTGCGACGCAACATCCCCCTGCTGATCGATGCCTCGGGCTTGGACATGCTCGACGAGTCCACCCTGGCACAAGACCTCGCGGCCACGGTGCTGACCCCACATGTTGGTGAGCTGAGTCGTTTGATCGACCGACTGGCACCAGATCTGACCGAGTCCACCCCGGTGGAACAGGCACACAGCTTCGCACAACGGTTCGGGGTGTGGATGGTATTAAAATCCGCCGATACCTACGTGTTTTCACCCGCGGGACGCCGCGCCGTGCATCCGGCTAAAACATCCGAACTGGCCACCGCCGGAACAGGCGACACACTGGCCGGTATCTTAGGTGCCGGCATGTCGACATTGGACCCAAATCACCAGGATTTTAGCGATCAGTTGTTTGCGGTGTTGGCCGCCGGGGTGCGGTTGCACTCGCGAGCAGGCGAACTCGCCGCGGCCGACGGTGGGGTAGTGGTCAGTACGCTGGCCGACTACATTCGCACCGCAAAACAGCGTTAGTCGCCCGGGTCTGGAAGAATAGGCGCCATCATGGTTAAAAGTTGGACTGCAGCACCGGAACGCTGGGTGACGATCGATCACTCAGCACTCGCGCACAATATTGGCACGATCGCTCAATCGGTCAAACCCGCTCAAGTCATGGCAGTGGTCAAAGCAGATGGATACGGGCACGGCGCCGTCGAAGTCGCACAAACCGCCGTCGCGGCAGGAGCGACGTGGTTGGGAACCGCCCACGTTCGTGAAGCACTTGAACTGCGCGAAGCCGGCATCGCCGCCCCGCTGTTGGCATGGTTGCACACGATCAACACGCCCTTTGAAGCCGCAGTGGCACACAACATCGACCTTGGCGTCTCAGGCCCAGAAATTGAAGCAGTCGCCGACGCGGCCCGCGCGACAAACTTACCCGCACGCGTCCACCTAAAAATTGACACCGGATTATCTCGCAACGGTGCGGTCCCGGAAGCCTGGGACGCACTGTGTCGTCGTGCGGCGGAACTCCAACAGTCTGGACTGGTCCGCGTCGTCGGGGTATTCACCCACTTTGCGGTAGCCGATGACCCCGTGGGCGAACCGGCCGTCGATGAACAACTACGCGTCTATCACGAAGCCGTCGACACCGCCCGCAAACACGGGTTGACCGTCGACGTGCGACACGTGGCAAACTCACCGGCACTGCTCTCACGTCCCGATACCCATTTGGATATGGTCCGTGCCGGGGTCGCGATCTACGGCCTGAGCCCATTTGCTGACCGCACCGCAACAGACCTTGGCCTGCGCCCCGTCATGAGTTTCGGCACCACGGTAGCCCACAATAAACCCGCCGATGAGGGCACCGGAGTGTCCTACGGGTACGCATACCGCTGCGAAACACCCACCAGGCTGGCGCTGATCCCATGTGGGTACGGCGACGGGGTACCGCGCATCGCAGCCGGGGCCCCCGTATGGATCGGCGGCAAGTACTACCGGGTGGCCGGACGCATCGCTATGGACCAATTTGTGGTGGACCTCAACACGGACCGCGATGATGAGACCACCGCCCCCGTCGGTGCCGAAGTCGAACTCTTTGGTGCCCAGTCCGGTATCCCCTCGGATGCCTGGGCCCAAGCCGCCGACACCATCAACTACGAACTGGTCACGCGCATTGGCACTCGCGTACCGCGCGTGCACAAGCAGTGGGTATAACAATGCAGCAAACACTTCACCTGGCTGATTTGGCGGCAACCCAACGATTTGCCATGGCCGTGGCCCGTGCCCTGCGTGCCGGGGACGTCATCCTTCTGACCGGCGACCTCGGAGCAGGCAAAACCACCTTCACCCAGGGCCTGGCCAAGGCTATGGGGATCAGTGCGGCAATTACCTCACCGACGTTTGTCGTGGCGCGTCACCACGAGCATCCCGGCAACGGGCTGCATCTGGTTCACGTGGATGCCTACCGACTGACCGACGAGGACGAACTGGCCAGTCTTGACTTGGAAACTTCACTGGATGACTCGGTCGTCGTGGTCGAATGGGGACGCGGAACAGCCGAAGCCCTCAGCGACAATTATTTGGATATTGAGCTGCAACGCCCCGGCGCAACACCCACCGCGACCGATGAGCTCGTGACCGATTTTTCCGATGCCGACGATGAGGAACCGCGCACCGCCATCGTCACCGGTTACGGAGCCCGCTGGGAAGGAACCACGATCGCATGAGCCACACGTTTTTAGCCGTGGACACTTCCGCCACCGCATCGGCGGCCATCACCCGCGACCACGAGGTGATCGCCCACCGTGCGACTGAATCTCAACGCACCCACTCTGAAGTGCTCGCCGGATTTATTACCGAGGTCATGACCGAAGCCGCCATTGATCCGCGCACGCCCGGGGCATTGGACGGCATCTTTGTGGGCGTGGGCCCCGGCCCATTCACCGGCCTACGAGCAGGCATCATCACCGCCCAAACCCTGGCCCACACCTGGAACATCCCGGTCTATGGTGTGCTCAGCCTCGACGGGTTGGCGCATCGGGTGGCTGTCGACGCCTTCCGCATGGGTGCCGAAGAATTCGTGGTGGCAACCGATGCCCGGCGCACAGAAGTCTATTGGGCACACTATGACAATGTTGCCGGCCAACCCCAAAGGATCCACGGTCCGTTTGTCACCGCTGCGACCGAAGTCACTGAACTGCCCGTCTACGGGGCAGGCGCCGGGCTCTACCCGGATGCACTCTATGGGATGACCGGTTTCACCGATGCCGTGCCGGATGCCACCGATATCGCCGCCCACGGCAGTCTGGCGCTACGACGCGGCAGAGGACTTGAGCCCGTGACACCGCAATACCTTCGCGGCCACGACGCCACAATCCCCAAACAGTTGCGCCGATGAATCTGCCAGAACCCATTGCCCTACCCGACGGCTACACCCAGCGTGATTGGACCGCCGACGACATCGCCGTTGTCGCCGCACTCGATGCCCTGGTGTTTGGTCCCGATGCCTGGTCGGCGCCGATCTTCGACTCCGAATACCACGCATCCACGGCAGCGCACCCGCACAGCTATTACCAGGTGATCACCCACCACGATGTGGTCGTCGGGTTTGCCGGACTCATGTATGGGCCCCCATTCGCCGATATCACCACCATCGGTGTGCACCCCGAACACAAAGGCAAGAAACTTGGCGTGGCCCTGCTCATCTGGCTCATGGATACTGCTCGCGAGCTCGGCGCCGAAGATCTCCTGCTCGAAGTCCGAGCCGATAACACCGTGGCCCAACGGCTCTACGCCAACAACGGATTCGAGCACATTCACACCCGACCCAGGTATTATCCTGGCGGTATAGACGCCTGGGTCATGCGCAAACGCCTGCGCGACCCAGGCCCATCGAGCGCAGTAGCGCTGACCAACAAGGAGTGACGTGACAGCCCCCGTAGTTGTAGGTATCGAAACCTCGTGCGACGAAACCGGCATCGGCATCGTCTCCGGCACCACACTCCTAGCCCACCAGGTCGCATCGTCGATGGACGAACACGTCGCCTTCGGCGGTGTCATTCCTGAAATCGCCGCACGCGCCCACGTCACCGAATTCTTACCCGTCCTCGACACGGCCCTTGACGAAGCCGAGCTCACCATCGATGATGTGGACGCCATCGCCGTGACCGCCGGCCCCGGGCTGGCCGGTGCACTCATGGTCGGGGTTGCCGGGGCCAAAGCGCTCGCCGTCGCGACCGGCAAACCGCTCTATGGCATCAACCACCTCATCGCCCACATTGGTGTGGGCTATCTGGATGCGGCCGGAGCAGACTTGCACAACGTCAACCAGCTGGGCGCGCTATTGGTGTCGGGTGGGCACACCGAAATGTTGAAAATCAACTCGCTGACTTCCGATGTCGAACTGTTGGGTAGCACCATCGATGACGCCGCGGGGGAGGCCTACGACAAAGTTGCTCGGCTCATTGGGGCCGGGTACCCCGGCGGCCCGGTCATCGACAAGATGGCACGGCAGGGCGACCCGAGCGCTTTCACCTTCCCGCGCGGATTGAGTGCGCCAAAAAATATGGGCACGGAGAAGACCCCTGGAAAGGACCGATACAGCTGGTCATTTTCCGGACTGAAAACCGCTGTATCTCGAGCGGTCGAACAATTCGAGCTCCGTGATATGCCGGTCCCCGCGAACGATATCGCTGCTGCGTTTCAAGAAGCCGTTGCGGACGTCATCACGAAAAAAGCCGTACTTGCCGCGACCGAACAAGGCATCGACCACATCCTGCTGGGCGGGGGCGTGGCCGCGAACTCTCGATTGCGCGAGCTACTAACCGAACGTACCACCGCCGCTGGCATCGGGTTGACCATCCCACCGATCAACTTGTGCACCGATAACGGGGCCATGGTAGCGGCTTTGGGCGCGCAATTGGTTTCCGACGGCGTGACCCCCTCGGATCTGAACTTTTCGGCAGACCCAACCCAACACGTCAGCCTGATATCGGTCTGATCTCTGGATCTCAATAATTGCGCAGGTCACCTTTGACCTGATAGACATCTTAGAGATAGCTCATCGAAGTCTGAGATACGCCTCGACGAAAGGTGTTCGTATGTCGCCGTCAACCATCGGGCTGGCCATTCTACTGCTGGGAATTCTTGCCATCGTAGGCACCATGATCCGGGTTCGCAGTCGGACGGCGCAGAAACTGTTTCTTCCGGTATCGATTATTGCCGGTTTCATCGCCTTGATTTTGGGCCCGCAAGTCCTGGGACGCCTGGGCGAATGGCTTGGCTGGGATGCCCTCGTGGAGGGTGGTATTTTCGGCGGCGGCGTCCAAGAAGTCTGGGGAGAGCTCCCGGGATTACTCATTAGTGTGGTCTTCGCCGCACTCTTTCTGGGGACCACCTTGCCGTCACCAAAACGAGCCGTGAAATTGCTCGGACCGCAACTGTCGTTGGGCGTGACCTTTGCTTCTGGTCAATATGTCATCGGTATCCTGTTGGCCGTTGCAATCCTCGTCCCGCTGTTTAACGTCAGTCCAATGTTCGGTGCACTCATCGAAATAGGGTTCGAAGGTGGCCACGGCACTGCGGCCGGCATGGCCCCGGTGATGCAAGAACTGGGCTTTGAAGATGGCGGCGATCTCGCCTTAGCGATGGCCACCGTTGGGATTCTCTCCGGTGTCATTATCGGTGTGATTGGCGTGAACTGGGCAGCACGACGTGGCCATTCCAAAACCCTCGATGTTTCAGCCAACCGTGACCCGGAGATCGCTCGTGGCCTGTACGACTCTGAACAGCCTTCGGGTGGTTCACTGACCGTGCGGACCGAATCCGTCGACTCGCTGACGTTACACATCGGTATCATCGCGTTGGCCGTGTTGATCGGACAAGGATTGCTGTCTGGTCTCCAAGCTATTGAGCAATGGCTATGGGCTGATACCATCGAGATCTTCGAGTTCGTCCCACTGTTCCCACTGGCCATGCTGGGTGGCGTGATCATCCAGCTCATCGGAGATAAAACCGGTCTGGCACGACTCATCGACCGCGGCACGATGGAACGTATTCAGGGTCTGGCACTCGATACGCTGATCATTGCCGCATTGGCCACCCTGTCGTTGGACGCCATCGTGGACAACCTGTGGCCATTCATTATTCTGGCAGTTGCCGGGATCCTGTGGAACGTGTTCGTGCTGTTCTTTTTGGCACCGCGCTTCATTCAAAACTTCTGGTTCGAACGTGCCATCGCGGACTTCGGCCAGTCACAAGGCGTGACGGCCACGGGGCTGCTACTGCTACGCATGGCAGATCCTCACCAAAAGAGTCCCGCCTATGAAGCCTTCGGCTACAAACAGTTAGTCTTCGAGCCCTTCTTTGGCGGTGGCCTGGTGACAGCCGCCTCCATCCCATTGATCGTTCAATTGGGCCCGTACCCACTCTTGATCATCATGGCGGTGCTCTTGGTCTTCGCTATCGCTAGTGGACTCTTCTACTTCGGCAAACGCGCCAGCTTCGATTTGGAACGCCAACAGTAAGCCCCGAGACAGCCTTATTTCCAGGATCGGATTGATTCCGATGTCTCGCTAGCCGAATGAAGTACCAAATCCGCTAACGTGTTGTGATCTACTTTGGTCCCGAAGGTAGAACCGACCTTGTCCCGCTGCCGGGACGCTGCGGTGCCAACCTTGATCATATCTGCCACCCAGCTCAGCTCACGAGCGCACCCGAGCTCTGCCGCAATGGGTTCAAGGCGATTGAGCACGCGGTGCAGGTGATCCGTCACCAACAGTTCTGTGCCAGCAGAATCGATGATGACAATTGCTTCGAGCCCATACCGAGCCGCGCGCCACTTGTTTTCTTGGACGTACCACGGTGGCAAAATATCGACATTAGTCACGGCATCAGCGTCAGACCCGACTGCTTCGTGTACCAAGCACTGGGTCAGTGCTGTAATAGCCCCAACTTGTTGTAGGGTCGAGACTCCGTCGCATACGCGCTGTTCAACGGTGCCGAACCGCGGGACCGGGCGAATATCCCAGCGCACTTCCGAGACATCATCGACTACACCTACGTGTAAGAGATCCGCCACGACTGCTTCATAATCCGCCCAGTTATGAAATTGAAATGGCAGCCCTGAGGTCGGCAGCTGCTGGAACACCAAGGTGCGTTGTGATACGTAGCCGGTATCGTAGCCGCCCCAAAACGGGCTGGAAGCGCTCAGCGCCAAGAGGTGTGGGTAGTACTGGATCAACTGATTTACAGCCGGCATAGCTTTTGCCACATGATCCAACCCCACATGGGTATGGAGACCATAGATGAGCATCTGTTGACCCCAATACTGGGTCCGGTCAAGCATCTTCTGATAGCGGGAGGCTGACGAAATACGTTCATCCAGTGCAATCGCAAAAGGGTGCGTGCCCTGGGAGAATATCGAGAGCTCTTCGTCCACCAACACGTCGAGGAGCTGGTTGCCTGCACCGGCCAGTTGGTCGAGCCCTTCTTCGACGGAACCACATACGCCGGTGACCAGTTCTAAGGTATTGAGCATGAATTCTCCAACGACCTGAAACGGTTCGTCGGAGGGTTCATCGAGTTTGGCGAGTATATCGTCGCCAACATTGCGCAACTGCCCGGTAGCGGCATCAACGAGTCCAAGCTCCCACTCGATGCCGACAGTGGACTGAGCAGATTCTGCAAAACCTAGGCGCACGACCTTGCCTTCCTTGTAGAGTCAACGCAATATTACCGGCATGCTGTCACCAGGCATTTTGTCGACTCCCGTTTGGGGCGAGTGTGACGACGTTTTCCGGTAGTTCATCAATAACACGCTTCGTTGTCAGCGAAGATGAAGCCAGAATTTACCCGGTAGTCTCCGACGTGAGGTGATCGGATCATGGAAAATAGTGGAAAAATTCCCCTAGTTTCGGAATGTGACACACAAGTCACCCCGCAATTCATGAGGGTTCGAAGCAGAGTGTCAACTCGAAATGCTAGAAAACAAGGAACATGAGCCCCGGTTGCGCCGGAGTCTATGCACTGAGTCGAAATGTGACTTGAATAACCGCATAATATCTTGTGCTAATTGGAACAGGCTTACTATGCTGGAGTTCATTAGCTTAGGCTCGCCTAAGTAGATAAGAATGTTATTCTATTATTTTAGTCTGTCATTTGGAGACGAAACGTGAAAAAACTCGGACTCACTCGCACCAACTTGGCTGCACTCATTGCAGTTGGCGCCCTCGGCTTGAATGCATGCGGATCAGCTGATGCTGAAAATGCTGACGCAGAAAGCGGCAATGGCGACACCGTAGAGGTGACCGATAAGGCTGGCGACACCCACGCCGTTCCGCAAGAGCCGACATCGGTTGTTGCCACCGATAACCGGATCTTCCGCACACTCGCCGAGTGGGATGTCGATCTTTCGGCCGCACCCGTGGACTTGATGGCTGACGATCTGGAGGCAACGCAGAAATACACACAGAGCGAAGACATTTTGAATATCGGCAATCACCGTGAACCGGATATGGAAATGGTGACCGCAGCTCAGCCAGACCTCGTGTTGAATGGCCAGCGATTCACTCAGCACGCTGAAGATATCGCGGGTGCTATCGATGACGGTGTGCCCATCGTCGATACAAACGTCGAGACTGAAACTGGCGAGATCGACCAGGAATTCCGTGACCAGATCACCCTGCTCGGAGAAGTTTTCGGAAACCAAGATGAAGCAGAAGAACTCATCGGTGACTTCGATGAAGCCCTAGAGCGTGCACAAGAAGCATACGACTCTGACGTCACAGTGACCGGTCTGGTCACGTCCGGTGGCGACATCAACTATGCTGCCCCCACGACAGGTCGTGCCATTGGTCCGCTGTATGACATCATTGATATGACTCCTGCCCTCGACGATGACGGATCGTCCGATCACACCGGTGACGACATTTCAGTGGAAGCTATTGCCTCAGCAAACCCAGATTATTTGATTGTGCTGGACCGTGACGCAGCGGCAGGCGATGGCACATCGGCCAGTGCACAAGAGCTCATTGAAGAATCTGAAGCACTCCAGGATGTACCTGCCGTCGCAAACGATAATATCTACTACATGCCGGGTGACTTCTACGTCACCGAAGATATCCAGAACTACACAACAATCCTCAACGACCTCGCTGACGAATGGTCGGAGTAACCTAAAGGCCCTGCGTGACGAAACTCCCCTTAACCCGCCCCGGTGGGCCCACGACATCCACCGGTGCATCGAATAAACCTGGGCTCTGGTCACGTACCTGGCCGCTGTTGATCGGGCTGATGGTCACCATCAGCCTGGTCACAGCGTCGCTTTTTATCGGAGTGTATGACCTAAACTCCGAAGGCGGGACCGAGATGTTTTTCGTCACTCGTGTTCCGCGAACCATCGCGCTCATCTTATCCGGCGCCTCTATGGCCGTGGTTGGGCTCATTATGCAGCTGATGACGCAAAACCGGTTCGTCGAGCCATCGACCACCGGAACCGTTGAATGGGCCGGGCTCGGGCTGATCCTGACCTACATCTTCATTCCCCAACCTTCCCTAACGTTGCGCATGGTCGTGGCGATTGCCTTCGCGCTGATCGGTACTTTCATCTTTTTTGCGTTTCTGCAACGTGTGGCCTTGAAATCCTCGCTGGTAGTGCCCATTGTTGGTCTCATGCTCGGTGCCGTTGTGGGCGCGGTGTCCACGTTCGTTGCCCTGCAGACCGACATGCTGCAAAACCTCGGCATCTGGTTTGCCGGTTCCTTCACCGGGATCACCCGTGGGCGCTACGAACTGCTGTGGATCGTGGCTGCGATGACCATCATCGTGTACTTCATTGCTGACCGATTCACGGTAGCCGGACTCGGCAAAGAGATCGCCACCTCGGTGGGACTGAATTATCGAGCCGTGCTGCTGACCGGCATCCTCATCGTCGCGGTCACCACAGGCGTCGTCTCTGTCGTCGTCGGGTCCCTGCCATTTTTGGGGCTGGTGGTGCCCAACATTGTTTCCATGTTTCGCGGCGATAACCTAAGATCGAATCTGCCCTGGGTCGTGATGGTCGGCATCATCGTCGTGACGCTGACCGATATTATCGGCCGGACGATCATCATGCCGTTCGAAATCCCGGTATCGATGATTCTCGGTGTCCTCGGGGCAACCGTATTCGTCTATCTCATTGTGAAAAGGGGCCGTCGTGGCTAACACCACCGTGGACACGGTCTCTACATCCACCTTCATTAACCAGGCCCATCGACGTCGTTGGCTCGTGGGTCTGATCAGTTTGAGCCTGGCTGGCATCGCACTGACCATTGCCACCATTACCTACGATAACCCGATGCCGTTTGGCACCGAAGGGTTCTGGAAGATCGCAGAGGGTCGCGTCACTTCCGTACTGGTCATAGCCGTCGTGTCGGCAGCGCACGCCTTTGCCACGGTCGCGTTTCATACGGTCACATCGAACCGTATTGTCACCCCGTCGATCTTGGGATTCGAGGCCCTCTACGGGCTGATCAACACTGCGGCGGTGTTCATCTTCGGTATTGCCGGAGCCGCCATGACGCGGGGTATTGTCTCGTATTTCTTCCAGGTTGTGGTGATGGTAGTTTTTGCTACGTTGCTATATTCCTGGCTACTCGGTTCAAAATTCACCAATATTCACACCATGCTACTCGTCGGTGTGGTGATGGGCGCCGGACTGGCCTCGTTGACCACCTTCATGCAACGTATGCTGGACCCCAACGAATTCGATGTGCTGACAGCTCGCCTGATGGGCAACATTTCTAACGCCAGCACCGAATATTTACCCTACGCGATCCCCATCGTGGCAGTGGTGGCGTTCTGGATATGGCACCATGCTCGGCGACTCGACACCCTGTCACTTGGATCAGCGGTTTCCACCAGCCTGGGGCTCAACCACCGCCGCGAGACCATCAAAGTCCTGATTGCGGTCTCGATCTTGATGGCGATGACCACCTCGCTGGTTGGCCCCATGACGTTTTTGGGGTTCCTGGTGGCCACCATGGCCTATTCGATCGCTGATACCTATAGCCACCGGGCGATCCTACCGATCGCCTTTCTGCTCGGCTTCGTGCTGCTGACCGGCGCATATTTTGTCTTGCGGCATATTTTTTACGCTCAGGGTGCGGTTACCATCATCGTCGAGCTCATCGGTGGGCTAGTATTTCTCATTGTCATCATGCGGAAGGGACGGTTATGATTACCCTCGAAAACGTGCAGAAAACCTATTCGGGCGAAACCACCATCGGTCCCATCGATCTTCAAATCCCATCCGGCGGTATTACGTCACTAGTGGGCCCCAACGGTGCCGGCAAGTCGACGGTCTTGACGATGATGGGACGCCTGCTCAACCCGGACACTGGCAACATCACCGTGGGCGGTCTGGACGTGGCGAAAGCCAAGTCCAACGATGTCGCCAAAACCCTGGCCATCTTGCGCCAGGAAAACCACTTCGTGACCCGGCTGACCGTCCGTCAGCTCGTCGGTTTTGGCCGCTACCCGCACTCGCATGGTCGACTGACGGCCGAAGACGAGGAACATATCAACAAGTCCTTGGAATTTTTGAACCTCACAGCACTCCAAGACCGGTACCTCGACGAGCTTTCGGGGGGTCAGCGACAGCGCGCGTACGTGGCAATGGTGCTCGCCCAAGACACCGAATACGTGTTCCTTGATGAGCCCCTAAACAACCTGGATATGAGCCACTCGGTGCAAATGATGCGTCAGTTGCGTGCCGCGGCCGATGACCTGGGCCGCACCGTCATCTTGGTGATGCACGACATTAACTTCGCGTCGCGGTACTCGGACAATATTTTGGCAATGAATGACGGTCAGGTCACCCACTTCGATGCCTGTTCTGAGACCATGAAGTCTTCGGTACTGTCCGAAATTTTCGGCACCTCGGTGCGCATTATTGATGACGTCGACGGACCACTGGCGGTCTACTTCTAAACGTCAGGGAAAGACAGTCCAGCTGCGCGCGTCATCTGCCCATAGCGTTGAGCCATGTATGCCGCGTAGCAACCCGTGGTGATCGTTCCGCCGGTGCCTGCCACCGCAAAAACTGTGCTCCATGATGCAGCTGGATCTGCTGCGAGGAACCCGCTGATGACCGCAAACGCTATCATCAGCAGTCCCAGCGGATAGTCAATCCACCGGCCCAGGATTCGTGCCATCGGCAAGAAATGTGCTCCAATCACGAATACGATGACGGGCATGATCCACTGTTCTTGTCCGATGATGAGCAGCACCATCATGCCTACCAACCAGATTGGGTGCGTCACGCTGTTGAGGATGCCCATCGCGCGAGTGATGCGCGTATTGTCGGGCGACTCCACCGCCTCAAACTGTTGTGCGTGTCGAATGTGTCGGATTCCCCGGATAATAAAGGCAGCGGCCAGCACTACCACCAGCCCGAAAGCGATGAGACCTGGCGATCCCCACGCGACGGCCCACCAGACGGAATAGACGATCATGTAGATGCCCATCAACACTGGGAAGAACGCGTTGGCACGGGCGGCCGCCCCGAACCATTCGGGCGCTTGGACTGTTTCGGAGACCTGCAAGCGAATACCTTTCTTACCGGGTGCGCCGCCGTCGGGTGTATTTGATGATGAGCACGATCAACCCCGGTCCAAAAAATGCCAGACCGAGGCCGCCGGCGATCGCCATACCGACTGGCCCTCGATGCCCGAAACTTGCCGGTGCAACGACTGACGTAATGATCATGAGCACACTGAAGACGGTAAACAACAGACACGTGAGGATCGCAACCATTGTGGAACCGTGGGAACCATCTGCCTGGCTCCACACGAGCACTCCGCCGAGTATGTTGGCGAGACCAAACATCATGCCCGTCAGTGCTATCCATACAGCACCTGTGAACAACAGGAACACACCGACCGCGGCGAATAGCGCACCTATGATGCCCATGATGATGGCGTTTCGACGCTCTTTGCGTTTGTACCTGTGTGCGTAGCGCACCCAATCCGGTGTCATAAGATGACCTGTATATCTCTCGACGGCTCTGGTTCTAAGATTAGATGGGCTCTACAACGATGGCGTAGCGAGCATCGCCGATCCTGGTCAGCACCAGGGTAAGGTGTGCCCCGGCGTTTGGTTTGTTTGTCTTGTGCCCCTGCATGAGTGTACGGCGCAATTCTTCTGGTGACACGTCGACGCCGCGTTTTTTGATATCCAAGCGCGTGACATGGTGGTTCTTGATATAGCTGCGTAACGTTTTGATCTTATAGGGCAGCACCTCAACGATGCGGTATCCCGTCGCAAATGGGGTTTCGACGTATGTATCCGAGCAGAAATAGGCGATATGCTCATCCAGTTGACGACCTGCCGCAGCGTCGGTGGCATCGCCATCCATGAAGTGTTCGACCATCAGATCAGTGATGAGCCCAGCACGAATGACCGCTCCGTCGGGCTCATAGAGGTAGCCGGTCGCACCCTCAATCCCGGTGACAGGCACTTCCGGTGAGCCACCAAAATCCGTGGAGGCTGTTAGCTCGGCGGCACCACCTGCGTTGATCACCAGGGCCGCGCGACGAACATCGGATCGCTGGGTCATGTTGAACCACAGGACGGCCTCGACCACACTGCCGTGTAGCGAGATCCACTGTGCCTCGGCGGTCTCTGGAATGACGTCGTGTGCTAGCGCTGGACCGAGCTTGACCCCGAGCGCATGACCGGCGTCAGCGAGATCTTCTACGAAGGATAGCGGTGGTGAGAATGCTTCAGGCTCAAAGATACGCACGGTGCCGTGGGAGAGTGTCTTGCGACGCGCCGGATCGAGCCAAAAGCCCCGCACGATCTCGGCGTCGGCCGGGTTATCTTCAACCCACTGTGTGGCGTCAGCGACCTGGACTCGCGCGTGTGGGAACGGCATCAAGTTGATGGTGGTGGCAGCCGCGGTGGTCTCATCAATTTCGACGGCAATGACGGGAATGTCGATCCCAGCGATGGCGAGCGCATCAGCACCAAGCCCCGAACCGAGATCGACCACCTCGTCGACGCCTGCGCGAGCAAAACGCCGAGCATGGTGGGCGGCCACTTGCAGGGAGGTGGCCTGTTGCAGACCGGCGTCAGTAAAAATCATTTGATCCACAAATGGGCCGAACTTCGCCTCGGCCTGGGTCCTGAGCTTCAATTGGGTCAACACGGCATTCACCACGGATGCCTCATAGCCGTCGGCCCGCAAGGATTCGGCGAGTTTCAGCGTCTTAACAGACTGGTATTCACCGTCCCGCCACAATGTATTGAGTAGTTTGAAGCCCTCGGGTGTGAGCACGCCGGCAAGTTCAGAAGCAGTTGTATCAGACACAAGTCCCAGCGTACCCGGTTCATGCACCAGGGGAGTGCGTATGGGCCGGCGCGCTGGAGGCCACCCGGGTAAAGATGCGCCCGCGCTGTAGCGGTGAGTTTGGCAATACTCGGAAGCCAGTGGCCACGATGACCAGTGCTGCGGTCAGGACGATGAGGCTGCCCCAAAACGGTCCGGGCGCGCCCCACAGGGTAATCAGCGGTGCTGAGACGAGCGGGAACATTGCGCCACCGAAGAATCGAAAGCCCGAAAATGCGGATGAGGCTATATTGCGCGGTACATCGGTCGCATTGAGCGCTGCTTCGGTAAACATCGTGTTGGACATGCCCTGCAAACCACCCAAGATGATGATGCCGGTCATGACCATGACCATACTGTGAGTGTTCAGCGCCAACACCGTCATCATGGCGGCCATCAGTGCCAGTGCAATAAGGATGGCCGGCACTAGACCGAAGTATCTGATCATCGGCCCCGGCAGTGCCAGCGAGCAGACGGCAAGCGCTGTACCCCAACCGAAAAAGACGAGCCCTAAGGTCAGCGAAGTGTAGTCCGCACCGGATGCGGCGGCCGCACCGGTCAGTGCGTGCGGTGCATATGCCAACATACAGATGATCGTGAAGTTATATAACAGTGAAGCCGACGACCATAACAACAGTGGACGGTGACGCAGGGCAGCGAAGCCCGCTGTGAGCGGCACGGGTTTCGGTTTTGGTAAGGGTTTGACGAACAGTGCCACCGTGGTGGCGGCTATCGCCATCATGATCGCTGTGCCGAGAAAAGGTGTCCGCCACGAGATTGTCCCGAGTGTGCCACCCACCAGTGGGCCCAGTGCCATACCCAAGCCCAGTGCAGCCTCATACAGGACGATGGCATGTGTCGAACGGCCGTGCGCGGCTCCGACAATGACGGCCAATGCCATGGTCACAAACAGTGCGTTGCCAAAACCCCAGCCTGCACGCAGGCCAATCGTGTCCTAAAGCCCGGCCAGGCTCGCGAAGAGCACGATGATCACGAGCCCGGTGACCAGTGTGGCTTTAATACCGATGCGCGTCGAAATGACCCCGGCGAAGAACATCATGCACGCTATGACGAAGAGATACGAGCTAAACAACAGCATGGATTCAAATGCTGAGGCATCTAATTCGGTGGCGATCGTCGGCAGGATGGGAGAAACCAGCCCGATGCCGACGAACGAAGCGGCGGTGGCAAAGGTAATAGCCCACACGCTGGCGGGCTGTTTGAAGAATTGTCCGGTGGCAGCACTGGACATATCAGATCAACTTCTTTCGAACGTTAGGCAATCCTGTCAGATCATTGGTTAGGGTTTCGAAAATTGCGACCGCGCGCTCCACGGTTGCATAGTCATCCGCAGCTAAAGCATCCAGTCGGGGCTGGAGTACCTCAGCCATGTGGCCACGGTACTCGGCAAGCATGTCGTGTCCGCGGTCGGTGAGATCTACCAGTTGAGCGCGTGCATCCAGCGGATCTGGCCTGCGTATCACGAGTTCATCGTCTGCCAAGCGGTTGACGGCCGATGTCATAGCGGGCTGAGAGATGGACTCAACTGATGCCATCAAGGAAATGCGTTGTGGTCCATTGCGGTCGATATAGCCCAGTACACGCATCGACAGCGGAGAAATGGGAATGCCCGACACTTGGGTCACAGCGCGGGCAAATCTGGAGGAGGAAGCAACGATTTGATTGGCTAATGGTCGTTCATCGAACGCGTGGGGATTGTTTGCGCTCGCGGTATCTGAGACGTCGTGTGGGGGGTGTTGGAGTCTCGGGAGTCATAACTAAAGTATATAAATTGTTTATGTAAATAATTAAGGCTCGAGAATTTAGCACTCTATTTGACCAAGTGCTAACGGGGTAATACAGTTGGGATTAGCACACGCACCGCGTGAGTGCTAAAAGCCTTTAGGTTCCAGCCATCCGGCACCCGCGACGACGGGTGGCTTACCCGGCAAATGAAGAATATATACCTTTTACTGTAGTAGGAGAGATTCATGGCTGTCTCCATCAAGCCTCTTGAGGACCGCATCGTAGTAGAACCACTGGCCGCCGAGCAGACCACTGCTTCCGGTCTGGTCATCCCTGATACCGCTCAGGAAAAACCACAAGAAGGAAAAGTCGTAGCTGTCGGCCCGGGCCGCGTGGCAGACAACGGCGAACGCGTCGCCGTTGACGTTTCCGAAGGCGACGTCGTGCTGTTCTCCAAATACGGCGGCACCGAAGTCAAATACGCCGGCGAGGAATACCTCGTGCTGTCCGCTCGTGACGTGCTTGCCGTCATCGAAAAATAAGTCTGAGTTTTCAGAAACATTTTTCGAAACGATCACTAAGGAGCACAGTTGGCTAAACAGCTAATTTTCAACGACGAAGCCCGTCGCGCGCTACAAGCCGGTGTCGACAAGTTGGCCGATACCGTCAAGGTAACCCTTGGCCCGAAAGGCCGTAACGTCGTTCTCGATAAAGCATGGGGCGCCCCCACCATTACCAACGACGGCGTGACCATTGCTCGCGACGTCGAGCTGGAAGACCCATACGAAAACATGGGCGCACAGCTGGCAAAAGAAGTTGCCACCAAAACTCAGGATATCGCCGGTGACGGTACAACCACCGCAACCATTCTTGCCCAGGCCCTGGTCAACGAAGGTATGCGTTTGGTTGCAGCCGGTGCAGCCCCGGGCGAAGTTCGCAAGGGCGTTGAGGCTGCGGTAGAAGTACTGCAGCAGCGCCTGTTGGAAAACGCCGTTGAGGTATCTGGTGACAACGTATCCCACGTTGCTGCCATTTCCTCGGGCGAAGATGAGATCGGTGAACTGCTGGCCAAGGCATTCGACACAGTGGGCGTCAATGGCGTCATCACGGTGGAAGAATCCTCGACCACCGATACCGAACTGGAAATCACCGAAGGTATGGAATTCGACAAGGGCTACCTGTCGCCATACATGGTGACTGACGCCGAGCGTCAAGAAGCCGTATTGGACGATCCATACATTCTGCTGACTCAGTCCAAGATCTCCAATGTGCAGGACTTCTTGCCGCTGCTGGAAACCGTCTTGCAGGAAAAGAAACCACTGTTCATCATCGCTGAAGATGTTGAGGGTGAAGCCCTGTCCACCCTGGTCGTGAACAAACTGCGTGGCACGCTCAATGCTGTTGCTGTCAAAGCCCCGGGCTTCGGCGACCGTCGCAAGGCTATGTTGCAAGATATTGCGACGTTGACCGGTGCACAGGTTGTTTCTGAAGACCTCGGTATGAAACTGGATCAGGTTGGCACCGAAGTTCTCGGTTCGGCACGTCGTGTGACGGTCACCAAGGAAGTCACCACTATCGTTGATGGTGCCGGTGAAGCCCAGGATGTTGCTGATCGCGTCTCGCAGATCAAATCCGAAATCGAATCAACCGACTCGGATTGGGATCGTGAAAAACTGCAGGAACGCCTGGCCAAACTGGCCGGTGGCGTGTCCGTTATCAAGGTTGGTGCCGCAACTGAGGTTGAGCTCAAAGAGCGCAAGGGCCGCATTGAAGATGCCGTCGCTTCAACCCGTGCAGCACTCGAAGAGGGCATCGTTGCCGGTGGCGGTACCGCACTGATCAACGCTGCTGCCGCGCTTGAAGACGCCGCAGAATTGAAGGATCTGCCATCCGATCAGGCATCCGGCGTCGACGTCGTACGTCGCGCCATTGTCCAGCCAACTCGCTGGATCGCCCTGAATGCTGGCGAAGATGGCTCTGTTGTTGTCTCCCGTGTTGCCGAACTGAAACCGAATGAAGGCTACAATGCCGCAACTGGTGAATACGGCAACCTCGTTGACGCAGGCATCATCGACCCGGTAAAGGTCACCCGTTCCGCGCTGGCTAACGCTTCATCGATCGCCGGTATGGTATTGACCACCGAAACCCTGGTTGCCGAAAAAGTTGAAGAAGACGAAAGCTAAACCTTCTCGCTTCTAAAACCTCCCAACAGGACCTCCGCCCGAACTCCGGGTGGAGGTCCTGTGGGTTAAACGAAGAAGGTGTGGAAGAGACACCAAAGTTGTATCAAATACGGACGATGACGCAACACTGAAAATCAATCCACTGGAGCGACCCGAATCAGGTTGCCGTCAGGATCAGCGACCACGAACGTACGACCGAAGACGTCATCATAGGGTGCTTCGATCACTGTGACATTCTTCTTGACCCAGCGTTCATAAAGGTTGTCGATAGCAGCAGCCGTCCCAGGAATCATCAAGCCAACTTCACTCACCCGCGGAGTAGTGGAGACAGCATGCTCATTACGACCAGTCCACAAGGCAAACAGCACACCCGGAGCAACCTCAAACGCGACATAGCGTGGACTCGTGAAAACGGGCTCGATGTCGAACAGATCGCTGTAGAAAGCTGTAGCAGCTTCCGCATCCTGGACGTAGATTAAAAATAGATTAGGTGCAGTCATGACGACTCCTTACTCATGGATTCGTGGCCGGACTTGATGGCCACAATCGACCTAACCAGAAAAACACGACAGAACCTGTCACCTTTTATGCGAGACTTGTGACATGAAGTCCGCCAGACTCCTGTCGATGTTGCTGCTCCTACAGGCACGCCCACAGATGACCACCCGCGATCTCGCCGAGCGCTTGGAAGTCTCGCGTCGAACTGTCCTTCGGGATGTCGAGGCCCTATCAGCGGCGGGAGTCCCGGTCTATGCGGAAAGGGGACGCAATGGAGGGATTGTCCTTCTCACGGGCGCACGTCTGAATGTTTCCCACCTCGATCCCGGTGAATTGGAAACACTCGCCATCGGAGGGTTAGATAGCACCCAGCTCGAACAGTTGAATCTGTCTGTCGCTGCCCAACAGGCCTTCAGGAAAATCGCCGCTCACCAGCATCGGTCATCCGCGCGCGCCAACCCAGTACCCCTCCGTGATCTCATCCTGATAGAAAATACGTCGTGGATGAGCCGCCCAGATCATGTGGTGGATATCGCTGACCTGGCAGTGGATCTGCAACAGGGAAAGAGACTGCGGATTACATACCGGCATAGCAATGCCGATCACCCTGTCCAGTACCTTGTCGACCCTTACGGGGTCGTTGCGAAGTCGACCCGCTGGTATTTAATCGCTGACCATGGTGGACAGCCGTGTATGTATGCCCTCGGTAGGCTTTTGAGTTATGAAGTAACGAAAGATCCTGTGGTAACGCGTCCGGGCAATACTCTGCGTACGGTGTGGTCGTCGTTAAAAGAGTCGGTCGAAGCTCCTGGCGAGATTACGATCACCGCGCGCCTACGGACCAGCCGGCTCGATCTTGCTCATCGAATTCTTGGCACCCGGCTGCAAGAGTCGATACCGGTGGACCAAGAATGGAGCCAGGTGGCTATCCAGTACAAGGAGATCGAAGCCGTTCGCCAGCTGCTGCAGTTTGCTGACCACATTGAAGTGCTTGCGCCCGCAGCTGCGCGACAACGTCTCCACGAACTGGCTGAAGATCTCGTGAAACGTCATGCGCAGAGCAGAGCTTAGATGGGCTCTGACCGGGTGCGCCGCTATCTGGGAAGTCCAATTCCTGAAAAACGTTTGCGGGCCAGGATGAAGAAAAGTCGCCAAACGAAGCTACAAAAGACCGCCATTCCTGGCTAACAGTCACATTCCTGACGATTCGAAAGGCATAGTTCAGTGACAGCTGGCCTCCCTGCCTCCCGACCTGAAGAAGCGCTGCGTAGCCAACGCTTGGGTCTGTCTATGAGCGAACTAGGTCAAGAATTCAGGCCGGTGATTTAGCAGCAGGTGGAGGTGCGGGCAGGAATTAGTACCGGCTCCGCTGCGGCGGGTGTGCAGCATCCGTGGTCGTCATCGTCCATTTGGGTCAGGGGTGAGAGCGGGGTATCGCAGGTGCCGCCCAGGTCGGTGGTGCACACGCCGGTTTCTGGAAGATCGAGTTGGACGTGGTCGGCTGCTTGTTGGTCGCCGGCCAGGGCTGCGGCGATGGAGCGGACTTGTTCGTGGCCGGTGGCCATCAAGAAGGTTGGGGCTCGACCGTAGCTTTTCATTCCTACGATGTAGAAACCGGGTTCGGGGTGGGCCAGTATCCGCTCACCGTGCGGTTGAACGGAGCCACATGAGTGGAATTCGGGATCGATCAATGGCCCCAACTGCCGGGGTGCTTCCATCGCGGGATCCATTTCCAATCGGAGTTCGGAGAGGATGCCCAGTTCGGGTCGGAAACCGGTGGCTGGGATCAGTATGTCAACGGTCAGATCCCGCTTCTTGGACGAAGTGGCCGCCTGCACGGTCAATTTCTGGCCGGCGGTGTGGAATCCCGTAATGACGAAGGACGTGTGGACCTCAATGATCCCTGACTCGACCAGTTGGCGTAGGCGGGTGCCCAGGGCTCCGCGGGCGGCTAATTCATCGCTATCTTCGCCGCCATAGACCGACGAGACGTCAGCACCGCGGATCGCCCAGCTGATCCGGGTGTCCGGGGCGTGTTCGGCCAGTTCAGCCAGATCTAGTAGCGTATTGGCCGCTGAGTGCCCGGCACCGATAACCAACACGTGTCGTCCGGCGAATCGATCCCGGTCGGTTCCGTTCACGTCGGGCAGCGGGTCAGTAATGCGGCCATTGGTCTTCGCTGCGATCTCACCACGGGCGGGCAGCCCGGACTGGCCTAGCGGGTTGGGCTGGGACCACGTGCCCGAAGCATCGATGACGCTACGGGCGAGCAGGTCGCGAACCGATCCATCCGTGTGGCTGACCCGGACTAGCAGCGGGGTGTCTTCTCGGTGAGCGCTGCGAGTTTTATCGATGCCAGATCGGGAGACCGCGACCACGCGCGTCTCGGTGCGCACAATATCGCCCAGTGCTGCTGCCAGGGGCGTCAGGTAGTCCTGGATGAGTTCGTGACCGGTGGGCAAATGATCCGGACCCGGCGCATTCCAACTGGTGGTTTCTAGCAGCCGGCGGGCGGCCTCATCGATGTTGTATTGCCACGGGGAGAACAATCTGGTGTGACCCCATTGGGCGATGGCTGCTCCCGCAGAGGACCCGGCTTCAACCACCAGCGGGTTCAGCCCACGCTCGCGTAGGTGGGCGGCGGCTGCTAAGCCGATGGGGCCGGCGCCGATAACAATCACCGGCAGCTCATCGGCGTGCTGGGTGGTCTGAGTCTGAATCATATCGTGTGGCATGAGTATTCTCCTCGGGCCTGTGGGCGCGGTGGCGTAGTCTAGCGTTGCTGTTGAGCGTCAGTGGTGGGCATGAGCTCTGAGACCAGCTGCTCAATCCGAGCCTTGATGTCGTCCCGGATGTCCCGGACCGTCTCGATGCCTTGACCTGCCGGATCATCGAGTTCCCAATCTTCGTAGCGTTTGCCCGGATAGATCGGGCAGGCATCCCCGCAACCCATAGTAATGACCACATCAGATGCTTGCACTGCCTCGGGCGTGAGAATATTCGGAGCAGCTGCGGTGATATCAATGCCCTCTTCGGCCATGGCTTCTACGGCCACCGGATTGAGCTGATCAGCTGGTTCAGATCCGGCGGACCGGACCTCGATCCGATCCTGACCCAACTCCCGAAGAAAGCCTGCCGCCATCTGCGAACGTCCCGCGTTGTGCACGCACACGAACAGCACCGAGGGCCGCTCCACCATCGAAGAATCATCGGCGGTGGCGGTGAGTTCGGTCAGCAAACTGCGGACACGGGCATCAATGTCATTGCGGACTAAACGCATCCGGTCGATTCCCTCAATGCCGCGCTTGGACGGTTCATCGGTGGACCAGGTTTCAATGGTGCCGGTCATGTTTTCGATCGGTTCGACGGAGGCTTCGTCGCCCAGCACCACCACCCGATCTACGCTAGCCAGCAGATCCGGGTTTATGACCTGCGGGGTCTCGCCGGACATATCAGCACCGACCTCCGCTGTGACCTCTGCGGAGAGCTGGTTAATGGCGGTTCCAGGTTTCGTGCCGGCAGAGTGTACCTCCACCGGGGCACCGGCTTGTTTGGCGTGGTGGCGCATCAACGCTGCAGCCATTTGAGATTTGCCGCCGTTTTTGACGCAGACGAACAGCACGCTGGGAATAGTCTCTGGGGTAGGCATAATTTCAAACTTCTGTGGTGGTCGCGGCAGTGTCTACGGCGTCGGTGTCTTGTGCCTTGCGAATGGTGGGGACGGTAGGGTCCTGGGGAAAGAGACGGCGCCCCAGCCATAGGGCGACATAGACCAGTCCGACCAGAACGGGGACCTCGATGAGCGGCCCGACCACTCCGGCCAGCGCTTGGCCGGAGGTGACCCCGAAGGTCCCAATCGCCACAGCGATGGCCAATTCGAAGTTATTGCCCGAGGCCGTAAACGCCACCGACGTGGTCTTGGCATAGTTCAGCCCCACCATCTTGGAGACGAAGAAGCTGACCAAAAACATCAACACAAAGTACAGCAGCAGCGGCACGGCCATCCGGGCCACATCCAACGGCTGTGATGTGATGGCCTCACCTTGAAACGAGAACAGCAGCACGATGGTGAACAGCAGTCCGTACAGCGACCAGGGCCCGATCTTGGGCAGGAACGTCTCCTCGTACCAATGGCGTCCCTTAGCTTTCTCGCCGAGGGTCCGTGTCAGGAAGCCGGCCAGCAACGGGATGCCCAAAAACACCAGCACTGATACCACGATGGCTGTGATCGAGAACTCGGCCGAAGTGGTTTCTAACCCCAGCCAGGAGGGCAGCGCCTGAAGATAAAACCAGCCCAGCGCGCCATAGGCCACCACTTGGAACACCGAGTTGATCGCCACGAGCACCGCCGCGGCTTCGCGGTCACCGCAGGCCATGTCATTCCAGATAAACACCATGGCAATACACCGAGCGAGCCCGACAATAATCAGACCGGTGCGGAATTCGGGGAGATCCGGTAAAAACACCCAGGCCAGTACGAACATGAACAGCGGCCCGAGCACCCAGTTCAATACCAGGGACAGGATGAGCAGCTTGCGGTCACCGGTGACCCGTTGGGTCTCGTTATATCGAACCTTGGCCAGTACCGGATACATCATCACTAGCAGTCCGACGGCTATTGGGATCGAGATCCCGCCGATAGTCATGGAGTCCAAGATCGTATTCAGCCCCGGCACAAAGCGGCCCAGCAGCAGCCCTGCACCCATCGCCAACAGGATCCAGACCGCTAACCAACGGTCCAAGAAGGACATCTCCTTCATCACCGGCGACCCCGTAGCCGCAGCGGTATCGTTCACAGTAGTGCTCATGTTTTTGCGAATCCCTCATATTGACGCTCATCAATTCATCAGGCATGACGCTACCCTGACACTTAGATGAACGTCAATGTATCATGGTGTCATGAGCACCACCACTGACGAGACGAACCTAGCTACACCATCCAGTACAGAATGCTGCTCCCTAACTGAGGGGCCGATGAGTGCAACCCAGGCCGAACAGGTCGCCGGGATGCTCAAAGCCTTGGCGGACCCAACCCGCCTGCGGCTGCTCTCCCATATCACCGCGCAAGGTTGTCAAGAAGTCTGCGCTTGCAACCTCACTGACGAACTGGGCATTACCCAGCCCACCGTGAGCCATCACATGAAAAAACTCGTCGATGCCGGACTGGTGACTCGCGAACAGCGCGGCAAGTGGGCTCACTACAGCATCATCCCAGCAGCCTTCGATCAACTGCGCACGCTGCTGGACCTCAGCTAGCGTACGTTGGATCGCGCAGATGTTGATGTCGATATCGAACCAGTGCATGCACCACCGGACTCCTCGCTCCCACAGTGTGTGATTGACGACATCGGCGGTGTACTGTGGCTTCAGAATTAGCAGCGAGAAATGAGGAAGCCTGAAATGACTGCCAAACTCGCAAGCGTCCCCGATGTCTCTTTGGAAGCGGCGAGCCGCTTCGTCGCCGCATCGGGATTCGTGATTGACGAGATCTCGGATGCCCGATTGACCGGCCATGTCGACCTTGGCGAGGATCACTTCACCCCCTGGGGAGTAGTCCACGGCGGCCTCTACACCACCATTGTCGAATCGGCAGGCAGCGTCGCGGCTAGCCAGGCGGTCGCGGAGCGTGGACAGTATGCCGTCGGCGTGCATAATGCCACCGATTTCCTGCGGCCTTCTAGCGGCGGACGCGCCTCGGTCGAGGCCGAAGCTCTCCAACAGGGACGTACCCAGCAGCTGTGGCAGGTCGTCATCACCGACGACGCGACCTCCAAGGTGCTGGCGCGCGGACAGCTGCGACTGCAAAACGTGCCCCTGCCGGACTCCGACCAGAGCTGACCGGCATCCGAAGTCACTATGAACAGATTGGAACTTGCTACATGAGCGCGCACACGTCAGAAAGAGCTACTCTCGTCCGTTGGGAAGACCCGCAGGTGGGCCTGGCCCAGTTGCCGACACTGGACGGCATCGACTTCATGAAGAAGATGACCGCCGGGGAGCTCCCGAACGCACCGATCGCGAATCACATCAACATGGAGCTAACCGAAGTCGCGCACGGTTCGGTTGCCTTCCAGGGCATGCCGGACGAATCCCACTACAACCCGATCGGAATGGTGCACGGCGGCTTCGTGTGCACGCTGCTCGACTCGGCGCTCGGCTGTGCTGTCCACACGACGCTGCCGGAAGGCACCGGGTACACATCCATTGAAATCAAGACCAACTTCCTGCGACCGGTCAGTGCTGATAGCGGCCCCTTGACCTGCACAGGTCGCGTCGTCAAACCCGGGCGTCGAGTTGCGTTTGCTGAGGGGGAGATCGTCGACGTGAACGGTAAGACTGTCGCGAGCGCCACGGGCTCGCTACTGATCTTCCCATTGGAGTCCGCCGGGTGATGCGGCGGCATTTGCCCTGACTCAGGCGCCGATATGCTGCTCTCGGAGTTCCGCCATCCTCGCGTCCAGGGTGGAAGCATCTGTTGAGCGCGCCAAATCCGGCTGGTGCTCGGCTGTTGTAGAGTCGATGAGGATGCCGACTCGAGCCAGTTGCACCATCAGCGGAATCGTCTGCAGCCCCAGTTCGGTCAGCGAGTATCTGCCTTGTTTCCCAAGCAGCGCATCAGCCTTGGTCAAAAACCCGGCTTCCGTCAGATCGGTGAGCCGCCTCGATAGTACGGGGGCACTGATCCCCTCGGCGTTAGCCGTGAGTAGTTCTCGGAAACTGCGCCGGTCGTGAAGTGCGACGTCCCTGAGGATCACCAGACTCCACTGATCTCCAAGCATCTCAAAGGCCCGGTTACCAGCTATCGTTACTCGTCGTCCTCCCGCTTTTCGGCAACCTGTCCGATCAGTTCGGCCGCAGGCTCGTGATGATCTGGGGTATGGGGCTGGTGACCGTCTCGGCGCTCGTCTTCGCTGTCGCGCCGAATGTGGCGTTCCTCTTCGTGGGACGTGTGCTGCAAGGGGCTGGTTCCGGTCTGGCGATGAGTGCAGCGACGGCCTCGCTGGTCGAGAACAACACCGCGGCCAATCCAAGATTCGCTAGCTCACTAGCGACCGTGGCATCGGCCACCGGCCTCACGCTCGCTCTGGTACTCAGCGGAGTGTTCGCTCAATTCGTGCCCATGCCTCTGGTCTGGAGCTACATCATTCTGCTTGCGTTGGCTCTCGCAGCAGCGGTCGCCCTCGCCTTGGCGCCTGACGACCGGCCTGCCGACTCCCGACGGTGGCGGCCCCAGGTTTTGCGACTCCTTCCAGAACTACGGCTGACCTTCTCGGTCGCGACGTTATCCGTAGCACTTGCCTATTGCGTCGGGGCGATCTTCCTCTCACTCGGTGCACACATGCTCGATCAGTTCGTCCAGACTCCCGGCGCCGCCATGGTCGGTATGCTGTTGGCTTGCTCATCCGGAGCCATCGGTGTCACAGCACTGCTGCTGTCACGAGTACCGGCACACATCTCAGTGCGACTCGGGGCGATTCTGACCATACTCAGCCTCGCACTGATGACCGCTGCTGTAGTGTTCGGGTCCATTGTGCTGTTTCTGGTCTGGTGCATCGTCGGCGGAGTCGCCTACTCCTTCGCGTTCTCCGGCGGGCTCGGCATCATCAACCACACAGCTCCCGTCGAGCACCGTGGTGCGACGCTGTCCCTGCTCTACTTAGTTGCCTACGCACTCCAGGCAGCCACTGCAATCGGTATTGGTGCACTGGCCACGGCCACTACGCTCGGCATCGCGGTTGGTGTAGCTGCGGCAACACTGAGCGTTCTCTGCCTCGCACTACTGATACTCACCATCATTGACGCACGCACCAGACGTTCGCCGGCACAGCAACTTACGACGACCGCGGTCTCCTCGAAGACTTTCGGGGCACCCTGAATCCGCTATTGCTCAGCCCTGGACAACTGCGCTAAATCAGACAATGCTGGAAGGGGGTGGCCGCTTCAGGCGGCAACCGAATCAAGGGAATCAGCTTCGACGAATAGGAGAAGATATATGAACACTCCCGAAAAGATTGCATACACCGCCAAAGCAGAGATTACCGGCGGCCGAGACGGCCGTGGTGCCACTGACGACAAGATGGTCGACGTCAGCCTCCGTACTCCCAAAGAACAGGGTGGCCCAGGCGGAGGTGCGAATCCAGAACAGCTCTTCGCCGTGGGTTATGGTGCCTGCTTCCAAAGCGCCTTGGGACTCGCCGGTAAAGAGTTGGACGTTGATACGTCGAACTCCGTTGTGAACACCGAGGTCGGGATTGGCAAAGAAGGCGAGAGCTTCGGTCTATCCATAAAACTCATGGTGACCGTGCCCGATGTCGATAAAGAGACCGCGCAGAAGGTCGTCGATCGCACCCACGAGCTGTGCCCATACTCCAAGGCCATACGTGGCAATATCCCAGTCGAAGTCAAAGCTGTTTGAGATAGCTTCCTACTCGTGAGCGAGGCCCCGGCGAGAATTCGTCGGGGCATTCGTGTCCCTTGGGACTGAGATGCAGCGAGAATCTCCACACCCGCCGGGGCAAAGTTCTCAATTTCGAAAGTCCAGGATATACTGTGACCCGAAGCATAACTGAATTTGGCCGTGCATAGCAGGCGGGAGAGCCCACTCGTTGGGCACCGACGGTGCAACTTCCTCCCCAGGAATCTCTCAGGTACCCATACCGCTTACTACAGGCCAATCTGGAAAGCAGTCGAACATTCGACTCACCGACGGGGCAACCAGCTACTGGAAAACTCTCAGGTCAATAACAGATGGGGAGGGATCCGAAACGGATAACACTATCCACCCCAAGGAGATCCCATGGCTGTCTATGATCTAGCCAACTTTGCTCATCGTCACCTTGGCCCACGCGAATCCGGCGTTGCAGAAATGCTGGAAGCGTTAGGCTACGAGGACTTAGACGCGCTGACGACCGCTGCAATGCCAGCAAACATTGCCCAACCCGAACCACTCGTGCTGCCCGATGCTCTGACCGAAACCCAAGCGCAAGCACGACTCCGCGAACTCGCCGCGAAAAACACCGTCAAAAAATCCATGATCGGACAGGGTTTCTACGACACCATTACTCCGGCGGTCATTCGCCGCAACGTGGTGGAAAACCCGGGCTGGTACACCGCCTACACCCCATATCAGCCAGAAATTTCGCAGGGCCGACTCGAAGCCGTACTGAACTTCCAAACGATGGTCGCCGACCTCACCGGCCTAGAAATCGCCAATGCCTCCCTGCTGGATGAATCATCGGCGGCAGCAGAAGCTGTGCTCATGATGCGACGGGCCAACCGCAAACACTCCGACGCACCCGTCGTTGTCGACACGAACATCTTCCCGCAGACACTCAGCGTGATCATGGGGCGCACCCGTTCTCTGGGTGTTGAAACAATACTCGTGGATCTGGCGGCCGATGGCCTACCAGAAGTCGACCTGTGCGGTGTGATCGTACAGCAGCCCGCCGACGACGGTGCGATCGTCAACCATCAAAAGGTTTTTGATGAAGCCAAAGAACGCGGTGCAATGATCAGCGTGATCGCCGATCT
>JABXHI010000049.1 GCA_013393415.1 Micrococcaceae bacterium
TCTGGAGCCACACGCCTGACCCGGACCACGTCCTGCGAGCCTCATTATGGCGACGTCAACACCAATACCGGGCCCAGCAATATCACTACACAGCACGCGGCCACACTTTACAAACACGACTGTAGTAATAGGCAAGAGACGTGTCGATTTGCCTCTGGACGCCTAGAGCCTCGCCCTCCTTGTCTCGAGAGATCCGGGCATAGATAGCGGCTCGTAAACCTTTGTACTGACTCACACTCATGGTGACATTATATGCACTGTCTCTAAAAGATGTTCGGGGTCGCAGACTTCCAAGACATTGACCGTGCCGCCAAGGGCGCGCTGCGCCACCCCATGGGACCGTTTGAACTCATGGATCTAGTCGGCGTCGATGTCGCCTACCTCGTTCGAATGGCCGAATATGAACAGACCGGTGATGAAGCATCGAAGCCGCACCCGGTGCTGGCCGCCAAGTACGCGACCGGAGATTATGGCCGAAAAACCGGAAAAGGCTGGTACGACTACTCCGAATAAGCCCTCATACTATTCGGGCACCGGAAATAGCTCTTTTGCGATATTGACGGCTGCGTTGACCGCAAGGGTCATGTTGTCCTTTCGCCAGATCAGCCGCACCTCAAGTGGCGGGTTTGGCGAATCGGCGATCCTCTTGAACTTCACACCAGGATCGGGCAGGTTCTCTCTGACAGAACTCACCGTAATCGCACAACCGCTCTCAACCCCGACGAGCACCATCAGTGCCCAGGAATCGGGTGCGGTTTGCGTAATGCGAGGAACAAACCCCGATGCCATTGCCAAGTTTTTCAGTCTGTTCTGCAAGGCGGAGCCGGAGCCAACCGGAAGTGAAACCCACGAGTCCTCGGCAAGGTCTTTCATAGAGACCTCTTCGGCCTCCGCCAATCGATGAGACGGAGGCAGCGCCACGATGACATCTTCGACCGCTATCACGTGAGAATCTAGGTCTGCGGGCAGGAAATCCCACCGGCCAATTGCCAGATCCAAGTCCTTATCTAATACATTTTGCAAGCCGTCCGGTGAGAACATGGACGATTGGACATCAAGGCTGATGCCCGGTTTTTCCTCTCGCAGCCGGCGGAAGATGTCACCAATCGAGCGATATGTCGACGCTCCGGCAAACCCCATCCGAATGTGGCCCACTTTTCCGTTCATCGTGTTCTCCACAGTGCGGATCGCATCGTGTGACGCCGTCACCAGATTGCGGGCCGGCTCAATCAGCGCCTTACCGATTGATGTCAACTCCACATTTCGGGTACTACGGATAAACAGTTCCGTACCGAGCTGCCGTTCGAGTTGTTTGATCATTCGACTTAACGGTGGCTGCGCTATCCGCAACCGGTCTGCGGCTCGACCGAAATGCAGTTCCTCAGCCACTGCGAGGAACGTTTCTGCTTGCTTGACTTCCATCAGCGGCACCATTCATGAGAATTTGATATCAAAAATACGGCCAGTAAGTATTGGACAGTGATCAATCTACCTGATTATATGAACTCAGAATGAATGAACTATCCGCTCACACAGAAGATGGCGACTCGTGTCGAACTTTACAGAAATCCAAGCCATTGCGACGCCGATTGATGTGCAATTGCGCTGGTCGGACCAAGATATTAACGGGCATATCAATAACGTCCGTATCCTCACGCTTGTCGAAGAGGCACGCATCCTCGCCACGCAGCAGTGGACCGATACCACTCCGGGACAGAGCGGTCCGAAACGCGTGACCCGTGCGATGAATGCAAGCTTCGAGCGTGAAGTGCAATATGGCCCAGAGACTACCGTATGGGCTTGGATTACCCACATTGGTAGCTCCTCATTTACGTTCGGTCAGTTACTGACACAGCATGGCCAACCGTGTGTGTATGCCGAAGCCACCATGGTCGTGCTCGATGACGAGACAGGGAAGCCGAAACCGCATGACGAGGCGTTTCGTTGGGTACTTGAAACACACGCCGGGCCAGGGTTTTCAGCAGAATAACCCATACCTTTTATATTCATAGACCACGAGAGGGCACCGTTTTGGAAACGAACGACCTTATTGACCATCCAGACTTTCTTATGCTTGATAGTGATCTGAGTGAAAAGGAAATCGCGTTGCGCGACAAGATCCGTGCGTTTGGCCTCGAGCATGTGCGCCCAGTGATTAATGACCATTGGGAGCGTGCGGAATTCCCATATGAAATCCTGCCGGCGCTCAAAGAAATCGGCATAGTTGGCAGCTTCGTGCAGGGATACGGTGCCCCTGGTTTTTCGCGCCGTGAGGCGGGCCTGTTGTCGCGTGAACTGGGACGCATCGACGGTTCGATCTGTACGTTCCTCGGTGTGCATGCCAACCTGTGTATGGGATCAATCTTCCTACTGGGCAATGAAGAACAACGCCAACGCTGGCTGCCCGACATGACGGCACTCGACAAAACCGGCGCGTTTGCGCTGACCGAACCGAACCATGGTTCTGACTCCGTGGCCTTGGAAACGTCGGCTCGGCGCGACGGTGATTCCTGGGTCCTGAACGGCCACAAGCGTTGGATTGGCAACGGCCATGCAGCAGACGTGACCGTGGTCTACGCACGCGATGAGGCTGATGGTGAAGTCAAGGCATTCGTTATCGAAAAAGAGGACGGAGAGTTCCCTGATGGGTACACGCCAGAGGTGATCGAAGGGAAAGTTGGCAAACGCTCAATTCTGCAAGCCGACATCACGATCGACAACGTGCGTGTATCCAATGAGAACCAGTTGGAATTTGGTCAGTCGTTCAAGGACGTGAATCGGGTGCTGCAGGCAACCCGCGGCGGAGCCTCCTGGGAAGCGCTGGGCCATGCGATGGCTGCCTTTGAGCATGCTTCACGGTACGCCTTGAATCGCGAACAGTTTGGTGCACCGATTGGTCATTACCAGCTCGTGCAGGAAAAACTGGCAACGATGTTGGCCGATGTGACCACCATGCAGCTGATGTGTATGCGCTTGGCCGAGCTGCAAGCCCGCGGGGAAGGCAACCAAACGATTGCCTCCATGGTCAAGATGACCACGTCACGCAAGGCGTTGGCAGTGTGTCGTGAAGCCCGCGACATGATGGGCGGTAACGGTCTGCTGCTAGAAAACCACGTGGCCCGTCACCTGACCGATATGGAAGTCATTTCGACCTATGAGGGTACCGATTCGATGCAGGCTCTCATCGTTGGTCGGGCGATCACTGGTAAATCAGCGTTCACCACGAACCGTCGCTAGCGGTAGTCACCGTGGCGGCCAGGCTGTTCCCATCGCAGTGACGATCCGTTCGAGTCGTTCGGCAGAGGTCCCCATGTTGAGGCGAGCACAGCTTGCGCCAACGGCGCCGAACGCAGTTCCCGGGTTGAGCGCAACGCGGGCTTCGCGCAGAAAATAGGTCGATGGTTCCTCGGTGAGCGCGGTTTCGCTGAAATCTAGCCATGCCAGAAAGCTTGCCTGAGGCGGATGAAATGTCACACCGGGTACATGCTCGGCAAGTAGGGCCGTCAGTCTTTGACTTTGTGCTGCGAAGTGGTCTCGAACTGTATCGAGCCAGTCTCGAGAACGGCCGAAGGCGGCTTCAGCCGCCAAGATGCCCCAGAAGCCACTATCGGTCAGCGTGGATTGCGGATCGAGCTCGTGTGGCCAAGGGCCGGTCGCGGAGCGTACTGCAATGCCGCATTTTAACCCTGCGAAATTCCAGGATTTGGTAGCGGTGTGCAGCGCGATCCCGGTTTTCCGTGCAGCATCCGACACGGTCAACCAGGGCGCATACTCGACGCCTGGGTGCACCAGTGGCGCGTGAATTTCATCCGAGAGGACCACGGCGTCGTACTGTTCGGCCAGCTCTGCTAGTTGGCTCAGCTCCTGTTCGGAAAAGACGCGACCCAGCGGGTTATGCGGGTTACACAACAAAATGACCCGGGTACCGGCTTTCAAACCGGCTTCGATCCCGTCGAAATCAAAGAAACCTCCGTTGGACAGGTCGGTCAGTGGCACTTCGACTGGCTCGACCCCACTGCCCGAAAGCCAATCGTAGAAGCGGTTATAGACCGGAGGCATAATCATTACCCGGCCGTCTGCCCCGGCATAGTGTCGCATCAGTTTGCCAGCAATCGTCGCCGCATCGACGTGAACGCTGACGTGCTCGGGTTCCACAGACCAATTCCAATATTGCCGGGCAAAATCCGAAAACGCTGTGATGAGGCCTTCGGCGGAGCCCGGGTAGCCGGCGTCGTGGCGTGCTAGCGCTGACTGCAGTGCTTCCGTGATAGCAGGCGCCAAGTGTACGTCCATCTCAGCGACCCACGCGGGCAGTACGTCAGGATCGACGTTTGACCACTTGAGGCTTGCACGAGCACGCAGATGTTTATCTGATATATCAAACAGTTCGAGAGCTGTCGGCTGTGATGTATTCGTCATAAACACCACGATAGAGGTCGGCTGCAGAGAACGCGAGGGTTTTTGCTCGAAATATTGCCCAGTCTGCTGTTCAGGCTTGTTGGCGTGAGACCATCTCGTTGATCCATTCTGGTGCATAGGGTGAGGTGCAGTTCGGGGGAGTGGGATAGTCCTTCAGGACGGCTAACCGCTCACCAATCTTCAGGGCTCGGGCGCGATACTCGGACTGGTGGATGCCGATGGTGGCCAAGCACTCGTTCATCGCCCACTGCAGTTGCTTCGGAGCCTGTGGCATTTCGGTTTCGATGGTGTCGAGCAACCCCTCCAAATCAAGATTGTCGACATTCTTGGCCACCGCATGACTGGTCAGTGTCCAGCCTGCACTGGCGACCACTTCGTCGGGGTCGCTCATCCACTGGATCCGTCGGGTTTCCGACTCCGGGTTCTTCTTCAGAACGTAGCTGACGAACCAGTCGTGCATTTTTGGCACGCGCGCTTCACGCAGCATCGTATTGAGTTGCTCGGCGGTGTACTTTTTCGGACTATTGATGAGCAGTGCGACCAGGCGTGCTTGAGTATCGCTGGTATCCCACCGTTCGGCGGCGAACTCGTGTTGGGTCTTCAACCGTTTGGCAATGGCACGGAGTTTCGAAAGGTTGACGCCAATATCGTTGCCGCGGCGTTCGTTGACCGCTCTGGCTTGTGGATCCTCAAGATCTGCCAGCTCGGCGAGTACTTCATTGACACTGGTTTCTGGTGGTGGGGTGCGTTGTGCCATTGGTTCTCTGATCCTCCCATGAGTGTTGGTTCAAGGTTAGCGTCATCGAGTTGGTTAGAAGGACGACGGGAAATGCGGGTCCCGGGAGTGGAGGAATTCACCGATGACGGCCGCACCCAGGTCCGCTACGTCCGGAGAGACTACTTTGCCGCCCACGCGATTGGCCATGGCATCGAGAAATTGCTCCAGACCGGGGTCGTCTCCCAAGCGGAAGAACGTGACCTCGGCCTTCAACCGTCTCGTGCGGTCGAGCTCGGCCACGGTGGTGTGCAAGGTCTCGGGCATGGGCGGGTATGAGAACCAGGATTCGCCGTGTGCCATGAGGTGAGCTGTGGGTTCACCATCGGTGACGACTAACAGTACCGGTTGCATGGACGGATGCTTACGGAAGAACCGGGTGGCAAGGAGGAGCCCGTGGTGCAGGTTGGTGCCCTGTTCGTACATCGGAGCCATAGTTGTCAGCTCATCAATGTGGACCGGGTTGGCATAGCGGCCGAAGTTGATCAGCTGGAGTTCATCGCCGCGGAACCGAGTCGAGATCAGCTGATGCAGGGCTAACGCGGTGCGCTTCATCGGTAGCCAACGGCCTTCAGCAGCCATCGAGAACGAGGTATCAACCAATAAGGCCACCGCGGCCTGGGTTCGTGCTTCGGTTTCTTGTAGTTCGACGTCTTCCACGCTTAGGCGCAGTCCCGACCGTGGGTCGTGCCCTTCTGAAACGGTCCGGGTGATGGCGTTGGTGATGGTGCGCGTGACGTTCCAAGGCTCCACGTCGCCAAATTGCCAGGCGCGGGTGCCTCCGGTCAGCTCACCGGCAGCTCCGGCATGCCGGGTATCACGCTGTCCTTGGCGACCCGAGAGCCGTCCGAGGTCTTTCAACAGCGTTTTGCCGAGTCGCCGGATCGCCTGCGGTGACAGGCGTAGGTCGCCCGTTGAGCCACGACGAAGCAGCCCAGAATCCCGCAGTGCTTGCTCGAGTTCGGCTAGGGCCCGTGCCGAGGCGGCGGCGTCGTCCCCGAGTTGACGGCCGAGCTTCTCAATATCAACATCAGACAGTGTGGAACCGGCATGGGACTGGGACAGCTGTTCGGCAAGCGCATCGAGTTCGGCGAGATCCTGCAGCGCACCGGTGCCGTCCCCGAGCCCTAAGCCCTGGTCACCCTCGAATTGCTCTGAACCGGTCCAATCTTCGTCCGGACGCAGACCCTGCAGATTCGCATCGAGCCGGCTGAGTTGGTCCATCAACTCGGGGGAACCGAATGCCTGATTCGACATCTCCGTCAGCTCTTGACGTTGCTCGGGGGTCATAGAGGCGAGCATTCGCTGGGCGGCAGCCGAGCGCTGGGCTAAAGTGTCGATGAGTTCTTCGATATTTTGCGGATTCTCAGGGAACTGGTCCCCGTGCCGGGCCATGAAATCATCGAAATCCTGCTGGGTATCGTCCCCGCGGGCGTGCTTATCCAATAGGTCATTGAGATCGTTGAGCATCTGGGAAATAGCCGCTCGATCCTCATCGGTGGCACTTTCTAATGCTTGTTTCATCCCGGCGAACCGTTGGTCGAGCATCTCGCGGCCAAGGAGGTCTTTGATCTGTTCGTATTTTTCTCGAGCGCCACTCGATTGCCAATCATAACCAGACAGTTCCGTCACGGCCGCTGCAGTCGAGTCGGGCAGATTCATCAACTGCATTTCCCGAAAGTCCCTGTCGGTGTCATCCATGCAGATATCCCTGGCCAGTTGCTTGCGCTCTTCCAACACCGCATCGTCGAGGAGCTCACGGACCTGTTCCAACGTGCCATCCAAGCGATGACGGCTCAACAAGTCACGGCGTTGCTTCTGGACTCGTCCGGCCAGTTCATCGAGCCCCGTCATACCGGGTCCGCCACGCTGCAAGTACTCGCGCATCGCCTGCTCGGTCGAGTATCCGGCCATCACGTCCTCGGAGATCTCATGGAGCGCTTCGGTGAGATCGATGGGTGGGGCCAATGGATCGGGTCCGCCGGTATAGCGGCCGTAGCGTGCAGACTTTCCGTGGCGCATGACGCCTCCTTAGCCGTAGACAGATTGCCCGTCTTCCGACACTTTCGATAATTCTTGAGCCAGATAGAGTCCCTCGAGCGCCAGCTCGATGGCACCGGTGCGCAATCCGGGGTCAGAACCTGCATTGAGCCGGGACGCGATCTCATCGTAGAGCCCCGGTTCCGCCACTTCTGGTAGCTCGGCTAAGAACTCTTGGGCTGTGATGTGTTCACCGGTGGTGATCGTCCGGCTGCCGTCAAATGCATCCACGAGCGCAGTGAAATCGATGCCGCCAAAATGCGCCCGGGCAGCTTGTGCGATGGACGTGCGCAACAAGTGCTGCAAGATCTGGTCTTCGCGGCCTTCCTCGCCGGATTCGAACTCGATTTTGCCACTCAAGATTTCAACGGCCGTATGGATGTCGGTCAGTCGGGCAACTGCTTTCTCATCATGGACTGTTGCGCGATGACGTGCCGCGGCGGCAATGGTCTCAGCACCCGCAATCGCAAACCGTGCTGAGACGCCGGAGGCTTGGTTAATCGCAGGGGAGTTTCGCAGGGCCCGGGTAAAACGGGCGAGGATCTCCAGCAGTACATCGGGCAGGTCGGCGCTGAGCTCAGCTTCTTGGCGAATGACCGCGACTTCGTCATCGATGTCGAGAGGGTAGTGGGTGCGGATCTCTGCCCCAAAGCGGTCTTTGAGCGGCGTGATAATCCGTCCGCGGTTGGTGTAATCCTCCGGGTTTGCGCTCGCAACCATCAACACATCTAGTGGCAGCCGTAGCACATAGCCTCGGATTTGGATGTCGCGTTCTTCCATGACGTTGAGCAGCGCGACCTGGATGCGCTCGGCTAAATCTGGCAGCTCGTTCAGCGCAACAATCCCGCGGTTGGCACGTGGGACGAGTCCGTAGTGGATAGTTTCGGGGTCGCCCAGCCGCCGACCTTCAGCCACGCGCATCGGGTCCACATCGCCGATCAGATCTGCGACGGACGTGTCCGGCGTCGAGAGTTTTTCGACGTAGCGGTCGTCTCGGTGCAGCCAGGTGACCGGCAGTTCATCACCCTTGGCTTCGAGTAGGCGTTGAGATTCGGCAGTGATGGGTTCATAGGGGTGCTCGTGCAGTTCGGATCCGGCGATCATCGGGGTCCATTCATCGAGCAGGGTCGCAAGGGTGCGCAGCAAGCGGGTTTTGCCCTGGCCGCGTTCACCTAGTAGAACCACGTCGTGACCGGCGATTAGAGCACGTTCCACCTGCGGGAGTACGGTGCGTTCAAAACCGTGCAGACCGGGCCACGGATTGTCACCGGCCGCCAGGGCGGTCAGTAAATTGTCCTGTAACTCTTCGCGCACGGATTTTTGGACGTGCCCGGAAGCTCGTAATTGTGCCAGCGTATTGATCTCGTCAGAGGTAGTCACATTGCTCACGCTAGTCTGGTCGATCACAGGTGTCGAGGGGTTGGGGTATTGCCTGGTTGGGTAGGCTGGCAGTGATGAATACCGAACATGAGGCCCAGACCACGCTGGTTCTGCTGGTGCGACACGGTCAGACCCCGACCACCGGCAAGGTTCTGCCCGGCCGAGCGTCCGGCTTGTATCTGAGCGAGCACGGACACGACCAGGCTATCCGGGTTGCTGAACGGCTCGCGGTTTTGCCGGTCACCGCGGTGTATTCCTCATCGCTGGAACGCACCATGCAGACCGCGGCCCCCACGGCCGCACGAACGGGCGTGGACATCGTGGAGGAACCCCGCCTCATCGAAGGCGACTTCGGCGACTGGACCGGCGCGCAACTGAGCGATTTGATGAAACTGCCCGAATGGCGGACCGTGCAACAGCAGCCGGATCAATTCCGCTTCCCCAACGGCGAGAGCTTTGAAGAAATCCGAGACCGCATGGCAACCGTCCTTGATCAATTTCGCACGAAACATCCAGGTGGCACGGTCGTCTGTTTCTCGCATGCCGATCCTATTCGCGTTGCCGTGTCCGATGCCCTGGGCAGCCCGTTGAACAGCTTCCAGCGGATCAGCATTGAGCCGTGCTCCGTGTCAGCCATCGCCTACCCAACACAACCGGCAGACAGCGACCCGAGGGTACTGACCGTCAACTCCACCTTAGAATCACTGGCAGGATTACGCGCCTCATAGGAACGGTGACCACCATGATGCAGGATTCGCCAGTGCCTCCGCCCGACGAACAGTCACCTGCGCATCACGAAATACTGGCTGACGGCGAGATCGAATTGCTGGGGCAACTGGCCAACAGCAGCAATGAGACCTTCCTCGTCGAAATCACACACGACGATGAACAGTGCTGGGCAATCTATAAACCGGAGCTCGGGGAGCGCCCGCTGATGGATTTCGAACATGGCCTGTACCGGAGGGAACGTGCGACCTATTTATTGAGTGAAACGTTGGGGTGGCATATCGTCCCGACGACGGTGGTGCGTGACGACGGGCCGTTTGGTATTGGTTCACTGCAGCTGTTCATCGACCATGATCCTGCCGAGCATTTCTTCACGATGCTCGAGGACAAACCGGAGACGCACGATCAGCTGCGTCGACTGGCGGTGTTTGACTTGCTCATAAATAATGCCGACCGTAAGGCTGGTCATGTGCTCTATGACAGCGACGGCAGGCTCTGGGGTATCGATCACGGCCTGTGTTTTGCCGCTCCGTTGAAGCTGCGCACCGTGATCTGGGATTTTGCTGATGAAGAGATTGATGCTGAACTGCTCGACGATCTCGAACCACTGATGGATGAGGTTCCAGAAAGCATTGAGGAACAGCTGAGTTGGCGAGAAACCTCGGCGTTGCAGGATCGGGTCCGGCAACTGCTCTTTGCCCGGCACTATCCCGATGATCCCACCGGCATGCGCTTCCCCTGGCCGCTGGTGTGAAGCTCTGTTGCTGCCGTTGGAACGTATTATTTCTGTGAATGACCGCTACAACGCGTCAATCAATTCGCGCATGAGCTCCGATGGTGTGATGTGGCGTTGTTCGGCGATTTCGTTGAGCTTGGCGCGGCGGTTTGCGTCCAAACGTAGAGTGAACGGCTTCGCTTCAGCTCCAACACTGACTGGCCGACCTGGCACGGCTGGGCCAATATGATCGCCGGTGTAGCCTTGTTCAGATTCTGCCTCAGCAGCCCAGCGCTCAATGTCTTCATCAGTAAAAGTGGTGCCATTCGTTGCGGTGTATTTAGCCATTGTGATCACCTCCTGAGCCCAAGTTCGTTAAGTACTTTGGTCGTCGCGATCATTGCGTGAAATACGAGCCAACCATCCGGTTCGTCTTCAACGGCGACGAATTCTAACAAGCGACCCTGCCCATCTATGCCAACCCCAACCCACTGGATGGGGTCTGTATTCCTGCCACGGGAACTCAATGCTGTTTCAAACGCTGTGATAACGTCTTCATCACTGATCTCAGGACGCTTCGCAGGCACCCTCGGACGGACTCGAACCCGCAATTGATATACCCCTCAATATTTTCGTACTACTTAGTGTAATACGAAACCCTTTTTATATCGATCGGTATTCGCTTCCCCTGGCCGCTGGTGTAAGGGCCGATGTAGACCTATTTACCCTTTCGCGTCCGAGGCACGAGACAAATCTACGTGGCAACAAGAAGGGCTCAGTAGAGGTCGGCCACGAGATGCTCGGCAGCCTTCCGCGCCATTCTTGCACTGCCCTTTGATTGATCTAGGTGTGCCATGACATTCGCACCGTCATGCAGTTGGACCAGCTGACGTATCAAGTTTGAGGCGTCCGGGACATTGGCATTACTCAGCAACTCCTCTAACAGACGCGGCAGCCAGCTGCGGTCGTAATTGATGACTTCCCAGATTCCTTGGTGGTCAGGATACTCAGCTGCAGCGTTGACGAAGGGGCAACCACGAAAGTCTGGTTTTGAGGCGATCTCGTCCAGGACATCAAAAACGGCAAGAACGCGATCACCAACCGGCCGGGTGTTCCGCGCCTCAACTCCGGCCGTGACACGAGCCCTCGTCATGTCGCTGCGTCTGCGCAGATACGCGATGATGAGTTCTTCTTTTGTCCGGAAGTGCACATACATGGTGGATTTTGCGACGCCACTTTCGGCGACGATGCGGTCTATTCCCACAGCGTGTATGCCGTGCTGAGAGAACAGCCGGTCAGCTGTCTCCAGTAGGCGCTGCCGGGCAGTCGGTCTGTCAGTAAAAGTCTCCACACCTCCAGTGTCGATCGCACAGAGCGAGTGAACAAGTTGTGATGTAGGTCATAAAGGTTTAGTGCTGATCGTACAGATCTGTTCGATGTGGGGAGTAAGGAACCAGTCTTCAGGTGTCACCGGACCAGAGTCACGGTTTGAGGAGCACAAATGGCCAGGAGATATTCGTCTGATGTGAACTCGGCGGTGTCGCAAAGTAACAGGCCGGAATCAACCTCCCAGCCAGACGAGACGGCGTACGACAACCGCGGCATTCAACAGACGGTCACTATATTTTGGTCCGCCCGGAGTCAACTCTGGCTGATTGCACTCTTACTCGTACTGGCAATGGGGACGTGGTTTTTGGCTTCCGCGGTTACGCCGGCGTTGATCCGAGAATGGCAGATCTCCGAGATGCAGGCTCTGTGGCTCACTGCAGCTGTTCAAGCTGGCTTTGTGGTGGGAGCCGTAACGTCAGCGGTGCTCAATCTCTCAGATAGGATTTCACCGCAAATCGTCGCGGGCTGGGCCTCTTTGGGCGCTACGTGAGGTGAGGCCAGGGCAGTCAGGGCTCCGCGGACGATAGTGCGCCACGAAGAAACCCCGCCATCGGTCAATGCGATCAGCTCGGTCCTCCTGATACGGGAACGCTGAGTGTGCAACGTCATTCGCTTTCTTGAGGATCACTTCATAAGGGCTGTTCGACGAGGCTCGAACCGGCTCATAAATATAGAACTCCAGGTGTCCTGACGCATCGAACCGGTAGCCATAGCATACGACCTGATGGTTCTGGCCTTGAGCCTTCAAGCTCCTGCTGGTGGCACGGATCAGTCCGAGCACGACCGGTTGCCCCTGATCAATCGACGCCACAACTTTCTGCTCTTCAACAGCGGTCTTCGCCAATATGGTGGCCGTTCGCTGACCGCTCCAGCGCAGATACCGCACACCGTCGTATAGCCCTCCCACCTTGGTGAGCATGCTGTGGAGCTGCCGAGTATAGATATAGTCTGCCAGCGGGTGACCGTCCGGCGGCACGACAGAAGATAAAAAATCGCTTGATGTCACGGGCGGCACAAGCATTCGGAAGTGAAAAAAGTCCAGCGACGCGAACGCCATCCCACCGCACCTGCCGGACGTCGAAATCTCATACCTGCGGCCCACACGAGGCGGAATGCGCGCGCTCCAGACGTGGTTGACCAACGCGTTTGGGAAGCGAAACGCATAGTGTTCTGGTGCGTAGTCTGTCATGACCGCATCTTCACGAGGTCTATGGGCTTTCTCATCGCCAGCAGCATCTGAATGCAACTTGTGCTCCATCCCTCGAGGCGTATCGTAAGCCTACAGTTTCTTTTTCCAGTCTGGCATTTCCCCGTCATTGGTGCGCTCGACGACTTCCTTTGGGTTGCCAACCAGGTCCAGCATCAATGACGCGTCCGTCTACCAGGAAGGTAGGGGTCCGGGCCTGGGCTGTCATCGCTTTCATTGTCGATGTCTGAAGTCTTGCTAATCCAGTATCATTATCGATGCTATAAAACGGTGGTCAAGATTGAGAAACTCTTAGCGCAGATGCGGAACAGCCCGAGCGGCGTTCGATTCGCTGGCAGGGTGATCCGCGCGTCAACATTCAAAATGATCATGGTAAGGCCAAGGCATATCAAGTGCGATAAGTGTTAGCAGCGATCGACAAACTAGAAGGTGAACAATCATGATGATGGTAAACGCAGAACACTACACCTACCGCGTGCGTTGGTCGGCTGAGGACGCAGCGTTCGTTGGTACTGTCGCAGAGCTCCCGTCTCTGTCGTGGGTCGCCGACAAGCAAGACGACGCGTTTTCGGGTATCCGGGAGCTCGTTGCCGACGTGCTTGACGACATGAAAACGAATGGAGAAGCACTGCCCGAGGCGATTGCAGACCGCTCTTACTCTGGCAAATTCATGGTTCGAGTCACCCCCGAGGCACACCGCCAACTCGTACTTGACGCGGCAGAACAGCAGGTTTCGCTCAACCGCCTGGCTGCCAAGCGTCTCACCAGCTAACGGGGGCAGAGGTTCAATCTTCCTCTGCATCCGTTCAATCACTTGACCCTGAGGCGTCCGGTTCATGCCGAGTCCCAGCTGGCCAGAATTGTTGAGCGCCAGACGATCGTCACGTGATGGCGAACTGTATCGAGATCGGCTGCGCTACAACAGCGCAGTCAGGTAGGCATTGATGTCTGCTTTGCTGAACTACTTTGCGTCGAACGTCTCGCCCTCGGCAAGATCCAGCCACTCGCGGTAATCATCATAATGCTCATGCGTCGGGTCATTGGCTGCCGCCACGAGTTCCGACCAGCCCCACATGCCACCAGAGTCTTCCATCGGTGCAGCGCCGCGTCCGCTTGTACAGCGCGGCAGGCCGGCGTCGTCGACCCCATCGGTTTCCAGCGTTTTCTCACCCTAGGATGGACCCGAACCCGCAACTGACATACCCGTCAATATTTCGTCCTACGTAGTTTAATACGAAACCCCTTTTTATATCGCCCGAAGTGCGAAGGCATCAGGCACAACGGCCAATGCAAACAGGATGATCGAGCTCCGGTTGCGCGAACCGCCGCTGAAAGACTGGGTGGGTAAGCTGTTGATTGCCTAGAGATATCCCGATGCTCCCACTAGGATGGGCGTGCAGGTCATGGAGACGTAGGAAGGTTCCGTAGATGCAAACGGCCCCGACGCATGAAGTTATATTCAAGCATCGGGGCCGATAACGTGCTCACACGTGGTGAGTCAGCACCTTAGAGCTGGTTGCCGAGTTTGAACTCGCCCTTTTTCCAGTCTGGCATTTCCTCATCATCGTCAGCGCGAGTGTAGGAGAAACCATCGGCGCCGATAGTGACTTCCATTTCGCTGTCGTGCGTGCGCTCGACAACTTCCTTCGGATTGCCATCCAAGTCCAGCACCAATGAAGCATCGGTGTACCAGGACGGTACAACCGGGGTGCCCCACCAGTCACGGCGCTGGTTGTCGTGCACATCCCAGGAAACTACGGGGTTGTCTGGGTCGCCGGTCCAGTAATCCTGCGTATAGATCTCGACGCGGTGGCCGTCTGGGTCACGCAGGTAGAGGTAGAACGCGTTGGACACACCGTGGCGGCCTGGGCCACGCTCGATGGCATCCGACTGGCGCAGTGCACCGAGGCGGTCACAGATCGCCAGGATGTTGTGCTTCTCGTGGGTTGCAAACGCTACGTGGTGCATCCGTGGGCCGTCGCCACCGGTCATCGCGGTGTCGTGGACGGTCGGCTTGCGACGCATCCATGCAGCGTAGACGGTCTCGCCATCGGAGATTTCTTCGGTCACGCGGAAGCCAAGGTCCTGCATGTACGCAGCAGCACGTGGGACGTCTGGGGTGACCTGGTTGAAGTGGTCCAGACGTACCAGGGCGCCAGGGACGTGCAGGTCATAGCGCCATGCCAGACGTTCCATGTGGTCGACTTCGTAGAAGAACTCGTATGGGAAGCCCAGTGGATCTTCTACACGAACGGAGTCGCCAATACCTTCAACGAAGCCATCTTTACGACGTTCGGTGCGACAGCCGAGTTCTTTGTAGAACGCTTCGGCTTTGTCGACGTCTTCTGGTGAACGAACACGGTAGGAGAATGCACCAACAGCGGCAACCGGGCCCTTTTTGAGCAGCAGGTTGTGGTGGATGAACTCTTCCGAGGAACGAAGGTATACTTCGTTGTCGTCTTCGTGGGAGACGTGCAAGCCCAAAACGTCGACGTAGAACTTGCGGGAAGCTGCCAGGTCGGTGACCTGTAGTTCCATGTACGCGACGCGCAGCACATCTGGGGCTTCGGCCTTTGGCGTTGGGATCGGGTTGTCCGTGTTCACCGACGCGTGCTGAGATACGTGGAAACCCGAGCTCGTCTTGGTGCGTGTATTTTTATCAATTTTCATGATGATCCTTCGGTAATGGTTCCAACCAGGTCTTACTGCTGACCGAATACTGGGTTGTGTACTTCGCCCAGGTTGATGTGGACGGCCTGCTGATCGGTGTAGAAGTCGATCGAGCGGTAGCCACCTTCCTGACCAAGTCCGGATGCTTTGACACCACCGAATGGGGTGCGCAGGTCACGAACGTTGTTGGAGTTGAGCCAGACCATGCCGGCGTCGACGTTGTGTGCAAAATTGTGTGAACGCTTCAGGTCGTTGGTCCAGATGTAGGCTGCTAGACCGTACTGGGTGTCATTCGCCAACTGCAGGGCTTCTTCATCGGTGTCGAATGGCGTGATTGCCACAACCGGGCCGAAGATTTCTTCCTGGAAGATGCGTGCATCCGGGGCGACGTCTGCGAAGACGGTTGGCTGCAGGAAGTTTCCTTCTGGGAACTCTTCTGGACGGTCGCCACCTGCAACGAGGCGTGCTTCTTCTTTACCGATTTGGACGTAGGACCAGACCTTGTCGAAGTGTTCTGGGTGGACCAATGCGCCAACCTCGGTCTTTGGATCGTTGGGCATACCAACTTTGACGTTTGCTGCCTGGGCTGCGTAGCGCTCGACGAATTCGTCGTAGATGCTGCGCTGAACCAGGATGCGCGAGCCGGCGGTGCAACGTTCACCGTTCAGGGAGAACACACCGAAGACGGTCGCGTTGATGGCGGCATCGAGATCGGCATCTTCGAAGACCACGGCTGGGGATTTACCGCCCAGTTCCATCGACAGGCCCTTGAGGTGTGGGGCAGCGTTGGCCGAGATAAGCTGACCGGTCGAGGATTCACCGGTGAACGAGATCAGTGGCACGTCTGGGTGCTTGACCAGCGAGTCGCCGGCGAAGCCTTCTTCACCGTAACCGTTGACCATGTTGAAGACACCGGTTGGCAGGCCTGCTTCTTCGAAGATACCTGGCCACAGCGAAGCCGACAGTGGAGTGAATTCAGCTGGTTTGAGCACAACGGTATTCCCGGTGGCCAACGCTGGGCCGAGTTTCCAGGATTCCAGCATGAACGGCGTGTTCCACGGGGTGATCAGACCTGCAACACCCTTTGGTTTGCGGTTGACGTAGTTGGCTTGACGACCTGGCACCTTGAAGGCGTTGTCGTGCTGGGAAACGATCAGGTCACCAAAGAAGCGGAAGTTTTCGGCTGCACGGCGTGCCTGCCCCAGGGTCTGGGTGATTGGCAGACCGGAGTCCCAGGTTTCCATTTCGGCCAGTTCTTGCTGACGAGTTTCTACAACATCGGCAATCTTGTGCATGATGCGTGAGCGTTCGCGTGGCAGCATGTGTGGCCAAGGGCCGTTATCGAAAGCCTCTTTCGCGGCAGCAACGGCAGCGTCGATGTCGGCGACTTTACCGGAAGCGGCCTGAATGTAGGTCTCGTTGGTGACCGGGTTGATGACGTCGAGGGTGTCGCCGTCAATGGAGTCAACCCATTCACCGTTGATGTAGTGACGAATTTTATCTGGCATGTTTGCGGGTTTTCCGTTTGTCATGTCGTCCTTTCGAATGTTGCTAAAAATCTATGGTTGCGGATTTTGCATGATGGTCTAGGTAGGCGTTCAGGGTATTGAGCCGGTGATTGCGGGCGGCGGCTTCGATTACTGAGAACTCTGCGCCTTCAGCAATCAGTTCCAGCAGTGCATCGTGTTCGGCGACCGAAGTCGTCGCACGCGATGGCACGAAGGAAAACGTTGACGAACGCAGTGCCGCCAACCGGTTCCAACCCCGGTGCACCAGGTCAAGAATGTGCGGGTTCTGGTGGTGTTCAAACAGTGCCGAATGAAACTGTTCGTTTAGCTCTGTAAATCGTTCCGGTGCAAAGTCCTGCTCGACCAGTTCACGCATTTGTTCGTTGATCCCGCGGGCTTTTTCGAGGGTTTCGGCGGTCACCAGTGGTGCACACTGGGCCGTCGAATATCCCTCAGCCAGCGCCAACGTTTCCATGGTGTGGTGGTATTCGACCGGGTCGATACCGGTGACCGTGGCACCAACATTGCGTTCAAACTGTACGAGCTGATCGGTTTGCAACCGCCGAATGGCCTCCCGCACCGGCACGACCGACATGCCGAGTTCAGTGGCAATACTCGACAGCACCAGCCGATCACCGGGCTTATACCGTCCGGTGGTAATGCCTTTCAGCAAATACTGGTGTGCTTGATCGGCTTTTGAGAGACCATTGGATTCCATTTAGTTGCCTTTATCCGCGCGGTAAGCCTCGTATTTGGCTTTCCACTCGCCCGTCGGTGGGAACAATCCGTCCACGGCAGCACCGTTCTTGACTTGTTCGTAGACCCACTCGTCTTGTTGTTCTTGTTCAAAAGAATCATCGATCACTTCGACCAGCAGCTCTGGTGGCACAACCACAACGCCGTCGTCGTCACCAATGATGATGTCGTTTGGCTGGACGGTGGTACCGCCACAAGCGATCGTGCCGTTCATCTCCCATGGGACGTGACGACGGCCGAGCACTGCCGGGTGGTTGCCGTTGGAGTACACCGGAATGTCAACATCGACAACAGCTGCAGCGTCGCGCACGCCGCCGTCGGTGATGATCGCGTTGGCGCCGCGAACCTTCGCTCGCATGGCCAAGACGTCACCGAGTGTTCCGGTACCCTTTTCACCGCGGGCTTCCATGACCACGATGTCGTCTTGCTGGACCGAATCCATGGCCTGCTTCTGGGTGTTGAAACCGCCACCGTGTTTCTTGAACAGGTCTTCGCGGTTTGGCACGTAGCGCAGGGTCTTGGCGAAACCAAGAATCTGGCGGCCCGGGTGCATTGGTGTCGGCCCATCGATGGTGCAGTTGTTGATGCCGCGTTTGCGCATGTTCGCCACGATGGTGGCCACAGCGGTCTGAGAGATTTTCTCACGCAGTGCATCGGTCAAGATGGCGCGTGGATCTTCGATGCCGGCAGCTTCTTTCGAGCCCCAGGCTTCTTCACGTTGGACATCATCAACCTTTGGTCCGTGACCGTAGGCGGCCAGTGCGAAGTCTGCTTCTTTGACATTGGAGACCAGACGACCGGTGGTCGGTGCACCGTCAGCTTGCGGTGCATCAACTTCAACTTCCACAACGTCGCCTGGCTGCGCAACCGAGGAACCTGCAGGAGTACCGGTCAGAATGACGTCGCCTTCTTCGAGCGTCATCATCTGGGAGAGGTCTGCGATCAGCTGGCCGAATGGGAACACGAGATCATCCGTGGTGTCGTCTTGGACTATGTCACCGTTGACCCAGGTGCGCACGCGCAGCTGAGCGGGATCGATACCTTTGGCATCAATGACGGCCGGACCCAGCGGGGTGTAGTTGTCACCGGACTTGTTTTTCACATTGGAGCCCTTGTCTGCGTGACGCAGATCGTAGAGGCCCCAGTCGTTCGCGGCGGTAATACCGGAAACGTATGACCAGCCGTCTTCGGGTGCAACGCGACGAGCATCCTTGCCGATGATCAGCGCGATTTCGCCCTCATAGGCGAGCAGCTCGGTGCCGGCTGGACGTTCGATGGTCGAACCGGTGGCGGCGATTGAAGAGGTGGCCTTCAAGAAGTAGCCGGGGAATTTTGGGTTGCGTCCGCGCTGTTCGATGCGGGACGGGTAGTTGAGATGTAGGGCAACAATTTTGCCCGGGCGATTCTGCTTCTGTGAGAAGTCGAAAGCAGTGACGTTCATTGCGAGACCGTACCTCCATAGGATTGATGCGTGATCAAAATCTCTTAGCTCAAATCGTATACGATTTGAGGGAATCTGTGAAATTAACTTTGGATCTGACGGTGCGGGTGGAGTGTAACGCTTCGATCGACACTCTAATTTTCGATCCTGAATACAAGGTGACCGCCGCTGGCTATACGGCATGAAAACGCAGAAATTAATGGAGTAATGCATCAGTCGGTAGTGGATTACTCCACTAGGTTCGACGGATCTGATCCAAGCTTCCCGGTTGCTGGAGAGTGGCCAGCGACCGCCTTGGCGCAGGAGTTCGAAGCTTTGTCCCTCTCGAGTCAACTCTGATTTACCTGCCCGTTAGATGAGGACTTTAGTGTGAGGGCGTCTCAACACCTTGAAGGAGTAAAACTTTCATGTCTTCACACATGCCCCGAGCTCTCAGCGGTCTATTGGCTGCTGCCTTGGTAGCTCCCATCGCGGTCTCATCAGCGGTGGCAACTACCGAATCACCAACACCGCCTGAAAACCCTTCGGTGACAGAAACACCGTCACCTGAACCCACGGGGGAGTCGACCCCTACTCCGGAAACGTCGGAACCAACACCTTCGTCCGAACAAGATGAAACAGAAGGCAACGAAGACCTCACCGGTGAGCCGTCGGAAGATACCCCTGAGTCCGACAGCGGCGACGATAACGACACCGACAATCAAACAGATGCCGACGAATCAAATGAGGATGACAACGGCGAGGGTCTCGAAGCGAATACCCTGATGGCTCCAATGCAGGAGGGCGCCGAGTCGACGTTGACGTTGCTTAACATCAACGACTTCCACGGACGAGTTGATCACCAAGTCGGTATGAGCCTTGCTGCGACCGTCGAGGCTGAGCGTGCAGAGAACGAGAACAACCTCTTCCTTTCGGCCGGTGATGATATTGGTGCCAGTTTGTTCGTTTCTTCGGTTCAGCAGGATGAACCCACCATCGCTTACCTCAGTACCTTGGGGTTGGAAGCTTCGGCGCTCGGGAACCACGAGTTTGACCGTGGTGTAGATGACTTGACTGGTCGTGTAACTGGGCTCGCAGCATTCGATCACATTGCGGCGAACGTTGTTGATGAGAATGGCGATACCATCGTTGACCCGTACACAGAAATAGAAACTCCAGAAGGTCAGACCGTCGCGGTGATCGGTGCCGTGACACAGGAGACACCAACACTGGTGGACCCGTCCGGCGTTCAGGGTCTTGATTTCACGGATCCCGTTGCAGCGGTGAATGAACAAGCTGAGCTGCTTGCAGAAGATGAAGACATCGACGTCATCGTCGCTGAGTATCACGATCACACCGATGAGATTGTCACAGAGACGCACCCGGCAGTCGATGTCATCTTTACCGGTCACACCCACGAAGAGTACGTCCTTGATGCTGACGTTCCTGGCGAAGAGGGTGAAACACGCCCGGTGCTGCAAACCGGCGAGTACGGCAACAACTTGGGTCGCGTTGAGCTGGAGCTTGATGCTGACGACAACGTTGTAGGCTACAGTCACGAACTGGTGGAGACTTCGGAACCGTCTGAAGAAGAGATCGCGGCTAACCCGACGCTCGTGGAGATCCAGCAAATTCTTGACGACGCAGCAGAGGTGGCCGAAGAAGAAGGCAGCCAAGTACTGGCGACGCTGGAAGACTACGTGACCACCGGCTACCGCTATGGCGAAGACGAAGAGACCGGCGAAGTCGGGCACAACTTTGACCAGCGAGATCTCGAATCCTCGATGGGCCATCTAGTCGCCGATGCTTGGCTCTGGGCCGGAAACAACAACCCGGCAGGTATTTCAGCCGATATCGGCCTGGTGAACTCCGGTGGATTGCGTGATGAATTCCCAGGCGGCCTACGCCAGGACATCGAAACTGAAATCGGTGATATCACCGTCGCAGATGCCGTGGGCGTCAACCCGTTCGCAAACGACATTTTCACCACAGACATTACGGGTGCTCAGTTGCGTGAAACACTCGAGCAGCAGTGGCAGACAGCCGCTGACGGTTCGGTTCCGGGGCGCCCATACCTGCAGCTGGGGCTCTCCTCGAACGTGACCTACACCTACACGGGTGATATCGGTATGGCTGGCCACGAAACGCTGGGCAACAACATCGACGAGATCTGGGTCAACGGCAATTTGGTCCAGGACGAGGACGAATTTACCGTCGCGCTACCAAGTTTCCTTGCTGCCGGCGGGGATAACTTCCGTGCGCTGGGCAACGGCACCAATGATCAGCAAACTGCGCTGATTGATACCGATGCCTTCACCAACTACCTGCAGGACGAACTTGACAGCGCTGTTGCGCCACGTTTCGATAAACAGGCTGTTCAGGTTTCGGGGCTCGAAGATTCCTACGACGTTGACGGCAACCTTACGGCTGAGCTGTCCGGATTCCAACTGCAGTCCTACGGTGCTCCAGAGCTTGACGGCGAACAGCTGTCGGTCAGCCTAGTTGCAGATAACCCCGGCACGGTCGACGCAGGAACCGTCGAAATTGCTGACAACACAGCATCGCTCGATATCGACCTGTCAGCACTAGACGTTGAAGCGGGCAACTACACGCTGGTTGTCACGCACGAAGCTACCGGCACCGAAGTTCGCTCAGCTCTTGAGCTGACCGGACTACAGGCCGGAGGCGATGAAACGCCGACTCCAGAAGAAACACCGACTCCGACACCCACCGGTGATGCTCCCGAAAATGGCGGAGACGATACTTCCATAGGTGGCGGTGCCGCAGGCGATGATATGACTCGAACCGGAGGGCTCGCTGATACCGGTGCAGAAATTTCTGCTCTCGTGATCGGCGGATTGCTCGCAGTGGGCGTTGGGACAGTGCTGATGATTGCTCGTCGCAAGGCAGCACACTAACCAGAATCGATAGTGACTCGATAGTGAGTCATGTAAGCAGGGCGGTGGTCACTCGACCATCGCCCTGCTTACTGTCTGTACTTAGCTGGCACTGAGATGTCTATTTGTTAAGCCCTGATCCACCGATGAGTGATCGGTTGAGGCGTTGAATCCATGATCGGGCGGGACGGGATTTTCGGGGAGGTTGGTGTCTCCCGGCCTTGTTCTGGTCTTGTTCCACTGAGGGTCTTCCGGGTCCCTTTCTCTTCCCGGCCTGGTGCCCGATGGTGGGCTGGTGATCACGTGCTGCGGCTTGGTTCTGGCGGGCTGAGCGTGGTGGCCCAGAGTCGATCGA
>JABXHI010000005.1 GCA_013393415.1 Micrococcaceae bacterium
GGTTGCTGGGCCGTATCGGATCGATCATTGGTCGTCGTTGTCAAGGTCATACTGGGTGCTCCTTTAGTCAGTGCCCCAGCCATCTAACCATCAGTCCGGGTGTCTCACCTCAGTCTGGCAGATAGGGTCTGACAGGCAAAGGTGAACATGGATACAAGTTTCAACCCCTTGGGTGAGCGTGCCCAGAAAAAAATTCTGGATCACATACTAACGCATGGTGACGAGACGGAAACTTACTACGTGGAAGTCAAAAGTGACCTCAATGTACGAAGCAAAGAGGGAATTGCTAAGATTGCCAAATTCCTTTTAGGTGCTGCCAATCGTGATCCTAGCCAAGCATCGCGCCACTTTAAGGGTTATGCTGTGCTAGTTATCGGTGCCCAAGCGGGAGCCGCCTATGGCGTAGAGCGAGGTACCGAACCGCATGAACTCGAAGATAAACTTCAGCCATACCTCGGCCAGAATTTTCCGGAATTTGAACTTGGTCGTATCTCGATCGATGACGAACGCGAAGTCTTGTTCATTGTGGCACCACCCCCAGAAGATGGCCAACCTATGTTTCCCTGCCACCAAGACTTTCAGGGGAACAAGCCGAAGGAAGGCCTTACCGATGGGGCTATCTACGTGCGAGGAGCGAGCAACACTCGTCCCGCGCGCTCAGGCGAAATACTGAGACTTATCGAACGTGGACAAGGATCTAGCAAACCACCCATCGATATTGATATTGAGCTCGTTGGGGCAGTTCATCGAATCTCGCACCTATCAAAAGTGATGGAGGTTCTCTATGGCCAAGAAGAACAGAGATATGCCAATCGCATCACGAGATCACAAGATAGCCCCGAGGTGGATCCGTATCTTGTCAACTTGTTGGGGTTAGGGAAACCTGCCACACCAGAACAACAGGCCGATCGTCTAGCCAACTGGCGCAACAACATGGAAGAAAACAAGAAAACCGGTCGCGATCATCTTCTCGGGGTGGCCCTCGAGGGGCTAGGCCTGCGGGTGGTGAGTCACAACCGTTATATCGACCAGCCGCATCTATTGCTCACCTTTGAGAATTGCATGGTAATAGACCACCTCGATCGGGAAGATGCGGATTGGGGCACAGTTGTGGCTCCAGTGGTTAAGCGACAAAACTTATACCCGCCGATGAATTATGAGATCTCACCTAATCATATCGCGACCTATCCGGTGAACTGGGAAAACTCCGGAAACGATGCAGAAATCCTCCTCACTCCCAAAGCATTCCGACCCAATACGCGCCATGAGTTCGACCAGGACGATTACGTACTCATTGCACGAGATCATGAGATAGAAGAAATCACAGGAACCTGGCAGCTAACCGAGGCGGAAAACGACGAAGTCACCTCGGGGACATTTACAGTGCCATTAAACGAAGTAATCCACGCCGCGGAATTGTTAGAAGCCGCTTTCAGTACTGAATCGCCCACTAAAGACAATTAAGCAACACCCCCTAAGATCACGTGCCATCTGGCCCTTTTGAGGGTGTCAAATGGGGGTATACCATATTACGCTGTTAGTTTCAGAAGGCGACTGCATTTCGACGGCAGTCGTGGTGCAGGTAGTGCAGACAGCTTCTGAAATGTAATTGTCACGAGTCTCTGCACAACCTGTCATTAAGTTCAATAGTCGCCTTCACGAAACATCGGTCAGTCGCGTTTTTACTGTGTCAGTTGCCGAACCTCCACCGGGACGGTCCTGGCACTGACCATGGCTGTTCGAGTTGCGTGCCTGGCGGTGTCCCGTATAAGTGGTCCGGTGAAGTGTCCGGTGATGGGGCCTTATATGGGACACTGGAAAGTATGTCAGAACTTTTGATTGGATATGCTCGGTGTTCCACCGATGAGCAAGATCTTACTGCGCAACGGAATGCGCTGATGGGACTCGGGGTCAAGCCGAAACGTGTCTATGTTGATCACGGACTGACCGGGCGGGATAAGCGACGTCCTGGTCTGCGAGAGGCGTTGGCTGCCTGTCGGGCCGGGGACACGTTGGTGGTGGCCAAACTCGACCGCCTGGCTCGTTCTGTCCGTGATGCACACGAAATCGCTGACGACCTTGCCGAAAGAGAGATCAGACTCAGCATCGGTGGGTCGATCCACGATCCGACCGACCCCACCGGAAAGCTTCTCTTCAATGCTTTAGCCATGATCGCTGAGTTCGAAGCTGACCTAATTCGCGCTCGAACCCGCGAAGGGATGAAAGTCGCCAAGGCCAAGGGCCGACTGCGTGGTAAACAACCGAAACTGTCAGTCAAGCAAGAAGCTCACCTGAACACACTGCACGCGACGGGCGCATACAGCAAGCGTGAACTGGCCGAACTATTCTCAATAGGGAAGTCCACAGTCTACCGGGCCATTGCCAGAGCTGAACAACGCGTAGCGAGTGAAGCCAACTCCTGAATTCTGTGGAACCGACTTCTGAAGCTGACAGAAATCCTGTACACCGCTCTACGACGCGCCGCCGAGTCGGGCTGCGTCAAGTTGTTCGGACAGTTCGTTTAGGTTTTGTGTTGTTGCAAGTAGCCCTGCCAGACTTTGATCCTCTTTCACGGGCAGAGGCAACGCGACTGCAATACACTGGCAGCATGAAACCCACCAAATTCATCACCACTCTCGCAATCACCATGTTCGCACTCACAGCCTGCAACAACGGACAACAGCCAGCGAATACCGAAACAGCCGAGGATGCTGCACCCGAAACACAAGAGGTCAAATCACTGGAACACGGAACCTACCAAGCCCAACCAAGCAACGGGGCAACAGTCACACTCGAACTACCAGCAACCGACGATGAAGTGCTGGCTAGCATCGAGCAATACCGTGACACGGTGCAAGCCACAGAACCAGTCACCTACGTAACAGTAGACCTCGACAACCGTGAAGGTACAGGCGACCTCTCGATTGATCTTTCAGTATTTGATGGAGCAGGCAATCAATACGAATTCCATAGTCTCGACCAGTACACAGACGAGATCCGCCCCAGCACAGACTATGCAGCAGACGAACCAGTAACAGTGTTAGCAGACGGGACCGAAATGCCAGCCCGAGAAGGAACGCGTCTCACCAACGAAACAAGCGACCTCCTCGAAGAATACACAGGGTACGCATCCCAAGGTGCACGTGAAACCACAGTCCACGTTTACCAAGGCGATAACCTGCCCGACCAGTTCACCAGAGTAGCCATCACCGAGCGAACAGACACCGGGTCAGGGCAACAGATAGAAGCCCATCCTACCCAGAAGTAAAGATAATCCTACCCTTTATGCGGATAAGACTTCCCATCCACTAAAAATGCCTACCACACACCCACACACCAATCTGAGATACCACTCCAGTAGCTCAGCCAGGCAGAGCAGCCGCCGCATGACGATGCGGCGGCTGGCAGACGCATGTTCAAATCCTGTTTGCAGTGCCAACACAACAGCGCTTCACAACGATGGAGTAGCAATGCCAAGAGCGCACCAAAGAAGTACGCGAACAGTAACTGTGTGAACACCTGACAGCCTTTTGCGTCCGGAGTGGTTGTCGTGGCTGGTGCGAGTGGGACAAAGCCAGAACCTTCAAGCGTCGATAAGCGATGTGCAACAACCATTGATGACGCTACCGCTGAATTTCTGGCTACCTTGTCCGAGGTGCACTTGCCGAGCAGTAGCCGAATGTGTGTCACTCCACGTTGCGCGTGGTGGTACCGAACTTATAAGCAACCAGGGTTTCCTGGGGTCTTATAAGGGAGGTTCTGTGATGAGTACCAAAAAAATCAAAATGGGTGACGCCACGGTAACTGGCAATTTGGCAGATGAGCCACGCGAGGTTTCGACTCGTGAGGGCCGAACCTTTACTGCCATGCGAATTCTAGAAAACCAGCGGACCTTTGATCGTGAGCAGCAACAGTGGGTGGATGGTGACACCGTTGGCTATGACGTCGCGATTCAGAACGAGCGACTACGCCAACACGCGTTGCACGGACTCTCAAAGGGTGACCGTGTGACGGTGCGGGGTAACTATGAGGTGAGCCCGTACGTCAGTCAAAACACTGGCGAAGCCGGGTTGAACCACCGGATTGGTGCGCGAGAGGTGTCGGTGTCGATGTTCGATGACCGATTTGACCCAAGCGTGGGGGTCGAGTACGACCGGTCACCGGCTGTAGAAAATGGGCGCACAGTGGACCATGAGCTGACAGCTCAGGGCGGTGGGGAGATGTTTTACGAACCTCGCCCAGAGGGCACGCCACCACCACCGGGTCCACCGGCTGCCGCGCCGACGTCAGAGTTTGGTACGCCGACACCAGCCCAGCAGCGAGAGGTTGCACAGCGTCAGCAACAAGCGGCACAGAGCTGGCAGGCTTCTGGTCAAAATGCTGCGACTCGACCGCAGCAGCCAAGGCAAGCACCAGGAGGACAGGCGGAGTATTTGGCAGCGCAGCAGCTCAATGAGCTACCACCGCGACCGGGTGCGTCGGGTCCGACGATGTAGCTCCCCGTTTAGGCATAGATGTAACTTTTGAGAATTTTGGTTGCACAGTGGCCGAGGCTTGACAACCCTCGACTGCTGTGACGTTATGTCAAGTAAGGAAGTTTGCTGATGGCACGCCGAAGAAAAGAAATTGCAGGACAGTTATCGTTCTTTGATGCACTGGAAGAACTGAACACTGAAGTAGAGGGGACAGATGATGGAGAACCTGGAGTTCGACGAGACGAGTCAGCGTCATTACAGCCCGGTGACCGGGATGTGGATGGACGAGTGGGACAACGATCCGACGGTGTGGCAGCATCCGGCAGCGGAGACACCGTACGGGGAGTCGCTGAGCGCGGAGTACGACCAACGGTATCGCCAGACCGAGACGAAGACGTTGGTGGACGTGGTGATGGAACAGCCAGCGTTTCGGAACGCGACCAACGAGTTTCGGAAGTATCTGGAGGCGTTGGTGGTCTCCCGGCAGATGCAGATGACAGCCGATCGGTTGATGGTGGTCGAGGACGAGCAGTTGCGTCGACTGCCGATGAGTCAGCAGTACAGGGTGGCACAGCAGCTGCAACGCGACACCGAGACGGTGTTCAACTGGATGAAGACACAGGGGATGGAACCGATACCGCAAACGAGCCAGTGTCCGGTGATGTTCACTCAGGAACAGGCAGCCCAGGTGTTGAACCAGTATTAACCGGTGAGCCGGTTGATTGGCATGGCGAAACGTTACGCCCCTCGGGGTTTCAAGCACGGCTAAACGCCAATATTGCAGCATTAGAGACGTTGCAAACCCTGGATGAAGGGTCGGCGTATGCGACCACGGACCAGCAACGGGTGTTGGCTGGGTGGTCATCGTGGGGGACGTTACCGGAAGTCTTTGACGACGGTAGTTCGCGGGTGTCCGACGCAACGCGACAGCAGGTGCGTGACCTGCTTGGTGAGGATGGTTGGCAACAGGCCCGAGCAACCACATTGAACGCGCATTACACTGATCCGGCCCACTCGGCGGCGATGTGGGCGGCACTGCAACGCGCTGGGTTTGATGGTGGCCCGGTGTTGGAACCAGGGTCGGGTTCTGGGGAATTTCTGGGACAAGCACCCGCGTCAGCGCAGATGGTCGGGGTGGAGTTGGACCAGACCACGGCACGGATTTCGTCGTGGTTGTATCCGTCTGCGCAGATACAGGCCCATGGGTTTGAAAAAACCCGTTTTCGGGAAGATAGCTTTAACTCGGTGGTGGGCAATGTGCCCTTTGGCAGTTTCTCGGTTGCCGATAGTACCTATAACGCCCAGCATCATTCGATTCATAACTATTTCATTGCCAAGTCGCTACGGCATACGGCACCGGGTGGCTATGTGGCGGTGATGACCTCCACCTGGACGATGGATTCCCAGCGCAGTACCGCCCGACGAGAGTTTGCCCGGTATGGCGATCTGGTGGGTGGTGTACGGTTACCGGCTGGCGCGATGCGCAGTTCGGCGGGAACAGAGGTCATGACTGACGTGTTAGTGTTCCGTCGCCGCAAACCCGACGAAAGTATCAGCCAGGCCAGCATTGATGCGTGGGTTGAACCCGGCACCATGGACGTTGCCGATCGTGATGGTGTCACGCACACGGTGGGGATGTCCCGGTATTTTGCCGACCATCCAGAGCAGATGATCGGACAGCTTCGTGCCGATACTGACCAGTGGGGCAAGATGGCCTATCACCTGGGCACTGATGATCTGCCGGGTGTGGGCCAGCAGTTGGAGCACCGGCTACAGACGGTTATTGATCAAGCCGCAAGACAAGGTATGGGGTATGCCCCGGAGACTGCTGCCTCGATGGTGGTGGAGCCTGGGTTGCATTATGAGGTGGTGGCCGAAGCAGACGTTGGTCATGTGCGCTACGACCCAGTCCAGCAACAATTTGTGCGTTATGGGTCGGCTATGCAATGGGAGCCGATCAAGGTGGCCAAAAACCGCACGGCTGAATCCCAAGCACTGTTAGGGTTGCGGGATTTGGGTGTGGCCACCATTGCAGCCCAATCTGATGGACGCGGTGAAGACGCGGCCGTGACCGCACGTGAGGAATTGGTGGCCGCGTGGCGCGATTACCAGCGGAAGTATGGGCCGATTAACCGGTCTACCGAAGTGTGGCGGAAACCCTCGGAGTCACAACAGCGGAAGTTTGTGGCCGAATTGGAACGGCAGTGGCGTGGTGAACTACCCGATGATGGAGAAGTATCGCGCAACGAGGTTGTCATCCCCGAAGCAGTACGTGCCCAGTGGGAAGCACAGGCAGCAAAACCACAGTTCGTACGCCGTGAGCAACCCCATTTAGCGTTTCTGCGTGGTGAACCCAAGTTGGGGTTGTTGCGTGCCATGGAGTCCTTTGACGAACGCAGCCAAACGGCTGCACCAGGCGCGATGATGATCCAAAACGTGGTCGAATACCGGCCTCGACCGGAGCGTGCGGCATCGACGCGGGATGCTATTGCGATTTCGCTAGACGAAACCCGACGTATTGACCTTGACCGGGTTGCCGGGTTGTTGGACATGGATGAAGCCGCTGCCCGAGCAGCGGTGTTAGAACAAGCCTTCATTGAGCCTGAATCTGGCGAAATGGTGGCGGCGGTGTCGTATTTGTCCGGTGATGTCCGCACCAAACTGGAGGTTGCCCGGCAAGTGGCGGCGGATGATGACCAGTTTTCGCGCAATGTGGCCGAACTGGAACTGGTGGTGCCCGATGATGTCAGCATTGACGATGTCACGGTCAATCCTGGTGTCCAGTGGGTGCCACAAGACATGTATAACGATTTTGTGCGGGAAACGTTCGAGGTGGCGTCGTCGGTGAAGTGGAATCCTGCTGGCGAGCAATGGGAAGTGGACTCGCCAAAGGGCGGGTTTAGCGACCATATCCGGTTCCAATGGGGCACAGCTAAACGCACACCAGCCAATTTATTGGCCGCGTCGATGAATTACCGGTCGGTGGTGGTGCGTGAAAAAGACAGCGACGGCACGCTTCGCAAAAATGAGAAAGAAACCACGGCAGCACGTGAAAAAGTTGAAGCGATCCGGCAGCGGTTCAACGACTGGGTGACCGAAGACCCGGCGCGTAGCCAACGGTTGGAAACCATTTATAACCGCAAATTCAACGCGATGGTCGCGCCGAACTACAGCGATATGGGCGACGATCTGGAATTACCTGGTCTTGCCGAATCCCGCACACCGTACTCTTATCAGCGGTCAGCGGTGGCCCGAGTGGTCAATGAACCCTCGGTGTTGTTAGATCATGTGGTGGGTGCTGGCAAGACCGGCACCATGGTGATGGCAGCACAAGAGTTGAAACGCACAGGCATTGCGCATAAGCCGGTGATGGTGGTGCCGAATCATCTGGTGGAACAGATTAGCCGGGAGTATGTGGAATGGTATCCCGATGCCAACGTGATTGCCGTGCCCACCGGGTTGACCAAAGATCAACGCCAAGAGTGGATGGGTATGGTGGCCGCTGGTGAGTGGGATACGGTGATTTTGCCCCAAACCGTGTTTGAGCGGGTGGAAATTGATCCGGTCAAACGCGCGGAATGGTTGCGCGAACAAATTGGTGAACTCGACGAGGTCCAGGCCAGTGCGGATACTGATGATAGGTTTTCAGTCAAGCGGATTGAAGCGGCCAAGAAACGGTTAGAAACCCAGTACGAACGGGCCAAGGAACGCAGCGATCCCGGTATGACGTTCGAGCAAACTGGCATTGACTACCTCTTTGTTGATGAAGCCCATCATTATAAAAACCTTGCACGGCAATCTGATCTAGCCGAATTGTCGTGTGCAGGCTCGCAACGTGCATCGGATTTGGATTTCAAGTTGCGTGCGTTGCGCGAGCAGAAAACCGTCTCGGCGCAACGGTCAGGTCTGTGGACTTCGACGTATCAACCTGCCGTGGCCACCTTCGCCACCGGTACACCGGTGTCGAACACGATGTCGGAGATGTGGGTGATGCAGCATTATTTGCGCCCGGATGTGCTGGCGGCCACCGATGCCGAAAGTGTCACGGCCTGGGGGCAGCAATTTACCACGTCGCGGACCTCATTGAAGCCACGGATGACGGGTGACGGGTTTGAACAAGTCAACCGGATCAACAAATACGTCAATGTGCCGGAACTGATGAAAATTAATGCCTCGTTTACTGATACGGTCCAGCGTGATCAGTTAGAAACCAGGTTGCCCGAGGTGGTTGGTGGTGATCGGGTGCTGATACGGCGTGACCCGTCACCACAAGTCCAAGACTATATTGCCGATTTGTCAGACCGTATTGATAGTCTGTCGGCCAACGATAACGACAATATGTTGTTGATTACCGGCGATGGTCGCCGGGTCGCCTTAGATGGCCGGTTGGTTGGGTTAGACGCCGATGCTGATGGGGGTCGGTCAGTGGCGGTGGCCGAGCAGATTTTGGGTGTGCATGAGCGCACCCAGCATCGAGAATTTTTCACTGAAACTGGCGAGCCGTCTGCCACGACGGGTGGGTTGCAGATCGTGTTTTTAGACCAGTCCACGCCACGAGATGCGTGGAATATGTATGACCAGCTCAAAGATGATTTGGTGGCCGGTGGCATGGATGGTGACCGGGTTCGGTTCATTCACGAAGCCGACACGGATGCAGCCCGAGATACGTTGTTTGAAGCCTGTCGTGACGGTGAGGTCTCCGTGTTGATCGGTTCGACCGAGAAAATGGGCACCGGCACCAACGTCCAGCGTCGTGCGGTGGCCTTGCACCATGTGGATTGTCCCTGGCGTCCGGCTGATTTAGAGCAGCGTGAAGGTCGCATTATCCGCCAGGGTAATCAGAACGCGTCGGTGGAACTGTATTCCTATGCCACCGATAACACCTTTGATGTGGCCTCCTGGGATATGATCGCGCGCAAAGCGACCTTTATTGGGCAGATGAAACGCGGTGCGCTGGTTGGCCGTGAGATGGAAGATGTCGTGGCCGGCTTGGAGTTCAGTGCGTCCAGTGCTGCGGCACAATTATCTGGTGATCCACGGATACAAGAACTGGCCGAACTGCAATTACGGATCGAGCAATTAGAGTCCTTGCAGCAAACGTGGCAGACCGAACGGTCAAAGAACCGGGTCATGTTGCGCCACAATGACAACCGTGTGGACTACTTGGAAGCCAATATGCCGCGACTGCAAGCATTAGCCGATGATGTCGTGGATACCAGCGGGGATCGGTTTCGGTTCCAGCCCACCAACGGGGCACCGATGGTCGAACGCACAGCGGCTGGCAGCTATCTGGCGGATGCGTTACGGGCACAGGCGATGCGAACGGATCTGCCAAATTATCAACAACCATCCGATGTTGCCCCGGTGGGCACATTGGGCGGTATCGGCTTAGGCGTGCTGCGCCACGGTAAAACCGTGCAATTGGTAGTGGCCGATATGCCGTCGGTGCGACGTGAATGGTCGGTTGACGCTGTGCTGAACAACCCATCAACAACGGGCACGATTCGATCAGCCGAGCATATGGTGTCTGGTCTGGCCGGTGAGCATGCCAAGTGGCAGCACGAACACCAACAGCTGACGTCCTCGCGTGGTGCGCTAGCTGCGGTACTGGATGAACCATTTGAACATCACCAGGAATTGCAACAGTTGCAGACTCAGGCTCAAGACCTGGCCGCCGAGATGGGACTCAACGAAGACGAGAGTGATGAAACCCAGGCAGCAGCCCCCGTCAGTGGCAAAACATTGGAAGCAACGTTTGGCGAGCCTGGCGGTGGCATGTCCAGTTACCGGGAACATGATGTGGTGGCCTATCAACGGGCCTATTACCGGATAGGGTTTGCCGACGATCAGCGTGGAGTCGGTGCAGAGATGTACGGGTATCCGCCCGATGTGCCCCGGCCCGACAATATAGCCGAAGAAGGCACTAGGTTGTTTGCCATGGATAAGATGACCATCATCGAACGCGACTGGGACCAGTTAACCGAGATGGAAAAAACAGTCCTGCAACGTGACCCGGACTACGACGTGTACTACCGGCATCCGTATGGTTTAGAACCAGGTGATCGGGTGCAATTCGCGCGGCAGCAAGACCCTGACTCGATTGTGGAAGCAACCCACGATAGTCCGTTGTTCATCACCGATGATGGCTCCATGATCAAGCCCTCACAAATTGATCAGTCGGCAGGGTTCTTGGCGGTGGGCAAGACCAGTCCAGAAGCACTCCAGGCTGAAGCCGACAAACGCCTGGCCAGGAGTAAACAGCGCACGCCCAGCCAGTTGGTTCCCGGTGAAGTCTTACGCGAGGACGTTGAAGGCTTCGGCTACGCCGGGGATATTATCCGAAGCTATGGTACTGGCCACCGGAAATCACGGTATGCGGTCAGTCCGGACACCGGCCATGCCCGTGTCATGGATTTTTACCAGCGGACACCGTACCGGCCACGAGACTGGGACACCGCACCGGCCATGATGCTGTCCGATGCCGAGAAAGCCACGGTATTCGGCGGCCAGTCCTTGGCCACCGAAATCGGCCAGCTGCGGCCAGGTGACCGTGTGGTGTCCACCGATGTTGATGACCGTGCGGCCGTCAAGGAGATGGTCACCGTCTTAGATATGGCCGGAGCTGAGCGCAAAGACCTCACCTATCGTGGCCGCGATGACGTGCTACAGACCAGTAGCAAAATGGACACCACCAGCATCGAAGTCCACGACCGCGCTAAAGGTTCGTTGACCGGCCACGAACTGCTGCACCTGGCCGGACACGTCCGGTCACCAGAACCGGCCATGACCGCTGAGTTCGCGCAAACGGCCTACCCCGGACAACACGTGTTCGTCGAAGCGGACAGGTTTCAGCCATTCAACCGAGCTGGATTCACTGGTTCGACAGCGGCCACCGTCGTGGAGGTCACGCCAGCAGCAGAGGAGTATCTTTCCGATGAAGTAGTGGTGGAAACATCCAGCGGTCACCACGTGACCGTGCATGGCCACCGGGTCGATGTGGCGTTGACGCCAACCGACCGGCCTGTCGAGCTGTCGGAGGTGATGCCAACCACCGGCGATCAGATCGAGTCGGTGCAGCGTGTTGAGGACCAGGTGCCAGCCGGGGCCACCGTCACCGGGGGCCAACAACGACCACGTGTACAACCCGACGGTGTTCACACGCCACCGGAGACAGCGCAACCACAACCAGCCCCACCTGAACGGCACACGGCACAAGACTGGGTCAAAGACCACGTCCAGGTAATGCACATCGGACCTGGCCGTAGTGGTGCCTCCCCCGGTATGGCATAACCGCGAGTTGCGACAACAGCGGCGATCAGTTGCGTACTGGTCGCCGCTGTTGCAGTTAACGGCGCACTGCCCGGGCGAGCGTCTTGGCCTGAAGAAGCTCGCAACGGCGGCCGTATGGTGTTTTCGATGCTCCTGCGGTACAGTGGAAACAAGATACGACCGTTACCCTGTTACCGATTATTTGGAGTTTTCGATGAGTGACCAGCAGACGCCCGAGGAACGTGCGGAAGCAGCGGCACGAGACTTAGCTGATACGGGCCGGGCCGTGACAGCACGAGCGGTACGAGAGGCTGCCGGGGTTCGGATGACCGTGGCCGCCACGGTGGCCAAAGCCTGGAACGATGCCGCCACCGAGGACACCGCCGTGCCAGTGCCCGATGTCCCAGCAGATGTGCAGGGTCGGTTGGAAGCGATCTGGGCAGACGCCTATCGGGCGGCCTTAGATGCGGCGGCACCGGAACGTGACCGGCTACAGCTTGAGCTGGACCATCTGACCAAGGATGTCCAAGCCTATATCGCCGATCTACAGGAAGCCGAGCAGACCGAAACCGCGCTACGTGCTGAAATAGATCAAGCCAACCAACGCGCCACAAAAGCCGAAGCTGATGCTGATGCCGCCGTGGAGCAAGCCCAACACGAAGCTGCCGAGACACGCGGCCGAGCGGAACAACTAGCAGCAGAAAACGCACGATTGACCACACTCATTGATGAGCAACTGAGCAAACTCACCAGTCGAGAATGATTCATATTTCTCGGTCCGGGGCAAAGATACAAATGCGTGGTGACCGGAGATCAGTCAAGATCGATGTCTGGCCAGTCTGGAGTTGGTTGTCCGGGGTGCTGGTTGAACGCAGCGTCACGTTCAGGGACGTGTGCTGCGTGCGTGTCATCGTTGAATAGCTCATCGAGGGCAGAGACATCGATGGGATCATCGTTTAATTGATCGATCAGTCCAGCATGGGACGCGAGCAACTGGTTATGGCGATCTGCGTGGCCTTCCGGTGTGGTCGAGGTGTTGTGGAGGGCTTGGTGGGCTTGCGCGTAGTAGGCGCGCACTGCTTTGGACTCGTCGGCACCGGGTGGTGGCCCGAGTGGGTGGGTGTCGTGGTCATAGTTGGATACAGCACGCCATAACAGCACTTTGTCGAGGGCGTCCTGATAGTCGGCGCTGTTTTGCGACGGTAGCGTTTCGGCCCACGGTGGCTGTTCTTCTGCGATACTCGCCCGGCGTGACCGCAGTTCTGCGTGGATGCGTTGAATTTGGGTATCGGTCACGGCTTGCCGTTGGTGATTGGTCATGGTGTTGCCATCATCGACACTTGTGGGTTGTTGGCGTGGCTGACATTGGGTGCGGATAATGTCTACCGTGTCAGTGGTTTGTGGCTCACCTTCAAAATGGTGTGCCGGGTCAGCATCAACTAACAGTGCCCACTGCTCGCCGTTGGTTAACCGTTGGCGGGTATCTGGGTCGGTGTAGGTGTCTTGCACCCAGGTTGCGGTACGGTGTGCCCGATCAGACCAGCGGAGGTATTCCAATTCGTGGCAGAGTCGGCCAAGATCGTTTGACCAGGCCCGTTCCTGGTTGCCGATTTCATGGGCGGTATATTCCGAGGATTCGTTGGCCAGCACTTTGGCTAAGACATCTTTGGGGGTTTCGGTGGATTTGTCCTCAAACATTAACCCCCAGTTGTCCGGGTGGTCGGCCTGGTCATAGGCTTCGTGTTCATCACGAGTAGCAGTGTAGACGTAGTTGCCGTGCTTGCCACGTGTCATGGCCACATAGAACAATTCGCGTGGCTGGTTTTCATCAACCACACAGTGAGCGGTATCAACGGTGACGCCTTGGGCACGGTGCGCGGTCACCGCGTAACCGAGTTCGGTCGAGGATGCTAAATAATCCGGGTCCAGCACAATACTGGCACCAGTGGATTCGTTGGTGGCGATGGCGGAACCATCGGCATGAATGTCATCGAGGATCAGCCGCGTGCCGTTGGTGATGAACGCCCCGGATGCATCAGTGAGTTGGCGTTCATTGCGTCGGGCCAACAACTTGTCACCGATGCCAGCAAACGTATTGTTTTTTAGGGTCACGGTGTCGTTGAGGTCAATGACGCCTGCCTCAGCCAGATCGTGTTGGGCCCGAACGTTTAGATCGGTCACCGTGGCATTATCGGCGGCAACCAAAATAGTCGAGGTGTCCTGGCGCGTATCCTCCAGCCAGGCATGATAGGCAGCGTCAGCGGCATCATCGCCAGCATCGACGATACGGCCAGCATCCTCATAAAGTTCCAGTGCGCTGGTATCTCCCTTTCGCAGTTTCAAAGACGCGGAGCCTTCCCAGTCGTTTTTGAACCGGAACACTGACGACAAGCGGTCAGCCTTGTTGGAACGGTCAAGCCAACCCAACATGCCACCGGCATCAACCGAACCCAACTGTGCCGGATCACCAACAAGGACGACTTTCGCCCCAGCGGTTTGTGCCTGTGCTGTCAGTTCAGCCAGTTGGGCGGTGGAGACCATGGATGCTTCATCGATAACCAGGAGCTGATCTTGGCGTAACAGATACTTGGCCTGGGCGGCGTATTGTTCGGCAAGTTGGGCAGCAACCTTCTCATAGTGTTGTGGCTGGGGCCGGTCGGCGTGTTCCAATTCGTACAGTGTGTTGGTCAACCGTTGGATGCGCTGGGTGCGTCGGGCTGCTCCGTCACCGATGGATTCGTATAACCACTTGGACACGTTATCGGTTTCAACATCGAGTTCATTGCCTAGCACTCGTGCAGCCACGGCTGAGGGGGCTAACCCAACTACGGATGCTTGGCCATGGTGTTCTTCCCAAATATCTTTAACCGCTGCCATAGCTGAGGTCTTTCCGGTTCCGGCTGGACCGATCACTGCTGAGAGTCCGGCATCGGAGGTCAGCATGGACCGACAGGCACGGATTTTGTCGTCACTGAGCGGGTGGCCACCGGCCATGCGGGCCTGGGACAACTGGCGGTCCACGGTGTCTTCGGCCAATCCGTGACCGTCCGGGCGGGTGGCTGCGTCCATCACGAACTGTTCTTGATCCATGATGGTGGCTGTGGTGTAGACCCCTGCGGTGGCCTGGTGGTCAAGTACTGACCGGCCACGGTTGGCCACGGCCACATCGGCGGTGTCCGGCCTGAGAGTAGACCTGTCAGGCGTCAGGGACACGGCCTGGTCTTGTGCGGTGGCCACCAGATCATCGGCCACGGCCATCCGGTCGTCCATGTCGGCAAACCGGACAAGCCGGGTGATCCGTTGGGCCGATGCCAACAAGTTCGCGCGAGTAAAGGTGGAGCGTCTGGCCGAGGTGTCGGCCAGGACCCAGTCGGCCAACTGTGTCCGGACATCGGCGGTCAGCATGTCCGGGGTAATGACCGCACTGTCATGGCCGGTGGCGTTTTCGATCACGGTGGCCGGTTCGTGGCCAGCCGCCAGCGTCCGGTCACGCCAGCCCGACATTTTCTCAGCCAACGACTCGGTCGTATCAGCCTTGGCACTTCGGGTGTCCATGGTCGCCTGTTGCCGCAACTGCCAGATCACGTGTTGGGGCGGCATATGTCCATGGATCTCAACATACTGGTCGATAAGTTCGTCTTTGCGTTGCTCGATCAATACGGATCGTTGCGAGAACTCCCGGATCAGATCGTCGGGCACACCGGCCAATTCCACCGCCATCCCAGAGCGGGAGACATCCTCGGCTGCGGTGGACTCTGTGGTGGCCGCGTCCAACAGGTCACGAATTGGTTCGCGCTCTGGATCGTCCGTGGCGGCTGCTTGGGGTAGCGCGTTGAGCTGGTTGTGCAGATGATCAAACAACACACTGTTGTAGGTTTCGGAGATGGCCACCACGTGCCGGTGCAGCGTGTACGAGTCCAAGGTCACCCACTGGTCATCCAGCAACCGTTGGACCCGGTTGGCGACCACCACGTGCGTATGCAGTTGTGGATCACCTTCGCGGGAGTCCCAGTGATCAAACATTGACGCGATGATGCCGTTGACCGGCACATGGGCGACACCGGCTTTCCCGGCACGCGATTGAATGAACTCGCGTTCGGTCCAGGCCATCGTTTCATCAACGGCCTGTTGGTGAGCTTGTTGAATGGCTTGTTGCAGCGCGGGGCCAGAGACCGCCCATAGAGTCGAGACTGATTTGGGTACAGAAAAGGTCAGATCGAATCCGGCCACGGCATCACGGGTGTCTTTGGCCGCAGCACCGGTTGGCGTGACCGCGCCTTCGGGGACCTCGTGTTTGACCATCATGGACCGGCCAAGTTGGTGGCCGGTGGCCGGGTCCGTCAGATCATCATAGATAGAAATGGCATCGCGGCGGTCAACCTGTTGGCCAGCGGCCAGTCCGGACAGTCCGGTCAGGCCGGTGCCCCACCATCGGCCAGGCGGGGTGGCCGTTTCGGTGTAGTAGGCGGTCAACGGTTTCGTTTTGGCTTGAGGGACATCGCCTTTGGCCACGGTGGACAGATAGTAGGCGATGGACATTTTCGAGATAGAGACAACCACTGTGGACTCCTTAGCGGACGGACAATAAACATGTGGTGGCCACCCAGCGGCGGACGGCCACGGTCACCGGTGGCCACCAGCCAGTGGCGGCGGTCGCGCTGATTGGCCGGACGCTCATAAGCGGACAGCTTTACGGAACTGTCGCCAGGTGGCCAGAATCTTTTTGTCCGACTCTTTGCGCGGACGGCCACCGGTGGCCTTATACAACCGGACACACATCGCATCCCACTGGCGGACCAGCCCTTGCAGCTGCTTCCGCTCGTTGGCCGCACGCTCGGCCGACGTGGCCAGGTCACGATACTTGGCCGCCAGGTCGTTATACCGTCCGGTCAGGGTGGCCAGCTGCTCACGCAACTGGCCAGTCTCCTGGCCGGTCGTGTCCTCCGCTGCTGACCGCGCTGTCCAGTTGCGTTTCAACTCGGCCACTTCACTGTTGGCCACGGCCAACTGCTGACGGACAGCATGTGTCCGGCCAGCCTGCTCACTGGCCGCAGCTTCCACCTTCTGATCGGACGTTTTCAACGCATGTTCAAGACGACGAATTTTTGTGTCCCGTTGAGTTAGCCTCACCTGTTGCTTTTCAGCATCCCGTTGCAATTGGCCATACTGTCGCTCGACGTTGTGCAGTCGAGTGACCTCAGCAACTTCCATTGTGACGGTTCGTAAGCGACTTCGACGCTTCTTCATACGTTCGCGGCATTTTGCCGAACAATACTTTTGGTTGTGATGAGCGTCAGTCGGAAGCGATGCCGAACAGCTAATGCACTGCCGAAGGTGAATCTGTTTCATGCTTATAGTTCGTGAGCACGAGTAAATTCGTGTGTCATATCGGGGACAGAATTGTCCCCTAGTGCATCTTTAGTGCCAAACGTGTGGGCGAGATTCTTAAGAGTGAAGGGAGGTTTCTGTGCAGAGACTTTCTAGTGCATTGCTTATAGACTCTCTTCGAGTCCTGACATGGCAGCATTCCGCGTTCATTGCTAATACTCGACTAGCAATGAAGGCGGAGATACAAAATGTACTTACGCCTTAATTCTGAAAGCAGAGGGAAATGAAGACGGAAGTTGAACGTGGATCGGAATGGCACAAGTGGGATCTCCACGTACACGTCCCAAGCACGAAACTCGCGAATGGCTACGAGACGTCGTCCGACGGTAAACCCGATATTGACAGATTCTGTTGGATAATTCATGAATCTGACGTAAGCGCAATCGGACTCACAGACTATTTTTCCTTAGATGGATTCTTCAAAGTACGTAAACGTTACGCCGAGATGCTTGAGCAGAATATCCTGCAAGGTTCGCCGGTGTGCCTTTTCCCTAATCTTGAGTTACGCCTGCCGGATTCCGTCAATAAGAAAGGAGATTTAGTAGATTTCCATCTTATTTTCCCTCCTGACCTTGATGAGTCTAAAGCGAATCGGTTTCTCGAAACCCTAAAAACGTCGATTACCGATGATGATGAGAAGCACGTTTCTTGTGCGGATCTGAATAGTCGGGAACTAGAGACCGCAACCGTTTCCCGGGGAGCCATTAAGTCTGCAATAGCGGATGTGTATGGTCAAGCTGCAGTACGAAGCGACCATGTTATCTTGATCGCCCCAATTAATGGAAACGGTATACGTCCCGGAAATGGGAATCAGCGCAAGCGTCAGCTCTCCCGAGAAATCGACAAATTCTCAGACGGTTTTTTCGGCAATATGAATTCAGTTGAGTATTTCCTCGATCGCACTCGTTACAATGAAGTTGGCCAGGAAAGTGTTGAGCCTAAACCTGTATTTGCGGGGTCGGACGCGCATAATTTTCAGGATTTAGAGAATTGGCTCGGCAAACCAATATCTGACGATTCCAATCAAAAGAATGTGACGTGGATAAAAGCAGATTTATCCTTCGCTGGTTTGCAGCAGGCATTTATCGAGCCTAGCGAACGCATTAAAATGCAAGACTATCAGCCCGATTTCAAGGAACCATACACATATATATCCAAAGTTGCTTTCGAAGGCACGGATCACTTCCCTGCTGAAATTGATTTCAACCCCAATCTCAATGCGATAATTGGAAGCAGATCCTCAGGGAAATCGGCATTGTTGGCACACATTGCTCACGCAAGTGATCCAGAATATACGAAGGAACAACAGCGAGCAGCAGGTGTCCCAGAAAGCGAATTAGGACCAGCCGCCGGGCACCTCTGGACTAAACTAGGTGATCAAAAGACATCAGTGACTTGGGCGGATGGAACTATCAACACGGGGAAAGTTATTTATATCCCGCAGAACTCCCTGTTTTCAATAAGTAACCGGCATGATGAAATTACTGAACATATTAAACGTACCGTGTTTAAAAGTAATCCCGCTTTAGAAACTGCCTATAGTTCTGCAATTTCGAATATTTCTCGAATTAACGGAGATATAACAACATGCGTAAAATCTTGGTTTGAAAAACGATCACGGGAGCTTGCCACTCGAAAAAGATTGCAAGATCTTGGTTCTAAGGAATCAATCGAGAAATTAGTTGAGGAACTTGCCACCCAAGTTGAGACTCTCCAGAGAGAAGCAAACCTATCTGCCGAGGAATCCGCCCAATACGAACGGATCAAAGCAGATCTAACATCGTATGATCTCGAAATTCAAAAACTTGCCAGCGAACGAAAGCGGCTTGAACCGTATGTTTCGGTTGAAAACGATACGGTTGAATGCTCCGACTTAGTCAGTGTCAGCCTGGATGTAGAACCAAGCAGTGAGCTCTTTGGAGTTGAGCGGCAGGAACAGTATGAACAGTTACTCAAAGAACTCCACAGCTATGTAAACGAACAAATAAGCAAGTTTGTAACGAAAGCGTGGTCGGACAACGCACAAAACGAAGTGGCAGCTGACAACCAAATCGCGGAAATCAAAACCACTAATTCGGAGTTACTTGCCAAGAACGATAAGGCTGAAGGGATGAAAAGGCCTTTAGAACGGCTGGAAGATCAAAGAAGCGTTTTGGCAGAAGTCGAAAAAGAAGAAGGCACGCTTGAACGCCTTCTAGAAGACCAGACGACTATTGTGGGCGATATTCATCTGCTGATTGCTGACCGTAAACAAGTGATCAGTGCCCTCGTAGAGACTTTCAATGCTGAGGTTCAAGAACTCGATGGCCTTCGTTTTGAACTGGAATCTGGAATCGTAAACACGACAACTGAACGTATTTCTCAAGGTTTTAACAAACAGTCTCAATCGAAATTTCTCAACTGGGACACACGACAAGTAGACCTTCAAGCGGTTCAAAATGATGTTTCTGACTTCTTGCATGGCGTTGCCTCTGGAAAACAGAAACTAAGTAAAAATTCGCTCCCTGAAAACGTTGCACACGAAGTTCTCAACGCGACTGAAGTCTTCAGATTCGTCGCAATTATGGACGAAGATCGAATTGGTGGATTTGCCAGATCGTCGATGACCCCTGGCAAACAAGCCTTATTCTCTTTACGGCTTATCTTAGGCGAGAGTGATGACAAGTGGCCTCTGCTTCTCGACCAGCCGGAAGATGACCTGGATAGTAGATCGATCTTCAACGTTATTGTCGAAGAACTAAAAACAAGGAAAAAAGAGCGGCAAATCATAATGGTTAGCCATGATGCCAATCTCGTAGTAGGCGCTGACTCAGAAGCCGTTGTGGTTGCAAACCGCCACGGAACAGATCAACCAAATGTGCGCTCACGGACCTTCGATTATCTAACAGGACCGTTGGAGAATTCACACACTACGTCAAACCCCGGGCGTACGCTGGGCAGAGCGGGAATTCGTGAACATACATGTGAGATCCTCGACGGAGGAGCAGAGGCCTTCGAGAAACGGAAAAGAAAATACAAAATATAGGGTCGAACTTGCTGCATTACGGTAAAACCAAGGATGGCTGACCTCTCGCGAGTCAACTATACGGTGGTGGTGTAGTCGGTTATCAGGTTGTCGTCGTTGAATGCGAAGAAGTAGTACCGTGGTTGGCTGATGTCATCTCCGGCGTAGGTGCTACCGTCTGGTGTTTCCCATTGCCAGGTGACTTTGACGGTGATGTAGGCGGGAGTATCGGTGTCGGGGTGTTCATGGGCGTGTGAATCCTCAACTATCACGACTTCAGGAATACTGGTGGCTTCGTATCGTTCGGCAGAACGCCACTCAATATCCGTTGGTGGATCTTCGGTGGCGACGATTTGATCTTGCAATTCGTCAGTCATGTATTCACTGGCTCGTTGTAGTGCATCTGTGCGTGACGTATCTTCAACCGGATTCCATGTGGCGATGGAGGTAGCAGCGTCAAGGGCTATAGATTCCCGTTGATCTTGATTGATCTGTGTGAGATCTTGTGCAGTTGGGTTGAAGGTACCATCTTGTGCTGTTTGTTGCTCGTTCGACGCTAGGGGCGATGCGACGATTGCCCAGGTGATGCCGCCCAGAAGGAGTATTCCAGCGGTAATAATGGCAATGATCAGGACTCTGGCGTTGGTTTGAGACATGGCTACATTCTTTCGCTTTTAGAGGTCTACGCCTACACTTGCTAGAAAATCGTCTGGGTCGGTGTGTTCACCGTCGAGATGGATTTCGAAGTGCAAGTGGCAACCTGTGGATAGGCCCGAGGAGCCGGAATCGGCTATGCGGTCTCCGGAAGTAACTGAATCGCCCTCAGAGACGTGAAAACCGTCTGATGCTGAGTGTTTGTATCTGGCCATGACGTCGCCGCCGTGGTCTACGTCTACGTACCAGCCACCGAATTCATCAGATTCTACGGCTTGGACGACGCCGTCGTTGATGGCATGGATTGGGTCTCCGCATTGGATTGGGAAATCAATGCCGTAGTGATATGACACCGTAGGACCCGCGTTTGTGTTGATAACGGGCCGGGGTCCATATGTCGAAGTCACGTCGATGTCTGTGGGACGTGTCCAGCCATCTTCGTTGTAGTTGGCTAATTGGACTGATTCGTTGCTTGAGGTGCAATCGTCAGAAAAATTTTGTTGTGCTCTATCTCGGATACGTTCGACATAGATTTCTGTTTCACCATTGTGGGGTATGTCCCCGACCTGGCGGACTGTGCCGCTACCGGCGTTATAGGCGGCAAGTGCTAGGTCAACATTGTGATCGGTGTCGTTGGCGATGGATTCTGTTTCGTCCATCATGTCGGACATCATCTCGCCCTGAGCTTGTATGGCTTCGCCCTCGGTGGCATCTTCAATGGGGCCTTCGCCGTATGCTGGCCAAGTTTCTGGCATGAATTGCGCTATGGTTTGTGCTCCGGCGTGGGATACCGCATCGTGGTCGTAACCCGATTCTGCCCAGAGTTGTGCAGCGAGGATTTCTGGGCTGAGTCCAGCTGTGTCAGCGGCATCTTCGATATGTGGCATCAAGTCTGGTGGGACTTGGTCTAATCCTTCACCATCGTCGGGGCCACATTGTTGGATTTCTGATGCTGTGACTGCCTCGTCACTATTATCGGACCACGTCACGGAGACCAGGACCGCACCAACGAGCGTGACGGTCAGGACGGCAAGGGCAACGAAGGCGCAGCCGAAGGCGGCCAGTCCGGGTAAGGCCAGCCGAGAAAGTTTCATAACAGTTCCTTTAGGTCTGCTGCGGCAGTGGGAGGGTTTGTGTCATGCTGTGTATGGTCAAAGCCCACGGGCTACAGCTGCGGCGGCACTGAGCCAAGCTCTTTGGGTTTCCGGCCGTAGTGAAGCGTATTTCAGATGACCCTCGACCATTGCTGGATCATATGAGATTCCGACTGCTTGACGCGCTATGGGATCGAGGTAGTCATTGACGATGCCGGATAGGGCGTGATGCGGGGCGTTGGCATCACTTTGTGAAGCGACGATAACCGCGTTGTCGGCCAGCCGTTGACCGTGCGTGCCGGTGGTCGCCAGTTCCTCCAACAATAGGCGTGCTGCTTCACCATTTTCGAGACTGCCACTTGTAGCCACAACCAATTGGTCTGTGTGGGTGATCATTCTGCGCCACATGGGATCAGATTCATCATTGCCTGAGTCAATAACAATGATGCGGTAGAACTTGGCCGCAATCGCATGGATAGTATCTACGTCTGAGGTGTCGAACCGCTGTTTATCGGCCAGTAGTTGCGGCTTAGACCGCAATACGTCGAACCGATCTTCGGTTTGATGGTGAACATAATGACTCAAATCCGCAGATTGTGCTCCGGTTGCCAACATCTTTGACGCGACGGGGATAAGGTCAAGAATGGTGGAATCATGGCTGGATCGTTCAGTGCGCCAGCCCATAGTGCTCCGGGCCTGGTTATTATCCCAAGCCAGTACCCCACCACCGCCGTATCGAGCGAAAATAGCGGATAAGAGGATAGTGGTGGGTGTTTTTCCAACACCGCCTTTGCCGTTAACTACAGCAATAGTCCGTGGCCCTGGCCAATGCTGAGAAACGGCATGGACATCGTCACGTTCGCGCTGTTCAGCTGCCGAAGGTGCCATACGAAGTCCCAGGCGGACCATCGCCCCGCGCCAGCCTTTTGTCGCTGGCTGGTTTTGCGGTTTCGTTTGGGTGAGAAAAGACTCCCGAGCTTCAGGCCTTGTTCGTGGGACCGGGACTTCTCCCTGTTCCAATACATCAAACTGTGGTTCTGGAGCAAGAAGCTCGGCAAAGTGGGGTTGTGCAGTGAAGTGGTGGTCAAGGTTGGGCCCCGCCGAAGTCTGCTGAATCTCAGCGTATGATTCGGTAGCTGTCTGTACCAATGTTTCGAGGGTGGTCTCAACGTCGGTGGCGTCAGTGCTGTGCGATAGGGGTGCGAAGCTTGTGTTCTCAAATCCTGGAAGCTCAGATGTAAGAATCACGGTGGATTGGCTCGTCTCAGCTATATGCTGCGCTACTTCACCCAGATGCTGTCCGCCCAGCGAGCTAGTTGCGCCATTTGCTGTGGAGAGCTGCCAATCTGTGTACCGTATCGTGTAATCAGGCATCATCGACTCGTTCACATTGACAGGTTTGAGCGATAGATCCCTGGTGATTTGCCACAGCTGGCCTTCAAAGAACGGGTCGTATTTATGTTCGGAGTCGAGCGCAAGGACTGGTGTCGCTTTATGGGGTCGCTGATTCAGTAATGTGATCATCTCGGTGGCGTTGGAAACTTCAATTGCCGTTCCTGTGGAATCGGTAATGCTAATCGTTGCGCTCAGTCGGATTTCGTGCATAGCATCCTCCGAATTGTGGTGTTGATGGGCTGTGGTTTGGCGATTACTCATGATCGATCAACTCCTTGGTGGCGGTTCAGTTCGATGGTGTCTTGCTGCCGCTGCGCTTCAATTGCACGGACTTCTTCGATAGCTCGGTCGATCTTGTCAGGATCGTTGCCACTAAAACGTTCAGTTGGCGTTTCGATAATGGGAGTCTCTTGATATCCTGCGGCTTGTAACCGTGCTTGTTGTTGCTGGTTTTCGGCTAGATCAACATACGCATAGGGCACGTTGGCTTTATCGAGTTTCCGGCGTACTGCGAAGCAAGGACCGCAGCTTGGTTGTCCATATAGGGTGATCATGTTGTCCTCCGCAGGGAAAAGTGCTGGTTGAGTACCCAAGTCAGTCATGCTCATGCCTTTCTAGACCGCGCTTAAAAGGGATTTTCGAGTTGAACCTCGTCACGGCCGGCATCGTCTTCTACAGCCGTGGTGATCAGTTCGATCAGGTCATCAACGGTCAGGCTCTTGTCGGTACAATTATCGAGCCACCAACCAGCCTTCGGAATGGCTTTGGCAACGTCGATTACATGAACTGCGGTACGTTGATCAGACTCAGATTCATCCGAGTCCACGATTTCGGCGAGCACTTCATAACGCACCCGAGTGGCCCAGTTGATTTGTTTTTGTGTGCCTTGAATAGCGGGGAGCTGATATTCGGATTCAAAAGCTCCGGCATCGACGAGTTGCTGCTGATTCTGTTTCTCTAATGCGTCATGACCTTGCTTCTTGAAGCATCGGCTACATACGAAATTCTTGCCGAGACCGAAGGAACGCGCCTTGCGTTTACCGGGCGCAGTTTTGGATAGATCCTTTGTCTCCTTGTGACCGCAAGAAAATTCAATGTCATATTTTGTTGGGATAGCCAAAGTAAAAGCTCCTTTGCAATCTAATCGTGCTGGACACCTTTAGATCGCAAAGGAGCTGAAAATATGTGTATCAGAGTAATGCGGTTATATCGTTCGAAGGTCGGTAGTGACTGATTAAATAACGTAGCGAGGAAGATTTAGGCTGCGTTCAAGAGCTGGGCTCGATGGTAACTTCTGCACCTGCTCTTTGAGGAAAGGGTTGTCAATCTTGGTGTAAATCAGTGTAGTTGATAACTGGACATGTCCAAGTAGCTCTTGCAAGGCGTGGATATCCTGATATTCGGCAAAAAACTTGGTGGCACAGTGATGCCGCAAGGTGTGACCCGACCAACCTGGGCCTAGTAATCTACCGAGACGTTGCGATATTGAAGCAGGCAAATAATGCCCGGTCATATTCTTTCGGGAGGGGAACAGGAAACCCGTAGGAAAGTACGTAAGGAGTTCCTGGGTCAGTGGATGGATTGGAACATAACGAATGTGGCCGCCCTTTCCAACGATTCGGAACATCTCAGATTCCACATCACTCGTATGTAAAGGGGCTCTTCGGAATTTTGGGTGTAGATCGGTTTGGTGACCGGGGTGTGTTGAAGGCATAAAAAAGTCGAGGTCTTTTCGAAGATGGAAGTGCTCAAACAACACATCTAAAGAAAGACCTCGACATGCC
>JABXHI010000050.1 GCA_013393415.1 Micrococcaceae bacterium
AACTGCGAGCCAACGAAGATGTCATTGTCAACGAACTCAATGAGGTCCAGGGCAAGGAAGTCTCCATCAACGGCTACTACTATCCGAATGACGAGCTGACCTCAGAGGTCATGCGCCCATCGGCGACGCTCAACAGCATCATCGAGAACATGTCTGCCTAAGGTTCACCGCTACAGCACCGCGCTGTATATACATGCATGTGGCCGCTACCTTTTGGTAGCGGCCACAAGTATTTTCAAGGGTGGGTGTTTTAGTCGTGCTGGTCGGGATCGTAGTCTTCACGGGCCCCGGCCTCACGAGAGGACTGTTCTAGCACCGTGTAGGCCTCGCGTGCAATCGCAGTCCAGAGCCGGATGGCCAAGTGTGGGGCTGATTTCTCAATCGAACGGATCTTCTGTGCCGATAGGACCAGCACTTCCACGTCATCAATCGCACGAATGGTGGTCAGCTGGCGGCCCGTATAGCTCAACGCAAACTCACCGAACGTGGTGCCCGGTGACAAGTAGACATGCCGGTACCGGGCGTCGCCGCGGCCTTCTGCTGCGAGTTCGACACGGCCCGACCGGATGAAGTAAATACCACCGAAAGGCTGCCCGACACGGCGGATCACCGTGTCTGCGGTATAACTGCGCAGCTCCATGTACCCGGCCAGCACATCGACATCGCGGTCATCAAGGAACTCGAAGACCGGGGCATTGCCGGGTTCTCGTGGCGTATCGTCCGTCTGCAGAATCTGGCGTGCATACCGCTGGGCCAACCGCAGCTCGGCCCATTCCAAGGCTGCAGAGCGGTTGTCGAAGAGGCGGAACTCACCGGTAATCTCCTCCTCAATGCTTTCGGCATCCCAGGGCAGATCGATGTGACCGGCAGAGGCAGCTTTCGCTTTCTCTCGCGGGTCGGGCAGGTCGAGATCCTCGCGAACTTCAATGTACTCGAGGATATGTTCGACGAGGGTCTCGCCCCAGTCGATGAAGATAATGTCTTTGCCAATGGCTCGCCACTTTGCAGTCAGTGAGGCCAAGATGAGTATGGCGGCGCGCCCAAAATCATCGACTCCCTGGAAATCAATGATCACCATGGACACGTCGTCTTCCATTTCGACGATGGTGCGTGCCATGGTCTCGGTTTCGGCGAAGCCCAGATCACCGGAGACCTCCAGGATCTGGCAGCGATCCCCGAATTGGGCGGTAATGCGCGATAACTCTGTGGAACGTACGACGCCCAATGAGGCATCGGCCAGCGAGTAGTGCGCGCGAAGCGTGGAGCCACCCAGTGGCGCCGCATCCGCATAGTGCAGGCCAAGATCACGCGTGACGCGACGAATTGCTGCTGCGCCACGGACTGAGTTGCCGTGCCGATCCAGCGGGGCCGAATACACCCCGATGCCCAGTTGCCCTGGCACTACAACCATGATGCCCCCGTCGACACCAGATTTGGCCGGTAGGCCGATGTCGATCATCCAGTTGCCGGCGGCGTCATACATGCCACACGTCATCATCACTGCTAAGACCTGCCGGGTGGTCTCCTCTGAAAAGACTTCGCGCCCGGTGACCGGGTTGACGCCTTTATTGGCGAGCGTGGCGGCCATCATCGACAGATTTTCGGTGGTGACGTCCGTGGAGCATTCCAGGAAATAGTCTTGGACGACGGGCTCTGGATCGGAATCGATGATCTCAAAGGACCGCAACAGCCATGCCAGCGCACGGTTACGGTGGCCGCCAATATTTTCGGCGTGGTAGACGGTCCGGTTGATTTCGAGTTCACCCGGTGAGCCTTCGGAAGCCAGCTCCATGCTTCGAGAAATACGACTCAGACGATCTTTGCCGCCCTTGCCTTTGACTAATCCGACGGTTGCGATGGCACCGGCATTGATCATGGGGTTGTCGGGACGACCGGTATTTTGTTGCAGTGAGATTTCATTGAACGGGTCACCGGAGGGCTCCACATCAACTTTTTTGCCGACTTCGGTGGGACCGAGATCATCGAGTGCCAATCCGTAGGAAAAGACTTTGGCAATCGACTGGATCGCGAACTTATGGGTGGAATCGCCCGATGAGTATTGGTGCCCGTTGACGGTAGTCAACGTGATGCCGACCTTGTTGACGTCCGGGTCGGTTGCGACCTCGGTGACGGGATTGAGATTTCCCGACGTCATCGGACGTAAGTTCTCGAGGAGTTCAGATAGATAACGATGCAACGGTGAGATCATCATGGTCAGCCCTCATCAAAGTCGTCCAACGGTTGTTAGTATCCGGCCTGCACATCGACCAGACCCTCAAATTTATCAGTCGCCACATCGTTCGCTAAATTCGCTAGATTGCGTTCGATCCGGGCATCTAAGAGGGGGATGACCATTTCTGCGGTATCAGCGGTGTGGGGCGTAATGATGCAATTTGGCTCGGCCCACAGGGGGTGGCCATCGGGGAGTGGTTCTGGATCGGTGACGTCGAGACCAGCCGAATGGATCCGACGGTCGGCAAGTGCTGCGACCAGAGCATCCGTATCGATCAGTGTGCCTCGGGCAATATTGACCAACACGGACTGATCTTTCATCAGCTCAAATTGTTCTGGTCCAAACATCTTGGTGGTTTCCGGTGTCGCTGCGGCAGCCACGACGACGACGTCGGCGTTTGGTAATACTTCATCGAGCCGGTCTGAGGTGACCGTACGGTCGGCACCTTGGACCGGGGTGGTGCTGCGACGGACCACGGTGATGTCTGTGTCCCAGACCGAGAAGAGCCGGACGAGTTCTGCCCCGATGCCGCCTCCGCCGACGATGACGACGTTGGCACCGTTGAGGGTTGTACCATACGAGGCGCCCCAGCTGGTGGCACGGATGCGTTCGGGCAAGTGACGCAATAACGCTAGCGTCAGGGCCAGCGCGTGTTCGGCGACAGGTGGCGCGTAGGTTCCCTTGGCGGAAGTGAAGGTCACGTGCGGATATTTTTCGGCGACCGGCAGGAAGGTTTCTACCCCGGCGTAGGGCAGCTGTATCCATGAGATGTGTGGATTGGCTTCCAGGGTCGCTTCGATGATATCCGAGTCGATCATTCGTACGACCATGATGACGGTGGCGTCACCGTCATCGGGATCCACGATCGAAAACCCGTGGCGTTCGGCCGCGGCCACCGTGGCGAGGTGCGCATCTTCATACGGGGTGTTATCCCGATCGGCTTGTACCGGCAAAATCACGATCTTTTGAGTCATATCCCTATGCTCACATGGAATGAAAGAAAAACAACAGAGGCGAAGGATCATCGGCCGGTCGAAAACATAAAATTGTCGGCTATTTCACGTCTTCAGCAACACGATGTTCGGTGGCGAGTCGTACGTAGACCTCCGCGTTGGAACGCAGTCCGGCAACCTGGTCTTCGGTGAGCTCACGACGAATTTTTGCCGGCACCCCGGCCACCATGGATCCCGGTGGGATCTCCATGCCTTCTGGCACCATCGAGTTTGCCGCAACCAATGAGCCGGCGCCTACCTTCGCGCCGTTCAACACGGTGGCATTCATGCCGATCAGCGCACCGTCACCAATCGTTGCACCGTGGACGATGGCGCAATGGCCTAGTGAGACGTCTTCGCCAATGGTGCAGGGGTAACCCTCATCGGCGTGGAGGACCACGTTGTCCTGCAGATTCGAGCGGGCGCCGACGGTTATCGGTGCCGAGTCGCCCCGGGCGGAGGCACCATAGAATGCCGAGGAATGTTCGGCCATGGTGACCTCACCGGTGAGAGCAGCGGACTCGGCGAGGAATACAGTGTCATGGATCTGGGGTGTTTTGCCCAAAACTTTTTTGATAATTGCCATACCGTTACCATAGAACCGCTCGTGGAAGGTGTCACTATCTCGTGTCCCACCTCTGCTGCAGACTATTCGAAGATGACGGTTCGATCGCCATCCATGAGCACCCGGTGTTCGGTGTGCCACTGCACTGCTTGGACCAGGGTGGCGCCTTCGACGGAGCGCCCGCGTTGGACGAAATCTTGGGCGGTCAGCGCGTGGTTGACGCGTTGGACACGCTGTTCGATGATTGGGCCCTCATCCAGATCAGCGGTCACGTAGTGGGCGGTTGCGCCGATGAGTTTCACACCGCGGTCATGCGCCTGATGGTACGGGCGAGCCCCCTTGAACGATGGTAAGAACGAGTGGTGAATGTTGATGGCCCTGCCGTCGAGCTTTTTCGTGAGGTCATCAGAGAGGATTTGCATGTAGCGCGCGAGCACGACCAACTCGATATCGAATTCATCGACCAGTTCCATCAGCCGTGCTTCGGCTTCTGCTTTGTTTGTGGTGCCGTCGGCCTTTTTCAGCAAGGGAATATGGACGAATGGCACGTCGTAGAAGTAGGCCATCGGCTGGAGGTCGAGGTGGTTGGACACGATGACCGGTACGTCGACCGGCAGTGTTCCGGCATGCTGTTGGAACAGCAGTTCGTTCATGGTGCGACCGTCTTTGGAAACCATGATGAGCGTGCGCGTTTTCACGGCAGCATCGTAGACCCGGGCCTCCATACCGAATTCATTGACAACACCGGCGATGGCGTCCTGGGTGTCTTGGACTGTTGCTTCGGTGGAAAACTGGACGCGCATAAAGAACGTCCCACTGTTGGGAGAGTCGAACTGTTGTGATTCGGAGATATCGGCACCAACGTTCAACAATGCTCCGGTAATCGCGTGGACAATGCCGGGCTGGTTGGGGCATGACAGGGTGACGATGAGACTATTGGTGTCGGTGGCCATGGTGCGGGCAGTTCCTTATTCGACGGAAAGATCTGTGGCTATGGTAGCAGTTGCCTGAAACACTACAGGCCCCGAACCCGAAGGTTCGGAGCCTGTGACGTCACGCTAGTGAACTAGCGCAGTTCGTTCGGTTTAGCGGTCTTCGTCCAGTGGGTCGCCGCCCGGCTGCGAGTCGCCCAAAACAACGCCTGAGCGAACTTTGTCTTCAATGCGCTGGCCGATGGTTTCATCGACGTTCTTCCAGTACTGGATGGCATTGGACAATACGGGTTCGATGACGGTTTCGAGTGAACCAGACACGGTGTCTACCAGGCCGTCGCGTTCTTCCTGGCTGAAGACTTCGTTGACCAGGATGTGTGGTTGGATGAAGTCGCTGTCGTCCTCGCGCAGGGCTTGTGCGGTGCGCACGAGCTCGCCGTCGGATTCCCAGGTCACATCGACTGGGCCTTCTTCGTCTGACCAGGAGTCACCAAACGAGTTGGGGACGTATGGGCGACGGTGGCCGGTGTGCTCGAACCACATGTTGCCCTCGAAGTTGTAGGTGTGGACTTCGTTTTTCGGACGGTTGACGGGCAGCTGTTGGAAGTTGGTACCGATGCGGTAGCGCTGGGCGTCCGCGTAGGAGAAGTTGCGGGCCAGCAGCATGCGGTCTGGGGACATGCCGATGCCTGGCACCATGTTTCCTGGTGAGAACGCAGCCTGCTCGATTTCGGCAAAAAAGTTGGCAGGGTTGCGGTTCAGCTCCATGGTGCCGACCTTGATGCGTGGGTAGTCCTTCTTCGACCAGGTCTTGGTCAGATCGAATGGGTTGTACCGGTAGGTCTTGGCATCTTCGTATGGCATGACCTGGATCCACAGGTCCCAGGATGGGTTGTCGCCACGGGCGATTGCGTCGTACAGGTCACGGCGGTGGTATTCGGCGTCGGAACCGGCCAGTGCTTCGGCTTCCTCGTTTGAGAGGTGCTCCATGCCCTGGTTGGTCAGGAAGTGGTACTGGACCCAGAACCGCTCGCCTTCGGCGTTGACCCACATGTAGGTGTGGGAGCTGTAGCCGTTCATGTTGCGCCATGTTTTTGGTAGTCCGCGAGGGCCCATCAGGTAGGTAACCTGGTGCGCGGTTTCTGGGTTTTGTGACCAGAAGTCCCACTGCATGGTGTTGTCGCGCAGACCGTTTTCTGGCAGGCGCTTCTGTGAGCGAATAAAGTGTGCGAATTTCATTGGGTCGCGCACGAAGAAGATCGGAGTGTTGTTGCCGACCAGGTCGAAGTTGCCCTCTTCGGTGTAGAACTTCAGTGCGAAACCACGCACGTCACGCCACGTATCTGGTGAACCCAGTTCACCGGCGACGGTGGAGAAGCGAGCGAGCATTTCGGTTTCTACGCCAGGCTGGAACATTGCGGCCTTGGTGTACTGGGATACGTCTTCGGTCACGGTGAATTTACCGAATGCACCGGCGCCCTTGGCGTGTGGACGACGCTCTGGGACGTTCATGCGGTTGAAGTGCTGCATGGTCTCGAGCAAGTGGTGGTCGTGCAACACAATCGGGCCGTCAGCACCAACGGTTAGCGAGTTGCGGTCGCTCACTGCTGGGATGCCGGCCTGCGTGGTTGACCCGGTAGCGTGAGGAGTCTTCTTCTCAGTCATTACTTCGTCTCCTTAAGACAGGGGGTGAGGGGCGAACTATTGAACAAATCTACAGTTTAGGCTGACACTTCTGATTCACCAACGACACCTTGGTCAACGTCGGCTAAACATTGGGTGCACGTTCCGTGATACACCACATCAGCGACGTCGATGACCATGCCGTGGGTATTGGCTGGCGTCATGCACGGTGCGCTGCCATGTTGGCACGAGACATCTTCGATGCGTCCGCATAGGCGGCAGTGGACGTGATGATGATTATCGGGCCGTTCGATTTCGAAGCGTGCCGCGGTGGCACCAAACTCCAATTTTCGAATCAGTCCGACATCAACCAGCGATTGGACAACCGTGTAGATCGATTGGATGGTGATCGCAGGTAAGGTCAGGCGAACCTGGTTCAACAGTTCGTCAGCGGTAACATGTGGGGACTCTTCAAGAGTTTCCAATGTTGTGACGCGTTGACGGGTAGACCGCAAACCGGTTGCCCGGATACGCGACGGCCAATCGTGGTTCTGGCCAGTGTTGGTCACCTATACCTCCTTCGTCGATCCACCTTCCATTATGCCATTTCTTATGAGTAATTCAAAAGTAGTCAGTGTGTTTGATAGCAGCCGTGGCTGCGCGTCGCCCTGCTCGGGTCGCGCCGATGGTGGAAGCTGATGCCCCATAGCCAACTAAATACAGGCCCGGTTTGGCCGGCACGGTGACGCCGTCCTGCTCGACTTTGACACCACCGGCTGCGCTGCGGATATCCAACGGCTCGAGGTGGTCTAAACTGTGCCGAAAACCGGTGCCCCACAAGATCGAGTCGATCGGGGTGACCCACTGGTGGTCGATGTCGGTCCCGTGGCCCGGCAGTTTCTCGGTGTTGCGATGCAACCGAGCCACCGCGGGATCGCCCTTGCGAAGCAAATCGTCGACGGCGCGGCCTTGTGAGTTCACCGTGGCACCGTCGGGTCCGGCCCCGTTGATGACGACTTCGTGTTGTCCAAAAGAGTCGATGAAGCCCCGGAAGACCAGCGTGCCACGGTTGATGTAGGACAGACTTTCAGCGTTGAGTGCGAGCCCGGTATTGGCGACGACCGAACGTGGCGCTTGGCCAGCCGTGACCTGGGTCGTGACGCGCTGTTCAACTTTGCGGCCCCACTGTGGGTCGAAGTGCTCAGCGTTCCAGCGGGGCAGGGAGCGTGAGACCCAGATTGTATGGTCGGTGACATCTGCCAGCATCATCAAAAATTGCGTCGATGACGATCCGCCGCCGACCACTAGCACCCGTTGATCGCGGGAGTCTTCGACATCGCGAAAGGTTTTGGTATGCCATTGCGGGCCCTTGAAGTGTTCGAGTCCGGGATAGTACGCAATGTTTGGTGTCTCCCAGGTCCCGGTGGCATTGATGATCGCCGAGGCTGTGAAATCACCTGCGCCGGTGGACAGGTAGAAGACGTCGTTGTGGATTTGGGTAACGGCTTGAACCTTCGCCGGGCGAATGACCGCCAACTCGAGATGGTCTTCATAGGCGCCGTAATACTCCGAGACCACTTCGGATGCCGGCCGCCAGGTGTCCGGGTTTTCGAGTGGAAAGCCATGCAGATCGTGGACACCATGCGCGCGTCCCAGCGTGAGTGCCTGCCAACGATGCCGCCACGCACCACCGGGCCCCTCGTTGCCGTCCAGCACCGCAAAATCTTGGCCGGGAACCAAACCGCGTCGATGCAGGGTACCGGCGGCCGATAACCCCGCCTGTCCGGCGCCAATGATGAGGATGCTGAAATGTTGAACCGATGCGGTCCGATTGGTGGCTTCGACTCGTGTCATGGTTCCAGGCTAATGCAGCGATCAGTACAGCGCTGTGGTGCGCGACAACTACACCACGGTGTCAGGTGGTTCTTTCTGTAGGGTGAGTGGCATGTACGAGACACCATCGGGAACTGGTCTGGCGGAGCTGCTCATGCACGGCCCACGGGGGCGACGCTTGCTGCTCGAATTTGCGGTCGCCTCCGAACGTCTCCACGACAACGGGCACCATGACGATTCGTTCAGTGCGGCCGTCTTTTGGGCTTCCTATCAACTTGACCCGAACAAGGGTACCTCGGTGAGCTTATATGGCGATGCTAATGCGGAGATCGCAAACGTCACCGCGGCACAGGTCGCGGACCGCTTGGCCGCCGTGGTGCTGGCCGAGGTGACCCCAGCGCTGCTGCGCGATGCGCTCTTTATGGCTGTGGGCTCGGCTCGGTACTGGCAAGAGCCCGATGGCCGCGATGTGCTCGCTGCAACCGACCAGCTGCGGGCGGCTCTGTCGCGGGTTGCTCATCATGTTGCTATCTCGCAGCACACCGGGTGGTGGACTGAACCGGTGACGAAACATGCTCAATGGGCCGTTGGATGGCATGGCGCGCCTGCCGTCTCATATACCTGATCCGATGGCGGTACTTGGTGCGGCACGGGACCAAGTCATCGACGAAGAAGTCGTCGCGCGTCGTGACAGGCCCCTCGACCCGACCGCGAACTTCAGTGGTCACTGGTGGTCACGCCCGCCCGGAGAGCTTGCCTCATCCGCGGGCGAACTCTTCGATGGCAGCCCGGTGAAGCTGTGGTTCGTGGAAGATTCCCTAGGCTGGGAGCGAGCCACAGCCCAGCGACTCACAGTGCCTGAGACACCGCAGATTTATGAGATCGACAGCGAACAGGCCTGGGCGGGATTATGTGCTAGGTTCCCGCCCGATGTCACGGCACAGAAGCGTCACGACTGGTATCGCGCCACCGGCCGCCGTGGTAAGTGGTTCATGCCGGATTGGGCCGAAGTCGCCAAATACTATGACGCTGTACATTTGCAGACTCGTGCCTAATCTTTGTGCCGCCGGGACCGCGATCTGGGTTGACAATCACACGGCGAGCGTGATCGCTGGATGGGACCCCGATGTGACGTACTGGTTTGCCCCACATGTCAGCTACCTCGATGAACCCGTGACATGGGTACTTGATGTCCACGAAGATCATCCCGAGTGGCTCAGCGTCGCGAGGAAGGCTGATGGTGGCACGTAGCGTTCGTGGTGGAACGACAACTGCACGCCGTAAGCATATTCGCCCATTATGATGAGTGGAGTCGAAGCAGAATTTTTTTGGACCAGGAGAGCGATGTCTGAACTATCGAAAGTCAATAATGCCCCGTTGGCAGAAGTTGACCCAGAAATTGCCGAAGTATTGGGGCTTGAGCTTGGCCGCCAACGCGGCACCTTAGAAATGATTGCCTCGGAAAACTTTGTTCCGCGCGCCATTTTGGAAACCCAAGGTTCGGTACTGACCAATAAATATGCCGAAGGCTACCCTGGTCGTCGCTACTACGGCGGTTGTGAACACGTAGACGTCGCGGAAAACCTGGCCATTGAACGCGCCAAGACCCTGTTTGGTGCTGAGTTCGCCAACGTGCAACCACACGCCGGCGCCCAGGCCAACGTAGCGGTGATGGAAGCACTCATGGAACCCGGTGACACACTCATGGGGCTGTCCCTGGACCACGGTGGCCACCTGACCCACGGGATGCCGCTGAATTTCTCTGGTCGCCGCCACAAGATCGTGGCCTACGAAGTCGACCGCGAGACCTTCCGCATTGACATGGATAAGGTCCGTGAACAAGCGCTCGCGGAACGTCCCGATGTGATTGTTGCCGGCTGGTCGGCCTACCCACGTCAGCTCGACTTCGAGGCCTTTGCTTCGATCGCACAAGAGGTCGGCGCTAAACTCTGGGTCGATATGGCGCACTTCGCTGGGCTGGTCGCAGCAGGATTGCACGCGAACCCAGTGCCACACGCCGATGTTGTCTCCTCTACCGTGCACAAGACGCTGGCCGGACCACGTTCCGGGTTCATTCTGGCCAAGGAAAGCTACGGTAAGAAGCTCAACTCGCGTGTCTTCCCAGGCCAGCAGGGTGGTCCACTCATGCACGCGATCGCAGGCAAAGCCGTCGCCTTCAAGATCGCCGCATCTGAAGAATTCAAACGTCGTCAGCAACGCACACTCGAAGGTGCCCAGATTCTGGCGGAACGCCTCATGGGCTCCGACGTGGCCGAGCATGGCGTCACCGTGCTCTCGGGTGGTACCGATGTTCACCTGGTTCTGGTCGATCTACGTAACTCGGAGTTGGACGGCAAACAGGGCGAAAACATTCTCGACGAAGTCGGGATCACCGTGAACCGCAACTCGGTGCCGTGGGATCCACGCCCTCCCATGACGACATCTGGTCTGCGCATTGGCACCCCGGCGCTGGCGACGCGCGGTTTCGGCACGAAAGAGTTCACCGAAGTCGCCGACATCATCGCCCAGGCATTGAAGCCAAACCCAGATGTGGACGCATTGCGCGCTCGCACCGAGAAGCTCGCCGATGACTTCCCACTGTATGAAGGTTACGAAAACTGGTAACACACCGGCTGGATACCGACTACTGACAGCGTCCGGGCTCATCATTACACTAAATGCAGGGCCCGGACGCGGGTTGATCGCTGAACGTCGAAACGAATAGACAAAGGACGGTTGAACCACATGACTGCGCTGAAACTTGACGGCCGCGCCACCGCGGCTCATATGAAAGAAGACCTTGCCGAGCGAGTCTCCAAGCTCAAAGAACAAGGGATCACACCCGGCCTCGGCACCGTACTCGTCGGCACAGATGCGGGTTCGCAATCCTATGTCGGTGCAAAAATCCGTGACATGGAAGAAATTGGCATCACCTCGCTGCACCGCGAACTGCCAGAAACCGCGACCCAGGACGAGATTCTGGACGTCATCGATGAGCTCAACAATAACCCGGAGTGCACCGGCTACATCGTCCAGTTGCCCCTGCCGGATCACGTCGATACCGATACGGTGTTGGAAGCCATCGACCCTGCAAAAGATGCTGACGGACTCCACCCGTTGAATCTGGGGCGCTTGGTCGCCTCCGCCGGCGGCGAGGTCACCTGGCCGCTACCGTGCACGCCGAAGGGTTGCCTCACACTGCTGCGTCATCACGACATCGACGTCAAAGGCAAAACCGTGTTGATTATCGGCCGCGGTATTACCATCGGACGTCCAGCATCACTGCTGTTCACCCGCCGTGATGTCAACGCCACCGTCATTTCCGCCCACACCGGTACGACCAATATGAACGACCTGATCGGCCAGGCGGACATCATTATTGCCGCGGCAGGCAACCCACGTATGGTCACCAAAGACCTCGTCAAAGACGGCGTCGTCATCCTTGACGTGGGTGTTTCGCGCGAAGAAGGCGACGACGGCAAAACACGTATCGTCGGCGATGTCGCCAAAGACGTCGCCGACGTGGCTTCTGCCATGTCGCCAAATCCCGGCGGCGTCGGTCCGATGACGCGTGTGGAACTCGTGGCAAACGTGGTGGAAATCGCAGAACAGCAGGCAACAGACGCCTAACGTCGACCGCTACGACGGCGCAGCCTCATCATCCCTCGTCCACTGGCTCCACCGGTCGGGGGATGATGGTGTTAGCGCACGGGATAATGTGTGCGACCAATTGGGAACTGAACCCAGAAATACGAGATACTAGAAGCTATGCAGTCCATCGAATCTTCAACACGTCGCCGCGGCCTTCGTCTCACAAACGTCGTGCTCCTCGTCGTCGTCATTGCCTTTATTGTTGCCGTCATTTTCGCGGCCAACCAAAACGACATCGTCGGGTGGATGGTCGTGGTCATCTCCGGTGGCTGGTTGATCCTATCGACCGTCTCGTTGTTTATGGTGCGTCGCGGTGCCCGTGCCGTGCACAAAACCGCCCAAAATCTCGGTTCTAATCTGGCCGCATCGTCTGCAGGCGGCAACGTCGTGGATGCTACTGATCCAATGCGCGACACCAAGGTCGACCACTCACTGAAAATTGTTGAAGTGCAAAAACGTGTTGTGACCGAAGAGCTCGCCAAGGGTGATGACGCTGATATGGCCATGATCGACCGAGCCCTGGATACCATCGAAATGACCGCTTCGAATGCTCGGGACATGCTCAACCCCGATCGCGGCAAGTCGTCGAAATCGGATCCAAACAACGGCCCAGGTACCATTACCGGCGACGTCATCAACTAGAAAGAATTATGCATACCAACGCTGCTGACCCCAAGGCTGACAACACTCTTCGCGTCGCGACGGTCAATGTGAACGGCATTCGTGCCGCACATCGTCGTGACATGGCATCGTGGTTTGCCAACCGCGACATCGACATCATCACCCTCCAAGAAGTGCGTGCACCCCAGGACATTCTGGACAAACTGCTCACCGAGATCGTGGGGGACGCGTGGGAAACCGTCTACATTCATGCTCATGAAGCCGAAGCAAAAGGCCGTGCAGGCGTCGCCATCGCATCGAGGTTGAAACCCCTTGAGACCCGCACCGGCCTTGCCGATGGACTCAACGATTCGGGTCGCTGGGTGGAAGCCGATTTCAATGCCCCCGACGGGTCGGTTGTCACGGTTGCCAGCGTGTATGTGCACTCCGGTGAAGTCGATACCCCGAGGCAAGATGACAAATTCGAATTCTTGGACGCCATGGTCGAGTACTTACCGACCATGAAATCGCGTCAGAATCTGTCAGTTATCACCGGTGACCTCAATGTGGGTCACACCGAACTGGACATTAAAAACTGGAAGGGCAACGTCAAAAACTCTGGCTTTTTGCCGGAAGAACGTGCCTACTTTGACACATTCTTCTCACCAGAGAAACTGGGCTGGGTTGATGTGGGCCGTCGTGTTGCAGGCGAAGTTCCCGGGCCCTACACCTGGTGGTCCTACCGTGGCAAAGCGTTCGATAACGATGCCGGTTGGCGCATCGACTATCAGGCCGCCACACCACAATTGGCTGACAAAGTCACCAAAGCCGTGGTGGACCGTGCGCCATCATACGATACCCGCTTCTCCGATCACTCACCACTCGTGGTGGACTACCAGTTCTAGAAAGGTCCATTCGTGTCCACTAGCCAGCCAACACCGGCCGATATTCTGGCCACCGATCTTTCCAAAACCGCACACCTGACCTCAGCCGCTGCACATCCGCGCGTGCTGTCGGGTATGCAGCCGTCCGCAGATTCTTTGCACCTGGGCAATTATCTTGGGGCCCTGGTCAACTGGGTGAAAGTCCAAGAAGACTTCGAAGCGTACTACTTCATCCCGGACTTGCATGCCATAACCGTGGCGCAGGATCCCGCGGATCTGACCAAACGCACTCGCGTGGCGGCAGCCCAATACATTGCTGCCGGCATTGATCCAGAACGTTCCACCTTGTTTGTGCAGTCACATATTCCCGAACATACGCAGCTCACGTGGATTTTGACCTGTCTCACCGGGATGGGCGAAGCCGCACGTATGACGCAGTTCAAAGATAAATCGGCACGGGAAGGCACCGACGCGACCGGCGTTGGCTTGTTCACCTATCCGATGCTGATGGCTGCCGACATCCTGCTCTACCAGCCACACGGTGTTCCCGTGGGAGACGACCAGCGCCAGCACATCGAACTGACCCGTACCCTGGCACAGCGCTTTAACCATCGCTACGGTGAAACATTCGTCGTGCCGGTTGGCTTCTACCCCGAAACAGGTGCGCGCATTTATGATCTGCAAGAGCCGACATCGAAAATGTCCAAATCTGCCGTGTCGCCAAACGGGCTGATCAACATTTTGGACGAACCGAAAGTCACCGCAAAACGCATTAAATCTGCGGTCACCGATGCCGGTACTGAGGTTTCGTATGACCGGGAAAACAAACCGGGTGTCTCGAACCTGCTGGACATTTACGCCTCCGTCACCGACCGGAGCGTTGAACAACTTGTGGCGGACTACGAGGGCAAAATGTATGGACACCTCAAAGTTGACTTAGCTGAAGCCGTGACACAACGACTCGAACCGGTCCGCACCCGAGCTCTGGAACTCTTGGATGACCCGGCAGAACTAGACCGAATCCTGGCGTTAGGCGCAGAAAAGGCGCGCAGCGTCGCCGCGCCCGTATTGGATGAGGTCTATCAAAAGACCGGCTTTCTGCCTGTTGGTCGGTAGATCACCGCTTCGACTCACCCCAGCGGCCTAGGGGAATTTCAGTCTCGCAGTGGAAGTATTCAACCACTGGTTTTGGCACACTGGATAGCAGCTGAAAAAACTGCGACCCAAGGAGTGCTGTGACTGCGACCCCCGCTCAAAGCCCACCACTATTAGAGACCGAAAACCTTGCTAGAGTCTTTGGCACCGGTGAGAACAAAGTGCCTGCCCTCAAGGGACTGACCTTCGAGATTCAGCAAGGCGAATCCGTTGCCATCATCGGTAAATCCGGATCCGGAAAATCCACGTTGATGCACCTGTTGGCGCTGTTGGACCAGCCCAGTTCTGGCGTCGTGGCGATGCGAGGCAAAGTGGTCTCCGACCTGAAACCGAAAGAAATCGCCGAAGTACGAAACACCACCTTTGGCTTCGTGTTCCAACAGTTCTACCTCAACTCGCAAGAAACCGTGTTAGAAAACGTGACCTTGCCATTAAAAATCGCCAAAGTGGCCAAAGCTGAACGACAGCGTCTGGGCACCGAGATTCTTGAAATGTTGGAAATGGGTGACAAACTCAAATCAAAAGCCGGGAAACTTTCCGGCGGTCAACAACAGCGCGTCTCGATTGGCCGTGCGCTGATCAACAGCCCCGAAATTCTCTTTGCAGATGAGCCCACCGGAAATCTGGATTCCGAAACGTCCGCCGTGGTGGAAAACCTCCTGTTCGGTCTCAACGAGGAAGGCCAAACGCTGATCGTCGTCACACACGATGAAGATCTGGCGGCAAAATGCGATCGACAAATTCGCATTCAAGACGGCGAAATCCTGGAAGACACGGTGGGTAACGCATGAAGACGCTCGACATTTTCAAAACAGCCTTAGCGAACACGCTGCGGACCAAACTTCGCACGTTCCTGACCGTGACCGCCGTCGTAGTCGGCGCGTTTACGCTGACACTGACATCCGGTATTGGTGCCGGCATCAACAAATATATCGACGCACAAGTCGATGCGATGGGCGATACCAACCAGGTGTACGTCATGCCTGCACAAACCATGGACGCTTCCATGAGCTTTGCCGGGAGTGAGCCACAAGAATACGATCCCGATGCCGAAGGCTCCACTTCTGAATTCGGGATGCCAGCATTAGACGAAGACGATATCGACGAGTTGGAACAGCTCGACAACGTTGAGCTGGTTGACCCGATGGTCTTCGTCAACGTCGAGTACCTCGAAATGTCAGATGGCACCCAGTACGCGCTCTCCTCACCCGGACTTCCATTCGAACTGTCCATGCTCGAATACGCGGCAGGCGAAGCCCCGTCAACATCCAATGACGCCCACGAAATCGTCGTCCCAACCTCCTGGCTTAGTACATTTGACATCGATGACACTGAAAACGCCGATCAAGCCATCGGCGAGACGGTCACCGTTGGCGTACAAGACCTGGAAGGCAACACCGAAACGGTCGAAGCCGAAGTCGTCGGCGTCTCCGAAGAGACCATTACAGGTTCTGGTGCGCAGCCGATTCCTTCACACGGACTCAACCAGGAAATCGCCGAAATCAATAACACCGCCGGCGACACCACCCTGGACTACAGCTATATGCAAGCCGTGCTTACCGTAGACAACCTCGCCGAAAACGAGGACCAGATCAAAGCGGACCTAGCCGAGATTGATATGGTCGGTCAAACCGTTGAAGACCAAATGGGTATGATCAGCGGCATCATCGATGCGATTACGTGGGTATTCAACGGATTCGCACTCATCGCGTTACTTGCCGCAAGCTTCGGTATCGTCAACACACTGCTCATTTCGGTCCAAGAACGTACCCGCCAAATTGGACTCTATAAAGCCTTGGGGATGACCAACGGCAAAGTGTTCACGCTGTTTTCAACCGAAGCCATCGTGATCGGGCTGATGGGTTCAATCATCGGGATCGGCTTGGGCTCGGTCCTCGGGGTGATCGGTAACTCCGTGTTGATCAACGGACCGCTGGACTCGGTGCCGGGGCTCTCACTGTTTGCCATTGAACCGGTGTCGCTGCTCGTCATCGCTGTGGTTATCATCTTGATCGCGTTTCTCGCGGGCACGTTGCCTGCTCGCAGAGCCGCGACGAAAGACCCGATTGAAGCACTACGCCATGACTAAAGGACGGGAAACACGTTATGTCTGAAACACCAGGAAACAAATACGGCACCACGCCATATGCTGCGACCACGATGCCTGATTTCGGCAGTGAGCCACGGTCTTCGCGGCTGACAAAAATGCTGATCTGGCCGCTGTTGGCGCTCAACTTGGTCTCGTCTATCATCACATTGATGATAGACAGTGAGGAATTTGTAGCCGACTGGCTGCCACCCGAACAGTTGGAACAGCTGACCCCCGAGGTGATGGATAGCATGGTCACCATGTTTACGGTGATAAACATCGTGACAGCTGTCATCACGCTCGTACTCTTTGTCATCGTCGGGCTCGGATTACGCGGCAATCGGATGTGGGCCCGCTTCGTGGGCCTGATACTGGCGATACTGTTCCTGCTGTCGTCGGCCTACTCGCTGCTGTTAGCAACCGACTACGGGAATCTCTCAGGCCTCCAGCTTGCAACGACGATTCTCGGATGGCTCACTGTGGTGTTAACGGTTGTGTGGATTGTGCAAGCCATGAGTAAATCGACCAGCCAGTGGTTCGCTATCCATCGTCGTTTGCAAAATTAACATAACAATTCGTGGTGTCCTACGCCCATGCGGCAGCACACTGGCCATAAGCCTGGTATGTTAGGCCGGTAAGTTGAGCATCATATAGTCATGTGCAATGCATTGTTCACATGACGGCTACCTACCGCTCATCATGCTCTGGCAATAATGGCAGCGCATGACACAACAAGAACACGCCATTGAAGATGGAGATGAGGCAATGACGAATAACCCTAATGGGGGACCCGGCGGGCCGACCGGTCCCGGAGGCCCACAGTACGGTCAAGGACCGAGTGGCCAAAACCCAGGAAACGGTGGGCAGTCGCCTTTTGCAAAGGTATTGTCATCAAGCTCTGATCTGCCACAGCCGGTACGCCAATTGCAGCTGGCGGCCCTGGCTTCTGCGGCAGGCTACCTCGTGACACAAATTTTAGTGCTCATCGTCAACAGTGTTGTGTGGTCTGATCTGGCAGCCATGACTGGATTCAGCGAGCTCGCCAGTTTCAGCGGAGCCACGGGTATCGTGGGACTGATCATTACCATGGGTCTCTATGCCCTGGTGATCGTGCCACTGCTTGGCCGTCAAAACTGGGGACGAATCCTTGGGATCGTGTTCGCATTCCTCGGCGGCCTCTCCAGTCTGTTGAGTCTATTTTCCAGCTTCGTTACGCTCACCGTGAGTCCGGGTTATGGTCTCGTCATGCTGCTGGCCGCGCTCGTGACCATCGGCACCGCTGTCTGGTACTTGATCTTCGCGTTCCGCGCTGACGTCGCAGCTTGGTACGTCCCGGGCGGCGGACACGGCTACCAGCAACCCTGGTCTCCTAGCGGTCAGCCGGGCCAGCAGCCGGGTAACAACCCATATGGTCAGACGCCACCTTCCGGACAGCAGCCTCCCTATGGTGGCCAGTACGGTCCAGGCGCTGGAAGCTACGGTTATGAGCCCGGCGGCCCCGGACCAGGTAGCCCAGGCGGCCAGAACCCGCCACAGGGACCACCACCGTCAAATCCATCAAACTAAATATCGCCTGACGGTTCCCGCATGAACCGTACAAATATATCCTGCAGTCAGCAGGTCAGAACACTCTGACCGGCTGACTGCTTCTCATATGACCTGATGCCATGTGTGCATTCGATAGGCTGTACTCGGTTCGAACGAACCGTTGATCCCCTCATTACCGAATGTCAGTGTAGAAAGCCGTAGTCCGCATGCAAAAGCAGCCCGCTCAACAGCAACCGAAGAACGCCAAGAACTTGAGCATCGCTTTTCTTATCCTGGCTGTCGTCATGGTCGGTGCGCAATTGATCAACGTGATCATCACACTGTTGCCCTCGGCCGCCGAAACTATATTGCAGCTGGGCGACGGTACGACGGCGTCGGTAGCGTCTTTGCGCAACGCATACATCACCTCGCTCTTATTTCTGCTGCTTCTCTACGGCGCGGTCGCCTTCTGGGTCTACAAATCGAAGAATTGGGCTCGCTGGGTTGCGGCAGTGTTGGCGCTGCTCGCAGCGTTTGGTGGCGTCCAAGGAATCGCACGGCTTCTTGCTGGATCCGGTACTGACATGGTTGGTCTGGCGTTAAGCCTCGCACAGGTCCTCGCTGCAGGATGGGTATTATCCTTAGCCTTTCGCTCAGACGTTCACGAATGGTTTAAAAAGCAGGGTGCCTAATGCCGCCCGTTGACCACCACGACGTTTATACTGTGATGCTATGAGCGTTTCGACCCGACAAGCCAAAAACACCGATGTTCACGAGCTGGCCCCATTGGCCGCACGAACGTTTCCGCTGGCGTGCCCACCCGGCATGGATCGGACGGCTATCGATCATTTCGTGCGCGATGAACTGAACGAAGACGTCTTTAGCGCATGGATCGCCGATGAGAATGTCTACGTGTTGGTCGCCACCGATGGTGCAATGCTCGTGGGATACTCCGTCTGCGTCAACGGAGAGCTTCCAGAGGATGCCCAGCTGGACACCCAGCTGCCAGCCGCCACCTCGGTCATGCTGTCGAAGTTCTATGTGCACCCCGAATTCCACGGGGCAGGCGTTTCTAAGAACATGATGTCGCATCTGATGGAGCAGTACACCACATCGGACCAAGAGTGGATGTGGTTGGGCACCAACGAGGCAAATGCCCGTGCCATCAGTTTTTACGAACGCGTCGGCTTCGAACGGATTGGCACCCGTACCTTCGAAGTTGGAGGACAACCAGCCAAGGACGTTGTGCTCGCTCGCCGGTTGCCCTCCGTCTAATTACTCGTCTTCGCGCGGTGGTCGTGGCCGGTTCCGACGCAGTTTGCCGATCCTCGCAGTTCCTGTTCGTGCCGCGAGCGTGCCGGGCCGTACTCGTTCGTATTCGACATACGGATCACGCATGACGGGTCGTTCATCTGCGGCCTCGGGTTCAACGACAGCCTCCGTCTCATCATCGTCATCGTCCTGGCGGCGTTCGTGTTCTTCGGGTGGCAGTACCTTCTTCCAGCGACGTGTGCGCATCGGAGGAATCTCGCTTGCGGCCTCGCGCAGTGCCCGATGGAGGGCATACATTTGGAAGTACGACATCACGAAGAACGGCAGTCCGATCAGTACCACCAACTGTTCCATTGCTTCCAGGCCACCAGAACCGGAGAACACCAAGAGCGTGGCGGCGATCAGTGCGATGGCGATAGCCCAGAAGATGCGTTGCCCCAGCGGGTTGTAGTCTTCATGGCCGTTGGTCATCGTGTCCGTCACCAGCAGCCGCACTAAAAAAAATATTATCGGCGAGGTGCGTAGCCGTTAGAGGTCATGGAGTCGGTTCAGCATGCATTTCGCTCCTCGAACGTGTCAGATCTTCGCCAGGTGGAAGGGCTTATACACGATTCTGACGGTCACATCACGTATCCAGGAAGCGCTGAAGAACGATTGATTTTTATGGGCCCGGACTGGAAGGCTGCGAGTAGTTGGAATACAACTCGTGGCGGTCCGGTTACCTCGGACATCCATGGACTGACAGCGAAAGGACGGATATGGCTGACGTAGTTATTATCGGCGGGCACGGAAAAGTCGCAATGCGGACGACTCCACGTCTGGTCGAAGAAGGACACACCGTGACCTCTGTTATCCGTAAGGAGGAGCAGATCCAGGAAGTCGAATCTACCGGCGCGAAAACGGTGCTGTTGGATATTGAACAGGCTACTGTCAATGATTTTTCCGATGCATTTCAGGGCAAGGACGCTGTGATCTGGGCTGCCGGTGCCGGCGGTGGCAATCCAGAACGCACTTACGCGGTGGACCGGGATGCTGCTCAGCGTTCTATTGATGCGGCTGCTCAGGCAGGCGTTGAGCGCTATATCATGATTTCCTATGCTGGCGCAGGTCCGGATCACGGGGTCAGCGAGGACAGCTCGTTTTTCCCTTATGCCGAGTCTAAATCTGCGGCTGATGAGCATCTGCGTAAGAGCGACCTGAAGTACACGATTCTTGGTCCGGGACTGTTGACATTAGAGGATCCGACATTCAAAATCAGTGTTGCACCAGAGACCGGTTCTGCTCAGTCTGCTGACGGCGGCCGTGACACGTCCCGAAGTAATGTTGCCGAGACGATCCTCGTCGCGCTTGAGGAAGATGCCACCGTTGGTCAAACGATTGATTTCTATGACGGCGATATGGATATTCGCGAACTACTCCGGTCGCTGTAACAAGTTCAGCGTTCACTGAATTGACGAAAGGATGACGATGCAGCATTACGACTCCAATGACTCGAAATTTGGGCGAAACATCCGTAAAGGAGCACCGGATGATTTTGCGGCGTTTGCTGAGTTTGATCAGAAAGTTTTTGCCGAAGAAGGCCATACTCTTTCCAAGAAGACTCGTGAACTGATTGCCATCGGCGTTGCCGCCACAACTCAGTGTCCACACTGCGTTGAGGCTCACTCGCGTGGAGCTGCCCAGGCCGGTGCAACCGAAGAAGAACTCTCGGAAGCAATCATGGTTGCCATGGCATTGCGTGCCGGCGGGGCTATGACTCATGGCTGGATGGCAATGAAGTATTTCAACGATGAGAACTCAGACAAGGGTGAGGACAGCTAAGTCTGCGTTCGCACCAATCTAGGCTGCGGGGATGGAAAGGTATCCGTCTCCGCAGCCTGCTTTTAAGCGATCCAAGATCGTAGACACCGTAACGCGCTTTCGTTTGACGTCTCGATTTTTGGGTTCGAGTCGTTAGGCTGCGATGCGCATGGTGATTTCGGTGTGGTGGTGCCGGTAGTTGTTGGTGTCGAATCGTGGGTTGGGGTCGATGTCTGGCGGCCCGTCATCGGGTGGGCCGGTATCATCTGGCCCGTGTTCTTCGGGTGGGTCACCGGTGTCGGGTGGCTCGGCTGTGCTGATGGGTGGGGTGGTCGTGGTGTATTGGTGACCGGTTGGGGTGATCACGGTCAGCTGCTCAGGGTTGCCGTCGTGGCGCCATCCGGTGGCTTCTTTGGTCTGGTTACAGGCCGCGCAGAGCCCGCTGGCATTATCCCAACTGGTGGGCCCACCGTTGTTGACGGGGGTGATGTGGTCAATCTGCTGAATCGGCGCATCACAATAGGGTGTGCGACATACGCCGTCTCGCAGGGTGAC
>JABXHI010000051.1 GCA_013393415.1 Micrococcaceae bacterium
GGGAAGTTCCTTCGCATATTCGGGGTTGGTTTGCACTTCCATCGAAACGCGAGCTCCCCATGCCTGTCCTGTGCGACACGCCCGAACCAATCACCAATTTCCGGTCCCTATCCGCGCAATCTCTAAGTCTGATGCTTACATAACCCGCAGTAGGGGTGCACCCGGATGGCCAGGTGCACCCCACCGGCATTTTGCTATGGGCCTTGACACCCCCTTCTTTGTATCAGTACATTAAATGTATTGATACAAAGGAGAGTTCATGAGTATCGCCATCTGGATAGCAATCGCTCTGGCGTGTTTCGTGCTGCCGGCCACCTCGCTCACCAGCGGAGGCAAGCGTCATCCCGAATATCACAACCTTGCCCGACATGCGGAGCACGTCGGCCTGCCTCTGCCGGATCACATTGCTCGGGCCGTGGCGACATGCATTCGTAGAAGGCAACGCGGCATGTCGATTGGCGGTAGCGCAGGGATAGTGCTCGCGACCATCGTCTTTATCATCTTTTTCGACAATGACGACGGGGCAATAGGCGCTTTCGTACTATTCTGCGCCGGTGCCGGGACAGTCTTCGGGGGTGCCTGGGCGATCGCAGCCTACCGTCCGAGTCAAACCATCGATCGACCGGTCGTGGCGAGAATGCGGTCGGTGGGATTGGCGGACTATCTGACGAAAGGGGAGCGGTTTGGCCTGTGGGCAGTACCTGCGGTGTTGATAGTTGGTGTGATCGTAGGAGGACTGTTGCTCGGGCGGCTACCTGAACACGCTGCTGTGGGTAACTACGGCATCATCGCAGGCAGCCTGAGCGCCGTTGCACTGCTGACTTGGGTGGCGGCGCTCGTGGCATTGCGTCGAGTGCTCATGGCACCTGCCCGAACCGAAACCCAGCTCGAACTCGCATGGGCTGACAGCGAGCGGGCACAGGGGCTCCGGCAAGTCGCCAATCTGAGCGTGATAGTCGCCAGCATGGCATTATTATTTTGGTTGGTAAGTATTGGAGTCGTGCTGACCACCGATGGTTTCTATCGAAATCATCCCGAACTCACCTGGTCGATCACAGGTATCGCCCTGATCGCTTATCTGGCACTGTGTCTCGTCGCAGCAGCCGGCCCCTTATCCTCTTGGCTCAGTGGTCGTCGAAAAGGATATGAGCAGCGTCAATTATGGTCGGACGGGGTGCCGGTATGAATACCTTCGTGATCGATCCGCACGCCGACGTCGCCCCGTATGAGCAACTGCGAAGACAACTCATAGAACAGATCACCGCTGGACAGCTGCCAGCAGAGACGCGACTACCCGCAGTACGCCGTCTGGCTGCGGAGCTCGCTCTTGCTCCGGGGACCGTCGCTCGGGCCTATAAAGAGCTCGAAGCCGAAGGCTATTTGGAAACGCGCGGACGAAACGGCACTGTGGTGGCTTCTTATGCGGTCAACGACCCTACGGTGCAAGCGCAGCGCATCACCGCAGAATATGTCACCACGATGCTGTCGCTGGGTTATGATGCAAAAGCCATCCAGGAAAGAGTACTGAATGCGCTGACAGGCTCGTGAGCACGGCTGAGTTCATCAAGCGTTGCAGACACAAGAGACCGGGGGCTACTGAGGACTTCAGTAGCCGCCCGGTCTGCGTGTCGTTCGGCTTAGGCGTGTGGATTAGGCAGCGAGTTCAGCCCTTTCCCGAACCGGTATAACCTTCAAGCCATCACCCTCGACGGTCACATGAACGCTATCGCCGTCCTGGACCGACTCGGAGACCAAGAGATCAGCAACCTTATCGTCCAGCTCGCGCTGAATGACACGGCGCATTGGACGAGCACCGTAGGCCGGCTGGTAGCTGGCATTGGCAATCCAGTCTCGTGCGTCGTTATCGACATCGAGCGTAATGCCCTGGGCAACGAGACGCTGTTCAGAATCGCGCAACTGCATGCCGACAATCTCGCGGAGCTGCTCGGAGCTCAACGGGTTGAACAACAAGGTGTCGTCAATACGGTTGAGGAACTCTGGACGCATGAACTCACGCACCCGGCCCATTACTTTTTGCTCGGTATCGCGCTGTGTTGCCGTCGCGTCACCGGACACAAAGCCCAGCGGTGCGCCAGTTGATGACAAGAACTCGGAACCCAAGTTCGAAGTCATGATTAACACGGTATTGCGGAAATCTACGGTACGACCCTGACCATCGGTGAGGCGTCCATCGTCGAGTACCTGCAGCAGCATGTTGAACACATCGGGGTGGGCCTTCTCGATTTCATCGAGCAGAATCACCGAGTATGGACGACGACGAACCTGTTCGGTGAGTTGCCCGGCCTCGTCATAGCCGACGTAGCCCGGAGGGGCACCGACCAGACGTGAGACGGTGTGACGTTCACCGAATTCCGACATATCCAACCGGACCATCGCATCGGCATCGTCAAAGAGTGAATGCGCCAGTGATTTGGCCAGTTCGGTTTTGCCGACACCGGTGGGGCCCAGGAACAGAAAGCTGCCGACCGGACGGGATGGATCAGCCATCCCGGTGCGTGACCGACGAATCGACTTCGCTATGGCAGAGACCGGATCGTCTTGGCCAACCACCCGCTCGTGGAGTTCGTCCTCGAGACGAGCCAAACGCGATTTCTCGGCTTCGGTCATGCGCGCAGCTGGAATGCCGGTGGCGCGCGAAACCATCTCTGCGATGGCATCCTCGTCCACGACAGACGATCCCGTCGCAGGCTGGGCAGCGGCTGCAGCCAATTGTTCGCTGATCTGGTGAACCTGGTCCCGAAGTTCGGTGGCACGTTCGTAGTTCTCGGCGTTGACCGCAGCATTCTTCTCCGATTCCAGATCGGCAAGCTTCGAGGGCAATGCTTCGGTATCCACTTCGGGCCCGTCATCGAGCGGTCCACGTTTCAGCGACAATCGGGCACCGGCCTGATCGATCAAGTCGATGGCCTTATCCGGTAAAAACCGATCGGTAATGTAGCGGTTGGATAGCTCGACGGCAGCTCGAAGTGCCGCGTCGGTGTAGGTCACGTGGTGGTGGTCCGCATAGCGATCTGCCAGTCCATTCATGATTTGTACGGCATCCTCGATCGAAGGCTCGCCAACGGTGACCGGCTGGAACCGGCGTTCTAGCGCTGAGTCCTTTTCGATGGTGCGGTATTCCTTGAGGGTGGTAGCACCGACCATGTGCAGATCGCCGCGGGCGAGGCGTGGTTTGAGAATATTGCCGGCGTCCATGCCGCCAGATTCTCCTGAACCGCCAGCACCGACCACGGTGTGCAGCTCATCGATAAAGACGATGGTGTTACCGTCTTCGGTAATCTCGTCCATTGCACCGGTGAGACGTTCTTCGAAGTCACCGCGGTACCGAGTGCCAGCGATCATCCCGGCAAGATCCAAGGTGATGACGCGACGGCCCTTGAGCTGGGCTGGTACTTCGTCATCAATGATGGCTTGGGCCAAGCCCTCCGCAATAGAGGTTTTGCCGACACCTGCTTCACCGATCAGTACCGGGTTGTTCTTGGTGCGACGAGCCAGCACCTCAATGGTCTGCTCGATCTCGTCTCCACGCCCGATGACGGGATCCAGCCGTCCGGCTTGGGCTTCGGCGGTGAGGTCCAAGCCGAATTTTTCCAGCATAGATTCCTCACCGTCGCCTTGACCCTCGTTGTGGGTACCGGGCTGTCCGGTAGGTCCCTGCTGTTGTGCTCCGGCTTGAAGTGACTGCGGGGTCACGCCGGCCTGTGCCAACAGTGCACCGGCGGGGGAATCGTGGTTCAACACGAAAGCAAAAAATACGTGCTCTGGGTCAATGTAGGTTGATCCGAATGCGCGTGCTACTTGGTAGCCGTCAAGCAGAGCCTTTTGAGCCGAGGCGTTGAGCGATGCCGTGGCGTCGCCTTTCTCCTCTAGGGCTGCTGGTAGGCGTTCGTCCACGGCGGTGATGATGGTTTTCGGATCAGCACCGGCCTGGCGTACCCCAGCAGCTGCGGGGTCTTCGGCGAGCATGACGCGCAGGATGTGGAGCGCGTCGACATCAGCCTGGCCACGTTCTACAGCGAATTTCGCGGCTGCTTGAATGATGTCGTGGGTCCGCTTGCTGAGCAGACGGTTAATATCTACGGGACGTCCCTGACGTCCGGCTCGCTGATCCTGAAGGTAGCGAGCAAAGAATTCGTCGAAGGAGTCGCCGTTGGAACCGGCGGAACCAAAGAATGCGGGCATTATGTGTCCTCCTAGTGGTTTGTGCAGAGGGTTCTGCACAGAAGTTGAGTGTTCTTAACTCAAGTAACGCATCGTTGATCGACATTATTCCGAGAAATGTTCGATTGGTCAAGAAACTTGAGTGAACCTAACTCAACTAACGGGGAGGGTGCCCAAATATTCCGGAGAGCCTCTAAGAGCGTTTCTCCACGGGCCACTCGCGAGGTACCGTGGCTTCCGGGTTTTTCCGACGCAAGTACTGCTCGAAGCTTGCGGACTGGTCCGACTTCCAACGAATCTGGTGATCGAACAGTTCTTCGAGTGACACATCAAATTTGCCCGGGAATTTCGCCACCATGGCTTGGCATACTTGGACCGCGGCAATCGAATCGGCTTGCGATGTGTGAGCGTTGTCGAGGAGTACGCCGTAGTGTTGGCATGCCGCTTCGAGTGTGCGCTTGCCCTTACGATACGTGTCTGCGTATTTGTCTAGAACATAGGGATCCACGACCCCAACGACGGGAAACTCGTTGGCATCTCGCCGTGCTAACTCGGCTGTGAGCACGGTGAAGTCATAGACTCCGTTGTAAGCGATAATTGGCACGCGGTGATGCATGAAATCTGACAGTGTGGCCACGATTTCATTGAGGCCCTGGGCGGCATCCATGCCGTGTTCGCGTGCGTACTCAGTGGAAATACCATGTACTGCGGCTGCCTCGGGCGGGATGTCCACTTCGGGATTGAGTAACCATTCGGCACTGGTACGCATATGCCCGTCAGGATCCATGAGGACGATGGAGGCAGTCACGATACGTGCCTCGTGCGGGTTGCGTCCGGTGGTTTCTAAATCGAACCCCACCATTGAGCCGGTATGCCAGGGGTCATTCGGACCAGGAATTGTCAACACAGATTCTGCTTTGATCATGGTTCTAAAATACCTTGTCGTGCATTCTGTATGCGAGCACTACGTCACTTGTGGATCATGACTGAGCTTGTGGAGAGTTTGGGCGGTTATATGACAAAAGTGGTTCAATGGAGAGCATGGTTTCAACTCCGCAATTGCTTCGGCCCAAGAACCTCTTTCGTACTGCACCTCAACTTGATGTCCGTCAACAAGATGTTGTCGATCAGGCGCCGGGACACGGGCCGATGCTGGTGCTTGGGGGCCCGGGCAGCGGAAAAACCACGGCGGCGGTCGAGTACGCGGTTGCCAAAATCAAGGCGGGAGTACCCACGAGCCAGGTCCTGTTGCTCACGAACACGCGTACGGCAGCTTCGCAACTGCGCAATCAGCTCACGGCACGCCTGAATTTTGAGGCTATTGACTCTCGGTCGGAAACCCCCGTGCGTTCGTTCGCGTCCTACGCGTTTGATCTGATCACGCGTATTCGTGAAGACCACGTCGCCACGCCAAGGCTGCTGGCCGGTGCCGAGCAAGATCGGGTGATTGCCGAACTCATCGAAGGGTATATGACCGACCCCGAGTTGGCACTCGAATGGCCTGAAAGTCTTGCCCAAGCTGTCGGGCTGCGGGGACTGCGTCATGAATTGCGTGAGCTGATTGACCGCAGTGCAGAATACGGTATCCAACCGGGACAACTTGAAGCGCTGGGTCGCAGCAAGGGACGTGCCGAATGGAGACTTGCGGCGACGATCCTGCAGGACTACCGCGATGTCTTAGACCTTTCAGGTGATGATGCCTACGACGCCTCCGGGCTCATCACGTCCGCGGCTGATCTATGGGAAGCCAACCCAAACTTTGCGGCGGACGAAACACAGCGCATTCAGCACATCATCATCGATGACTTCCAGGACGCCACACCGGCGATCCACCGGCTCGTCAAACTCATCGGCACCCAACGCGATATTGTCATCACCGCAAACCCCGACACCACGGTGCAAGGCTTTCGCGGGGCGAGACCGCAGGCACTGGCGCAGTGGCCACAGATCCTGGCACCGGACGCCACGGTCACGACGTTAGACGCCGGATACCGCATGGGCGAACAACTCAACGCCGCATATCAGCGCACCGTGGGTCGCATCCCCGCAGTCGCCGGGTTCCCAGATATTCGGGCACGCCTCACGTCTGCCACACATGATGATAGCGTCGCCGTGCATCGTCTGGCGTCTCCGGTGCAAGAGCACCTCTTTATTCTGCAGCAAGTCTTGGAACTCCATCACCGTGAAGGTGTCGCTTTTGACGACATGGCCGTGCTAGCTCGTACCGCATCCAAGGTTTCCGAAGTCGCGACCGCGCTGGAATCAGAAGCGATCCCCGTGGCCCGGTCCATCTCAGAAGTCATGTTGAATCAGCAGCCGGCTGCCGCACCACTGTTGGTGCTGACCAGTGCAGCAGATGCTGTGGCACGAGGCAGCGGCGAGACCGCTACGGGGTTGGAGCCTGCTGACCTGCACTGGTTGATCACCGGTCGATACGGTGCCTCAACCCCGCTAGAATTACGCAACCTACGCCGCCGTTTATTGTCTGTGGAACGCGACGAGAAGGGTACGCGCGCCTCGGCGGAATTACTCGATGAGCTCGTCGCCAACCCGAATGAAGCGGCCTCACTATTAGCACTAGATGCTGATCGTCCAATGCCTCGATATGCCAGAGGAGCGGTGCGTATTGGCCGCATGTTAGCTGCCATGACAACGGCTACCGTCGAGGAAAAAGCTTCGGCAGAAATGGTGCTGTGGGCCGGGTGGGCGACAGCCCTGCCCGAAGTCGGCAACGTGTGGGAAGAACAAGCTCTGGGCGACGACAAGGATGCCGCAGTTCGGGCGAATCGGGATCTGGACTCAGCAGTCGCCCTGTTTGAAGCAGCCGAACGGTATGTGGTGCAATTTCCCGGTCAAAGTGCCGCGGGCTTTACCGAATACTTAGCGGAGCAAGATTTACCCATGGACTCATTGTCCTCACGATCCGATCAAACAGGCGTTGCGGTGTTGACCCCTACATCCGCTGCGGGTGGTTCGTGGAACACGGTGTTTGTGGTGGGCGTCCAAGAAGGCGTGTGGCCCAACACCCGCTTGCGTGGTCAACTTTTACACACCCAAGAACTCGTAGAAGAAGTCACCGGCACCGCGGGCGACCAACCCATCAATGAGCGCATCGCCCAAGTACGCCACGATGAACTTCGAACCTTCGCAGCCGCCATCTCACGAGCATCGCAGCGACTCATTGCCACGGCAGTCGCCGATGCAGACCATCAACCCTCCATGTTCATTGAACGGCTCGACCCGTGGCCACCCACGGATGACCACCCCGTGCGTCCATACACCACCGTCGCTACACCGCTGACGGTGAGTGGACTGGTCATCGACTTGCGTCGCACACTTGAAGAAGCCCAACGCACTCTGTCGACGACTACTGATCCTCATAAGGTTGAGCTGTTGGAAGCAGGTGCCACGCAAGCGGCAGAAGGTCTCGCCGTGCTGGCAGAAGGCGGGATCTCAACCGCGAGCCCCGACAATTGGTGGGGCCTGCTGGAACTGTCCACCCAGACTCCGATCCACGGGATAGACGAGACGGGTGCAGCCAACCGCATTCGCTTATCCCCATCGACGGTCGAAACAGCCGTGGAATCACCCCTGCGATGGTTTATCTACCAGGTCTCTACATCGGCGTCCTCGCCCGCTGCTGCGACCGGCACATTCGTGCACGCGATCGCAGAGAAATATCCGCAAGCAGATGTCGGCGAGATGTATGCCGAGCTCAAGGCGAAGTTCCCGGTGTTGGCCGCGGAAGCCGGCATTGAACCCGGCTGGGAATATGACGCACTGTATGCCAAAGCGCAACGTGCCCTAGAGTTCTTCTACGAATACGTCTCGGGTATGAGCGCAGGCTATACGACCGGCCGTGGGCAAACCAAAGAAGAATTTGGACCCCGTACACTTGTGGCCGTCGAGCAGCGCGTCAGCGTCGATCTGACGGTCGATGACCTCCCAGTGCAGCTGAACGGCGTCATCGACCGTGTGGAAGTCGACCACACCGGACGCCCCTATGTCGTGGACCTCAAAACCGGCTCGACCAATGTCAGCGGCGAATCGATGCTGCGATTGCCCCAGCTTGGCGTCTATCAAGCCATGGTAAAGGCCGGGGCACTCACCGATATCGTTGAGCGGACTGATCCGGCCGGTGCTGCACTGGTACAACTCGGCAAAAATCGGGCTTCAGTCCAGATCCAGCCTCAAGCACCGCTCGGGGCAGAACGCTCCTGGGCCGAAGATGACATCGCTGATGCCGCTCGATGGGTTCAGGGACCCTATTTTTACAACGTTCACCAGGGTGAAGACTGCAACCTCGCAGCGCTGTGCCCCATCTGTACGGAAGGACAACAGGTAACCGAATGGCTGGTCTAACATGGGGGCACCCACCGCGCTATAGTGCTCACGAGCTGACCGATCTGCTCGAAGACCACAAACCCGTTGCAAAGCGCCTGTATCCAACACAGGAGCAAACGGCCATTATCGAGGCCGGTCCCGATCCGTTACTCGTCGTTGCTGGTGCAGGTTCCGGGAAGACGCACACCATGACCGACCGCGTGATCTGGTTGATAGCCAACGGGTATGTCCGTCCCGAAGAAGTGCTTGGCGTAACCTTTACCCGCAAGGCCGCAGGCGAGCTTGAATCCCGAGTCAATAACGCGATCGAACAGCTCGCTGACCGCGATGACATTGAATTGGCCTTCGATACCGCAGACCTCGGTCAAGCCACCGTCACCACGTATCACTCCTATGCCAACTCCCTGGTGGCAGATCATGGACTGCGCATCGGCGTGGAACCAGATGCTCGGCTCATTGGTGAGGCCGAGTCATACCAGCTGGTCACTGACGTTGTCTACGATCATGACTCAGAAATTGACCTCAGTGATGTGCACTCGCAAGACCTCACAGACACCATCGCCAACGCCGTTCGGGACCGACCGCTATCATCCACCATCAAGGCCGTGAAAAAGCTCGCCGGGGATTGTGCCGAACACCTTGTAGAACCAGCCCAGGTGCGCGATGCGCTCGCAGAAATGTTCACGTTTGGGCAAGGTCTGCCGGTCACCAAAGCGATGTCGCAAAGTACTGCATCGGTGTTCACCATGCTCAAACTTCGCGCCAAGATCTCCGATATGGTCACTGCTTACCTGGAGAAGAAAAAAGAACACAACGTCATGGACTACGGTGACCTGGTACGTTACGCAGCTGTCATCGCCACACAACTGCCAGAAGTTCGGACCATCGAACGCGAGAAATACAAGATCGTCTTGCTTGACGAATTCCAGGACACTTCGCATGCTCAGCTGCAACTGTTCTCCCACCTCTTTGGTCGCGGGGATGGGACGCAAGCGTCGCACTCGGTTACTGCAGTGGGGGACCCAAACCAGTCCATTTATGGATTTCGTGGGGCCTCGGCAGGCCAGCTGTTTTCCTTTGTCGAGGAGTTTGGTGCCGAGCAACTCGAACTGACGACGGCTTGGCGGAACAGTAGCGACATTTTGGATATGGCAAACCACGTCGCCCAACCGCTGCGCGACTCCGCCGTTCAAGGCCAAGTGATACCCCAACTCCAGGCGAAGCAGCAAGCTGAAGCCGGGGTCGTGGAATTGAACTGGTTCGAATCGGCCGATAATGAAGCCGGCCAATTAGCCGACCGCGTCAAAGAACTTGGCATCGAGGATGGCACCAATACCGCGGCCATCCTGTGCCGAGCCAAGAAGCAATTCCCGCCGTTGATCGAAGCACTCGAGGCCCGGGGCATCTCCTATGAGGTCGTCGGCCTTGCCGGACTGTTGGGCATTCCTGAAGTCATTGAAATTGTTGCGATTCTTAAAATCCTTGCTGACCCACAATCCTCTGACGCTTTACTACGTGTGTTGTCCAACGCCCGATGGCGTATAGGGCCCGAGGACCTCTGGGTCTTGAACGCATATGCGCGTAGTCTTGATCGGCAAGATCGCAATGATCCGTTAGATTCTGATACGTCTCCGCAAGAAGACATTGATCATCCATCAATGATCAATGCGATCCTGCGGTTACCAAGAGACAACTGGACCAGCCCGCGAGGACAGACCTTTAGTGAGCTCGGCTTTCAACGTCTGCAGCGGTTTGGCAACGCATTACAAGAGCTGATGCGCCAGATTCACCTCCCCATCCCGACCTTGATCCGACAGATCGAAAAGTCTACCGGGCTCGGCGTCGAAATAGCGGTGCGGCCAGGTGGCGCAACGATTGATGCGCGCCGGTATCTGGATGAATTCTTGCGCATTGCCGAGAACTTTCAGGCTTCCGCTGACCACACACGCACTTTGGACCTGGTCACGTTTCTCACCTGGTTAGAAACTGCCGCGGTGGAGGAAAATGGGCTGGACATGCCTCCGGAACAACCAAAACCTGGTGCCGTGCAGATTATGACCATGCATGCTTCGAAAGGTTTGGAATGGGATGCTGTCTTTGTGCCGGGACTGAATCAAAATACGTTTCCGGGCGAGCAGCACGATTTGTGGACTAGCGCATCTCGTGGGGATTTGCCGTGGCCACTTCGTGGCGACCGTGACACCTTACCCAAGTGGGAACAGCACGCCGCATCGGATGTTCGTGAATGGGCAGGATTATCTGGCGTCGACGGGTGGTCGGCCAAAATGGCCGAAACCATGGCAGAGACGCAAGGTCGTGAAGTGCTCACGCTCAAAGAGCAAGTGAAACTGCACGAACTCTCCGAAGCTCGCAGACTCGCCTACGTTGCATTTACCCGCGCGAAAGATTTGTTGTGGGTCTCGGGTGCCCACTGGCAAGGCACCCTCAAAAAGCCGGCTCCAATGTCGGTGTTTTTGGAAGAGATGGTGCAATACCAGGACGACCACGGTCTCGACCAAAAAGCGTATTGGGCTACTGAATTCCCCGAGGAGAATCCAAGAAGCTCTCGTGCGGTCGTGGCCAAGTGGCCATATGACCCACTCGATGGCCCGGACCATTACCGGGTTGAGGCCCGCGACGACGGCCGGCTACCAGAGCCTGATGAGCACGCCGTGCTGGTGCGCCGAAGTCATCCTCGTCGCGAAGTTTTGGAGCAGAGCGCAGCCCGCGTCCGTGCTGCGGTAGCTTCCAAGGAGCAGCTCGACGACGATCTGGCGCAACGCATCGATTGGGTATTAGACCGCGCCCAGGTTCCGATTACCAATGATGTGCACATGCCTGAACATATTTCAACCAGCCGTTTTGTTGAGCTAGCGAAAGACCCCGCCGCCGTGGCGCGCCAGATTCGGCGGCCTATGCCACAGCGGCCAACGTCTGCAGCACGCGAGGGGACACTGGTGCATGAATGGATTGAGCATTTCTATGCGCAGAATATGCCAGGGCTCACGCCGTCATTGGACATTGAAGAGACAGAGCAGCTCGTGGACGCTGAGTGGGACGAGGCGACCGGTTTGGCCGACCTACGTGAGAAGTTTGAGGGTTCAGACTGGGCACAGCGCATCCCGTCGATGATCGAGGCGGCCGTCGAAACGTCGGTATCGGGTCTGACACTGCGTGGTCGTATTGATGCTGTATTTCGGACCGGGGGAGATCCCGACGTGGAGTTCGACCCTGAAGCACAGTGGGAGCTGGTGGACTGGAAGACCGGTCGAGTGCCATCGGATGCCGAAATGCCCCAACGGAGTCTTCAGCTAGCGATATATCGGTTGGCCTGGTCTCGGCTCCACAACATCCCGTTAGATCGGATTACGGGCAAGTTCGTCTACCTGGCACACGGCGCAGAAAAAACGCCGCATGATTTCGCGTCCGCCGATGATCTGGAACACATCCTGGCCCGTGCCTTTGGCGATAGCTAGTTGTTATCGAGGTTCTCTCGAACCGTCTTCCACGAGATCGGCTGCGTGTCATCGTCTTCGGGTGGTGCTTCGGCTTCATCGTGAGGCACGAGATCGCCATCATCGGAAAGTGTGTGCACTCTTAGCTCAGTGCTGTCTTCAGTCTCGGCTGCCATAGACGCGTGGTCGTCAGGGTCATTGGTGATAGCCTCGTTGCTTCCCGATGACTCGTCGGACAATTCATCACTAGCGTCCTCTGTGGTTGTTTCCTCAGCATCTCCAGCATCGGGGCCAGCCGCTACGGGGTCGTCGAATGCCGGGTCGACAGGATCAGCCTGGTCATCGACGTCAGTTTCTGGTTCGGTTTCTTCCGTGTCCACCTCTAGTTCGGGTGCCGGCTCCGGTACTGACTCAGGCGTTGGTTCTGGTTCCCAGAATCGTTGACCAATATCCTGACCGCCCGTGGCGTCGATGTCGGAAGCAAGGTCGTCCAACATGGACTGGGCTTCTGCAACGACTTCATTATTGGAAGCGTTGATTCCAGAGATGAGGTACTTTGCCAAGGAGAACTCTGCTGCTAAGGCTGCTCGACGCATGATGTGCAGATCGACATAGTCAGCCGGTAAATCCATGTGCCGGTGGTACGCCGAGATCAAGGCGTCACGAAACTCGATGGAATCCGTCGATGCCAGCCACGTGAAGTCCTGGGCCGGATCACCGATGTGCAAATCCGTCCATGCGGTTACGCCGACAGCCCGGTTCCGGTCGATCAACAGTGAGGTTTCATCAAAGTCACCGTGTACCACGCGCGGAGTGAACGTCCACATTTGCCGTTCTTCGAAGGCATTTTCCCAACGGCGTAACAGCACCGACGGGACCTTACCGGTCAATGCAATCTGATCGAGTTCGGACAGCAATCGCGAACGCAACTGCTCGGATCCATAGGACGGTAAATCCGCTGTTTCGACGACTGCCCGGGGCAGAGTGTGAATGGCGGCAATAATGCGACCGAGGTCATCGATGGTTTGCGGCTCTGCCTCGGTGATGGCGTCCAACTCGACCGGCATACCGGGCATTTGGTGATAAACGAACGTGCGCAGGGAATCTATTTGCACTGCACCGGCGACCGAAGGTACGCGAAACGGTAAGTGTGCCCGAATAGCCGGAGTGAAACCAGATAGGACTTGGATTTCGGTTTCTAATCGGAAAGCCGCCTGAGAGTTATGAGGAGACCGCACCCGCCAGTGATTATTGTCGGTGTCAGTCACAATGGCAGAGTCAAAAGCGCGCGGATCATCAGGGGAGGTTGCGGCTTGGACAATATCAAGCCCGGGCATGGCAGCCGAGGCTAATGCTGCAAGTTCCATGGCGGTTCGTTTCATCACGTCTACCTTACGCCTGATGTACCCCGGTTCGGCAGCAGCCACGTTGGTGAGTCGAAATTCTGTTGAGCAACGCTAAGGTGGAGAGCATGGATATGTTGCCCGACCTTGGACGGTTGCCCCTTGCTCGCGACGATGTAGACCGTGGCACCGAGCTACGTGATGACCCACATTGGCTTGCAAAACTTTGGGACGAACCCGGTACGCGAGTACTGTGGCTCCACGGTCGCACCGCACCGGTCTGGGCTGGCGAATTAGTGCTGACGGCACCGTCGGGACAGTTGCCGCACGACGCCATCTATTTGGGTCGTTCAGCGCATCACACACCAGAACACAGCCAGTTCGTTGACCCGGCGGAAGAACACGTCGAGATCATCCTGCTGATCGCCGACCCGACGATGGAGGCCCCGCGGCTCGAAGACCCCCAAGTCGGTGGGGTAGTCGTTGAGGATCCTGCGGGGATCGATTGGCTTGGGGTTTCTGATATCGCCCCTGGACTCAATGACCGCGACGTGGGCATCTTTGTTTCGGGTGTCGCGATCGCGAACTGGCACAACGTCAACAAGTACTGTCCACGCTGTGGGACCAAAACTCAGATGCAAACCTCTGGCTGGGTCCAGGTGTGTCCAAACGACGGTTCAGAGCATTTCCCACGCACCGACCCGGCCGTGATCATGTTGATCACCGACCCAGATGATCGTGCATTGCTGGGCAATAATAAGGCATGGGGAGACAAACGATATTCGACCCTGGCAGGCTTCGTGGAACCCGGCGAATCGCTTGAAGCCGCGGTCAAACGTGAAGTCTATGAAGAATCCCGCGTCGTCGTTGACGGGGTCAAGTACATGGGATCGCAACCCTGGCCCTTCCCACAATCGCTTATGCTGGGTTACCTGGGCCAAACTGCACACCCTGAAGAGGCTGATGCGGATCAAGAAGAGATTGCCGAGGTCCGGTGGTTCACCCGCCAGGAACTTCGTGAAGAAGTTGAACAAGGCAGGATGTTCATTCCCGGAGCGTCCTCAATTGCTCACCACCTCATCCGCCACTGGTACGGTGGGCCCCTCCCGCAACCAAGAACCTTAGAGAATTAGATTGCAAAATCCCGAAGACATCCTGGCCGGCCTGGATACCGAACAACGCCAAGCGGCCACAGCACTCCACGGACCAGTTCGGATTTTGGCTGGTGCCGGCACCGGGAAAACTCGAGCGATTACACACCGCATTGCCTATGGTGTGGCGACCGGAGTCTACAACCCGTATAACGTGTTGGCCGTGACCTTCACGGCTCGAGCGGCTGCTGAAATGCGCTCACGACTGCGCGACCTGGGCGCACACGGGGTCCAAGCCAAGACCTTCCACGCTGCGGCACTGAGTCAACTGCAATACTTTTGGCAGCAGGCCGTCGGTGGAGACATGCCACGACTGGTGGACTATAAAACCCATCTGATCGTAGAAGCAGCTCAACGGTTGCGTATGAGCACCGACAAGGCCACGATCCGAGATCTCGCCGGGGAAATCGAGTGGGCAAAATTCAATATGCTCACCCCGCAGACATACCAACAACAAGCCACGCATCGGTCCATGCCAGCGGGTTGGGACCTCATCGCCGTCACTCGGTTATTCCAGGCCTATGAGGATCTCAAATCGGATCGTGGGCTGATTGATTTCGAAGATGTCTTACTCATCATGGTTGGCATCCTCGAATCCGATCCCCGCATCGCCGCCACGGTACGGAATCAGTACCGAATCTTTTTGGTCGATGAATTTCAGGACGTTTCCCCGCTGCAGTACCGTCTGCTGAGCGGATGGTTGGGCGATCGTGACGACTTGTGCGTGGTCGGTGACACCTCCCAGACAATTTACGCATTTACCGGGGCGACAGCCGACTATCTATTGGATTTTGGCCAAAAGTTCCCCGATGCAACGCAAATCGACCTCATTCGCGACTATCGTTCGACGCCCCAAATCGTGGGCTTAGCCAACCGTTTGTTGCAAGAACGCACCAAAGTGGACCGGCCAGGTTTGCCTCGCTGGCCCCAACCTGTTGAACTCGTGTCGCAGCGTGAGGCCGGACCCGACCCGATATTTGCCGAATGTAGCCACGAGCAGGCAGAAGCCGAGTGGGTGACCGGTCAAATCAAACAGCTCTTAGCAGATGGCCACAAAGGTGCCGATATGGCCATCCTGTTTCGCACCAATGCCCAGTCGGCGGCATTCGAACAGACACTGAGCGATGCCGGAGTGTCATACCAGGTGCGGGGTGCAGAACGCTTTTTTAATCGTCGTGAAGTTCGTGACGGCATTTTGCAATTGCGGGCCGCTGCCAAGTCGGCTGACGCTGTGGTCGGCGCAGAAGTGATCAGCCGCGTTAAAGATGTCCTGGCGTCGCTTGGCTATACACCGCAAGCGCCGCAGCAATCTGGTGCGGTCCGGGAACGGTGGGAATCTCTGAACGCCATCGTCAACTTGGCCGAAGATTTGGTTGCCTCCAGAGGTCAACAGGTCACACTGGATGTTGTGGTGGCAGAACTTGATGAGCGGGCTTCTCATCAACACGCCCCCGTGATGGAAGGCGTCACGCTGGCATCTATTCACTCCGCGAAGGGGCTGGAATGGGACAGCGTATTTTTGGTTGGTCTGACCGAAGGGCTGATGCCTATCAGTTTTGCCACCGAAGATAAGAACGTGGATGAAGAACGTCGACTGTTTTACGTGGGTATCACCCGTGCTAAAACCCGCGTGTTTTTATCCTGGTCGCTAGCGCGGTCAGCAGGCGGCAGAGCGAACCGGAAACCGTCTCGATTTTTGCAGGCCATCCGGAGCACCACCACACACGCCGCCTCGGAATCCACACCACGAACCAAGCGGACCCTCAAAGCCAAAGTCTCCAAATGTCGAACCTGTGGTGCAGTGTTGACCACCGGTGCCGAACGGAAAATTGGACGCTGTGAAGACTGCCCACCAACCTACGACCCCGAACTCTTCGACAGACTTGTCTCCTGGCGCAAAGAGATCTCTACGGCCGATAAGGTTCCAGCGTTCGTAGTGTTCACGGATGCCACACTGGTTGCGATTGCTGAAAAAATGCCCGCGGATTTCAAACAATTGCGCCAGTTACCCGGTGTTGGACCGAAAAAACTTGAACGCTATGGTGAAGACGTACTGGCCATCTTGAGCTCTTGAACGACCCCGCAACAGCCCGGTCGTGGATCCACCTCAAACGTCTGGACCCACCCATTGGCTAGATTGACTCGGGTGATCGTGTCCAAATTCATGCCGGGAACCGTACCGTGTTTGGTAATGGGCACTTGGTGACGCAGCTGCTGGGAATCGACCATCGTCAACACATCGGTGGCAATGAGTCCCGCAACCAAATGCGCGCCCGCAACCGTTTCGATGCCACCGGTGTTGTCTCGTAGGGCAGCCACCCGTTGTGCCCGATACCCATCGGACTCGGTTACGGCTGTTTCTAAGCACATGGGACAGGCGTGTGCTTGATGTACGACCCACGGGCCGATGTCGATTTCATCATCACGAATCACGACCGGTAAGTACGGTTGTTTTTCGTTCTGGGCTTCCTTGATGGTCGTGGCGTCCAGCCCGCCCAAGGTGATGTGGACAGTAGCTAAGGTGCTCAGGGCAGGCTGTTTGAGCCAACCGGCAGGAAAAATATGTGGCCGACGATGGGAGGGATTCAGCGCCGCAGCGACCGCCAGCGACCGCACTTCGCCGATATCCTCGGAGCGCAGCCCCGTGCCTGTATCTACGGTGGTGACCCTTGAGGAGTCCCAAACATTCACATGACCGATGCCGGACTCCACCAGGATTTTCGTCAGTGCCGCGCCGGTCCGACCAAGACCAAAAATCTGTAGGGCAGCCCTGTGACGTTGTATTTCAAATTGTTCTTGATCATGAGGTGTCAGGCCGTGGAGTTTGCCACGGTCGAAAGTTGGGGTGACACAGCGTAGTCGTGCCAAGCTTCCGCGGTGTTCCTGATCTGTACTCACCACGAAATGATCTTGCGCAGGCGTCGAAACCAAGAGCGGTGAAATTTTGGCCATGATCAGTTCAAAGTCGAGCTCGGAGACTTTCGACTCCTGCGCAATGTGACGTTCGTGGCCATCAGGGATGCCGTCACGCAAATGTTGTAGGAATTTTCTCACGTGCGTACTGACGCCGCTCAGCTCAAGCGCCCGGTAGCCAGACCCTATTTGAACATGGGTGGGGGAGAGACGTGTATACGATAGTCCCGGATTGATTTGCATGGCGACTCCTCTTCGGTTCAAGGTGTTACCATGATGGTCTACCGTGGCATGGCACGTCACGTGTTTTCCACAACGGGGATACGGTAGACGTGTTCTCCACAGTTCTGCGGGGCGCTCGTGTACGCGAGTTGCTTGTGGGTCAGTATGAAGGACATGCACAACATTTCAACTCTTGAACGTGAACACATTGAACAACTCTCGGGCGGCAGAATCGCGTCGGTTGTGGAGATTGACGGCGAACCCGTCAGACTGATCGCCTCGGCGCGCAGAAAGAAAACGATTTCGGCTGCGTTTCGTGAAGGCATGGTCGAACTGTCGGTGCCCCTATTGATGCGGGATGAAGACATCGTGGTCTCAGCACGAGGTTTGATTGCCAAGGTCAAATCACGGCGCCAAGCGGCCGAACGGCTTCCATCGAATCCTGAACTGTATGCTCGCGCGCTGCACCTTGCCCGCGTCTGGCTCGACAATGAGGTTCAACCTACATCGGTGGTGTGGACAGACCGTCAGAGAAAAACGTGGGGGACGTGTAAGCCAACGACCGGAGAGATCCGTATTTCCACCATGTTGCAGGGCATGCCCCAGTGGGTGGTCGATAGCGTCGTCATCCATGAACTCGCACATTTGAAATATGCTGACCACGGTCAGGAGTTCCAGGACTTTACACGGCGCTATCCACGCACCGCAGAAGCAGATGCCTTCCTATTGGGTGTGGTATTCGCTCAGCAACGTGACCAGGACGAACCCTTCCCGGAAGCAGTCGACTAATTGTCTTCTTCGAATCCACCTTCGAGTAGCTTCTTGAGATCATCATCAAGACTGGCGGACTGCTCGTCAGCGGTCTCACGGCGCTTGACGTAGCCTTCTGGATCGTCCAAGTCTTCGGCGGTGGGTAAACGAAGCTGCGACTCCCAGATCGCATCTCGGTATTCCATACCTTCGGACTCATGAATGGTGGCCCACAGCTGCGTTGCCTCGTGTAGCCGACGTGGCCGCAAATCGAGACCGACAAGAGAGCCAAAAGCATGCTCGGCTGGTCCGCCAGAGGCCCGACGACGGTTGATCATTTCGCGCAGTGCAGTTGCAGACTCTAACGGTTTGGACGCTTCGGTGACTACAACGTCAACCCATCCCTCAATGAGTGCCAAGAGGGTTTCGAGTTGCTCGATAGCCGCTTTTTGGGCGCCTTCAGGCTCCGGAATAAACATGGAACCTGAGAACATTTGATTCATCGACTCTGGGTCGGTTGGGTCCAAGTTTTGAACCGCGTCTTCGATGGCAGAGACGTCAATATTGATACCGGCGGCATACTGCTGGACCATGGCGGTCAGGTCGCGCGCCAACCACGGTGAATTGGCGAACAGCCGCATACGGGCCGCTTCACGAAGCGCCAGGTAAATACGAACCTGCTCGGGGGCCACCGAGAGTCCGTCCCCGAACTCTTCGATATTGACTGGCAGCAGGGCCATCCGTTGCCCGGCAATTGGAAAACCGGTATCAGTGCCCGATAAGACTTCTTGCGCCAGCTCACCGATGGCTTGCCCTAACTGGAGCCCAAACATGGAGCCACCAAGATTTTTCATCATCGGTTGCATATTGCCGAACGCGCCCTGAAGTTCTTCTGGCATTTGGCCCGGCAACTGTTCGGTGATCGCGCGAGTCAGCGCTTCGGATAATGAGGTGGCGACAGGGTCTGTCATCTCACGCCAATTGTTCATGGTCGCTTCTACCCATTCAGCACGGGACCATGCCACAACGGGTACGTTGGCGGCTTCGAGTGTGGTGGCTTGATCAAGCCAGGAGTCTGCCAGGCGTACGGCGTCATCAACTTCCGTGGAAGCAAAGGAACCGACTGAAGGATCCTGACCGGCAACCGACTGACGCGCAGTCTGTTTGGCAAGGTCCCACTTCACCGGTTCATCATCATCCGAGCCCTGCATCATCGATTGGAACTGTCCCATAATGTTCTGAATCATTTGAGGATCCATCATTGAAGGGTCAAATGGCATTCCGGACGCACCGAACTGGTTCATTGCGCGCTGTATTTCTTCCGGATCCGGGGCATCGCCACCGAACATTCTCCGGAACATTTCTGACATTGGATCGTGGTCGTCGCCGTTTGTTGGACCTTGGTTACTCATAATGCTCCACGTTACTGTAGGGGACGGGTGAACAATAGCCTTTATTAGCTTTGCGCTGAGTGAATCTAGCGGGCTGCTGCTTCACGTTTTCCTTGACGTTCATTGATGGTTTCTGCGGTGCCTTCAGTCATCCGATAAAGCACCGGAACAATGACCAATGTGATGAGTGTGGAGGCGATCAAGCCACCGATGACAGCTATCGACATGGGTGCCGAAACGAAACTGGACTGACCCGCCAGGCCAAGGGCTGGCGGGATCATCGCACCGATGGTAGCTGCCGCCGTCATGATGATCGGACGTACACGGTTTTGAGCGCCTGCGATGATCGCCTGGTCCAAGGTCGCGTCACGTCGTCGGTATTGGTTGATGAGATCCATGAGCACAATGGAGTTGGTGACCACGATACCGATTAGCATCAACATGCCCACAAGCGTGGTCGCACCTAACGGTGTCCCGGTCAGCAGCAGCGCCCAGATCATTCCGGTGGCGCCGAAGGGAATAGCCACCAGCAAGATTAGCGGTTGGATCAATGACTTCAACAACCAGACGAGAATGACATAGATCAACAGGATGGCTGCCACCATCGCCAGTGCTAACTGTTCAAAGGTCGTATCGATCTCCTCGGCGACACCGGCCATTTCGGTTTGGACCCCTTCTGGAAGGCTCGTGTCGTTGATGGCCTGTGTCAGGGCCGTCGTGGTCGCGCCGACGTTATCTGTATTTTGTGGTGTCACCGCGATGGTCACGGTACGAATCGAATCAATGGTCGTCACCGAGGGGGCAATATTGACCCGGTTGACCTCGGCGATATCCGTCAGCGGGATACCAAAGAGCTCAAGCTGTTCAATATCTTCGACCGTTTCGACCGCTGATGCCGAGTCCATGTGCACATTGAGTTCGGTGTCATCAATGGTCACCTCAGCAATCGGGAAGTCGGTGGTGTGGGATGCGATCATGCCCATCGCTTCAGAAACGGTCATACCGTACTGTGCTATCTCCTCTTCCAGCGGCACGATTTCTAGTGAGGGTTGTTCGGCTTCGAAATCTGATTCGACGCGGGCTACCTCGTCAAGGTCTGCAAACGCCTCCGTGAGTGTATCGTTCGCCTCGCCCAGATTGTTTTCATCGAGCGCGTCCAGCTGGACATCGATCGTTTCAGAACCCATCATGCCGCCACCTGCTTCGAGTCGGAATTCTCCGATATCGGGGTGTTCTTCGAAATAGGCATCGAGTGTGGACTGAATGTTGGCCTCAGCTTCGGGTTGGTCTGCACCCGGATCTGTGATGAGCGTGAACGAGGCTTGCTCGGGCCCACCACCCATCATCGCTTGGCCACCAATATGGCTCTTCGGAATTTTGGGTGTAGATCGGTTTGGTGACCGGGGTGTGTTGAAGGCATAAAAAAGTCGAGGTCTTTTCGAAGATGGAAGTGCTCAAACAACACATCTAAAGAAAGACCTCGACATG
>JABXHI010000052.1 GCA_013393415.1 Micrococcaceae bacterium
GAAGTTCCTTCGCATATTCGGGGTTGGTTTGCACTTCCATCGAAACGCGAGCTCCCCATGCCTGTCCTGTGCGACACGCCCGAACCAATCACCAATTTCCGGTCCCTATCCGCGCAATCTCTTAGTCCCACTTTGCGACGTGACATTAGTCTTCGAAAGCAGCGTTCATGCAACGCATCGCTGCAAGCGTTTTAGGGACGCCGATGTACGGCATAAGGTGGACAAAGCATTCAGCGACCTCTTCTTTGGTCATGCCGGCGACATCAACAGCAGTCTTGATATGTCCGGTCAGTTGTGGCTCAGTACCGCCCATCGCTGCCAGCGCGGCCATATTCAGCATCTGACGGTCGCGCAGTGCAATACCTTCACGCTGATACGTTCCACCGAAAACTGCACCAACAACCCAGTCAGACGCACCAGGAGCGTACTCGTCGAGCTGCTGTTTCCAGGCAGCTGTACCTTCCGGTGATTGAGTTTCTTCGACGAATTGATTGCCCTTATCCATGCTGAGTTCCATTGCATCCTCCTTGAAAATAAACGGACCACATGCAGGCTATCATCAAGACAGTTCTGGGGATGTTGGGAAAAGGCTTGTCAGGACATAGTTCGGCCGGTCTTCCGGGCGCCTTCCGAAAACCGGCCGAACGTCGTGCAAATGGTTAAGCGAGATATTCTTTGAGCCTGATCAAGGCTTGGTCCCAGGTGTCGTAGAAGGATTCATCGCCGAGCTCTCCGGATACTCCCTCTATCTCAAAAGAAACGTACGTACCGTCTTCGGTCTCTTCGAGAGTAACAGTGGCTACAGGCAGATCCTCTGGGTCGAAACCAGGTGCACCCCAGGTAAACACGAGCCGCTCATGCGGTGTCACATCTTGAAAAATTCCACCGGAGACGGTCCGTTCTCTAGACTCATCGTCGATGCTGGTGTAAATGTAGTAGCCGCCGACATGGACGTTGTACTCAAGCCCTTCACGAGGGGTCGTGGTGTTGGGGAGGTGCCACCACTGGGCAATAGCATCTGGCTCAGTCCACGCGTCCCAGACCTGTGCAGGGGTCGCTTCAACGTAACGGATGTTGGTAAAACCTTGCGCTAAGTTCGTCGTATTCATGGTGATCCTCCTTGTCGAAACGATGGTACACCGCTCGAGTTGTGTGATCTATGTTACTCTCGCATTACTTGAAAAGCGACGTAATGACCAAAAATCCGCCAGACGCGTCGAGCGTGGACGACTAGGCCAAATACTCTTCCAGGGCGTCAAGCGCTTCATCCCAGCCGTCATAGACGAAGCCGTCGCCGGGTTGACCTGAAAAGCCGCGCAACTCAAATGTCATGAGTGTGGCGTTGTTATCGGGCTCAAGAGTTACGGTGACCACCGGCGTGTCCTCGGGGTCTCCTCCGGGCTCGCCCCAGGTGAAGACCAGTCGCTTTGGTGGTATCACTTCTTTGTAGACACCACCGGTCACAACACGTTCGCCGGTGCCGTCATTGACCATCGTGTAGATGTAGTGTCCTCCAACGCGGACATCGACCTCCACTTCCTCGCGCGGAGTGGAGGTATCGCGCGGGTGCCACCAGTCTGAGATGGCATCCGGATCTGTCCAGGCGTGCCAGACCTGTTGGGGAGTGGCATCTAAGTTTCGGATCATCGTAAAAGCTTGTGTCATGTCGGTCTTACTCATCGGGCTTCTCCTTGGTGAGATATTCTTCGAGTCGATCGAAGCGCTCGTTCCACGCGGTGTGTTGTTGCTCGACCCATGCTGCAACTTCGGCGAGGCTGTTGGGTGCTAGTGAACATTCGCTCCACTGTGCACGGCGATTTCGTTCTACCAGGCCCGCCTTCTCAAGTACTGCTAGATGCTGCGAGATGGCCGGTCGGCTCATGGGATAGTGTGTCGCGAGTTCACTGACCGTCAGTGGCCCTCCGCGCAAGCGATACAAAATATCTCTGCGCGTTGGATCAGCTAGCGCTGCGAAAGCTGAACTCAGGCGATCTTGCGTTGTCATGTAAGCGACCTCTTACGTAAGTGGTTGCTTGCATAATACTCATGTATGACGTGTATCACAAGACCTTCTTTGATGGGGGCGTGATACGATCCACAGAGGTGACATATAGCACTCAGAATATCGCCACGTGAGGGGCTGAAATTGGCGCAGACATCTACCGCTCATACACCGCAACTTCAGGGGCTCATCGATGCCGTTGGCGCGCAGAATGTCGTAACCAATCCGGCGACGATAGACAACTACCGCTGGGACCGAGCCAACGATCCCAGTGCAGGTACGCCGGTTGCCGTCGTGCGCGCCACAAGTTCTGAAGATGTGCAGGCCACCATACGTTTCGCTGCAGCCCACGGCATGCCGGTTGTCACCCGGGGAACAGGATCCGGGTTGTCCGGCGGCAGCTCCGCGGTCGACGGCGGCATCGTGGTGTCGATGGAGAATATGCGCGATATCAGTATCGATCCGCAGACCCGAACTGCCGTGGTTCAGCCGGGTGCGTTCAATGCCGAAGTCAAGGCTGCTGCAGCTGAGCATGGCCTGTGGTACCCGCCGGATCCTTCATCGTTTGAATTCTGCTCCATCGGCGGCAACGTTGCGACCAATGCCGGGGGACTGTGCTGCGTGAAATACGGGGTGACGGCCGACTATGTACTGGGCATGAAGGTGGTGCTTGCCGATGGCCGGGAAGTGAACCTGGGCGGCTCGCGACTCAAAGACGTTGCCGGTTTGAACTTGACACAACTCTTCGTCGGCAGCGAAGGCACGCTGGGTGTGATCACCGAGGTCACACTACGACTAGTACCCGCTCAGCGTCCGCCGACCACACTGGTTGCTACTTTTGCAACGCTCGATGATTCGACCAAAGCGGTGCTTGCGATCGCGTCAAGTATGCGCCCGTCGATGCTGGAATTCATGGACAACGCCACGATCAATGCCGTGGAGGATGCCACAGGGATGGAACTTGATCGCGACGCCGCTGCAATGTTGATCATCCAGTCCGATGAGCCAGCAGAGTACGCGGCACGAGAGATCGAAATGATGGAGGCTTCGTGTCATCAGCACGGCGCGACCGACGTATTCCATGCGTCCGACGTCGAAGAAGCCGAGGCCATCATTGTGGCCCGCCGCATGGCCATCCCCGCCGTTGAGCAAAAGGGCACGATTCTGTTGGAGGACGTCGGCGTCCCGCTGCCTCGGTTGGGCGAACTTGTCCGAGGAGTCCAGCAGATATCTCAAGACCGGGATGTGACGATTGCGGTGATTGCCCACGCCGGTGACGGAAACACCCATCCGCTGCTGGTGTTCGACCCGATGGACGACGAGCAGAAACAACGAGCACACCTGGCGTATGGTGACGTGATGGAGCTTGCTGTTCGGCTCGGCGGAACCATCACCGGTGAACACGGTGTGGGTCGACTCAAGCGGCCATGGTTGGTTGACTCGATTGGCGAGGATGCTCTGGAGCTGAATAATCGGATAAAGTCGGCGCTTGATCCGCACAACATCCTCAACCCCGGTGCCGTGTATGATCCCGCAGGCCTCACTGCCGATGAATAATCGCCCGTGATGGGGTTGCAGGCGGTGTGTGCAAGGCAGCAATACTTGTGATCGCCAGGATGATCGGGCTTTAGAGTAAGGGAGATACCCCAGTTCGGCGGGGATCGCGTTATGCTATCTGCCCGGTTCGAGAGGATTGATTTGTCGTCCCAGCTCAAGAGTTCAGGGACCACTCGCAGTGGTCTACCTCGATTTCTCGTGCCTGCTGCATGGATTTCGTGTGTTTTAAACGTTGTGATTATTGCAACGGGAGGAGCCGTGCGTCTTACCGGGTCGGGACTTGGCTGCTCCGAATGGCCACTGTGCACTCCTGGCTCACTCACGCCAACTGCCGAAACAGGCATTCACGGCATTATCGAATTTGCCAATAGAACGCTCAGCGGGCCCGTGCTGTTGGCAGCTGTTGTCGTACTGGTCCTGACCTGGCGTATCCGTTCCCAACGAAAAGACTTGTTTGGTCTCTCAATTGCTGTCACAGGTCTTGTGATTATTCAGGCTCTCGTTGGAGCTTTCGTCGTATGGGAAAGTCTCGCCGCCGTCCTTGTGGGCTTTCACTATTCGGTTTCTATCGAGATTGCGTGCACAACTGCCGCATATCTTGTACGTATGACTGAGCCGGCTGGCCCGCGAATTCCAGCCGTACCAAAAGTGTTTTGGGCTATTGCCGCAATCGCCGCTCTGGGCATCGTAATCATTGTTATCACAGGCGTGTTTACCACAGCTGCGGGCCCTCACTCGGGTGATGCAGATGTCGTGCGTGATGGATTCGATGCGACTGTGCTGAGCCATCTTCACGCCTGGCCCGGATACATTACCGGTATCATGTGCCTGGTGCTCCTTGTCTGGGCCAAGGCCAGCAATTTGCGGCCATACCGGTCGCTACTGGGCCTGGTGGTCTTACTGATGATCCAGATCGCAGTCGGCGTATACCAAGCACGTAGTGGACTTCCACCAATTGCTGTCGGTGTCCACATGGTGCTCGCTGCCCTCGTCGCGGCAATGACCAGTGTTATGGTGCTTCGGCTGAAAGAGCCGGCTCAAAAGCTCACTCCGAAGAATGAACTCGTTATCGAGCAGACGCCAGCCGAAGCTTAGCAGTTCGTGGTCTGGTGCGGTGGGATGCGTTATCTCGCTTACGGAAGGCGTGCTCTATTGCAAGACATTAGGCCTCAGGGTTTTGAAGCAAGCACCTGGGCGACCGTCGATGTATTTGACACGTAATTATGTACTTCCGGTGATAATAGCAGGAGACAGTGCATTAGTCCCTCGTGAGCGCGAGTGGGATCTAGCGTCGAGGTAAATAAGGGCTCGTGGTGAGCAATACGGTTGCGTAAATCATTCACCGTTTTGATCTGAGCGTCGACGATGCTCCGCGAAGTTCCTTGTGGGTAAGCATTGTGTAAGTATGGCACCCAAATGCTTTTTTCCATGGCCTTCGTCGTTAGCTGACGCCAGAACCCAAACGAAAGCTCAGCGATAACTTTGCCGGGAGACGCCCGGCCGTAGCCACAGCGTTTGATCGCGTCATCGACGTTCTTACGGGTAACGAAGTTGACGTCTGAGCCGCGTTTAATGCCCTTCACGTTTCGTGTACGCCAAATTGGCATGACGGCCGGAGATTCAGGATGAAGTAGCCAGTGATTCTGATGGGGCCAAACGGCGGAGATTGCAGCATCGTATGCGTTGCGGAGTGCAACTTCAAAATGTGCAATGTCGTGCATCAGTGTCTGACCAGCGTTAACATTTCACTCGTAAAGATCGAGCGCGCGTGCACGGTCACCGGCACATTCTTTGACATATCTTTGAAATCGAGCAGTGCCAAGCCACTTATCGATCCACGTATCAACCATAGGAACAGTATGCCAAAAACAGTGCCCCGGCGACATGGTCGAAACCAGCGGTCCACTCGGGGCTTACGTTTGTAATTGTACGTCAGGAGTTAGATCGTCACAACCACACAGAAATAACGCTTGTTAAAACGAATAAGTGAGCGCAATTTTCCCTGCTGGGCTTCAAGCAGATCCTCTAAATGAGGAGTTTTCATCGAGCATTGAGGTTCCAAGATCGGGGGAGTGGAGGCCGTAGCGGCTCCGTGAGGTTCCATTAGGTCCATAAGCCACCCGGCACGCGAGGTAGCCAACCTTTCAAACCTATGCGGACTGGTTCCGGCATTAGGGGGAGATGCGGAGCTTCACTGAATGTACCAGTGCAAAACACGGTTCCTCCGGGCACTAATATGGATGCGGTGAGCTGTGCGCTCATGACAAAGTTTTCCTATTAACGAAAGTGTGGCGTTCGTGTCCAAACCAGTAGTGCTCATCGCAGAAGAACTCTCCCCGGCCACCATGGATGCTCTTGGAACCGACTTCGAGATTCGTAACACCGATGGTTCCGACCGTGATCAGCTACTGCCAGCACTCGCTGACGCCGACGCTGTGCTGATTCGTTCAGCGACCACGATGGACGCCGAAGCAATCGGTGCGGCAAACAATCTCAAAGTGATCGCACGTGCCGGAGTCGGACTCGACAACGTCGACACACAAGCTGCTACCGAAGCCGGTGTCATGGTGGTCAACGCGCCAACATCGAACATCATCTCTGCAGCAGAACTCACCTGTGGACACATACTCTCCTCGGCACGCAATATTGCCCCGGCTAACGCCTCACTCAAAGACGGCCAGTGGAAACGCTCTGCCTATAAGGGTATTGAGCTCTACCAAAAAACCCTCGGCGTCATCGGCCTCGGCCGTATCGGTTCCCTGGTTGCCGAACGTATGAAATCCTTCGGAATGCACATCGCCGCCTACGACCCCTATGTCACCGCGGCGCGCGCACAGCAGCTCGGTGCCACGCTGCTCAGCCTCGATGAGCTGTTGGAAACCTCAGACTTCGTCACCATCCACATGCCCCGGACGCCAGAGACCTTGGGGATGATCTCCGATGAGCAATTCACAATGATGAAAGACTCGGCCTACGTCGTGAATGTGGCCCGCGGTGGACTCATTGATGAAGGCGCTCTGGGCCGTGCCCTGGATGCCGGACAGATTGCTGGCGCGGGGATCGACGTGTTCGTTGAAGAACCAGCCAAAGACCTGCCATTTTTCAAACACGACTCCGCCACCGTGACGCCGCACCTGGGTGCTTCAACCGAAGAAGCCCAAGAAAAAGCCGGGGTCTCCGTGGCAAAATCTGTTCGCCTGGCATTAGCCGGTGAACTCGTCCCAGATGCCGTGAACGTGGCCGGGGGAGTGATCGACCCATATGTGCGGCCCGGCATTCCGCTGACCGAAAAACTTGGTCGCATCCTATCTGCCGTGATGAAGGGCGTTTCGGTTTCGGCCATCGAAGTCGTCGTCGCTGGCGAACTCGCCGAAAAGAACGTGGACTCGCTGAAACTTGCAGCACTGAAAGGGGTCTTCACCGACGTTGTTTCCGGACAGGTCTCCTATGTAAACGCCCCGGTACTGGCCGAAGGTCGTGGTATCGAAACCCGCTTGTCGACCACCTCGGATTCTCCACACTATCGCAACACCATCACCGTCAAAGCCGTCTCAGCCAATGGTCGAGAGTTCAATGTGACCGGCACCTTGACCGGACCACAGCAAGTTGAAAAACTTGTCGGTATTAACAACTACGAATTTGAAGTCGCCATCGCAGACCACATGCTCGTGTTGGAATACGAAGATCGTCCAGGCGTGATCGGTACCATGGGTATGCAACTGGGCGATCGCAGCATCAATATTGCCACCATGGATGTTGCCCTGCGCGCCGACGGTGCCAAAGCACTCGCCATCCTCACCCTGGACTCGGCGCTACCAGGTGGACTCATGGACCAGGTCGCAGATGCCATTCACGCAGAAAAGGCCGCCGAGGTTGATTTGGAGGAAACTGTCCGGTGAACACCTACTACCTGACAACGGCGATCGCCTACCCAAACGGCGAACCACACATTGGGCACGCCTACGAATACATTGCCACCGATGTGATGGCACGGTTCAAACGCCTTGACGGTTACGATGTGCGCTACCTAACCGGTACCGATGAGCACGGCCAAAAGATGCAGCAGACGGCTGTGGAACAGGGTCTCGCACCCCTGGAATTGGCCACCCGCAACGCTGCGGTCTTCCAGCAGATGGATGACGACGTACTCAACGTCTCCTACGACCGGTTCATCCGCACCACCGATACCGACCACGCTGCCTCAGCCCAAGAGATTTGGCGCCGCATGGAATCCAACGGCGACATCTACCTGGACACCTACGCCGGCTGGTATTCGGTGCGTGATGAGCGCTTCTTCGCCGACGACGAGACCCACGTCAATGACGAAGGTGAGCGCATTGCCACCGAAACCGGCACCGAAGTGACCTGGACCGAAGAGGAATCATACTTTTTCCGGCTGTCCAACTACGCAGACAAACTGCTGGCACACTATGCGGCGAACCCGGAATTCATTGCCCCGACCACTCGTGCCAACGAAGTCATCCGCTTCGTGGAATCAGGGCTTGAAGATCTGTCGATCTCGCGCACCTCATTCGACTGGGGCATCCCGGTACCAGAACCGACCAACCCGGAACTAGCCACCGAGAAAAACCACGTCATGTACGTGTGGGTCGATGCGCTGACCAACTACATCACCGGTGCAGGCTTCCCCGATGAGCACAGCGAACTCAAACGCTTCTGGCCGGCAGATTTACACGTCATCGGGAAAGACATTTCGCGCTTCCACTGCATTTTCTGGCCCGCATTTTTGATGTCGGCGGGCATCGAACTGCCAAAACGCGTGATGATCCACGGATTTTTGAATAACGAAGGCGAAAAGATGTCCAAGTCGGTGGGCAACGTCGTCCACCCCTCAGACTGGGCTGACCGATACGGACTCGACACCGTGCGGTTCTTTTTGCTGCGTGAATTCCCCTTCGGTTCCGACGGTTCCTACTCCCACGACGGGGTCGTGCGCCGCAAGAATGCGGATCTATCGAATAACCTGGGCAACCTGGCCCAGCGTAGTCTGTCGATGGTCTACAAAAACCTCGACGCCCAGATACCCGCACCGGGGGAGCTGACAGCACAAGACGAACAGCTCCTCGCCGATGCTGCGTCACTATTGGAAACCTGGCGCACCCACTTCGAGACCCAAGACTTTTACCGGTCGCTCGTTGCCGCATGGAAAGTCCTCGACGATACCAACGGATACTTCGCCGACCAGCAGCCATGGGTCCTACGGAAAACTGACGAGGCCCGGATGAAAACCGTGCTCTGGGTGACTCTAGAAGTCGTGCGTCGCATCGCAATACTCATCCAAGCCGTTATGCCAGAATCAGCGACGAAACTCCTGGACGCGCTCGGTGTGGAAGCATCTGCCGATGCCGGGGCCACGAACGCCTCTGGGTCCGGAGCACGCTCCTATGCCGCCTGGGACGAACAGCTTGCACCGGGAACACCGATCGATAAACCCACCCCGGTCTTCCCACGCCACGAAGAAGCAGACGAGTAAGAAGGTACGCATTGAGCAACAACGTATTAGATCTGGCACTCATCCCCGGCGACGGCATTGGCCCCGAAGTCACTGCCGAGGCCCTCAAAGTGCTCAAAGCAGCCATCGGTGCAGGCCACGTTAAAACCACCGAATACGGTCTCGGAGCTGAGCACTGGTTATCCACTGGCGAAACCCTGCCTGATGAAACACTGGCAGCCATCCGTCAACACCAGGCCATCCTGTTCGGTGCCGTAGGTGCCGCGCCGAATGACACCCGCATTCCGTCCGGTCTACTCGAGCGCGAGATTCTGCTCAAACTGCGATTTGCCTTCGACCACGCGGTAAACTTCCGCCCATCGGTGCTCTACCCGGGTGCCACGTCACCGCTCGCCAACCCCGGCGACATCGACTTTGTGGTCTTTAGAGAAGGCACCGAGGGGCTCTACGTGGGCAACGGTGGCTCCATGCGCGCCGGCACCGAATACGAGGTCGCCAACGAAACCTCGGTCAACACCGCCTATGGCGTCAAGCGCGTCGTGCGAGCTGCGTTCGAATACGCCCAGCAGCGCCAACGCAAACACGTGACCCTGCTGCACAAACACAATGTGCTCGTCCATGCCGGGCACCTGTGGAACCGCATCGTTGCAGAAGTTGGCGAAGAATTCCCAGACGTGACCCACGACTACCTGCACGTCGATGCCGCCATGATCTTCATGACCACGGATCCAAACCGCTTCGACGTGATCGTCACCGACAACATGTTTGGCGACATCGTCACCGACCTTGCCGCAGCAGTGACCGGCGGGATTGGGCTGGCGGCCTCGGGCAACTTGAATATCACCGGTACTGCACCATCCATGTATGAACCAGTCCACGGTTCGGCCCCGGATATCGCAGGCACCCAACAAGCCGACCCAACCGCAGCCATCCTCTCGGCTGCCATACTCTTAGAACAAGAAGGCTACGCAGAGGCAGCCCAAAAAGTACATACGGCAGTATGGGATGACCTGGCCGCACGAGGCGCCACAGCTCGCACCACCTCGCAGGTGGGCGACGCGATTGCAGCACAGGTCTAATGCGAAACAGCACGTGGAGAAAGGTCCATCATGGAATTTAGGTTTGAACCCAACCAACAGCGACTATCTGATGCGCAACGCGCCGACATCCTGGCTGCCCCCGGCTTCGGCCAGTACTTCACCGACCACATGGTCACCGTCGACTGGACTGCCGACCTCGACGGTCAAGCCAAAGCGTTTGAGGCCGGTGAATACCTGAAAATGGTAGGGGACTGGTCCGACGCCCGCGTGGAACCATACGGTCCACTGGCCATGAGCCCGGCCGCAGCCGTGCTGCATTACGCCCAAGAAATTTTCGAGGGCCTGAAAGCCTACCGTCACGAAGACGGATCGATCTGGACCTTCCGCCCATACTCCAACGCCTCACGCATGAACCGCTCGGCACACCGCATGGCGATGCCACAGCTGCCCGAGGACGTGTTCGTCAAAGCACTCGAAGAACTCATGGCACAAGACGGCGCATGGGTGCCCAACGGCGAAGGGCAGTCGCTGTATTTGCGTCCATTCATGATTGCGACCGAAGAATTCCTCGGTGTCCGTCCGGCCCGCAACTTTAACTTCCACGTGATCGCGTCACCGGCAGGCAACTACTTCGGTGGGGAACCAAAACCCGTGAGCATCTGGGTCTCGCGTGACTTCGCTCGCGCAGGCGAAGGCGGCACCGGCTCCGCGAAATTCGGGGGCAACTATGCCGCGTCACTGGCCGGGCAACTTCAGGGTGCCTCCCGCGGCCACGACCAGGTCATCTTCCTCGACCGCAGCCCCGATGATTCACTCGAAGAGCTCGGTGGCATGAACGTGTTCTTTGTGACCAAAGATAACAAACTCATGACCCCAAGACTCACCGGCACCATCTTGGAAGGCATCACCCGCGATTCCATCCTGCAGTTGGGGGCAGAACAAGGCATCGAAGTCGAAGAACGCCACATCACCTTTGACGAGTGGAAAAATGGCGTCGCCTCCGGTGACATCCAAGAAGTGTTTGCCTGTGGCACCGCCGCCGTGATCACCCCAATCGGCCGAGTCGCCGACGGCGAAGAAATCTACGACACCCCATCCGAGGACTTCCCGGTCGCCAACGCGCTGCTGAAACGACTGGTCGGTATTCAAACCGGAGCCGAAGAAGACACCTACGGCTGGATGCACCGCCTAGCCTAAACGCGTTCGCAGAAAGAGGCTGACCTTGCGCATTGCACGCTTTGTACACCGCGAAGAATTTCATTACGGCGTCGTCCAAGATGACACCATCACCGTTTTAGCCAATGACCCGTTGTATGCCGGGATTGTGCCAACCAACGAAACGCTCAAACTCGACGACGTGCGTCTGGTGACGCCGGTGCTGCCGCGCTCCAAAGTGATCGGTGTGGGCCGGAACTGGCAAGCACACGCCGAAGAACTCGGCAACGAGGTGCCATCCACACCGTTACTGTTTTTCAAGCCCAACACCTCGGTGGTGGGGCCAGATGAACCAGTCCTGCTGCCCGACTGGACCGAAGAAGTCTCCTACGAGGCTGAACTGGCCGTCGTCATCGGACGCATCGCCAAGGATGTACCCGTGGAGCGCGTGGACGAAGTCATCTTCGGTTACACGGTCGGCAACGACCTCACCGCCCGGGATGTACAACGTGCTGAAGATCAATGGGCCCGCGCCAAAGGCTTCGACGGCTCCTGCCCGCTGGGGCCCTGGATCGAAACCGAACTGGAACCCGACGACGTGCAGATCCGTTCCTGGGTCGATGGAGAGCTGCGACAGGATGGCAACACCGCGGACATGATCTTCGACGTGCGCACACTGGTGTCCTATATCTCAGAAGCATTCACCCTGTTGCCGGGTGATGTGATTCTCACCGGCACCCCGGCCGGCGTCGGCGCAGTTGATGACGGCCAGATTGTCGAATGTGAGATTGACGGCATCGGCACCCTGTCAACCACGGTGCGCCGTCCAACCGTTGGCTAGGGGCTAGCAACACGGTCACGAGGACACTGCAGCGCAGTCACGGACGCTAGACTTGGTCACCATGAGCCAGCTTCGCAATCCCGACGATATCCCTGCAGTTTCTTCCGACGCCGAAGTGCGCGTGCGCTTCGCACCATCGCCAACCGGCACCCCGCACGTGGGCTTGATTCGCACCGCCCTGTTCAACTGGGGTTGGGCACGGCACACCGGCGGAAAAATGATCTTCCGCGTGGAAGACACCGACGCAAAACGCGACTCCGAAGAGTCCTACCTCCAACTGCTCGATGCCTTGCAATGGATGGGCATCGACTGGGACGAAGGCGTCGAAGTCAGTGGACCGCACGAACCATACCGCCAATCCAAACGCGGTGAGATCTACCAAGACGTCATCCAAAAGCTCAAAGACGGTGGCTACATCTACCCGTCCTACACCACCGCTGAGGAAACCGAAGCACGTCACGCGGCCGCTGGTCGCGACCAGAAACTCGGCTACGACGGATACGACCGCAACCTAACCGACGAACAGATCGCAGCGTTTGAAGCAGAAGGCCGCAAACCCGTCTGGCGGCTGCGCATGCCAGACCACGACCTGGCATTTACCGACACTGTGCGCGGTACCATCACCTTCAGTGCGGGCTCGGTCGCAGATTTCGTGGTCGTCCGCGCCGACGGATCACCGCTGTACACCCTGGTCAACCCCGTGGACGATGCGCTGATGGGCATCACCCACGTGTTACGCGGCGAAGACCTGCTGTCCTCCACACCACGCCAGATTGCGCTCTACCGTGCGCTATATGCCGTCGGTGTTGCCGACTTCCAACCAACCTTTGGTCATCTGCCATACGTGATGGGGGAGGGCAATAAGAAACTGTCAAAACGTGACCCACAGTCCAGCGTGTTCCACCACCGCGACAACGGGTTCATCCGCGAAGGCCTGCTGAACTATCTGGCCCTGCTGGGCTGGTCACTGTCAGCAGACGAAGACATCTTCACACCGGAGGAATTCGTTGAAAACTTCGACATTCATAACGTGCTCGCCAACCCAGCACGCTTTGATGAGAAGAAAGCCATCGCCATCAACGGCACACACATCCGCCGTCTGGACGCAGAAGATTTCCGCAACCGCTTGATTCCCTACCTGCAGGATCGCGACCTGGTCGGCGAAGAACTCACCGATCGAGAAGCGGAAATCCTTACCCAGGCAGCACCGCTGGTTCAGGAACGCGTGCACTTACTGGGGGAAGCCGCCGACATGCTGGCCTTCCTCTTCACCGAAACCATCGAAGTCGAACCGGCCGCCATGAAGGGCATGCCGCAAAACTTGGTCGAGGTCCTTGCCGCAGCAGAAAACGTGCTGTCGGATCTGGAAAGCTGGGAGCTGGAATCCATCGAGGCGGCACTGCGCACAGCACTGATCGATGAGCTGGAGCTGAAACCACGCCACGCCTTCGGACCGGTGCGCACCGCCGTATCGGGCCGCAAGGTGTCACCACCGCTGTTTGAATCGCTGGTCATTATGGGACCGGAGAAAGCCTTGGAGCGCATCGCCAACTTTAAGGCAGCGCAATCCTAGTCCAAGCAGTCCTCTTTGATATCGATGACACCCTGATCAACCTCGCCGGGGCCCAGCACATTGCCTTCCGCACACAGCTGGCCGCCCAATGTGGTGACGGGGTGTCATCGCATCCTGCCTTCGATGTTGCGGCAGAAGCATTCGTGCACGACCCGAAAAACTTCTACAACGCGTACATCAACGGCAAGATGTCCTTTGCTGAACAACGCCTCGCCCGGGTGGGCGATGCGATGCGAATTCTCGAACTCGACGGTCAGCCCGCCGAAGAGCTGTGGGTCGTGGGCTACGAAGACGTCGTCTCCAGCAACTGGGCGCCTTTCGAGGATGTCTCACCGCTACTGCAAGCTCTCGAGACGCGAGGCATACCCTATGGTGCAGCAACGAATAATGTCACGGACTATCAGCGACTGAAACTTGAACAAGTTGGTCTGGCCTTCGATGTCGTGATCGGCACCGACGTCACCGGTAAGCCCAAACCGGATGCTTCCATGTTCCTGGAGGGCGCACGTCAGCTCGGGTCTCGTATCGAAAACACACTGATGATTGGTGACGACGTCATCAATGACGGGCTTGGCGCCCGGGACGCGGGACTCATCTCACTGCTGGTTGATCGTCAGGACACGCTCCACGCCCCGGATCAGGTGTTGACTGTTGGCTCGTTGGACGACGTCATGCAGCTGCCGAGACTATGGTCGAGCTGAGCTATGTCGAACCCGAGGTCGGGTACATCGCATGGTTGACCGACGGTTATTGGTACTGCAAGCGTTGGCGGAATACGGAACCGTCACCGCCGAGGCCCTGAGCCACACGCCGTCCGCGGTATCGGCTCAATTGCGTAGTCTGGCCGAGCACCTCGGCGTGACGCTGCTGCGCACCGAAGGACGCCTTGTTCGGCTGACGCCGGCCGGCCGGCTGCTAGCGGATCGGGCTGCTGAACTCGCTCGGTTATCCAATGAGATTCACGCAGACACTGCCCAGCGCGGCAACGCGGAACGATCGCTACTTCGACTCTGCGGTTTCTCGACCCCAATGGCCGCACTGTTGCCCCGGTTGGCCAACAGCCTCCAGGAACGACACCCCTACCTCCAGGTCCGCATCGAGGAGGCTGATCCTCTGGGCTGTTTCCAGAAGCTGGTGACCGAGACGGCCGATCTCGCGGTCCTTGTAGTCAACGACGAAGTGCCATCGGTCAACGACCCGCGGTTCGAACAGAGCCTGTTGGTCAAAGATCCCCTGGATCTGCTGGTGCATGAGGATTCGTCCATGGCAGCGATGGACTCGGTGGATTTTGCCACCTTGGCATCGGCAGCTTGGATCACCGACCGGGTTGGCAGCGCCAACTATCAGTTGTTTCTCATCACGTGCCTCTCGGCCGGGTTCACCCCGAGTGTTGCGCATCATGCAAGTGACTGGGATGCTGCGGCTGCGTTAGTCACGGCTGGGCTGGGGATTGCGCTCATCCCGCGTCTGGCGGACTTGCCCGGAAGATATCCGGTTCGTCGTGTCCAGTTGCAAGACAGCGCAGTCCCGACCAGGTCCATCATCGTCGCGTCTCGTGCTGGAGGTAGACAAGATCCCGTCATTGCTGAAGCACTCGATATCTTAGACGAGCTGGCCTCCACGGCACGACGAGCGATTACCACCCCACACCCGACCGACTAGTGGATACTACGTGGCCAGATTACTGCTGCAAATGCGCGTAGCTGTCTACGAAGCGTGCATACTTATGTTCGCCGTAGGTATATGCGTCGTACTTCGCTGGATTCTCCTTGCTGACGCAAACATCAAGCGGTTCAACGATCGCGTCATAGTCGAGATCCATGAAAAACGGAATCGAATAGCGTTCTTTCCCGCTGGTGTTGACTACACGGTGCAGCGTTGAGGTGTAAAGATCATTGGTGAGGGTCTGTGCGAGATCACCAACGTTGATCACGAACGTACCGTCGACCGGTGGCGCGCTAATCCAAGCGCCTTCTCGGTTGCGAACCTGCAGTCCGCCGACGCTGTCCTGCGAGAGAATGGTGAGGAAGCCGTAGTCGGTGTGGGCACCGATACCGATCTCCTCCTGGGATGCGGTTGCGTCTTGTGAAGGGTAGTGCAAGAGACGCTGGATCGTAATTGGCTTCTGTTGCTTCTGCTCCAAGTAATCTTCCGGTAGCCCCAAGCTCACTGACATCGCGCGGACGAGATGGCGTGCCAAACCCATCATCGCAGCGTGGTACTCTTCTGCGGTTTTTTCGAACTCGGGATAATCCTTGGGCATCAAATTTGGGCCGAAAAATGGGGAGACCTCGTCCTGATGTGCCCCAAAATCGAAGCTCTCTTTGTAATCCCGAGTGTTCTCGGGGTCCACGTTCTCGCCGAACGTTGGGACGTATCCACGCAGCGTCGGGCCAGAATTGGCCACGTTGAGTTGCTGCTTTTCTTCATATGGGAGGTTGAAGAACCATTCAGTTGCCTCATACATCCGCTGGACGAGTTCCTGCGGAATCCCGTGGTTCTTCACGTAGAAGAAACCAACTTCTTCGCAGACACGACCGATTTTCTTGGCAACTCCGTGCGGGTCAGAACCATCGACCAGCGGTGCAAGGTCGACGATCGGGATTTCGAGATTGCGCGGATAGGGGCTTATCGGCGCTTACCGGAAATCGTAAGGCTTGACGGTGCGGGTGTCCCACCGGTAGCGGAGTCTGGCTTCGTGGAGGAGTCGGCGTAGGACAATGATGGCGTTGGCC
>JABXHI010000053.1 GCA_013393415.1 Micrococcaceae bacterium
TCTGATCGAACTGCACCGCCGGGTGGCCCGCGGCTTCCGAAACCCCCACAACTACCGACTCAGAATGTTGCTGATCGCAGGCGGCCTAGACCACCAACCCCACCCTTAAACCGGAAGAGCCGTCAAAGTTTGAAATCTCGGTGCCACCAATGTTGGTGGTCTCGGGGCACGTCACGGTTGATTCGGGTGTCGCACCATTGCGCAGCATGGCCAGAGCCGTCACCATTTTGAATGTGGAGCCGGGAGGATAGGCGCCAGACATCGCCAGTGGCCAGCTCGTCTCGGCAGGGCCGTCGGCAGCTGCCAGAATATGGCCGTCCGATGGACGAATAACCACCATGCCGGAGGGCACGTCGGACTCATCAAGCATTTGTTCTGCGAGTTGTTGAACGCGGGTATCCAGCGTGGTCGTGATCGAGGTCCCGTCACTGGCATCGCGGCTAAACTCCACGGGCTGACTCGTCGGCTGCTCGCCGGTGGCCTCCGCGTTATCGACTGTGATGGTGAGCCCGTCGGTCCCGGCTAGCTCATCGTTATACATCCGCTGTAGTCCGGACAATCCGGTCGACTCGCCCGCGATCAACTGGCCGTCAGAGTTCTCAATTTGTTCGGCGTTCGGCTGACCAAACGTCCCCAACAGCGACCGGGCAAATGTGCTGGTCGGCCCGAGCACCATGGTGTCTTCATTCGCCACGGCACCTGGGATCTCATTGATTTCATCGAGCGGGATCTCGGTTTCGCCATCGTCGCGCAGCACGATGAACTCAACCCACGCGAGCTCACCGGCATTGAGCGTGCGGTCGACGAAGGTTTCCGCCTCGAGATCGAGTGCTTCCGCCAGGTCGGTGGCTGATTGAGTCACTGCCTCTTCGATCTCGGCGTCGGTGGGTTCAGTCTCCTCGGCCGAGAGTTGATTCCGCAGATGGGTTTTGTCGATGCCGATCTTTCGCACAGGACGGTCAGTGGCCAGCGACTGACCTTCACTATCGAAAATATTCCCGCGTTCTGCAGCGTCAGTGGCCACAGCGACCTGGCCTCCGTCTGCCAGGCCCGGTACGAGTGTGTCGGAGGAAAGCTGCGGGATCCATGTTGCGTTTTCCTCGTGCCACACCATCATGGCTTGGGTGGTATACGACCACTGTTCGGAAGACTCATCGGGGGCGTCTTCGCCAGATTCAGCTTCAGATTCTGTTTCGGGTGCCGCCTCGGAGCCGCCAGTTAGATCCCATGTGACGGTGTACTCCGCTGTCGCGGTGGTTGTGTCGTCGTCATCGTTCTCATCGATGCTCGCGGCGTCCAACGTGACAGTGACTGGATAGTTTTCCAGTGCAGCGGTGGCTTCGGCCAGGCGCTCTGGATCGACTGACTCATCAGTCAACGTGGCATCCTGGAGTGCTTCGAATTGGTCTGAGCCGAGTTGTTGGCCAAATTGTTCGGCGGCTTCGGTGGGATCATCCGCGCTGGGGCCGCATGCAGTCAGGCCCAGCGCGCCGATGAGTACAAGTGATAATCCAACGCTTGCACGCCGTCGGCGAGACGATCGTGACTGGTGGGAAGATTGTGGTGTGGTGAAAAGTGATGAGGCTGACATGGTGCGCAGTCTACTGCTGCACGTTGCCGTCACGCACTTGCTTACGAGACTATGTAGGCCGCTGAGCCACTAGCCTGGAACTATTCGTACAAAACCCCAGCGCCGAAGTTGCCTCGTCCCCTTGGTCACAGTGTTGTGTCTTATCGGGCTCATTGGAGCAGTGGTCGTTCTGGGACCTCGGATCTCCAAAGATCTCCACGACTGGGACGGGTCACTTCCATGGAACCCGGAATGCACAGTCCAAACCTCGGACGACGAAATTGGTCTCAGTCGCGACGAAGCCAAACATGCCACCACTGCGGTGGCACTGTCTGCTCGCGGTTTGGAAACGCCGGACACTTCCGAAATCGATGACGCGGTGATGCAACGCTTGGCCGATGGCCCTGCTGCGGATGCTGGTCCGAGTCTGAGTTGTCGAGCTTCCACCGCCGACGATCTTCCCCAGCAAGAGCCAACCGACTCCGGGTTGACGCCACACGCTGAGCAAGTCCACGTCCAGATGACCGAAGTCTTTGGTGACCTGCGCATTGGTGGGTTCGCGCCCGGCGGTGTCGATCACGGGCACCAAGAGGGCTCAACGCACTATGACGGCCGTGCCATTGATATCTTCTTTCGTCCCGTATCCGAAGAAAACCGACGTACAGGATGGCAGCTGGCACACTGGTTGATTGCACACGCCGAGGAACTGAACGTCCAGTACGTGATCTTCGACGATCAGGTCTGGAGCGCCCGTAGCTTTGGCGGGCAGTGGCATGACTACGAGGCAGCGGACCCAAACAATGAGATTCTGCGTCACCTGGACCACGTGCACGTCGATGTCCTGGAGGGCGAGACGACCGGCTGATCGTAACAACGTAGCCCGATAGTACTGTTGATCTCACTCCCGGCTGCTGGGACACATCCTCAGATTCCATTCGGAAGGAGCATCAGTGCCTACTGGAACACCACGCCTCGATAAGCGGTTGCTTATCTGGTTGAAACAACCAGAGACCCTGACAGATCTGCTACAGGTGGCCAAAACCGTCATCGCTGCGACAGCAGCATGGGCAATTGTGGCGTTGTGGTGGGGCTCTGAGATCGCGTTTCTGGCGCCCTGGACCGCAATGTTAACCGTTCATGCCACCGTGTATCGTTCCTTCTCCAGCGGCATCCAATCCACCTTGGCGTCCGCCATTGGGCTCACACTGTCATTCGTGGTCGGTCACTTCCTCGGGGTGAGCCTGGCAACCTTTGCCCTGGCACTGTTTGTCGGCCTCGTGGCGGCCCGGCTCAATTGGATCCGTGATGAAGGCATGGCCATTGTCACCACGGTGATCTTTGTGTTGGCCAGTGATTACCAGGACCAGGAACACCTGATGGTAGATCGGTTCGCCGAAGTGGCCATTGGGGTGGCCATGGGCATCATCGTCAACCTCCTGATCGTTCCGCCCCTCAGGGATCAACAGGCCCAACGCTATGTCAACCACGCCAGCGAGCGCATGGGCAATATTCTGGTGACCATGAGCGCGGAACTATCCGACTCGTGGAACACCGATGAGGTGCACGAGTGGCTGACAGAAATGGAATCGATGAGTGACGAGCTTGATTCGGCCTGGCAGATCGTACGTTTTGCGCGCGAAAGCGAGCGTGGCAACCCACGACGTCTCCGACCGTGGACTCGGCGGTCCCAGCAGCAGCACGATGATGAAAATGCAGACCGCAGCTACGAAGAGATACTGCAAAGCATGGATGAAGGAGTCTCGCACCTGAGTCATCTTGCGCGGACCTTGCGGGACGCTACCTATCAGCAAGGGGCCTGGGACACCGGATTTCGAAAGGAATGGGTGAAGCTTTTGCATGAGACCGGGGATGCACTCGCTGATACGGATGCGACCGTCGAACCGTTGTTTGACCGTTTAGATCAGATTGCTCTCAAGTTTTCCCACGAAGACGACCTGCCGGCCCGTGGGTGGCCGGTGTACGGCTCACTGTTAACCAGTCTGCGCCATATCATCACCATCGCTGCAATGTCGCCAAAGATTGATCGCGCTGCTTCGTGAACCTGCACCGAGAAGTCGGGTGATGCCATGGTGTACGTCACACTCAACTGGTAGGGTCGGTGGTACGACCTAGCGCAGCAGCAAAGGAGATGAGACTCATGAATGAAACAACGAAAGCAACATTCACGGGGGCCAGCTTCGGACTTGCCTCTTCGCTAGGCGTGGTCATCGTCCGCTACTCCATGGGCCAACGCGACATGTCGGAAATTGGTTTAGCGATCCTGCTGGTCCTGTTTTTCACGCTGTTCGGTGCTGGCATCTGGTATTGGGCGCACAAGTGGAATACGAGAAGCCACCAAACTACATCAAATTGCGACCCGGGATCTGCCCCATCAAACACCAGTCACTAAAACCTCAGTAGCGACCCAACAAGCCGAACGGGCTTCTTCCTCGGAGCCGTCTAGGCGTATTCTGCAAGGTCCCTGAGAGCTCAGTCTGTCTCGTTGACTCCTTAAATCTGGCGGGGCTACTGTTCACAGCATGCCCGTACAGACCCTGAGACCTGCACAACCTGCAGCACCTACCCACAGATCCTTTCGACCCGAACTCCAGGGGCTGCGTGCATTGGCTGTTGGATTGGTCGTGATCTATCACCTGTGGCCCGATCGCCTCAGCGGTGGTTTCGTGGGTGTTGACGTGTTCTTCGTCATCTCGGGATTCCTGATTACGGGCCATCTCTACCGCGAGCTGTCCAACACCGGCACCATTGAGTTGAAAAAATTCTGGGCGCGGCGAGCTATGCGCTTACTGCCGCTGGCCTTTACCGTGCTGGCCGTCAGCGTGGTAGCCCTGCTCTTCTTTGTGCCACAGACCGTCTGGGAAATGAACGTCCGACAAATGCTCGGTGCGTTATTGTATGTCGAAAACTGGGTTCTCGCGGCCGATTCCGTGAACTACATGGCCGAAAATAATGAACCCTCCATGGTCCAGCATTACTGGTCGTTATCCATCGAAGAACAGTTCTATATCCTGCTGCCGATCCTATTGCTCGGCGTCTACTTACTGATCAAGCGCATTCGCCGAAACCACAGCGGACCGGGCGTAGATATACACAAGGTGTTCATCGCAACGCTGGGTACGCTTCTGGTGGGATCCTTTATTCTCTCCGTCGTCTTTACCGATCACAGCGCAGCACAGGCATATTTCATCACGCCAACGCGGTTCTGGGAGTTTGCAGCAGGCGGTCTGCTCGCGATGCTGCCAGCCGCGACCCGACTGCCCCACCGTGTTCAAAACCTGCTGGGCTGGGCAGGAGTCGCCTGCATCGTTGTTGCCGGCTTCGCCTTCAGCAGTGACACCCCGTTTCCAGGCTATACCGCATTACTGCCGGTAGTCGGCGCGCTGTTGTTTATGCGCTATGGGGCACAGCATGAAACCACGGGCGTGTACTGGTGGGCGTCACGTCAGCCCGCGTTACGCATCGGTGATTATCTACCTATGGCACTGGCCGTTGATCATTGTCGCAAGTTACCAATTGGACTCGTTTGGATGGCCTGCCAAGCTTGGCGTCATCGTTGTGACGATTGTGCTCTCGGCTGCTTCTCAGCGGTGGATAGAAGATCCACTCCGCCATGCCCCAAAGTTCAAGCGTGCGGGCCGAGCCTTCACCGTCATGGGCACCAGCATGGCAACGCTTACCGTGCTCACATTTGTTGTGCCGCACACCCTGATGCCGGATACCGATCAGGACGTTGCGATTTCTAAGTGCACGGGCGCCAACGCCCTGCTAAATGATTGCGACCACGTTGGCACGGAAGGTGAACCCGCGATTCCTTCAACCCAGGTGCAATCGGAGCAAGAGCAACCAACACACGCCGAATGCGTGATCCCCCGCGGGGAAACGAATGATAATCGAAGCGACTGCAGCCTCGGGGCCCCAGCAGAGACGGCTAAGAGATTGCGCGGATAGGGACCGGAAATTGGTGATTGGTTCGGGCGTGTCGCACAGGACAGGCATGGGGAGCTCGCGTTTCGATGGAAGTGCAAACCAACCCCGAATATGCGAAGGAACTTCCC
>JABXHI010000054.1 GCA_013393415.1 Micrococcaceae bacterium
CAACGGTGAGTAGTAGGAACTGGACGGCACAGAGGCCAGCGGTGATGAAGTGCGCGCAGCGCTGCTGGAACGGAGCAAGCGCACAGACTGCGCGGCCGGCGCACAATGCCTGGGCCACTCGAGCGTCGAAGAGGCATACCGCACCGTCCGTGGCTCGCTCGGCAAGCGCGCAGTCGTGAAGGTTGGGGAAGTTCAGCACCGTACGGCACTGGTCGTCACCGAACTGCCATACATGGCCAACCCGGATAACCTGGCCCGCCGCATCGCCGAACTCATCAACGAAGGCAAACTTTCTGGCATCGCCGATGTGCGCGACGAAACCTCTGGTCGTACCGGTCAGCGTCTGATCATCATCCTCAAGCGCGACGCCGTGCCCAAGGTTGTGCTGAACAACCTGTATAAACACACCGCCCTGCAGGAGAACTTCTCGGCCAACATGCTGGCGCTGGTGGACGGTGTACCGCGCACCCTGTCGCTCGACGGGTTCGTGCACTACTGGGTCAAACACCAGGTCGAAGTCATTGTTCGCCGTACCGCCTACCGCAAACGCAAGGCCGAAGAGCGCGCGCACATCCTGCAGGGTCTGTTGAAGGCCCTGGACATGCTCGACGAGGTTATCTCGACCATTCGTGCATCGGCCTCAGCAGAAGTCGCTCGTGAAGAAATCAAAAACCTGCTGAACATCGACGATGATCAAGCACGCGCCATCCTGCTCATGCAGTTGCGCCAGTTGGCCGCCCTGGAACGTCAGAATATTCAGGAAGAATACGACGAACTCCAGGCCAAGATCGCCGAATATATCGAGATCCTCGAATCCCCTGTGCGTCAGCGCGAAGTCATCTCCGGTGAACTCGCCGGCATTATCGATCGCCACGGCGACGACCGTCGTACGGAGATCCTCTACGGTTACGACGGCGACATGTCCGTTGAAGACCTCATCCCAGAAGAGGAAGTCGTCGTCACCGTCACCCGTTCGGGCTACGTGAAACGCACCCGTGTTGATCTCTACCGCGCTCAAAACCGCGGTGGGAAAGGCGTGCGCGGTGCAGCCCTGAAGGATGAAGATGTGGTCGAACACTTCTTCACCACCTCAACGCACAACTGGCTGCTGTTCTTTACCAACTTTGGTCGTGTCTACCGGATCAAGGGGTACGAACTCCAAGACGCCGGTCGTGATGCGCGCGGACAACACGTGGCCAACGTCCTGGCCTTCCAACCAGATGAGCACATTGCACAGGTCCTGACCCTGGACTCCTACCAAGATGCGCCTTACCTTGTGCTGGCCACCAAATCGGGCATGGTCAAAAAGACTCGTTTGGAAGACTATGACAGCCCACGTAGCGCGGGTCTGATTGCCATCAACCTCAATGAGGGCGATGAAGTGGTCGCAGCCAAGCTGATCGACAACACCGAAGACCTTATTCTGATCTCCCGCAAGGGCCAATCGCTCCGCTTCATGGCTACTGATGAAGCACTGCGCCCAATGGGTCGTGCGACAGCCGGTGTGAAGGGCATGAAATTCCGTCAAGAAGACGACCTGCTCACCATGGGTGTCATTGAAGATGAATCCTACGTCTTCACCATCACCGATGGTGGTTTCGCCAAGCGCACGTCCATCGATGAATACCGCACCCAAAACCGCGGCGGCTTCGGCATCAAGGTTGCCAATCTGCCGGAAGAACGTGGCGAGCTCGTCGGAGCTGAAGTCGTGCTGTCTGACTCAGAAGTGCTAGTTGTGATGGAATCAGGTAACGTCGTACGCTCGGCAGTAGAGCAAGTCCCCATCCGTGGCCGTGACACCATGGGCGTCATTTTTGCCTCACCCGGCAAGAAAGATCGCATCGTAGGTGCTACGCTCAACTACGAAATCGAAGAACTCGAAGACGACGCCGAAGAAGGTGACGAAATCGAGGAAACCGGCACAACAGATGAATCCACCGTCCAAGATCAGGTATCCTCGGATACTGACCGAAATGACGAAGGAGAATAGTGAGTAAGACTCAAGCAGCCAAACCCACCAAGGGTGGCAGCAGTCCAGCGAGCAAGAATAGCTCCGCCAAAGGCCTCGTTCGTCCTGCACCAAAAGCCAAGGCACGCCGAGCTAAGCTCGTCGTTGCCAAGATTGATGCCTGGTCAGTATTCAAGGTCGCTTTCCTCCTGTCTGTAGGGCTGGGGATCGTCACCGTCGTCGCCGGGATCTTGTTGTGGACCACCATGGACCTCACTGGCATCTTCGATGACATCAATGCCCTGCTCGGCACCATTCTTGGAACCGAAGGCGGTGGCACCCAAATTCAGGAGCTTGTCACCCTGGGACAAGTTGCGTCCTTCTCCACCATTATCGCCGTACTCAACGTGGTCTTGATCACCGTTGCGGCATCGCTGGGAGCGTTGCTCTACAACGTATGTGCGTCGCTCGTAGGTGGAATCGGACTGACCCTGACAGACGACTAAGCAACGTACCTTCCGATTTTGCTTTTTAGAAAATCGCGTGTAAGGTTATATTTCGGTTCAGGTCAAAGACCAAATCGAAATGAGGGCGTATAGCTCAGGCGGTTAGAGCGCATCGCTGATAACGATGAGGTCCCAAGTTCAAGTCTTGGTACGCCCACTACACCAGCAAAGGAGTAGACATGAAAAAAGTTCTTCTAGGACTTGCTATGATTACTGCAGCCGGTGTAACTTATAAGATTGTTGCAGATCGTAAAGAGGCCCAAGACATTTGGGCATCAGCAACTGATACAATCAAATAAGTCCTCGGGGGCATGGCGCAATTGGTAGCGCATCTGCTTTGCAAGCAGAGGGTTAGGGGTTCGAGTCCCCTTGCCTCCACAGATGTCCTGAGTCGCGACATCGTTGACAGATGAGTTGCGACATGGATGACAAAAGCCGCAGAATGTATTTTCTGCGGCTTTTGTCGTTCCAGGGGTTGTTCATGGGTTCACTGGTTGGGTGGTTTGCGCCAGGTCGGTGCCTGGTAATCTTTGGCGGCGTCCAGGATGTGTTCGGTGAGGATCTCGCCGGTTTCGGCATCCGAGGTCGTGACGCGGTTGTCATGGATTAAGAGCAAAACCTGTGTGCCGGGGTGTCCGGTGCCAATGCCCAGGTGCCGAAGCCTGCCGGCATAGCGGATGGTGACTTTGCCAAAGCGGTCCACTGTATCGGTGCGGGTGCGGTATCCGATTTCATGGGTAGTATTCGGGATGGCATTGGCAAGGCGGTGTTGATGGGGCGGGTCATAGACTCAGGGTAGCAGCGGGTATTATATGATGTTATGTCCACTACTGAGTGCCTCCTCGCCAACTGTGACCGTCCGGTACTGAATCGTGGTTTGTGCCGATACCACTACCGGAAGGCGTTGGCAGACGGGACTGTCGACCAGATCGGGTTACCCAAACGCATACCCGCAGTTCAAAGCATTGGAGACCAAGCGGCAAAATTCTGGGAGTCTGGGATGCTCATAGAACAAATCGCTCAAGAATTGGGCACCACCGCACCTACCATCAAGGCCGTGCTGCGGCAGAAGGGTATAGGCAACCCCGGCCGCATTGGCCCTCGGCAACGCCTCCGCACCCAACTACGCACCAGGCACAGCATCGAGGGACTACGCCGTCTCGACAAACTCCCCGTCGAAGAAGCAATACGGCAAGCCTGGACCGCACCAGACCTCGACCCAGAGCTCCGTGAAGCTGCCCAACAACAAGTCAGGGAAGTCATGCCAGACCTCTCACGAGCATTAGATCGGCTGACAACAATCTAAGCGCAGCAAATACGCAGCCCAGTTTCTTAGATAATGTTGGGTTTCTTTATAGAAATCTATTATGGAACGTTAGGATCGTGGTAGTGGGATCTGAGACGAGATCATACGATTCGACGGTTGTTGCGAGCTGGTTTCAGGAGCTAGGGCCATTTTCAGAACAAATAAGAGTGAAGTTAGAGATTGCGCGGATAGGGACCGGAAATTGGTGATTGGTTCGGGCGTGTCGCACAGGACAGGCATGGGGAGCTCGCGTTTCGATGGAAGTGCAAACCAACCCCGAATATGCGAAGGAACTTCCCC
>JABXHI010000055.1 GCA_013393415.1 Micrococcaceae bacterium
GCCTCGAGACACAACCGAGTAGCTCGCTCACGTAATTCTTGAGGGTATTTATAATTGGCCATAGTCCAATCAGCTTATCCTTCCGGAATATCTGGCACACCCTCCATCAAACCAAGGACGATTCAGGATTGGTTGTTTTGGCTCCACAGGACACGCACGCAGCGACGCCACCATCAACGTCTTTGGTAATTATCATGACCGGTTTTGGTGCGCTGCTCATTGTCATCGGTGCAATTGCGGTAGTGGCGATGGATCCGGTCAGCTGGTTTGGCGTGGGCATCGCGTGGTTGGCCGGTATCTATAGCATAGTGATGGCACGCGTTATTCGGCGCCGGGCTTCCAAGCAGCGTTAGCTTTCTGCACCGCGTGTAGCGCGCAAAAGAGCCAGTGCGATGTGTTTCGCACTGGCTCTTTTGTATTTAGGCCGGGATTATTGACCTAGTGATTTAGCGGAATTCTCCACCCATGCCGTAGTCTTCCAGCGGAATTGCGTGGAAGTCGCCACCGATTTCGGTGTCCATACCCGGGTAATCAAAGTCCGGGAATGCTGCGGCACCGGTGAACATGTTGGCTTTGGCATCATCGGTTGGTTCAACGGCCACCTTGGTGTAGCGGTCCAAGCCGGTACCGGCTGGGATGAGCTTACCAATGATGACGTTTTCCTTGAGGCCGAGCAGTGGGTCGCCTTTGCCTTCCATTGCGGCCTGGGTCAGGACGCGGGTGGTTTCCTGGAAGGATGCGGCCGAGAGCCACGAGTCCGTTGCCAGGGAGGCTTTGGTGATACCCATGAGTTCGTCACGGCCACTTGCTGGACGTTTGCCTTCGGCTACGGCAGCACGGTTGGCTGCAACGAAGTCGATGCGGTCGGTCAATTCACCTGGTAGCAGGCCGCTTTCACCGGAATCGATGATAGTAATGCGGCGCAGCATCTGGCGAACGATGACTTCCACGTGCTTGTCGTGAATGCCAACACCCTGGGACTGGTAGACCTCTTGGACTTCATCGACCAGGAATTTCTGGGCGGCGCGTGGTCCGAGGACACGCAGTACCTGTTTCGGATCAATGGCACCTGCGACGAGCTGGGTTCCAACGTCAACGTGCTGGCCGTCATCAACGAGCAGCCGGGAACGACGCAGTACCGGATAAGCCATCTCTTCAGAGCCATCGTCTGGAGTGAGTACCAGGCGGACCTGTTTGTCGTCCTCTTCGATGGTCACGCGACCGGCAACCTCGGAGATTGGCGCGACACCCTTTGGCGTACGAGCTTCGAAGAGTTCCTGAATACGTGGCAGACCCTGGGTAATATCGTCAGCCGATGCGACACCACCGGTGTGGAAGGTACGCATAGTCAGCTGGGTACCTGGTTCACCAATGGACTGGGCTGCAATAATACCGACGGCTTCTCCGATGTCGACAACCTTGCCGGTTGCCATGGAGCGGCCATAGCATTTGGCACAGGTTCCAACACGGGAATCACAGGTCAACACGGATCGGACGCGAATTTCGGTCACACCGGCAGCCAGCAGTTCGTCAAGCTTGGTACTGCCGACGTCTTCGCCTGCATGCCCCACGACGTTGTCTTCGGCATCTTTGACGTCTGTCGCCAGAACGCGTGAGTATGCCGAAGTTTCAACGTCATCGACCAGTACCAGCTCACCGTTGTCGTTTGGTTCAGCAATCGAGACGCTGAGACCACGGCGGGTACCACAGTCTTCTTCACGCACGATGACATCCTGTGAAACGTCAACCAGACGCCGGGTGAGGTAACCGGAGTTCGCGGTTTTCAACGCGGTATCGGCGAGGCCCTTACGAGCACCGTGGGTGGCGGAGAAGTATTCCAGCACCGACAGACCCTCACGGTATGAGGACTTGATCGGACGAGGGATAATCTCACCCTTCGGGTTCGCCACGAGACCACGGATACCGGCAATCTGACGAACCTGGAGCCAGTTACCACGGGCACCAGAGGTCACCATACGGTTAATGGCGTTCTGTTTGCCCATACCGTTTTGCATCGCGGCAGCGACTTCGTCGGTAGCGTTGTTCCAGATGTCGATCAGTTCGGCACGACGTTCTTCGTCTGCGATCAGACCGGTTTCGTACTGTACCTGAACCTTGGCGGCCTGGTCTTCGTACGATTCCATAATCGAGGCTTTGTCGAAGTTCGACGTGATATCCGAGATCGCTACAGTAACACCAGACCAGGTGCCCCAGTAGAAGCCGGCATCTTTGAGGTTGTCTAGTGTCCGCGCTGTTTCGACCAGTGGGTAACGTTCTGCGAGATCGTTGACGAGTTCTCCCAGCGTGCCCTTGGTTGCAACCATTTCTACCCATGGGTAGTCAGCAGGTAGCAGCTGGTTGAACAACACACGGCCAGCGGTGGTTTCCAGGTTCGCGAGCTGTCCTGGCTCCCAACCTTCAGGTGCTGGCTGAACGTCTGACGGGACAAAATTGTCCACGCCGATGGTGACGGTGGCGTTGAGGTGCAGCGAGCCGGCATCCATGGCCATGGTGGCTTCACCGAGGGTGGCGTAAGTATTACCGACACCCTCGACGTCATCCTGGACAGAGGTCATGTGGTTCAAGCCGATGACCATATCCTGTGACGGCACGGCAACGGCGCGACCATCGGATGGTTTCAGAATGTTGTTGGATGACAGCATCAGCACGCCTGCCAACCGGCATTACGGCACAATCAATTTTAGTCTATAACCGGGGTGCAGAGCGGCCTGAATCTCTCTCCGATCTCACCGGCAAGACCCTGCATCT
>JABXHI010000056.1 GCA_013393415.1 Micrococcaceae bacterium
CTTGTCAGCACCGCAGTTTTGTAAACAGGAGAAGATCGGTTACGCCAGCTTCTGTAACTGGCGCAAGCGCCTGTCCGACCCGTCGACTGATGAGTCGTCAGGTCCCGGTGAAGCCGATTTTCTGGATCTCTCGTCGTTGATGGGCAACTCTCCATCCTCCGGCCCCGGCTGGAACATTGTGCTCAGCCTGGGCAACGGCGTGGAACTGCGGCTGAGCCAGAACGGATGATCGGGCTCGATAGTCAGGCCCGGATCTGGCTGTGCACCGAGCCCACCGATATGCGCAAATCGTTCCGGGGGCTGAGCGCCCTGGTCCGGAATCAGTTGAAGCACGACCCGCTCAGCGGCCAGTATTTCGTCTTCGTCAATCGCCGTAAAACTCAGATGAAGATGCTGTATTTTACGACCACTGGTTACTGCCTGTGGGCCAAACGCCTGGAGCAGGGACAGTTCCGGGTGCCTTTATCTGCCTCCGGTCAGCGAGCCCTGACGCTAACGGATCTGCAACTGCTGATCGATGGCATTGAGGTGCAGAAATACCGCCAGTTCAAGCGTTTTCGAGGGGTATAGAAGGCCGGGTTCCGGTATAATATCGGTCATGAATTCAACGGCTTCTGCTCCTTCTCCCAATGCATCGTCCTCCTCGGCTCTGGCCGAGGAGAATGCACTGCTGCGTGAGCAGGTCCAGACCCTGCAGCGCCAGCTGGACTGGTTCAAGAAGCAGCTGTTCGGCCCCAAATCCGAGAAGCAGGCATTTGACCTGCCGGGCCAGAACAGCCTGTTCCAGGAAGGCGATGCACCGGTTCCGGAGAACCCACCGGAAGAGAAAAAGCGCACGGTTAAAGCCTATCAGCGTGGTACCGGTAAGAAGCAGCGGGACGACGACTGCCTGAACGACACCGGCCTGCGCTTCACCGCCGATGTGCCGGTGGAGGTCATTGAACACCTGCCACCGGAACTGACCGGGCCGGAGGCTGACCAGTACGAAGTGATCGGCAGCAAGACCACCTACCGGCTGGCCCAGCGGGCCTCCAGCTATGTGGTGCTTAAGTGCGAACGCCCGGTGTTCCGGCGCAAGGGCACCGAGAAGCTCATCACGACACCGGCTCCGTTCAACGTGCTGGACAACAGCCTGGCCGATGTCAGCCTGCTGGCCGGGTTGCTGGTGGACAAATTCCAGTTCCATCTGCCGCTGTATCGCCAGCACCAGCGTATCCAACAGGCCGGTATCACCGTCAGTCGCAGCACTCTGACCAATCTGGTCAAGCGTGCCATCGACCTGCTGCGCCCCATTGTGGATGCCCAGACCGACAACGTACTGCGCAGTCGGGTACTGGCCATGGACGAAACGCCCATCAAGGCCGGTCATCAGGGCCGGGCCGGCCCGCAAAAGGGCAAGATGAAATCCGGCTGGTTCTGGCCGCTGTATGGCGATGCCGACGAGGTGGTGTTCACTTACTCTAACAGCCGTGGGCGTGCCCATATCGAAGAAGTACTCAGCGAATCGTTCAGCGGCACCCTGATCAGTGACGGCTACGCGGCCTATGCCCGTTATGCCGCCGCCCAGGAAAACGTCACCCATGCCCAATGCTGGGTGCACAGTCGCCGTTACTTTATCGAGGCGCAGAAGGATCATCCGAAGATAGTCACCGACGCGCTGCAACAGATCGCCACGGTGTACCGGAATGAAGAGGCCATCAAAACCCAGGGGCTGACTGGCGAGAAGAAACGCCAGTACCGGTTGGATCACTCGAAACCGGTGGTCAGCGACTTCTTCCAGTGGTGCCGGGATCAGTTGGCGCAAGGCGGCCTCGTGCCCAGCGATTCGCTGACCAAAGCCCTGAACTACGTGCTCAGCCGTGAAGCGAGCCTGACCGTGTTCCTGGAAGACCCGGATGTGCAGCCAGACACCAACCACCTGGAACGGGCACTACGCCCCATTCCAATGGGCAAGAAAAACTGGATGTTCTGCTGGACCGAACTGGGCGCGGAACACCTGGGCGTCATCCAGAGCCTGATCAGCACCTGCAAGCTGCACGATATTACCCCGTACACGTATCTGGTGGACGTGCTGCAACGTATCAGCCAGCACCCGGCCCGTGAAGTCAGCGACCTGACGCCCCGACTCTGGAAACCCCGGTTCGCCGACAATCCGCTACGGGCGCTGATCGACCCACGCCACCCTGACCGACAGAACAAACAGCCGGAGGCCAACGTCCGTGCGCATTGAGGACATGAGCATCGACCAGTTGCTGGAACTGAACCAGACCATCTGCCAGCGAATTGATGAACTGCAAGAGCAAGAAACCCTGCAAGCCTTGAGTCAATTGCGGGTTGGCCTGAAAGTGACCTTCGAAGGCCGGGAAGGACCGGTGTTGGGGATCGTCACCAAGATCAACCGCAAGAGTGTGATCGTGCTGGGTGAGGATGGCAGGAAACAGTACAAG
>JABXHI010000057.1 GCA_013393415.1 Micrococcaceae bacterium
GGCCGTTGCTCTATCCAGCTGAGCTACTGAGGCAACATCGCATAGTCTACCCAAAATGTTGTCCACATCCCCAAAATAGGGATCCATGTTATCCACATTCTCGTTGTCACTGGTCTCGTGACCCATGGTGTTGCCGTTGACTGGACGTATTCGAAACGCCATCGAATATTTCCTCAACGAAAGGTTCAACTATGAAAACCCAGCTTACCGTCCGTGGCAATGTCGCCACTGCACCCCGTCGAGTTGTCACAGATACAGGAATCGTTATTTCCGAATTTCGTCTGGCGGCAACAGAGCGGTTCTTCAACCGCCAAACCGAACAATGGGAGGACGGCAACACCTCCTGGTACACGGTCTCAGCCTTCAGACAGCTGGCAGAGAATATCTTCCGTTCGTTTACCGTCGGCGATCCGGTCACCGTCACCGGCAAAGTGTCGATCAAACAGTGGACCTCCAAGGATGAAACCAAACGCGGCACTACGGCAGAGATCGTCGCAGATACCGCCGGACACGATCTGATGCGCGGCTTTACCGAGTTCACTCGACACACCAAAAATTCACCGCGTGTCGTCGAAGAAACTCCTGCAGACAGCCCACTGGTTGATCACGGTTGGGAGGAAGCCGAACCAATGACCGCCTAACGTGAACTGTTCTGTGGGTCGGTTGCTGCAGTTTGAGAAAGAATTACGTTCTGCTGCAGCAACCGACTACTGTAGAGGGCATGGCCGAATTTATTTATCAAATGATCAAAGCTCGCAAAAAAGTAGGCGACAAGGTCATTCTCGACGATGTAACCATGTCCTTTTTCCCCGGCGCCAAGATCGGTATGGTCGGACCCAACGGTGCCGGAAAGTCCACCATCCTGAAAATTATGGCGGGCCTTGATGAGCCCTCCAATGGTGACGCCTGGCTCTCACCCGGTTATTCGGTAGGTATCCTGCTGCAGGAACCACCGCTGACCGAAGACAAAACTGTATTAGAAAACGTGCAGGAAGGTGTTGGTGAGGTTTACCAGCAGCTGCAACGTTTCAACCAGATCTCGGTAGAAATGGCCGAGCCAGATGCAGACTTCGAAGCGCTGATGGACGAAATGGGCAAGCTTCAAGAAGCTATTGACGCCGCCGATGGCTGGGACATCGATTCCCAGATCGGTCAGGCGATGGAAGCTCTGCAGCTGCCCGATGGTGACGAACCGGTCACCCACCTCTCTGGCGGTGAACGCCGCCGTGTTGCCCTGGTCAAACTCCTGTTGGAAAAACCAGACCTGCTGCTCCTCGATGAGCCGACTAACCACCTCGATGCCGAGTCCGTTGCCTGGCTGGAAGGCCACCTGGCCAACTACGAGGGCGCAGTCATCGCGATTACTCACGACCGGTACTTCTTGGACCACGTAGCCGAATGGATCGCCGAAATCGACCGCGGTCGGCTCTATCCATACGAGGGTAACTACACCACGTACCTGGAAAAGAAGAAAGAGCGCCTCGACGTGCAGGGCAAGAAAGACGCGAAGCTTGCTCGCCGTCTGAAAGACGAACTCGAGTGGGTCCGTACCAACGCCAAGGGGCGTCAGTCGAAGCAGAAGGCCCGCCTGGAACGCTACGAAGAAATGGCCAACGAAGCCGAGAAAACTCGCGTGCTGGACTTTGAAGAAATCCAGATCCCACCGGGGCCTCGCCTCGGCAGCCAGGTCATCGAAGCCGAAAACGTCACCAAGGGCTTCGACGGACGCACCCTGATCGATAACCTCAGCTTCTCCCTGCCGCCAAACGGTATCGTCGGCATCATCGGTCCAAACGGTGTGGGCAAAACTACCCTGTTCAAAACCGTCATCGGCCAAGAAGAAATCGATTCGGGCGAAATGAAGATCGGCGATTCCGTCAAAATCTCCTACGTCGATCAGAGCCGCAGCAACATCGACCCAGAACAATCCCTGTGGGAAGTCGTCTCCGATGGGCTCGACTACATTCAGGTGGGGCAAGTCGAAATGCCATCACGTGCCTACGTCTCGGCCTTCGGATTCAAAGGTCCAGACCAGCAGAAGAAAGCCGGTGTACTGTCCGGTGGTGAGCGCAACCGTCTGAACTTGGCGTTGACGCTCAAAGAGGGCGGCAACCTCTTGCTCCTCGACGAACCGACCAACGACCTCGACGTGGAACCCCTGACATCGCC
>JABXHI010000058.1 GCA_013393415.1 Micrococcaceae bacterium
AAGCACTGGAATGTCAGGTGTACCGGAAGGTGCATGGATGAATAGATACGTTCGGGATGGAGAAACGCTGAAAGCATCTAAGCGGGAAGCCGGCTTCGAGATGAGTTCTCCTTGAGGTTCCCAGTAGATGACTGGGTTGATAGGCCGGATGTGGAAGCACAGACTAACGATGTGTGGAGCTGACCGGTACTAATACACCGATGACTTATCCTACACCCCGCCTTTGTTGTGGGGTGTGTGGTCAAGCAGCAAAGGGCTTGACAGTCACAAATTTTGTCGCAGATACTGCGTGACATTCAAAAGCGTCCACTTTTATGAGTTTGTGTGCTCGTGTTCCACTATACGGTTACGACAACACCACCCCCACCCTGCAGCCCTCTAAGGCCCGGGTGGTTGGAGATGTTGAGTGTATGGAAATTTGATATTGTGTTGATCATCAACAAAAACCTGCGGGTTTTTGCGTGGTCCTAGGTTTACCCGCCAACACTCGGTTTGTGTGTTGGGTCTGGGTGGTAGGGTTACGGTGGTTATAGCGTGGGGGAAACGCCCGGTCCCATTCCGAACCCGGAAGCTAAGACTCACAGCGCCGATGGTACTGCAACCGGGAGGTTGTGGGAGAGTAGGTCACCGCCGGACAACATTTAGAAGGGTATGGCCCCAACCACACACCATGATGGGTGTGCTGGTTGGGGTCATACACATTTAACACCCAAACCAATACCTCCGACAGCCGCTATGAGTGACTAGAATCTAGCGGTTGTGTCCGTCAGAGCATGCGCAATGGCTGGTGGCCGAAGGACCGTGAGCGTGAGTACGGTGTCTTCCAGAGCGGTAACGGAATGCCTTTCGGGTGGTACTGGTAGCAGCTGCCCCATAATAATGTCCCAAGAACGTCCATTGCCGTTCACTGTGATTTTTCCCTGCAGCACGTGGATGAAGGCCTCCGGGGGACTCTCGTGATCGCTCAATTCAGCATCCTGGAGCAATGCCACCATTGTCTGCCGTAGTCCGTCGCCGTGGAAGATGGTGCTCCCTGCGCGGCGAGCCGTTGCAGTTCGTGCATTATCCATCAGCTTCTGTTGCTCCAGATCGAAATCGACGAGTTGTAATTCTTCAGGGGGATGTGACACCAGATCAGTCCCTTCATTTGTGTGCGACGCTAACGTGACCCTATGTGTTTCAAACCACTGTACCGGAGATGCCTATCGGCATGGTATGGGTAGCTATTCGTCGTACACGTGACCTAGGTGCCTGATGATTTCTTCAAGCAGCTCCGGGCCTGCGGGGAGTTTTATGCGCAAATGACTCTGTCCGCCTTACCAGTTTTAGTTCCATTTGTTCATGTGGTGTCCGGTCTGGTGGCGCGGCCATTGAGCCTATGGGAGAAGAAGTTCCACCTCATCGATTGGGGTCTCCAAGAGCAGCCAGAACCGATCCCCAGGATTGCCTGATTGCGAGTCACCCAAGCCTCGCCCTCTCCATGCTGGGTCGTGATAATCCCGAACGCCGTGCAGGCAATCCTGACTGAGTATGTCGGGTATACCCCGGGTGTGGAGTTGAGTTTAGACGGTGGAACTATGACAGAACATTCAGTATTTGAAAACCCATTTGTAGGTCGTCAGTTATTCGGTCCCGGTCCGTGCATTCCATATCCGGAAGCGCAACTTGCCTTGGGACTTCCGTTACTGGGACACCTTGAACCGGCTTTTATCTCCGCGATGGATGCAACAAGCGAAATGCTGCGTCAGGTGTGGGGTACTCAAAATCACCGCACCCTGCCGCTGTCTGCCACCGGATCTGTCGGGATGGAAGCTGCCTTCGTCAATACAGTGCGCCCAGGAGATGTCGTCGTCGTTGCTGTCAACGGGCGCTTTGGTGAACGTATGGCTGAAGTTGCCTCTCGTCACGGTGCAGAAGTCGTCACCGTGGAGCATGAGTACGGGACTCCTGTGGATGTCGAACGGGTCATCACCGCCCATCCGAATCCCCAAATGATTGCTGCTGTTCATGCAGAAACGTCCACTGGCGTGGTGTCAGATATCAAGGCATTGGGCGAGAATAAGGGTGAGGCCTTATTGCTGGCCGACTGCGTGACCTCGATCGGTGGTATGGAGATCAAGCTCGACGACTGGGGTGTCGACCTTGCGTATGCTGGTTCTCAGAAGTGCCTTGGGGTGGCACCCGGTCTCGCGCCTTTCACCATTTCCGATCGAGCATTCGCGAACGCCGCGTGGAACGGCCGGCGAACTGGTATTTGGATCTGAACCTGCTCGGTGGCTATGCTTCGGGCGAGCCCGGAGGTCAACGCACGTACCACCATACCGCTCTAAACGGCATGATCATTTCGTTGAAAGCTGGTCTGGAGCGGATCTTTGCAGAGGGTCTCGATAACGTATACGCACGCCATGCTGCTGCTGGTCGGGCATTGCAAGATGGCTTAGAAGAAATGGGTCTGACCCTCTTTGCTTAAGAAGGTGCACGGCTAGCGCAGTTGACGACTGTCGAGGTCCCTGAAGGCGTCGACTCAGCAGCTGTTCGGAACTACTTGATGTCCAATATGGTTTGGAGATCGGTGCTGGCACCGGGGCATATGCTGTAAAGATTTGGCGCATTGGCATGATGGGTCCCAACGCAACTGAAGCCAATGCGCATTTGATTTTGGCCGCGCTGAAGGACGCGCTCGACAACGTATAAGTGCGTCGAACTTGGTATGCAAACGCGTGGAACCGGTGATTCGGTTCCACGCGTTACTTCCTGTTGTCGATGCTGTTGTTAGAAGTCGATATCGTCTGGTGTCTTGGAGGCTGGCTCAGTAGCGGTCCCGTTGCGTTTTGCAACGTCAGCTACAGCATCAGCAACCGCGCCAGAGACTTTGTCGTTGAATACCGAGGGGATGACATAGCTTGGGTTGAGCTCGTCTTCGGTGATCGTTTCAGCGATCGCATCTGCTGCTGCTACGAGCATGTCTTCGGTAATATCCGCTGCCCCAGCGTCCAACAGGCCACGGAAGAAGCCAGGGAATGCAAGGACGTTGTTGATCTGGTTGGGGAAATCAGAGCGCCCGGTTGCTACCACAGCTGCGTGTTTCGAAGCATCTGTTGGCAAAATTTCCGGGTCCGGGTTGGCCATGGCAAAGACTACGGCGTCTGTGTTCATGGAGGCCACGTCGGATTCGTCCAACAGATTCGGAGCTGACACACCGATGAAGACATCGGCGTTTACCAGGGCTTCCTTCAGTGAACCAGAGAATCCAGCAGTGTTAGTGTTATCGGCCAACCACTGACGGTGTTCATCACGCTGCGTGGTATTTGGCTCCAGTACCCCGTCACGTCCTGCTGCAAGAATGTGTTTGGCTCCTGAAGCCTTCAACAGGCGAATGATCGCATGGCCTGCAGCGCCTACGCCTGACAGTACAATTCGTACATCCTCGAGCTTTTTTCCAACCACTTTTAGCGCGTTATTCAGCGCTGCTTGGGTCACGATGGCAGTACCGTGCTGGTCGTCGTGAAATACCGGGATGTCAAGTTCTTCACGAAGGCGTGCTTCAATCTCGAAGCACCGAGGAGCAGAGATGTCTTCTAAATTGATGCCACCGTATGCCGGAGCAATTGCCTTGACAACCTGAATAATTTCTTCGGTGTCATTGGTATCTAGTGCTACAGGCCATGCATCGACATCAGCGAACTGTTTGAACAGGACTGCTTTGCCTTCCATGACCGGCATCGAAGCCTCGGGGCCGATATCGCCGAGACCAAGTACAGCGCTGCCGTCCGTTACGACGGCAATCGTATTGCGCTTTATGGTCAGCTCACGCGCACGGCTGTTGTCTTTGGCAATCGCCGTGCATACACGGGCCACACCCGGGGTATATGCGCGTGACAAGTCATCACGGTTCCGTACGTTGACCTTCGAGATCGTCTGAAGTTTGCCACCCTGGTGCATATGAAACGTGCGGTCAGAAAGGCTGAGCACTTCAAAACCATCGACTGCTTCGATGGCGTCCTTGACCTGTCGGCTATGCTCTTTGCCTCGGGTGTTACAAGCCAAATTGATAATATTGCTTTCGTGGCTGGCATCAACAATATCCAGCGCTGTAATCGCTGCACCTGCTTCAGCCACGACTGCGGTGAGATCGCTGGTTGCGGTGAACGTAGCGGGGGCCTGTACTTTGACAATGATCGAATAGCCGGGACTAGGTGTTGCCATGTTTGATTGAACTCCTTGGCAAATATGAACAGAGCCATAGACCATGGCACTGTTTCGTGGTGTTTATACGAGCGGCTCGTGTGCACTACCTGGCGATCATGGGTAAATGACCACAGCACATGCAGCGGCACTGGCCTGGTAAGGCTCAAAGGCCACATGATTTGAAGTTGTCAGAATACCATGCTGGTGATCTCGTACTCGGAGAGTTTTGTCGTATTGAGCAGCAATTGTGGCTATTTTGCACAAACGCTAGATATTGCAACGTGACATACGTTACAGTAGTACCTCATCGATGTTTCGACGATGCAGCATCGACATCGTCTCTCGAGAAGAATATCGCAGCCCTATGTTGGTATTCCAGGCGGGTGACAGGTGGCGGTCATCGCGATTTACTCGCGATGCTGCAGAAGAGTTTTCGGCACACAACTCACCGAAGTCTCTTGTTCTGCTTGCCGGTCACCGGCAAGTTCCCACAGACCAACCATCCCTGACGCACACTGATGTGCCTGAGGTCTTTGAGGAGATTTTCATGACTTCTGTTTCGTATGTTTCGACTGGCTCTTCCGATGTCGCCACGTATCAGCCACATATCCTCGCGGATTTTCCCGTGGGAGGGTCCGACCCGGATTTTAGTGCGGCTGACTCAAAACGTCCCAAAATTTGTGGGCTGCCCGTCGTTGGGAAAATGCTGCCGCAGTGTAAGTAGGTTCCCGACTTGCTCGGTGAGCGGACGGGGTCAAGATCTCGCGATAGCGATGTTGAACGGTTGTAGGATAGAGACAAAATAGTTATCTGCCTGCGTACTGTTTTCCAGGCACGACATTGACCCAAGGACACATTCGCTTTGACCGATTCCAATATAAACCAACCGAAGAATCGCCACGATTCATCCCGCTCGGATCGCCGAAGTGGACTGAGCGGGCGGTCCCAGCGAGGATACGACCGCGGTGAGAAGGGCGGTGGTCAGCGTGGTGGAAATCGCGGTGATCAGCGTGGCCGTGGGGGCCAAGGTGGTCGCGGTCAGGGGTCTTACCGTGATCGTGACGAACAGCGTCGTCATGATGATTTGGAAGGCAAGACTCCTCAACGCAATCCCGCTGACCTGCGTTCCTCGAATCGTCCTGACAGGGGTAGGTCGCCCAATATTGACGACGACGTCACTGGCCGAGAACTTGATAAGAGCGTCCAACGCGAATTGGGCGCACTTGATGAGCAAAACCGTCCTTGGGTCCAAAAACACCTGGTGATGGCACATCGTTTAATGGACGAGGACCCCGAGCTCGCTTTTGACCACGCGCTCGCAGCTTCCCGCCGTGGTGGGCGACTTGGGGTCGTCCGCGAGGCGGCCGGTATGACCGCCTACGCGGCTGGCAAATTTTCCGAGGCGTTGCGAGAGTTTCGCACCTATCGGCGTATATCGGGTGATCACGCCCATCTGCCAGAAATGGTGGACTCTGAACGTGCCCTCGGACGCCGCGAGAAAGCGCTCCAACTCGTTGATGAGGCACAACTCGATAAACTGCCTGTGACTTCACGAGTTGAACTGGCCATCGTCGTGTCAGGTATTCATCTAGACAGTGACGACCCGAAAGCAGCAGTGCGGGCTCTGGAAATTCCTGAGCTCAATCCCCGCCGCGGCTTCCCGTACTCTCCGAGATTATTTGGTGCGTACGCCGAAGCGCTGGCTGCGGCCGGGCGTCAAGAAGAAGCCCGGAAGTGGTCCAACCTTGCGGCTCGTGCCGAGCGAGCTCTGGGCCTGGCAGTCGAACCAGAACCCGAAATTTTGGACCTGGTGGATGACGAAGAAGAGCAGCCCGCGGCATCAACTCGTGCCCGAGATGTCATACCACCGACAGAAGCTCCCGCTCAGACGCCGCAGAAGGGTGGCGACGAGTAGTCCGTGGCCACATTTTTTGCAGGATACGATGGTGTTTTATGCGATCTCGATGGGGTCGTCTATGCGGGACCACACACTATCGACACCGCGGTTCTCACGCTTAACACTCTCATAGACCAGGGTGTGCCGGTTGCATTCGTAACCAATAACGCCTCGAAATCTGCAACCGAAGTCGCTGATCTTCTACGAGCGATGGGAATCGCAACGAATCCAGAGCACATCATGACCTCGGCACAAGCGGTTGTGGAACTTCTGCTCGTAAAGTACGAGCCCCAGGCCGGGCCCGTGCTGGTGACCGGGTCAGAACAACTCGCCGTGCAAATCCAAGCGGCTGGATTCTCGATCACCGCCACCGCAGCTGATAGCCCCCAGGTCGTGGTGCAAGGGTTCAACCCACAACTTGGATGGTATGACTTGGCACAGGCCAGTTTCGCTATTGAACAAGGTGCCGGATGGCTGGCTTCGAACCTTGATCTCACGATTCCGCTGAGCGAAGGGATCGCGCCCGGCAATGGTTCTTTGGTGAACGCTGTGGCACAGGCAACCGGGACCCGTCCAGAAGTTGCTGCGGGCAAACCCGCACCGGTGATGTTCACCACGATGGCGCAGAAGTTTTCCATGACTCATCCGCTGGTGGTGGGGGATCGGTTGGACACCGATATTTTGGGTGCAGCCAATGCCGGTTTCGATGGTGCTTTGGTGGAAACCGGTATTCATCGTAGTGCAGATACCGAAGCATTCCGTGAGCTCGTCACCCCGGACTGGGTGTTGCCGAACCTCGGAGCACTACTTCGCGAACCATTAGATGCTTACCGAGGGCGCGATGACTGATCACACCCACCTGACCGCCGAAATTCTGACAAAAATCGACGGGGTCGATCAGCTGCGCCCTGCCGATGAGCTGGCAGCATATGAACAGGTCCTGACCGAACTCACCGAACTGCTCAATGCCCCAGAAACACAAGGTCCAGGAGCTGGCTGATATGAAACGCTTGGACCAAGTGCTTGTGGCACGTCAACTGGCCGCCTCACGCACCGCCGCCGCACGGCATATTCAAGCCGGTGAAGTGCTCGTCGACGGGCAGCAGATCACCAAGCCGTCCACGAAGGTCGCAGCCGATGCCGTCGTACGGTTGACTATTGCAGGCCCCCAGTATGCTTCCCGTGCCGGACACAAGCTCGCCGGGGCACTCGAGACGTTCGGGATGGTCGATGTGACGGATAAGCGGTGCTTGGATGCAGGTGCCTCAACCGGTGGGTTCACAGACGTGTTGCTGCAGCGTGGCGCCAAAGAAGTCGTGGCCGTGGATGTTGGACACAACCAAATCATCCAGCGACTCCGTGTCGACCCTCGGATTGCTGTGCACGAAGGAATCAACGTTCGATACCTGCAGCGAGCCGATATCGGTGCACCGGTGGACGTGGTCGTCTCAGATCTGTCCTTTATCTCGTTGAAACTGGTGTTAGATGCTCTCGTCGGTGTCTGTCGGCCGGGCGCGCAATTGCTGTTGATGATCAAGCCACAATTTGAGACCGGCCGTGAACGACTTCCTAAAACCGGAGTCGTCAGTGACCCTCAACAGCGACGCGAGGCCGTCACCGGAGTCCTCGAAGCAGCCCTTGACTTCGGCTTGTCCCCCCGGGGGGTTGCTACCAGCCCACTCGCGGGACAGGACGGTAACAAGGAGTTCTTCTTCTGGGCAACACACGGTAGTGCCAGAGCACACCTCCATGACACCATCGACGCCGCCCAATGGTTGGCTACCCAAAACGTCGATTGGGCAGATTGACTACCAACAGGTTGTCCACAGCGGGCCTGGCGGGATAAAAAAATCGCAGAGACCGACTAGATTGGTGTGTTAGGCAGACGTACAAGCAAAGGAGATCCATGAGCCGACGAATCTTGATTTTGGCTCACACAGGACGTCAAGAGGCCATGCAATCAGCACTGCAGGCCATTGAATTGCTGCGTGAAGCCGGTTTGACTCCGGTCATGATGCCGCACGATGCGACCGTTGTGCACGAGGCAATTCACAATGGGGTCCTGTCGGCAGATGGACTGACCGTTGAGAGTCTCAACACCGAATCGACCCTGCATGACGTTGAGTTGGGCATGGTGTTAGGTGGTGACGGATCTGTGTTGCGGGCCGCAGAGATGGTCCGCGAATCAGATCTGCCGTTGATGGCGGTCAATTTGGGGCATGTGGGGTTTTTAGCTGAAGCAGAACAGGCCGACTTGGACCGTGCCGTCGCTGCCGTCGTCAACAGGGACTATCTTGTTGAAGAACGCATGGCCATTGATGTCAAAGTCTTGGTCGGGACACACCTGGTTGCCCATACGTGGGCGCTCAATGAAGCGTCGGTGGAAAAATCGAACCGTGAGCGCATGCTAGAAGTCGTGGTGGGCGTTGACGACCGGCCCATTTCTTCATTCGGTTGCGACGGTGTGGTCATGGCGACGCCTACTGGTTCGACCGCCTACGCGTTCTCCGGTGGCGGCCCCATTGTGTGGCCCGAAGTGCAAGCCATGTTGATGGTGCCGCTGTCAGCACATGCCCTCTTTGCACGGCCGCTGGTGGTATCACCGGAATCCGTGATTTCGGTGGATGTCCTGCAACGCACGAATGAATCTGGCGTGTTGTGGTGCGATGGACGACGGACCGTGGACCTGCCCGCAGGTGCGCGCATCGAAGTGACCCGATCGACCAGTCCGGTTAAACTGGCGCGTGTTTCAATGACGCCATTTTCCGAGCGTCTCGTGCGCAAGTTTGATTTGCCGACTGAAGGCTGGCGCGGCACGATCACTGAATCGGACCGTGCAGCAATCGAAGCTCGTGAACGCACACGCCGCGACCAAGATAATTGGCATCAAACGCTGGCAAATTCCCAGGGTATCCGCATCGTCGAACCCCACCACATGGCACCGCGGCCAGAGGTGGTGCCCCCGGTGACAACACCGATCCCTGTGGTGACGAAAGCCGACGAAGAAGAGATTGTGCAAGTTCGTAGGCCTGGAGCGGATGAACACGACCGTGAGAAGGAACCGAGGGACGACTAAATGTTAGAACACCTGTCGATCAACTCCTTGGGCGTGATAGAAGAAACCACCGTCGAACTCGACCCCGGTTTCACCGTCGTGACCGGTGAGACCGGTGCAGGCAAAACAATGGTTGTCACCGCACTGAACTTATTGCTTGGAGCACGAGCAGATGCCGGCGCAATTCGTGCAGGCGATACAAAGGCCACCGTTGAAGCAGGCTTTCTGTTGCCACCGGGCCATGCATCTGTCGTCGCCGCGGAGGATGCCGGGGCAGTGGTCGATGAGGATGCCGACGCGCAACACTTGGTCGTGAGCCGCTCGATCACGGCTTCTGGCTCAGGCACGCGCTCGCGGGCCACGGCCGGTGGTCGGGGAGTACCAGTGGCATTGCTGTCAGAAATCGGTGAACACGCAGTAGCGATTCACGGCCAATCGGAGCAACTGCGACTCAAATCCACCACCGCGCAGCGTCGTACACTTGATGCATTCGGTGGGACCCCCCTGGCCAAGAGCCTCAAGCAGTACCGCGACACATATGCCAAGTTGCAAGACGTCTCAAAGCAGCTCCAGGAGCTCGTCACGCAAGCTCAAGAGCGAGCGTTAGAAGCAGAAAATCTGCAGCGTAGCCTCGAAGAAATCGACGATGCGAACATCGTCGAGCACGAAGATGAAGACATTCAGGCGCAGATCAAACGGTTGGAATCCGCTGAAGAGTTCCGTACTGCTGCGCGTCTGTCCACGACCGCGCTTTCTGGAGACGACAACGACTTAGATGCCCCAAGCGCTGAATCGCTCGTGGAAGCAGCTCGGCAGGTCATCGCTCAGACACCGGGTGAGCTCGAAGAACTCAACGACATTAAGACCCGCCTGGATTCCGTGGGCATCGAAATAGCGGACATCACCGCCGAAATTTCACGCTTCACGGCAAGTCTTGAAGAAGATGGCCCCATGGCGTTGAACCAGGCCCAATCCCGGCTCGCCGAGCTGAATCGGTTAAAGAAACTCTACGGCCCAGATCTGACCGATGTTGTCAGCTGGGCAGAAGAACAGCGGCCGCGTCTCGATGAGCTACACGGGGACACCGACCGCATCGGATATCTCACCGAACAAGAGCAAGAGCTCACGGAGCGGCTCAAGCAACAGGGCGCAGAGTTGACTGCGTTGCGTCAAAAAGCAGGGGGCACGCTGGGTGAGCAAGTGACCAAAGAACTCCACGGCCTGCTGATGCCCACCGCGCAGTTCTCCGTCGCTGTCCTCCCGGCTGAAACAGCTGGGCCACATGGATTCGACGAGATTGCTTTGCTGTTGCAACCCCACCCCGGTTCAGATCCGCGTCCGCTTGGTAAAGGCGCTTCCGGTGGCGAGCTGTCACGCATCATGTTGGCCCTAGAAGTTGTGCTCGCGGACACCGATCCGGTACCAACGTTTATTTTCGACGAGATCGATGCGGGTGTGGGTGGCGAAGCCGCCGTCCAGATCGGGAAACGACTCGCCCGATTGGCCCAGCGTGTCCAAGTCATCGTCGTCACCCACTTGCCACAGGTTGCCGCCTATGCCAATAAACACCTGAGGGTCAATAAGGCTCCGGACGTCGAAGCGGGCTTTACCACTTCAGATGTGACCGAGTTGACCGGCGACGAGCTCGTTTCGGAACTCGCGCGCATGCTGGCAGGACACGCAGACTCAGCCTCGGCACGTGAACACGCACGCGAACTGTTGGAGACCTCGCAGTCATGACACAAAAACGCATCATGGACACCGACCGTAGGGTAGTCATCCAGGATCAGGAGACGGCATTTGCCGGCGCGATTTGGGATATTCAACGAGACACCTTCACTATCGACGACGCCGATACTCCCATGACCAGAGAGTACATTGAGCATCCCGGAGCGGTGGCCATCGTGGCGATTGACGAGCACGACCGCCTCGCCATGATCAACCAATACCGGCATCCGGTACGACAAGATTGCTGGGAGATCCCTGCCGGGCTAATGGATGTCGAGGGCGAGAGCCTGCTGCGCACTGCACAACGTGAACTGACCGAGGAAGCCGACGTGACCGCACACGACTGGTCCGTCCTCATTGATCACTACCCATCCGCAGGTTCTTCGGCCGAAGCCATCCGAATCTTTCTCGCCCAGGATATTGAATCGGTACCCCAAGCAGACCGTCACACCCGCGACGACGAAGAGGCCCACCTGATGATCCGGTGGGTTCCACTTGATGAAGCGTTCGAAGCGGTCATGTCTGGGGCCGTCAAAAACGTCAACGCCGTCGTCGGCATCATGGCAACACACCTGGTGCGAACAACCGGGCGAAACACCAGACCCTTCGACGCCGCCTTCTCAAACCAATCATGAGCTCCCACGACCTCCGAATTCCTGAGCAACTCAGCGTCCAGGTGCAAGCGTATCTCAACCATTTGATGATCGAACGCGGTCTCTCAGATAACACCATGGACGCATATAGGCGTGATCTCAAACGCTATCTGCTCTACCTGGCCCAAGAGAACGTCAGTAACGTTAACACGATTAGCGTGCACCATGTCAGTGGATTTCTTCAGGCCCTCAGTTCAGGAAGCCACCACATGGGTCAACTCGCGGCATCATCGGTCAACCGCGTACTCGTGGCCGCCCGCGGTTGGCACCGGTTCATGTTCCTAGAAAACATCACCCCCACAAACCCCGCAGCAGACATCGCACCCCCGAAAACCGGACAACACCTACCCGATGGACTCACGATCGACCAAGTAGAGCGACTACTCGATACCCCATCGCCAGAGACAGCCTCAGGGCTACGCGATCGTGCGCTCATGGAGTTGTTATATGCCGCCGGTGCTCGCATCACCGAAGCCATAGCGCTTGACGTCGACGACCTCATCACCATCGACGAGATAGATGAAACCATCGTGGTGCGTCTCTTCGGGAAGGGCTCCAAAGAGCGGATCGTGCCACTGGGTTCTTACGCGGTCGACGCCATCAACGCCTACCTGATTCGAGGCAGGCCACAGCTCGCAGCCGGAGGAAAAGGTTCAGCCGCCCTGTTCCTGAACCGTTTCGGAGGACGAATTACACGCCAAACCGGGTGGAACGTCATCAAACAGGCGGCAAGAGATGCTGAGATCACCGATGACATCTCCCCGCACACCCTGAGACATTCCTTTGCCACACACTTGTTACAAGGCGGGGCCGACGTCAGAGTTGTGCAAGAATTGCTGGGCCACGCCTCGGTGACGACTACGCAGATCTACACGCATGTCACCGCAGATACCCTTCGCGAAGTTTTTGCCTACGCGCATCCTCGCGCCGCACGGTAACGTGACCTTCATCTTTGACTTTAAACTTTAAGGCTCGCCGAGAAAATACTCCATTTGACGCGGCATTCGACACACGCACAATACAGTAGAGTCAGAACCGAGTTAACGTTTATTTTCTAACCCATAAGAGGATTGCGCACACAACTTTCGTAGCGGTCAGGAGTTTCAAACATCGTGAATGACGCCAGCCAACAACCACGCCCCGTGATGATGATTACCGGTGATCCGGTGATCGGACCAACCGGACGGCCAAAACACGAATTCCCCGTACCCGAAGCATTGGACTCTCACGGGCCCGCTCGCGTCATTGCATTGGTTAACCAAAAGGGTGGCGTCGGCAAAACAACCTCCTCGGTGAACCTTGGTGCTGCGCTCGCAGACTACGGGCGCAAAGTCTTGATGGTGGACTTCGACCCCCAGGGCGCATTGTCTGCTGGTTTCGGGACGAACCCACACGAGATGGACCTCACGGTGTACAACGTACTCATGGAGCGTGACGTCCACGTCACTGAGGCCATCATGAAGACCGAAGACGCCAATGTCGACTTACTGCCCGCCAATATTGATCTCTCGGCCGCGGAAGTTCAATTGGTCAACGAAGTTGCACGTGAACAGGTGCTGGCCCGTGCGCTGCGACCAGTAATGAACGATTACGACGTCATCATTATCGATTGCCAGCCCTCCCTGGGTCTTCTGACCGTGAATGCTCTGGCAGCATCGCATGGGGTCATCATCCCGCTGACCGCTGAGTTCTTTGCCCTACGCGCCGTGGCTCTGCTGGTTGAGACCATTGAAAAAGTCCAAGATCGTATTAACCCTGACCTGGTGGTGGACGGTGTCCTGGCCACCATGGTGGATGCACGGACCTTGCATTCTAAAGAAGTGATCGGTCGTCTCGTCGAAGCCTTTGACGACAAAGTCTTTGAAACGGTCATTAACCGATCCATCAAGTTCGCCGATGCCACGGTGGCTGCGGAACCGATTACAGCGTTTGCGCCGAACCACGCCGGCGCTAAAAACTACCGCCAACTGGCCCGTGAGCTCATCAGCCGCGGGGGAGCGCCGTGAGCCACACAGCAATTCCAACGTTCGAGGAGGAACACTCCGAAGAACACGTTGGTTTTGAACTCGCGCTCACGAACTTCTCCGGGCCATTCGACCTGCTGCTGTCGTTGATCGCTCGACGTCGAATGGATGTCACAGAGGTCGCTTTGGCAGAGGTCACGGACGAGTTCCTGGCCTACGTGGCAACTCTGGACACCACTGAAGCAGTCTTAGAGCACTCCACATCCTTCATGGTGGTTGCGGCAACGCTGTTAGAGCTGAAAACCGCGCGTTTGCTGCCCGCCGGCATCAGCGATGCGCACGAAGAAATGGCACTGTTGGAAGAGCGCGACCTACTCTTCGCGCGCTTATTACAATACCGGGCGTTCAACCATGCGGCCGACCTGATCAGAGAACGTATCGCCGCCCAAACCGCTATGGTACCGCGCCAAGCAGGGCCCGAACCACAGCACGCAAACCTGCTGCCGGAGCTCATTTTTGATCTCTCAGCACATGATTTTGCTGAGTTAGCCCAGGATGTATTCGCAAAATTCACCGAAGAACCTGACGAAGTCGGAACTCAGCACCTCCATGCCCCGGTCGTGTCCGTGACCGAGCAGGTTGCCATCTTGACGCGTCGTATCCAAGAAGCCGGCACGCTGACTTTCAGTCACCTCGTGTCCGATGCCTCGAACACCATGGTCGTAGTAGTTCGGTTGTTAGCATTGCTGACCATGTATCGCGATCGACTCATCGATTGGCACCAGGACGCGCCATTGGCTGAAATTACGGTGTATTGGCAAGAGGTAGTATGACCCAACAGCGCTATCAGTCAGCATTATTTGCACAGCTGGAAGCCATCCTCATGGTTTCGGATGAACCAATCACACTCGAGCAATTGGTGAAAGCCACTGATGCACCGCACGACGACATCGCGGCCACCCTGCATGCGATTCAGCGGGATTATGATGGCGAGCATGGCGGTATAACCCGCGGATTTCAATTGCGTCACGTGGCCGGCGGATGGCGTCTGTACACTCGGGCTGAGCATGTCGATGTGATCGCAGCATTCATGATTCAAGGGGCCACTCAGAAACTGAGCCAAGCAGGTTTAGAAGCCTTGGCTGTCATCGCGTACCTGCAGCCCGCGACGCGTTCTCGAGTCGCTCAGATACGGGGCGTCAATTCAGATTCTGTTGTGCGCACGTTGCTGACCAGAGGGCTCATAGCTGAAGATGGCGTCGAAGAACTCACGGGTGCCGTACGCTATACAACGACAGATTATTTTTTAGAACTTCTTGGACTAAACTCAGTAGAAGAGTTACCAAAAATTTCCCCGCTCCTACCGGGGGTCGACGAAGCCAGTGAACTGGCAGAAAGTCAGGAACAGTAATGACTTCCCGCAAGCCGAGAGGCTCCGGACGCCGTAACCGGACACCAAAAACAGGGCGTCGCGGTGGCCCATTCTCCGGTGCTGATTATGATCGTAATTTAGGTCCAATTGATCGCAGTCAATACCGTCGAAAAGGAAAAGGCCAAGGCAAAACATCTCGTCAGCACGTCCCTGAAGGGGAACGGCTGCAAAAAGTCATTGCGTCGGCAGGTATAGCCTCACGCCGTGTGGCAGAAGACCTCATCGAGGAAGGCCGGGTCGAAGTCAACGAGGAAATCGTGACTGCTCTTGGCACGCGTGTCGACCCGGATACGGACGTGATTTTCGTTGACGGTATCCGAGTCAACACCAAGCCTGAAGCGGTCTACTACGCTTTCAACAAGCCGCGCGGCGTCATTTCCACCATGTCAGATCCCAAGGGTCGTCCGTCGATTTCGGACTACGTGGACACCACAGACGCCCGACTCTTCCATATCGGACGACTCGATAATGAAACAGAAGGTCTTTTGCTCCTCACCAACGACGGAGACTTGGCGAACCGACTGTCCCACCCGAGCTTCGAAGTACCGAAAACATATTTGGTACAGGTCCAAGGCCCCATGCGTCGCGGCGTCGGTGACGAATTGCGTGCCGGCATTGAACTCGAAGAAGACGGCTTGGTCTCGGTTGATTCGTTCCGCGTCGTCGACTCCACGCCCGGTAAATTGCTGTGTGAAGTTGTAATACACACCGGTCAAAACCGAGTGGTTCGACGGCTTATGAAGGCCGTCGGCTACCCGGTGCATCGTCTCGTGCGCATCGCCCATGGCCCCATCACCCTGGGCAACCAGCGACAAGGCTCAATCCGTCAGTTGAACTCCCAAGAAGTTGGCCATCTCATGGCAACGGTGGGACTATGACGACACCTCGGTTCTCACGCACCGAAATTGTGGACACCGCATCGCTCGCGGCAGCTACCGAAACAATCTCGAAACACCACTCCATACAGCAACCTGCGCTCATCGTCGGGACCGGACTGTTAGGAACGTCGATCGGGCTGGGACTTCGTGCCGCCGGGATTGACGTGCTCCTCACGGACCCCTCACCGTCAGCCCAGGCAGTTGCCGAAGATATCGGTGCCGGACGCGGTCTGCGCGACACCGACGAGCCGGGTACCGTCGTGATCGCAGCCCCACCGGACGTCACCGGGGCAGAAGTTATCAAAGCGCTGTTGCGTTGGCCTCAGGCCATAGTACTCGATATCGCTTCGGTGAAAGTCTCCATCGCAACCGAAATACAGCGAGCCGTCGACCACGGGCAACTCAGCGCCGACGATGCCTTGCGCTATATCGGCACGCACCCGATGTCTGGTCGGGAACGTTCCGGACCCGTCGCTGCCCGTGGGGAACTTTTTACTGCAGCACCCTGGGTACTCTGCCCAGCTGACTCGACGCCGCAGTGTGTTGTCGATACGGCCTCTGATGTGGCGCGGCTACTCGGTGCAACGATCTATCAGATGAGCGCTGCCGAGCACGATGCTGCCGTGGCACAAATTAGCCACCTGCCACAAATCGCGGCTTCCCTGTTGGCCTCTCGTCTGCAAGATACTTCAGTTCAGGCACTGCAGCTAGCAGGCAACGGACTGCGTGACACCACGCGTATTGCTGCATCGGATGCGAGCCTCTGGGTCCAAATCCTCTCGGCAAATGCGGAGAAAATTTTACCTGAATTGCACGGTATGAAAGCTGATTTGGATCGGCTGATCAATACTCTCCAAGCACCCTACGAGTCGGGTTCGAGATTGGATGTTGCCCAATTGATCGACGAGGGCAACCGGGGCCAAGCACGCATTCCAGGAAAACATGGAGGACCAGCACAAGCCTTTGCTCTGGTCACGGTCCTCGTTGACGATACGCCCGGCGCCATCGTGGCCGCGTTGCAAGCCGTAGCCGATGCCGGGGTCAACGTGGAAGACTTAGGGATGGAACACTCCTCCGGTTACCAGGTTGGTATGTTGGAGATTTCAGTGGTCCCTGGCCACAAACAGCACCTGGTCGACTCGTTGACCGATCTTGGATGGAAGGTACTCTAATGTCGTCACAACCTCGTCTGGTCATCGCCATCGATGGGCCATCAGGCACTGGAAAATCCACGATCGCACGCTGGATCGCTCAAGAACTCGGTCTCAGTTACCTGGACACCGGGGCCAACTATCGTGCCGCCACATTGTGGTGCATGAAAAATGGACTCGATTTTGACAATCCAGACGCGGTGGACACCCAGCAAATCACTGAACTGATTCAGACAATGCCACTTGCACAGGATCTGAACCCGAACAACTTCACGCTCGCGTTAGACGGTGAAGACATCACCGAGGCCATTCGCTCTGATGAAGTGACAGCTCACGTTTCGGTGCTTTCGACCCGCGCCCAGGTGCGCGAGCATCTGGTCCAGTTACAACGCCAAGCCATCGACGCCCGCCCTCGCATTGTGGTTGAAGGTCGCGACATCACTACCGTAGTCGCGCCCGACGCCGATGCACGGATACTGTTGACTGCATCTCCTGAAGTTCGGATGGCCCGGCGAGGCCAACAGCTTCGCGAAACTGACCAAAACCCATCCAACGTTCAAAACGATGTCATTGGTCGCGACCAGAAAGACTCCGCTCTGGTTGATTTCATGTCCCCGGCAGATGGCGTCGCTGAGATAGACTCCACAGAACTTTCCCTTGAAGACACCGTGACCGTCGTCCTTGCTGAAATTCAACGCCAGCAACACGCCAATGGTTCCTAAGAAAGCATTATGACTGAAGAAGAATACATCCCGTCCAGTACAGACACGGTCGATGACGACCTGGCACACATGACCGATGAAGACCACAACGCTCGCACCGAAGCGTACCTTGCTGGGCTGCAACAGTACGACCTTGAAGAAGATGACCACCAGATCTTAGCCGGCTTCGAAGACGAAGAAGCTGTCGAAGAAGTCAGCTTCGTGCCACCCGTCGTGGCAATCGTCGGTCGCCCAAATGTTGGGAAATCCACACTCGTCAATCGTATTATCGGTCGACGCCAAGCAGTTGTCGAAGACGTCTCAGGGGTGACCCGAGACCGCGTGTTCTACGACGCGGAATGGAACGGTAAGCCCTTCACCGTCGCGGATACCGGTGGTTGGGAATACGGCGTGAAAGGCCTAGACGCCAAAGTCGCCGACCAAGCCGAACGTGCCGTAGATGTGGCCGATGCGGTTGTGTTTGTCGTCGATGCAACCGTTGGTATTACCGCGACTGATGAAGCGATCGTCACCATGCTGCGCAAAGCCCGTAAACCCATTATTTTGGCAGCAAATAAAGTAGATGGTCAGTCTCAGGAAGCCGACGCAGCAGGGCTCTGGGGGCTTGGGTTTGGCTACCCATATCCCGTGTCTGGTTTGCACGGCCGAGGTGCAGCAGATCTACTAGATTCTCTGGTTGATGAGTTGCCAGAGGAGTCAGCCTATAAGGACGTCCTCACCGCCCAAGGGCCTCGTCGAGTAGCTATCGTGGGCCGGCCGAATGTCGGGAAGTCTTCACTGCTTAATAATCTGGCAGGTGCTAACCGTGCAGTGGTCGATGAACTCGCTGGCACGACACGTGATCCTGTCGACGAGCTCGTCGACGTTGATGGTCAGATATGGGAGTTTATTGACACGGCAGGTATACGACGTCGTCAGCATATGGCCTCAGGATCCGACTATTATGCTTCACTGCGAACCCGTGCTGCCCTGGATCGTGCAGAAGTTGCCGTCGTGCTCTTGGAAGCATCGCAACCTTTGAGCGAGCAAGATGTACGTATCATCCAAATGGTGCTGGACTCTGGACGGGCCATGGTACTTGCGTTCAATAAGTGGGACCTTCTCCATGAAGATCGCCGAGATGATCTAGAACGTGAGATTGATCTAGATTTTCAGCACGTTGCTTGGGCTCCACGCATTAATATTTCCGCTAAAACCGGTTGGCACAAAAACCGCCTCGTTCCCGCACTCGAAACCGCGCTTGACTCATGGGAAACCCGAATTCCAACGGGTCAGCTCAACTCGTTTATCGGAGAATTGGTCGCAGCGCATCCGCACCCCGTTCGTGGCGGTAAACAACCACGTATCCTTTTCGCGACGCAATCGTCGACTCGTCCGCCGAAATTTATCCTCTTTACGACCGGCTTCCTAGAACCCGGCTATCGACGCTTCATCACGAATAGACTGCGCCAATACTTTGGATTTCAGGGCAGCCCCATTGAAATTACTATGCGAGTGCGCGAACGGCGTCGTCGCTAAGAAGCACCACGGCGTCACGCATGTGCCACAGGCTATAAGCTAAACAGCGCCTTCGTCTCTTGCACTACTGTTCTACCTCCGAGGCCTTGGAGCTCCATCACAACTCCAATGCTGGCGAGCTCCGCGCCCGCCAAACGCATTAACTCGGCACCGGCCTTCAGCGTGCCACCCGTGGCGAGGATGTCGTCGATCAGTAGAACTCGCATCCCGGCTTCGAGCTCGGGTGAGACCTCCAGCGCGTCATGGCCGTATTCTTTGTCGTAGGCGAGCCGATGCGCTGGCATCGGAAGTTTTCCTTGCTTGCGGATCGGCACCATGCCTCTTCCACATACGGCAGCCGCGGCGCCGGCAAAAATAAAACCACGCGCTTCAACCCCGGCCACCACGTCGAATTCAGAGTTGGCCTGTGAGATTAATGCTTCCGCTACGGTTTGCATAGCCTGCCCATCTGCCAGCAGAGGCGTAATGTCTCGAAACTGGACACCGGGCTTCGGGTAGTCCGCAATAGTGCGAATGAGTGAGCGGGCGTACGCGATACTATCGGCATCAGACGGAAAAGTAATCATGAGTTTCAGTCTAAGAACCCTTGGCCTGACGCTCGACATTCGACGAACATGGAAATTCGGTGTTTATGGGTCCATGGTGTAAAGTGTCCTAAGTATCCGAGCGCTCATTCGAGTGCTAGATCGGGCTGTGGCGCAGCTTGGTAGCGCACATCTCTGGGGGAGATGGGGTCGCAGGTTCAAATCCTGTCAGCCCGACGAATACATCCTTGGTTCTACACCTGAACCAAGGATGTTTTGTTTTTGGTAGCGATCTGAAACGTCATGTCAGCACAGCTTTATCTTGGGAAAATTTCAGCGAACCCGATGATATTGCCCCTAGGATTTTTACTGCAAGCATATTATGTTCGAAAAACCAAGCCGACAAGCTGATTAAGGAAGAACGAGCCTGCTTCAAGCAGTGAATTCGCCGCGTTGATCAGCTAAACTAGGTGAGCCAAGGTGACTCAGAGATACGAGTCGCCAGCTTTTTATTCTGTACAACAAGGAGCGCTCAAGCATGACAACAGATAACCCCGTTCCTGGTAATTCAGAAGACGATTCTGATATTGAGCCAACAACCGTCGGGTTGCCCAAGCTTGAACCTCTCAAAGATTTGGATCTTAAAGCTGAAGAGCGTGCAGCACTCGAGGCGTTACCTGTTGGTTCTGGACTCCTGGTTGCTCACGAAGGGCCCAATCGGGGTGCGCGCTTCCTCCTGGACCAGGACAAAGTGACCGTGGGGCGTCATCCTGAAGCTGACATATTTTTGGATGATGTCACCGTCTCTCGCCACCACGCCACGTTCGAACGTGATCACAGCGGTTTCCGTGTTGTGGATACTGGCTCATTGAACGGCACATATATCAATAACGACCGGGTTGACTCGATTCTGCTGCAGACCGGAATGGAATTGCAGATAGGAAAATTCCGTCTCTCGTATTATGCAGGTACACAGCAAACCAGTAATTAGTGCTGTCCCTGTCTAGTCGTCGGTAGCGATACCGGTGATTCGTTGTATTCGGTCCGCTTTGTTGAAAAGGTTTGAGTCAAGTGTCCGCCAGCCCAAAACCCCACGCAGTCTCGTCAGCGACGGGCTCTCGTGGCCAATCGCTCATGACCATCGGCGAAGTTTTAGAACATATCAACGTTGAGTTTCCTGACGTGAGAGCTTCGAAAGTTCGATTTTTAGAAGAGCGTGGGCTCGTCACGCCTGCTCGTACTGCAGCAGGTTATAGGAAATATACGCAGGTAGATGTGGGCCGTCTGCGTTTCATTTTAGCGTTGCAACGCGACCAATTTCTTCCTCTTAAAGTCATCAAAGACTATCTAGATGCCATTGATGCTGGGAAGCGACCAGACTCGCTTCCCGGCGGGCTCCGATTGGAACCGAAGTCCGTCTCGCAACAGCTTGCACAAGAACTGAGCGGGCATATTCGTCCAATGTCACGTGCTGAACTCCAGGGAATGTCAGGCGCTTCTGACGAGCTCATGCACACGTTGGAGTCCTACCGTCTGATTTGGCCCGATGAAACTGGCCGATATGATGACCACAGCCTGAAAGTTGCTAGGGCAGCGGTCACGCTGTCGGGTTTTGGCTTCGAATCCCGACATCTGCGCCCGTTTCGAATAGCTGCGGATCGAGAACTGGGAATGGTTGAACAAGCTACCGCGGGACTCGGTGAGAATAGCGGTGTAGTTTCCAAGGAACGAGTCACCGAGGCTGCCCGAGAAATTACTCAGGCATGTTTAAGCTTGCATGCAGGAGTGGTGAGTGCTGAAATTGCAGACATGGGCGACTAACCTCGCACGAGCTGTACTAGCTACTACGTTAAAGGAGCTTCGCCATGACCGACATCGTATTGAAGGTCCTTGAAATTCGAATAGTGCTGCCTGGGAACCAACCTATCCTATTGCTTCTGCATCAAGACTCGCAGCGTCTGCTGCGTTTATGGATCGGACCTTCAGAAGGCACGGCGATAGGGGTGGCACAGCAGGGCGTTGATACTCCACGGCCGACGACCCACCAACTCCTGGTTGAAGCTTTAGTGCAAGCGGGAGACCCTCTAGAGGCCGTTCGTATCTCCAAAGTGGATGACGAGGTATTCTATGCTGAGTTGATCCTGGCTTCCGGAAACACTGTCGATTCTCGAGCATCTGATGCGGTCGCGGCAGCACTCTTTGCTGACGTTCCAGTGTTCACGACTGAAGGTGTCCTCGAATCAGCTGGTATTGATCTAAACGACGGAGATATCGCTGCTGAACTGCATATCAATCAACCCGAAATCGAACCAGAAGTTACCGAAGAAAGTGTCGATGAGTTCCGCGAATTCTTGAAGGACCTCAACCCAGAGGATTTTCTGTCCTCTACTGAGATGTCCGAGGATGACACATCAACCACCCTCTTCGAACACGACGAGCTGGATCCGGACACTGATAATGAACCCGACGATTTCGAAAAATAGTTCCGACACGAACCTATTTTTCAGGCGGGGTCTTTGACCCTACTCATTTCTCAGAATAGCGTAGGAGACTATAAGTTCCATGGCATATGTGAGATCATGATTTAGTAGCCGCGACGCTTTTCGGTTATGGGTGATGTGCTTACAAAACTTCCCCGCATGGAACAGATCAGCAGGAGGAACCCCTAGTGTCTCACACAAGTGATTCAGGGCATGGCCAGAGTCTCGACGCTGGCAACCAGGGCGTATTATTCAAAGACGACGCACCGTGGCTAGACAACGACCGAGGCTTTCGTGGCCCAACCGCTTCGAAGGCAGCGGGCATCACCTATCGCCAACTTGATTACTGGGCTCGCACCGGGCTGGTAGTACCATCACTACGTGGCGCTGAAGGTTCTGGAACGCACCGGTTATATTCATTCCGTGACGTCCTTGTACTCAAAGTCGTCAAACGACTACTTGACACAGGTGTCTCACTTCAACAAATTCGTGCTGCAGTCGAGCATTTGCGGGAGCGCGGTGTCGAAGATCTGGCGCAGATCACGCTGATGTCTGATGGCGCCTCCGTGTACGAATGTACTTCTGCAGACGAGGTTATAGACCTAGTCCAGGGGGGCCAAGGTGTCTATGGAATCGCCGTGGGCCGCGTATGGCGTGAAGTGGAAGGCACGCTGTCGGAACTTCCGGGGGAACGCCTTGCGGATGGCCAGACGGACGCTGACTTCCCAGATGATGAGTTGGCGGCACGTAGAGAAGCTCGAAAGACAGCCTCCTAGGACGCTATCGTCAAGACTCGTTTCTTATGAAAAACCCGGTTATGTATACATAACCGGGTTTTGTTATCTAGCGGACTGTTGCTGTGCGGCTTGCGAACATCAGGTGCGGCGGGCTCGCCGTGGTGGTTGCTTCACGTCATAGAGACCTTCAAGGAGCTGATCGAAGATCTTGCCAGCTGTCGTTGCTGTCTCTCCCGGCCATGCATGTACAGGCCATGCGGCTCCCTGAATCTGCTGCCAATTCGATGTCTCAGGTACCTGGATGCTCAGAAGTCGATTGCCAAACATACGACGCATTTCTGACACGCGGTACTTATGTTCCGTCGATGCAGCACGGACGCGATTGACCACGACCGCAGAATTTTTCAGATTCGGGGCATATTCGCGTTGAAATAGGTCTAACGCGCGGAAGGTACGCTCTGTGCCGGCAACTGAGAACAAACTCGGCTCAGCAACTAACAGCACGTCGGTTGATGCGGCCCAAGCCATCCGGGTGATGCCATTGAGTGCAGGGGGGCAATCCACGAGCACGAGATCGTACTGGTCAACGTGATCTAGCAGCGTGGCCAAACGGTTCAAATCCCGACGACGCGTTGAGATTTTCTCGAACATCGATGTCTTCGCGGATCCCTTGGCCACATGCAGCGTCCCGGGGCGTTGCCCATCGGGCTGATTCGCGTCACTCCAGCCAGCAGCCACGACATGTTCGCTTATATGATGCTGCTTTGGTTTGCGCAACATAGTGCCGATGTCGCGACCAGATTCATCGTGCTTTATTCCCAGGCCGGTGGTCGTGTCAGCGTGCGGATCGAGATCGATGACCAGGGTAGAAATGCCAGCCGCCCAAGCAGCAGAAGCCAAACCCAGGGTTATGGAAGTCTTGCCAACGCCGCCCTTGAGGCTGGATATAGAGATAACCTGCACTACGATTGCACCTTATTTATGGAATAGAAGTTTTGGTCGATAACACATTCTAACAAGCTAAAACGGAACTTCGGTGATACTGGGACTGGAGTACATATTTTTTGCAATGAACCTGAAGGTGGGTAGTATCACATATGTTCTTTGTATACACTACGGGTATCTTGGGACTTACCTGAGCGTCTGTCGACAATCGAGACAGCAGCACAAACACCATGGAGGTACCTTGGCTGAAAATCAAGATAACTCGGCCCCGCGCCACGGCGGTGAACCAATGTTTAGCAAAGTATTGGTAGCAAACCGTGGCGAGATCGCCGTCCGAGCATTCCGCGCGTGCCACGAACTCGACGCGAAGACCGTAGGCGTCTTTCCTTATGAAGACCGTAACTCGATTCACCGTCAAAAAGCAGATGAGGCCTACCGCATTGGCGAAGAGGGCCACCCGGTGCGGGCTTATCTCGATGTCGACAGCATTATTAACACTGCTTTGGAGGCCGGTGCCGATGCTATTTACCCCGGCTACGGTTTTCTGTCTGAGAATGCCGAATTAGCCCGTAAGGCAGAAACCAACGGTCTGACATTTGTGGGGCCTCCTGCCGATGTGCTTGAGCAAACTGGTAACAAGGTTGCCTCCATTCGGGCAGCAGAGCGAGCCGGTGTGCCAGTATTGAAATCTACTGAGCCCTCTGCTGATGCAGATGAACTCATTGGACAAGCAGATGACATAGGCTTCCCACTGTTTGTTAAAGCAGTCGCTGGCGGTGGCGGTCGCGGAATGCGTCGAGTTGAACAGAGCAGCGATCTGGCAGAAGCTCTTAAATCGGCGATGCATGAGGCAGAGACGGCATTCGGTGACCCCACCGCGTTCCTCGAGCAAGCAGTCTTGCGCCCACGACACATTGAAGTTCAGGTCCTCGCAGATCATCATGGCAATGTTGTTCACCTGTTTGAACGTGATTGCTCGATGCAACGTCGTCACCAGAAAGTCATCGAAATTGCTCCGGCACCAAACCTCGACGACGAATTGCGCGAACGTCTGTATGCCGACGCCGTGAAGTTTGCCAAAGCGATGGATTATCGGAACGCGGGTACTGTCGAATTTCTGGTCGACACCGAAGGGGAGCGCGCCGGGCAACATGTGTTTATCGAAATGAACCCCCGCATCCAGGTCGAACACACGATCACCGAAGAAATTACTGATGTAGATCTTGTCGCGACGCAGCTACGCATCGCAGCTGGGGCTTCTCTCGACGAGCTGGATATCCGCCAAGACGAGCTGTATGTTCGCGGTTCAGCAATTCAATGTCGCATTACCACGGAAGACCCCACCAACGATTTCCGTCCGGATACCGGAAAAATCACGGCGTATCGTTCAGCCGGTGGTTCTGGCATCCGGCTTGATGGCGGCACAATTTACACGGGTGCGGAAATTTCGCCGCACTTCGATTCTATGCTGGTCAAAATGTCTGCTCGCGGACGCGACTTCAAAACTGCCCAGCGACGAGCGCGTCGTGCCCTGGCTGAGTTCCGCGTTCGTGGGGTAGCAACGAACATCCCGTTCTTGTTGAATGTCTTCGATAATCAGCAGTTCATCGAAGGGGATGTCGCCACCGATTTTATCGACAAGAACCCATATCTCACGCAAATTAGTCGTTCTCAAGACCGTGGCTCACGGGCTTTGTCGTATCTTGCAGATGTGACGGTCAATCAACCATACGGTCCACGGATCGAAGGTATGGACCCACGAAAGAAGCTCCCGCGTTTCCCCGGGGATAAATCTGATGAGCCAGATCGTAGCCCATTTGACGGGCCCTCCAAGGTGGACCCTCCGACGGGCTGGCGAGACACCCTTTTGAAAAAGGGACCCGAAGGCTTCGCCCAAGCGCTCCGTGATTACGATGGCCTAGCGGTCACGGACACTACTTTCCGTGACGCCCATCAGTCGCTGTTGGCAACACGTATTCGTACCCGAGACATGTTGGCTGCCGCACCTGCGGTATCGCATCTCATGCCGAACCTCGTCTCCGCAGAAGTCTGGGGTGGTGCCACATACGATGTTGCCCTACGGTTCCTCTCGGAAGACCCGTGGGAGAGGTTGGCGCGCTTCAGAGAAGAGATGCCGAACATTCCACTGCAAATGCTCTTGCGAGGCCGCAATACGGTTGGCTACACACCGTATCCTCAGCGCGTAACGGAGGCCTTCGTGGAAGAAGCCGCCGAAACCGGAGTCGACATTTTCCGCATCTTTGATGCGCTGAATGATGTCAACCAGATCATTCCAGCGATTCGTGCTGTCCGCGACAACACAGCGTCTGTTGCTGAAGCAGCACTGTGCTATACCGGCAACTTGTTGGATCCACATGAGAAGCTCTACACGCTGGACTACTACCTGGGACTCGCGGAAGACATGGTGAATGCGGGCGCCCACGTGTTAGCGATCAAGGACATGGCAGGCTTGCTGCGTCCAGCTGCAGCAACCAAGCTGGTCAGCGCTCTGCGTGAGAACTTCGATCTGCCGGTACATTTGCACACGCACGACACTTCAGGTGGCCAGTTGGCTACATTGATGGCAGCTTCCGAGGCTGGTGTGGATGCCGTTGACACGGCGATAGCTGCTATGGCGGGCACCACCTCGCAAGTCTCCATGTCGGCGCTGGTTGCAGCAACTGACAATACGTCACGCGAAACCGGACTGAGCTTAGAACACGTTTCTGGAATGGAGCCCTACTGGGAGTCAGTCCGTGAAATCTATGCGCCATTCGAATCCGGATTGCCTTCCCCAACAGGGCGTATTTACGCTCACGAAATTCCTGGCGGACAACTTTCGAATCTGCGTCAGCAGGCAATCGCCCTCGGACTGGGGGAGCGCTTCGAATCCATTGAAAACATGTACGAGGCAGCAAATAACATCCTAGGTGACATCGTGAAAGTCACCCCCTCATCGAAGGTGGTTGGGGACCTGGCGCTGGCATTGGTTTCTGCAAATGCGGACCCGGTTGATTTTGAAGAGAATCCACGCAACTATGACATTCCAGATTCCGTCATAGCTTTCCTGTCCGGTCAGCTGGGAGATCCTCCGGGTGGCTGGCCAGAACCATTCCGCACCAAAGCCCTTGAAGGGCGCAAAGCGACCGGGGTGGAGATCGAGGAGATCTCGAATGAAGACGCAGAAAAATTGTCCGAGTCAGGGCAAGTTCGTCGCACCACGCTGAACCGTTTGCTCTTCCCCGGACCAACGGCAGAATACGAAGAGCATGTGAGGTTATACGGTGACACGTCTGTCTTGCATACTCGAGACTTCCTGTACGGCATGGTCGAAGGTCAAGAACACGTCATTTCATTGGGTAAGGGCGTACGGCTCTTGACCACCTTGCAAGCCGTTTCTGAAGCCGATGATAAAGGTGTCCGGACCGTGATGGTTACCCTCAATGGTCAGCAACGCCAAGTCGATGTTCGAGACCGTTCCGTCGAATCTAGTGTTCGTGAAGCCGAGAAAGCCGATACCGCTAACCAAGGTCATGTACCGGCACCCTTCTCAGGCACCGTCACCGTGTCCGTCGATGAGGGAACCAAGATTGAAGTCGGCGACACGGTTGCCACGATCGAGGCAATGAAGATGGAAGCAGGTATCACCGCACCGGTAGCCGGAACCATCTCTCGAGTAGTGCTACCCGAGGCAACACCGGTTGCCGGCAATGACCTCATTTTGGTCATAGATCCAGCATGACGCTCGATGTGAACTCGTAGCTCACTACCGGATTCGGAACCGATACACTGTTGGCATGAACATCGAAAAGTACGATCTTGCCATCATCGGTTCCGGATCCGGTAACTCTCTTATCACCCCGTATTGGGACGACAGAAAAGTCGCCATCATTGATGCTGGAATCTTTGGTGGCACATGCCTCAACGCTGGCTGCATTCCCACAAAAATGTTTGCCTACCCGGCGCAGTTAGCCTCGACTCCTCAGCAGGTCGCTCCGCTTGGCATCGACATGGCATTCGAATCTGCAGATTGGCCTGAGATTCGTGACCGTATTTTCTCGCGTATCGATGCAATCTCGGCAGGCGGTAAGAGGTATCGCGACGTCGAACTTGAGCACACCACATTGATCACAGAAGAAGTACATTTTTCCGGACCCAAACAGTTGACAAGTCAAACCGGTCGCGTGCTCGAAGCCGACCAGATTGTGATCGCGGCAGGTTCACGACCAAGCTTTCCGTCCGTCCCTGGTGTCCACCTGCCAGGAGTGCATACTTCCGAAACTGTGATGCGCCTCCCCGAGCTACCGAAGCGCATCATCATCGTCGGTGGAAAATATATTGGTTCAGAATTCGCGGCCATTTTTGCCGGCTTGGGCGCAGAAGTTATCCAGGTGAACCGTTCCGGTCGACTCTTGTCCAGCCACGATCACACCATCTCGGATGAGTTCACTCGTGTAGCCAGTGGCCATTGGCAACTTGAAATGAACCAAACGCTGCACTCCATTGAACAAGAAGGCCACCAGTTGCGTGTAAACGTCAGTGAAACCGGCGGGAACTTGAACGAGATTAGTGGGACATACACTTCGGACGTGGTGTTGCTGGCAACCGGTCGCGTACCAAATACGGATCGCATGAATCTTGAGGCCGCCGGGATAGACACCTTCAACGATTTTATCGCCCGCGATGAATACCTCCGGGTGCTGTCGAATGATGAACCGGTGGAAGGTGTCTGGGCGATCGGTGACATCGCAAATGATCAGATGCTGAAACACGTGGCCAATCATGAGCAGCGCGTCGTATCGCACAATATGGAACATCCAGACAATATGAAACCCGATACGTTGGATGCCATCCCTGCAGGAGTGTTTACCCGACCGCAGATTGCAACCGTCGGGCTAACCGAAGACCAGGCAAAGATCCAATACGGAAGCGAAGCGATCACTACAAAGATCCAGGCCTATGGCGATACAGCCTATGGCTGGGCTATGGAAGACTCTGACGGATTTGTGAAACTCATTGCCAACACATCTACCGGGAAGCTACTCGGGGCTCACATCATGGGACCAGAAGCCACAAATCTGCTTCAACCCGTGATTATGGCCATGTCGTTTGGGATAACAGCTCACCAGATGGCGCGGGGACAGTACTGGATTCATCCAGCGATGGCAGAAGTCGTCGAGAACGCGCTCCTCGGCTTAGATGTTCCCGAGTCCGGTCTGCTCTAATCTCCCTGATATGTGTAAAACGGCCCGGTCCTTCGTATTGAAGGGCCGGGCCGTTTCGTGAGATCAATTACTGATTTGCCGTCTGATAAATGTCGTCAATCAAGTCCGTGTAGTCACGCATGATGGCTTCACGACGAATCTTTAGTGACGGCGTCATTTGTCCGGCTTCGATCGTGAAGTCTTCCGCAGAGATACGGAACTCACGAATCGATTCGGCCCGTGAGACCGATTCATTTGCCTGATCAATGAGCCCCTGGACATGTTCGGCAACTGCTGGATGTTTCGACATCTCCACCATGCTCATGTCCTGGTCCAAGTCGTGCTGTTTCAACCAGGAAGGGGCGGTTTCTTCATCGAGGGTGATAATGGCCGCTACGAACTTCTGATTATCGCCGACGACGACGACCTGCGAGATGAGACTGTCTGCTCGAATTTGGTCCTCGAGTTGGGCTGGGGCAACGTTCTTCCCACTGGCGGTGACGAGGATTTCTTTTTTACGACCGGTGATTGTTAAATATCCCTGCTCGTCTAACCGGCCGACGTCCCCGGTAGCAAACCAGCCATCCACCATTTCTTCGGCGGTCTTATCTGGCAGATTGCGATAGCCCTTGAAGACGCACACACCAGAGGCCAGGATTTCACCATCATCGGCAATTCGAATACCACAACCTGGAACGGGTAACCCAACGCTGCCCACGCGGGTCTTTCCGGGACGATTGACCGTCACCGGAGCCGTCGTTTCGGTCAGTCCATAGCCTTGTTTAATATTTACACCGACGCCCCGGAAGAAATGGCTCAGATAGGCACCGAGCGGCCCACCGCCCGAGATCGCATCCTTCACATTGCCACCCATCGCTGCACGAATCTTGGTGTAGAGGAGCTTGTCGAAGACCCAGTGTTTTATGCGCAGCCCGACCGGGACATGGCCGGCTTCTGTCGCCTTGGAATAGTCGACTGCGACCTCAGCACCGCGTTCAAAAATCTTCCCTTTGCCGCCTTCTTGAGCATTGAGCAGTGCAGAGTTGTAGACCTTTTCGAATACCCGGGGTACAGCGAGCAAGAAATCGGGCTGATACGACTTCAAATCGGGTACAAGTTGCTTCACATCTGGTGTGTGTCCGACTTTGGCACCGGCGGCTAAAGCTTGGAAAGAAATGAACCGGGCAAAAATGTGCGCTAACGGGATAAACAGGACGGTCTTGCTGTCACGCGTCAATACAGTGCTCATCTCCGAGCGCAACACATTCATTGATAAGTTGACAAGGTTTCCGTGGGTGATCATGCACCCCTTGGGCTTACCCGTCGTACCGGAGGTATAGACGATGGTCGCCACATCATCCAGGTTGGCTTTGGAACGACGCTGTTCCATTTCATTCGCGTCCGGTCCTGAATCTGCATGTGCCCGGAGGTCATCGAGCCCTGCTTCCATGACCCATATGCCATTGAGGTCGGGCAGCCCCTCGCGTTTGATAGCGGCATGAACGGCTCGCGCATGTTCTTGCTTCTCGACGATGGCAGCTTTGACCATAGAGTCTTCTAAGATCCACGCGATCTGAGATGGCGAGGACGTCTCGTAGATTGGTACCGTCACCGCGCCCGCGTACATAATCGCAAGATCAAGGAGTGTCCACTCATAGCGAGTAGGGCTCATAATGGCTACTGAGTCCCCAGCTTTAATGCCTTTTGCAGCCAGAGCACGGGCAATCGTTTGGACATCTGCGCGGAACTCTTCGGCGCTGACATCGGTCCATTCCCCAGCCTGGTGTTGGCGCGCGAATAAAGCGTGGTTCGGGTCTTGGTTGTATTGATCCTCGACGAGATCGGTCGCGTTTGAATCGTGTGGTGTCTCTGCAACCGGTGGAATGATGATTTCTTGCAACGTTGCTCCTTCTGCGTGGTAGTGGCGTGAGATATGTGTCACATTCTACTGGCTGGTAGCTTTAATGACGAGTTGCCAGGCGTAGTTCTCGTCGTCAAAAACCACTGTCAAACTTTCGCACCGTTTCCGTAGTCGTCGTCATCAGACGGACCTCGATGTGCCCACGTCTTTGGCAATAAGAAGAATAAACTCAGACCACCTCCAAAAAAGCCCACCAGGGTAATGGCCGACAGCCACCACGGTAGCTGCCAGCCGCCGAGAGCAGCTAGGATCCATAGGAACGCACTGCCAATCACAACGCTCCACGACAAGATAGTTCTGGGGTTGCCTGTGGCAAACGGGCTTGGCTCGGGTGGCTGAAAGTCTTCGATCTCTTCGTCGGCCAGAGTGTAATCTCGAGGACCGGCCTGGGGCAGCGACTGGGATACGAAACCCTCTGAGGGCTGCGGTTCGTTATCTTCGCTGGCGGGTTTTGATTGCGCTTGTTGTTCGGTGCCGCCGAGACGGCGAACTATATCTTCCCACTCTTCGTCATGGTTCATGTCGTCACGAGTCATCTGATGCTCCCGAAAGCTGCATAAGTGTCGCCACGCTGTGCTCGTGGATGACCTCGGCGTCAAAGTCCAGTGTTGCCACGTGGTAACTGCGGTCAAGAACGACCTTTTGAAACAGCCCTGAACTCGTGTTGTTTTCGAGAGTTTTTGCCGAGGAAGCCGGTACGATGTGGTCTTGTGTGGACCAGTAGAGCTTCACTGGTGCGCTAATGCGAGATAAGCGACGCCTTGCCGTGGAAAAAAGCCTCGCGAGTTGGTGGACCGCCGCCGTGGGAGTACGATCATAGGCTTGTTCGGATACGCCCGGTTTCTTGATATCGCCGGCGAGGGGGCCAACTGTTGGTACCAGACGGTGGATGAATGACGAGGCGATTGCACCGACACAGTCGAGTGGTTTAAAGCTGAGTGCCGGATTGACCACGAAGGTGACATCAACGGGTCGGTTTGCGGCCGCGTCGAGAGCGAGTGTGCCTCCCATGGAAAGTCCTCCCACCGCGATGTGGTCAAAACCCTGACGAAAGAGCCCATCCAGTGCTTGCTGGACATCAATGCGCCATTGCCGTGCTGTGGTGCACGACAAGTCGACGACGCTGGTGCCGTGTCCGGACAACAGCGGGATGTGAACCGTTGCTCCTGCGGCCGCCAGCGCGTGTCCCCATGGCAGCACCGCCGACGGTACAGACGTGAAACCGTGCAGTAAGAGCACAGCCCAACGAGCCCCTTGCTTGGCTAGAGGACCGGTAGGCTGCGGTGCGAGAAAAACAGAAGACTGCTGCGTATTCATTACCACCAGCATAGTTGGCTGATTCCCACCGATGAACAGTGGGGATGCATCGCCTTGTTTTTCTGCTAGCAACAGGGGATTTTGGGCTTTCAGCGTCATGAACTATCGGACACAAGTGGTTGCGCCGTATGCTGGTCTGCATGATGTTTGACACTGCGGAAAACTTTCAGGCTATTGAGCCTTTCGGTACCAATCTCTCCCAGGGTGCCGCGGATTATCCTGGCTTGGATGAATGGCGGAATTTTGATGTGCAACAAGCGCCGCAGTGGTATGACGAAACGGTCCTCGAAGACAGCCTGAGTGAACTGTCCCACGTGCCCCCGCTTGTTTTTGCTGGCGAGGTTGACGTGCTGCGTGAGCGTTTGGCTCAGGCGGCGGCCGGTAAAGCATTCGTCTTACAAGGTGGCGATTGCGCTGAGACGTTTGCCGGCGCGACCGCGAATAAGATTTCTTCCCGTGTGCGAACCATTCTCCAAATGGCTGCCGTGTTGACCTACGGTGCTTCGATGCCCGTCGTCAAAATGGGTCGCATGGCTGGCCAGTTCGCAAAGCCACGGTCATCCAATATGGAAACTCGTGGGGATATCACCCTGCCATCATTCCGTGGAGAAATCGTAAACGGCTTCGACTTCACCGAAGAGTCTCGCCGTCATGATCCACGGCGTATGGTGCAGGCATACCATACCGCTGCTTCCACATTGAACCTCATCCGGGCATTCACGACCGGTGGCTTCGCTGACTTACGTACCGTGCATTCTTGGAACAAGGGCTTTATGTCGAACCCTGCATATGCGCGTTTCGATGAACTTGCAGCAGAAATTGATCGCGCCGTGCGTTTTATGGAAGCAGCTGGCGCGGATTTCGACGCGTTGAAAACCGTCGAATTCTTTTCCGCACACGAAGCACTGCTGCTTGACTACGAACGTGCGCTGACTCGACTGGATTCACGCACCGGACTGCCCTACATTACGTCATCACACTTTGTGTGGATTGGGGAACGTACACGCCAGGTTGATGGAGCGCATGTCGACTATCTCTCACGAATTCGTAACCCAATTGGTGTAAAGCTTGGCCCAACGACGACGGTTGACCAAGCCATGGCACTCATTGAAAAGCTTGATCCAAACCGTGAACCAGGTCGTTTGACGTTCATCGCTCGGATGGGGGCCGACACCATTCGGGAGAACCTTCCGGCCATTATGGAAGGCGTTAAAGCTCAAGGAGCACAACCACTGTGGATTACTGACCCCATGCACGGTAATACCATTACTGCCGCGAATGGATATAAAACCCGCCGTCTCGAAGACATCATGAGCGAAGTCCGTGGTTTCTTCGAAGTAGCTCAGGCCACGGGTACTCATCCGGGCGGTTTGCACATTGAACTGACCGGTGACGATGTCGCTGAATGCCTTGGTGGATCTGTTGCTGTAGACGAGTCGGCGTTCGATGAACGCTACGAGACTCTGGTGGATCCTCGTTTGAACCATCAGCAATCACTTGAACTCGCGTTCCTCGTGGCGGAATCACTGGCACGCTAACCGCCGAAACGGTGCGGGGCTTGACGGGCTAGGGGATCAGCCCGTACTTGCGCGCCATCACAACAGCTTCGTGTCTATTGTGTACATGGAGCTTGCTCAGGATGGTGCGCATGTAGCCTTTCACAGTCACGGGCTTGAGCGATAGCCGGTTTGCGACTTCCGCGTAGCTGCACCCCATCGCGACTTGAGATAAGACTTCGAGTTCGCGTGCCGTCAAATCCGGGGCGGGCTGAGATCGCTCTCTGCCTCGCTCCAGCTGACCTGCGATAGCACGTATGGTCGCCGCAGTTTCCTGATCAACAGTCGAATTTGCCAACCCGATGAGCTCAGCATAGGCGGTTCGAACAGCATCAACCATGCCCTGATAGTCGGGTTCACTGACATGTTGAGCCTGATCTAGCAGCTCAGTGCGACGATCAACTTCATCACGGATTTTGATCTCGTGACCGATCTGGTTGGCAAGTGTTGCGGTTTCTTTCACAATGCGTTCCCCAAGAGCATTGCCATCACGGGTTGAAGTGTAAATCATCCCGCGAGGCTTCAGGTCCACCATGACAGGTATCGCATAGATCGACATGATGGCTTCGCGACGCACGACTCCATCAAACTCATGCGTGATGTGATTGGATCGAACATAGTTGCCTGCCCCAATCGGGCGGCCTTCCAGTGCAGCCCGGCCACCGATGCCCTGACCAATCGGCACCGTGACATTATTCAGAGCACGTGTCCGTCCCCCAAAGACCTCACTAATGGCCAGGTCATCACCATGGAAGATCCCGCCAAAAGTAACTGCGCTGCTTCTTGACGAATGAATATTGCGCAGGCTGGATTTGACCAAGTTGAGATCACTGGGACGATACAGGGCTTGGCTTCGAGAGACGGACATGGCACTCCTTCTATGTGACGACTGCCACTAGGATCTCTAGTATGTTACGTCAGTACATATTGATTGCAAAAGGCGTGGTCACGCGTTCTTAGTTAACAGGCTGTGCTGACGTCACGGTGACGTTGGTGTCATCGGGGACTGTTTCGTCCATAGCCCCACCTTTGGTCTCACGGAGTGTGAAGAGCACCAAAGCCGAGATGAGGGCAACCAAGGTCAACATCAGTCCTACAGCACCCTCGCCAAAGGCTGCGATCAGGCTCGCGGCAAGCAGGGGAGGAATAGCACCACCAAATACGCCTGCGAAGCCGTAAGCTGTTCCTGCGCCGGTGTAGCGGTATTTGGTTTCAAAAAGCTCTGGTAGGAAGGAGCCTGCGGTTCCGAAGCTGAGACCGGCGACGCCGAGCGTCATGCCGACCCCGAGGGTAAACCAGAAGATGCTACCTGTGCCATCGTCGCTGGTGCCAATATTCATGACCGGGAACATGACTGCAGACCAGATGACCCCGCCAATCGCGGCGATGACGAGTGTCCTTTTCCGGCCGATACGGTCCGAGATGAAGCCAGAAATGACGGTGGTGAAGGCGAAGAAAAATGATGCAACGATATCTGCTATGAGTACTTCATTACGACCCAGTGAGAGATTGGTGGTGCCGTAACTGGTGAGGAAAGAGGTTCCGATGTAGAAGAACGCGAAGAGCGCGGCAAACGCAAGTCCGCCACCAAAAATTTCTTTCCATTGTTTGCGGAACGCATCACCCAACGGTAGGGCTTCCTTGGCAGGTACCATGTTGTTTTCCGCCGCCTGTGCTTCAGCTGCCTTCTTCTTCGCTTGTTGCTCGCGAAAGACGGGTGTCTCATCGAGACTCATGCGTATCCACAGGCCGATGATGACCAGCACTGCTGAAAGGACAAAGGGGATGCGCCAGCCGTAGGTTAAGAATGCTTCTGATTCTTCCCCGAGGGTGATGTTCGTGATGAGGAACGTTGTTGACGAGAGACCGAAAGCAATCGAGGGACCCAGCATCGGTAATGATGCGAAAAAGCCACGCAATTTCGGAGGTGCGTATTCCGCAGCCATTAGTGCTGCGCCTGCCCACTCGCCGCCCACGGCAAACCCTTGGAAGAATCGCATCGCCACGAGCAGGGTCGGTGCGAGCCAACCAAATGTTCCGAGCATTTCAGGCGTCGGGAGCAGACCGATGCCGACCGTGGCGACACCCATGATGATCAGGGTCGCCACGAGTGCTCTTTTACGGCCGAGTCGATCGCCGTAGTGTCCAAAGACCATTGCACCGACCGGACGCGCAAAGAAGGCCACAGCGAATGTGGCGAATGACGCGGTCAGGCCTGCAGCGGCTCCCAGGGCTGGGAAGAACACCACGGGAAAAACGAGTGCAGCGGCAGTGCCGTAGACGAAGAAGTCGTAGTACTCAATCGTCGTCCCGATGGTGGTAGCCGTTGCCACTTTGGCCATCGAAGGTTTTGTGTTTTCCGGTGTGTGTTGCGCCGTGTTGGCAACTTGGGAAGAGATCTGGCCCACGGGCCCTCCTAAGGTCCGTAAAACTGAACTATGACGTGAGTCACAATACAGTTGTCCAGTAGCTGCTAGTACCTCCCGAAGGAGGTGTTCGGTGTGTGAGCTTGGAAAACACCCTGATGACATACCTATTTAGTGTCTACTGCACAGGACTAGTGCCACACATACTTGGTGCTCGGAGGCGTGATTAGCCGAATAACCAACTCATAATGGCGGACCCAGCCCACCGTCCGAATAAGACCATTGCGGCGGCTGCCATAATGATGAGCAATGCTTTGATGCCTGCTGCGGTCGTGTTGATCGGTGAAAATTCACGTACAGGCTCGTGTGGTTTCTTATTGCCGAAGTCCCGGGGTTGTGGAGTGACAGCTTGGTGGTCTCGGGCTACCGGTGGCTGGTAATGGCCGGTCTCACCAGGTGGCTCCGTTTGCGCGGTGACTGCTGGTGGTAGGACGGTGACATTGGGTTGGGGTGGTGGCGGAGGTTGGTCGGTCCGTTCGGATGGGGGTAGATCCTCGCCATAAGGGGTGGTGACGCCGGGGTCGTAGGCATGCGTCGCAATGTCGGTGAAGGCTTCGGTCGCGCCTTCATCCGGGCTATTGTGCTCCGCCATTTGCTCGGCGGCGTCCGGATTGTCCAAAAGGTGCTGAATAAGGATAAGTACTTCGGTGGCGTCAGCAGGGCGGTCCTCAGGTGATGGCTCCGTCATGTGCAGGACAAGGTCATCAACGGCCGCGCCGACGCCAGAGACCACGGTGGAGGGGGCTGGCACACGCGAGTTGGTATGTTGTACCGCGATGGCGACAGCTGAATCGCCAGTATACGGGCGGCTGCCGGTGAGCATTTCGAAAATGAGGATGCCCAGCGCATACACATCGGAACGTTCATCTGCTTGTTCGCCGGTGACTAGCTCTGGCGACATATAACTGACGGTGCCCATGAGCGCCATGCCCGTGCCGGTGTGATTGGACGCGGCGCGGGCTAATCCGAAATCGGCAACTTTGATGTCGCCATCATTGGAGACTAGGACGTTCTCGGGTTTGATGTCTCGGTGGATGAGGCCAACACGGTGTGCGGCTGCAACGCCTCGGATGACCGGGAGCGCGATTTTCCACATTGCATCAACGGTCATATCGCCGGCGGCTCGCATGACTTCGCGCAGTGTGTGGCCTTCAATGAATTCCATTGCGAGGAAAGCGACGTTGCTGTCACCCGCGGGTGTGACACCCTGGTCATATACGTTGATGACGTGCGGGTGGTTTATCTTGGCTGTGTTCTTTGCCTCGGCTTTGAATTTTTCAATAACCGCGGGGTCATCGGCCATATTCGGGCGAAGTATTTTCAGCGCGACTTCGCGATCGAGCCGGGTGTCTACGGCACGATACACCGTAGCCATCCCACCGTGGGCTAACCGCTGCGTGATGCCGTAGCGGTTGTCGACAGTGGTGCCAACGAGCGAGGGTCCTGCTGGGGTGTTCACATAAAATAGAATACCCGGTCAGCGGTGCTGACCGGGTACAGATTTCCTATCAGAGGATTCGGGTTAGTAGCGCTTCTTAGCGTCGTTGATTTTTTTCACGTAGTCCTTGGTGTCGTCGTACATGCCGTATTTGGCCACGCCGCCTTCACCTTGGTAGTACCCGGCGATGCCAGTGTCACCGGGGTTGCGGTTTTGCAGGTGGCGAATAATTGCCACGCCGGCCGTGATGTTGTCTTGCGGGTCCATGATGTTCAGCTCGCGTCCCACCAGCTGCGAAGCCCACTCACCGGAGGACGGGATGACTTGCATGGTGCCGATCGCGTTCGCGGGGGAGACGGCAGTCGCATCAAAGCCCGACTCGATTTGTGCGTGCGCTAAAGCCAGAGCGGGATCTACGCCCATTGAACTTGCGGTCTGACTGACAAGCTGACGGATCTCGCTTCGGGAAGGCATTGAAGAGTCTAGCAATGCGCGTTTGTTCGCATTGGCGTCAGCAACAACCTCGTCGGGGTAGGTACGGTCTAGGAACGTGTTCCCTACAAGCTGTTCATCGTTCGATGAGGCAGTCGATGCCGAGCCAGAACCGCTGAGCTGCAGGGTCTGACCAGCTTTGATGATCGTGGTTGATGACATGTCATTCGCATCCAACAGAGCTTGCAAGCTCACACCATTGCGGGAGGCAATGCCAGACAGCGTATCCCCGGATTTCACTGTGTAGGTGGATGAAGTATTCGAGCTGGCGCTTGAAGACGTGCTCCCGCCAGAGCTACTAGTGCTCGAGGATGATGAGCCCGAAAGTTTCAAGGTGTCGCCCGGATAGATGGCACTGGTGCTTTTCAACCCATTGGCGTCGAGCAGCGTCGACAGGCTTATATCTTGACGAGCCGCGATGCCAGACAGGGTGTCACCGGATTTCACCGTGTAGCTGCCACCGGAGGTAGCACTCGACGATGAAGTGCTGCCCGAACTCGCAGTCGAGACCGTTGAATCTGATGAGTTATCCGAGGTGCTACCGGACAATTTGATGGTCTGGCCAGGGAAAATTGTCGACGAAAGAGACAATCCGTTGGCTTTTAGCAGGCTGGACAGGCTGACATCGTTGCGGGCGGCAATCCCGGAAAGGGTGTCACCGGACCTCACTGTGTGGCTGTTTGCCGACGAACTACTCGACGAAGAATCACTCGATGAAGACGACGTCGTGGAAGAAGAATTTCCTGAGAGCTTGAGTTGCTGCCCCGGATAGATGATCGAGGAGGCAGACAAGCCGTTCGCGTTGAGCAGGGTGGAGAGGCTGACGTTCTGCTGGGCTGCGATACCAGACAAGGTGTCACCGGACTGTACTTTGTAGGTACCACTCGTTGTCGAAGTACTGGATGCTGTCGATGCCGTTGTCGAGGCTTTGGACGGGGTGCTCCCGGAGAGTTTCAGCGTTTGCCCCGGGTAGATGATGGAAGACATCGAAAGCCCGTTGGCGTTGAGCAGCGTTGAGAGGCTGACGTTTTGTTTCGCGGCAATACCTGAGAGTGTATCGCCGGTTCGTACAGTATAAGAGCTTGACGAGGAACTTGCCGTTGACGCCGAGCTTGAGGAGCCTGAAGAGCCAAGGTTCAACACGTCACCGGGAAAGAGGGTCGTAGACGCTTTCAGGTCATTCCATTTCAGAAGATCCGACAGTGAGACCTCTTGCTTGAGCGCAATGTGGCCCAGTGTGTCACCGGACTGCACCGTATAGGTTGCGGGGGTCGTGGGAGCTGCCCGGAAATTGTTCTGTGTAAAGCGTGCAGGCAGCTGCACCGCGAGTTCGCTTGCTGGCTTCAGTGCGATTTGGAGTTGTTGCTGTGCGGCAGCAACGTTTGCGTCTGTGGCCGATTTAGGTGTCAGCGCTGTACGTGGTGCATCAGCTGCCGCAGGGGTTGCCGCGGCTGCGGATCCTATTGCTATTAACGGCAGAGCCGATGTGGCAACAGCTGATTTGTAAAACCGGGAAGCGCCGGATGTACGGTCTGTCATTAAACGTATCCTCTTGCGTCAGGCACCCGAGCTAGGGGAAGTTCTGATGTGCACTGTGTGACAAAAGTAGCGTCGAGGTGTACGTGATGAAAATGTTACATATGTGAATATACATGACTGGCAAGACAAATGTTAAGAGGAGGGGAAAATTTACTTCCTGGCCAGGGAAATCGATGTAATTGACTCGGATACAAACGCAAAATGTTGAAAATCTGCGATACGGTAGAGGCGTGGAGCAAAGAGACGATGTAGAAGCACTTGTTGGAAGCTGGCTGACGCTACCGGACGTCGCAGAGCAGCTTGATGTAATTGTGACCCGAGTGCACAATTTGATTAAGGAACGGCAACTCATCGACGTGCGGCTCGGGGAGGAGCAGATCCGCTATGTACCCGCGGAGTTCCTCACGGATCAAGGTGTGCTGAAGTCCTTACGCGGGACGATTATGGTGCTTCAGGATGCTGGTTTTGACGATGTCGAAATCATTCGGTGGCTCTTCACCGAAGATGATTCACTGCCTGGTCGACCTATTGATGCGTTGCGTGCCGGACGAAAAACTGAAATCCGTCGACGTGCACAGGCAATGGGTTGGTAAACCGTTAGTTTTGGCGACCAATTAATCCCGAGACAAGCTGCTCTAAACCGGCTTTGACGTGTGGAACAACACCGAGGTGATTTAGTGCCATCCGCGTTTGGTTGCCAAGCCGCTCTATTTCAGCTTCGACGGTCGCACGTGCCCCGGACGATTCCAAGAGTGTCTGGATTTGGCTGACTGAGGCCGCACTTGTACTCGGATGCATCAAGAATGTGTTGAGAGCTTCCGCGTCATCTCGATCGAGTGCGGTCAAAGCGTGGGCAATGAGTTCGGTGCGTTTACCTTCGAGCAGATCGTCGCCAGCAGGCTTCCCGGTGCGCTCTGGATCCCCGAACACTCCCAAAAGGTCGTCGCCTAATTGGAAAGCCATACCGAGTGGCAGTGAAAAATCGCGATAGGATCTGAGCGTCGTCTCGTCTGCACCGGCCAGGATCCCACCAAGTTCGAACGGCCATACTGCCGAATAGTGCGCTGATTTATATTGCAAGACGGTGCGAGCTTGTTCTAAGGCAACAGAGGGATCATCGGGGATGTTCGCTTCTGCCAGGATGTCCAAATATTGACCAGTCATGACTTCGAAACGCATCGCATGGAATGCATCCCTGGCTGGTGCCGCAAACGCCGTAGCATCTGCCGTCGTCGAGAAGACTTCCTCACTCAATCCGAGGGCGAGATCGCCGGCTAAGATCCCCGCTGAGACGCCAAAGTGGGCACCATCTTGCACCCAGCGATTCGAATCATGGAGGTGTTCAAAGCCCTTGTGTACTGACGACTGACCACGTCGAGTATCGGAGCGGTCCAAGATGTCGTCGTGGATCAGCGCTGCCGCTTGGAACAGTTCCAATGCAACACCTGCATCAATGATCCGCGGATCATCCGCTGCACCTCCGGCACCCTGCCAACCCCACCACGCAAGTAATGCGCGCAACCGTTTGCCGCCCTCTACCAAGGTGGCAATGGACGTGACCAGGGTTTCAGAGGGTGAAGCGATTCGGCTAGCACGGTGCCGGTAATCCGACAGCAGCTGTTGCATTCGTTCCTCTACATTGGTTTGGAACCACGCTGCATCCATACTTGTCACGGTCTCGATTCTCCTGCCTGCTGAAACGATTCAGCCAAAAATCCGATTCCCTTCAACCCTACCGGGATCAACGCGTAGAATTGATTTATGGTCTCAGCGGGTCAAACCTCAGCGTCACGGCCCCAGTGGGCCGACGAATCATGGGACTCCACCGTGCTCCATATAGATATGGACGCGTTTTTCCTCTCGGTTGAGTTGCTTGATCAGCCGGAGTTGGCGGGGAAGCCGGCGGTTGTCGGGGGAAAGTCTGGGCGGTCGGTTGTGACATCTGCGTCATATGAAGCACGGCGGTATGGCATCCGGTCTGCGATGCCGATGTCGCAGGCGGTGGCCTTGTATCCGCGGCTGATCGTGATCGAGCCCAGCCGTGAGAAATACACTCGTGCCTCTCAACAAGTGATGTCGGTCTTGCATGAGATCACGCCGTGGGTGGAACAGCTATCGATCGACGAAGCCTTTATGGATGTTGCAGGTGCTCGCCGGAGACTTGGGACCCCGGCGCAGATTGCCGTGGTCATTAAGGACAGGGTTCGGGCCGCGACGGCACTGCCGTCTACCGTGGGGGTCGCGGCAAATAAATCTGTTGCGAAAATCGCATCTGACCATTCAAAACCCGATGGTATTGGGGTAGTTCCTGCGGAGCAGACACGTCAGTACCTCGCGCCGCTCCCGGTGAACGTCATCTGGGGCGTTGGGCCGAAGTTGGTTCAGCGATTGAATAATGCAAACATCCACACTGTGGGTGATCTCGCAATGCAAGACACGCGCCGGATGCAACGCTGGTTGGGCGCTGTGGGCCCGCATATTGTGGGGCTTGCGCGCGGTGATGACCTCCGCATTGTGGAGCCACATCACGACACGAAATCAGTTTCAGTCGAGCACACCTTCGAACAAGACATCACCAACGCCCACGAGCTGGAGAAATATCTTCTAGATCTGTCGTACGAGTGTTCAAGGAGAATGCGTCATGATGGCTTCGTCGCTTGGGGCCTGAGTGTCAAGGTAAAAGACGTGGATCTTTCGACCCGGACAAAATCCATGAGTCTCCAAACTGCAGCCTCTTCTGGTGCGGTATTTTTCAACCACACCAAGCCGTTGGTGGAAGAACTCATGAGGAATCGCTGGCACCCTGTACGGTTACTCGGGGTCCGGGCGGATCGGGTTGCAGAACCGGTCGAACAGCAGGAATCCCAAGAGTCGCTGTTTGACGTTGATGAAACACCAACACAAACGCACGCCAATCAGGACTGGTATTCTACGGACCAAATTTTAGATGATGTAGCCAAGAAGTTTCCGAGTGCGGCAATAAAACCGGCAAGACTGTTGCAACACGAACGACAACAGCGCATGTCAGATGGGTAGCAGCGAATGTCACTTCACCATATGACAATCTCAGCAAATAGTCAGACAAAAACTTTAGAATAGAACCAAACTCAACCGGAGATTCACACGAGTTTTCGGCAGGACATGTGGAGGCAACCATGGGTTTATCAGATAGAGAGCAAGAGGCTTTTGCTGAGATCGAATCTCAGCTGATTTCCGAAGACCCCAAATTCGCATCGCAAATGCAATTGGGGAAGGAAGAATCGGCTCGCCGATTCTCCACCCGAAACATAGTGCTTGGCGTACTGACAGCCACCGTTGGTATCGTCGTGCTGCTCACCGGCGTGACGATTGACGCGATCTGGCTGGGCATTATCGGTTTCGTGGTTATGGGCGGCGGCATTTACCTGGCCTCGAAACAAACTACAACACCGCCAAGTAAATCAGGCGGCCGTGGTGGGTCAGGTCAGCAGTCGAAGTCAAACCAAGGTTTTATGGAAGGGCTTGAATCACGCTGGGACGAGCGCCGTCGCCAGTAGTAGGTTTTGCCAACCCTGGCACCTGCCCTTCACGCAGAACCCGCAGCATACTATGCTGCGGGTTTTTGCATGTGCACAGCGGCGTCTACGTATCCTCACCATCGCGGTGGCCTGGCTCCTTGGTAGGGCGTTTGTCATCTTTGGCAGGCTCTGATGATTCGTCAGTCATCTTCGTGTCGTCATCACGATCCAGCTGTGCCTCGGGAGCTTGGTAGTCCTGTGCTGATGGCAAAGGCAGGTCGGGAAACGGTCCGGTATGGTCGACCCGGGTGGCCTGAGGCCCGGGATCCGTTGGCATAGCAGAGGTAGGCAACTGCGGTCCCCCTTCGGCGCCTGGCGCTAACGGTGAACGAAATATTTGTGATTCGGTCAGATCATCATTGGGGCCCTGTACGTTGTACGGCTTGTCCTCCTGAGCGGTGTTTGCAGTCATGATGGGGCTGGTATTTGCAGTTCTTCTCCGCCACATCAGCAAGGCTAAGCCCGCGAGGAGTAGCACCAGAATGGCTATGGCCACCCATATTGTGGTCGTAGTAGGACCGCTTGCGCTGACATGCAGCGTGCCTGACGAATCCGCCATGACAACGGTGCCACCCGAGCTTGTCGCGGATTCGCTTTCCCCCGAATGCATTGGGGGAAGTTCTACTTGGAATGTCGCAGTGTCTTTGACCCCACCTGTCGCGAGTTCCCAGATCGGCGACAGATCGATGTGTAGATCGTACTGGGGCCATATGCCGTTCAAAGAGTCATGGCTAACAGACACACTGTCGGTAATACCTTTGTCCTCCAAGTATGCGTTCAGTTTGCTTGCTAAATCTTGAGCATTGGCGCCCTGGATGGTCGTGGTGAAGACTGTCGTCTCATCACGAACGGTTGTTTCAATGCTGCCGACGCCCTCGGGCGGTGCAAAGAGTTCAACGATTGTATCCTCGTGACCATCCAACGTTTCTTGGGCCACTACAAACTCGAAGGTTTGTGCCATACTGCCCGAAAAGTTGAGCTGGGACGTAGAAGTCAAAGAATCCAGAGGCATGCCTCGATTAAGTTCCAAGTAGATCTCACCATTGCCCCGGCGTTGGTCCACCATCTGCCAGTGGTCTGGATAGAGGGTCTCACCGTCTAACTGCCGGACATTTTCAGGAACACAAATTGCATCACAGGACCAGTTTGTCCCAATGTATTCTGTGATGACATCGGGTGACCCCTCGTCTCGGACGTCATTGACCTCGAACGTAGCCTGATCATTGGCCAGCAGAACCTGCATGCCCTGTTCGACGGCATCGGCTGACGAGAAGGTCGCCGAAACGGCTCTCGGCTCTGGGGCATCGCCGTCATGATTCTCTACGGCGCCCGAATCCTCGACCGCACCTTCTACCCCGGACACCTCGTTCAGCGCCTCCACCCGTTCAGCAATGAATTCGTTGTGACTGGTCGCATTTTTCGGTGATACAAGATAGGTCAAGGCGATATCGATATTGCCGGACTCCAGAATTTCCACGTCCATGCCGAGTTCTTCGAAGCGGCGGTCATCCGTGAGCTCGAGGTTGATGCGGGGGAGTGAAGTGGAGTTCGTGACTTCGTCGCCGTCAAAGATCACCGACGCGGTGCCGCTAGAAGTTAACACGCTGCTATTGCCCGAAACGATGTCTTCTTCAATGAGGGCGGTTGAAGCCCAACCCATCAAGTCGTCGTTATAGAAAGCCTCTTCAAAAACAATATCCGTCACCAACTGTTCTTCGTTGACCTGGATATTCATCCCGCGATCGGATTCAGCGACTTCGGACGCGTCGAGGAGCGTCGTGATTTTCTGCCGATAGTCCTCCACGTCGTCGAAGGTTAGCGTGAACGTCGCGCTATAGCCTTCGTTTTCTTGTTCGACGCCGTTAAAGCTCAGCACATCGGGCACATGATTTTCCAGTGCCTGCGTTGCTGCCTCGATGCCACCGGACAACGTCTCCACATCACTATCAGCCATAGTCAGTACGAACTGGCGTTGCCCCGAATAGTCGTTCTGGAGGGTGAGTTGTGTGTTGACGTTGGCACCACAAGCCGTCAGGACAAGGGCAGCAAAAATCACGAACAGTGTCGCGATGCGCGTCCGGGAACCCCGCGGTTTCGTGGGTTGGGTCTGGCTGTGGTTCATGTTCTTTGCACTCTAAACTTTCATTCGGCGCGCACCCGAGTCATGCCGTGGTGGATGGTGCTCTGCTCCATCGTAGCGAGCGAAGTTCGACAAAGTGACCGAGACACCGCAGAATTCGCTCTGGGTGCGACACGACGTTGCGGCCATTTCGTGGTGGCTTCGATGCATGAAAGCCCATACCCCACTTTGCTCCACACGGTCGCTGGGTGCTGCAGTGGTGCAGTTTTCGGGGTCGAGAACTTGGCGATGCCCCAGGAAATTTCGAACTTTTGTCACATTGTTCACACTTTGGAAAATGCGTCCTCCACCACCCTCCCCAATACGCCCCACTTTGCTCCTAGGAACAGTGAATCGGCGTCATACCGCCCAAGTAAGCGGGATGGTTTTCTGGCGTGCGGGTAGATAATTCTTGGGAAATCCCTGAGAATAGTGTAGAAGATCTTGAATGTGGGGGAAAGTGGGGTAAAGTGGAGCTCGAAAGAGGACGGTGATCGTAGAGCTTGAGCAATCGGGATCAGACAACGGTGGAGGTAGTGCCAAATGTTCTTGGGTACTTACACTCCACGCTTGGATGAAAAGTCTCGCTTGATCTTGCCAGCGAAGTTCAGAGATGAGCTATCTGACGGTCTGGTACTTACCAGGGGTCAGGAGCGCTGTGTGTATGTGTTCTCGATGGAGGAATTTCAGCGAGTCCACGAGCAGATGCGAGAAGCCCCACTCTCTTCACGCCAGGCCAGGGATTACATACGTGTGTTTCTCTCCGGGGCTTCAGATGAAAAACCGGATAAACAAGGCAGGATTACCATTCCGGCCCCGCTGCGTGACTACGCGGGATTGGATCGGGACGTTGCTGTTATTGGCGCTGGCACACGTGCAGAAATCTGGGACCAGAACTCCTGGAACGAATACTTGAACCAGCAGGAATCGGCTTTCTCCGAAACTGACGAAGAGGTTATTCCGGGGTTGTTCTAAGTCATGGATATCGCACAGCACACAACTCAATTACGACTGGGACTCTTATTTCAGACCTCTATCCGGACAGCTGGCCTGTCTTCCCCTGGGCCAGGTGCACGGATGGGGATCTGGAGTAAGAGCCATCATTTTTACCGGACAGTGACGGCATAAACCGAAGGAGCGCAATGGCAGCCTTTGACCAAGACGGTCAGGAACATGGCCAAGAGGCTCCAAGCGCTGCGCAACGTCATGTTCCAGTGATGGCCGATCGAGTCGTTGACGTCATCGCCCCCGGCATTGAGGTTGCTCGAACGCACGGCAGAACCCCTGTGATTGTAGATGCGACGCTGGGTATGGGTGGTCACACCGAACTGATGCTCAACCGTTTCGAAGATGCCACCGTCATCGGCATCGATCGCGATACACAAGCCCTAGAGCTAGCAGGCCAGCGGCTGGCTTCCTTCGGTGAACGATTCGTAGCTTTCCACGGAACCTATGACGAGATCCCCGGTGCACTGGCTTCTGCCTCAGTCGGGGCAGCGGACGGCTACCTTTATGATCTCGGTGTTTCTTCATTCCAGCTGGATGAACGCGACCGCGGTTTCGCCTATTCATACGATGCACCATTGGACATGCGGATGGATCCGACCGCACGGTTTAGTGCTGCGGATCTTGTCAATAACTACGACCAGCGCGAGCTGGAACAGCTCATTCGACGATTTGGGGAAGAGAAATTCGCTCGCCGTATTGCAACCGCGATCGTCGAGCGTCGCCGTAACCAACCATTTGCTCGTACCGGTGATCTGGTCGAGGTGATTCGCGAGGCCGTGCCGGTATTTGCAGGACGTCCAGGTGGTCACCCGGCAAAACGTACTTTCCAGGCGCTGCGTATTGAAGTCAACGAGGAACTTAATATTTTGCGTCAGGCACTACCTGCCGCGATAGATGGGTTGCAGATCGGTGGGCGAATGGTGGTCATGAGCTACCACTCGCTAGAAGACCGAATTACGAAAAAAGCATTCCAAAAGGAAGCGACAAGCCTGACACCACCGGATTTCCCGGTCGAATTAGAAGAGCATGCTCCAGTGGTCACGGTCCTCACACGAGGGGCTGAAAAGCCCACCGAAGACGAAATCGCCGAGAACCCCCGGGCTGCTTCAGCCAAAGTACGCGCTATAGAAAAGATTCGACCAACTAGGAGCAACGGATGACAACTTCCCCCTCAAACATCCGCGTATTGCACCCCTACTCAACCGATTCGACTGCTGAACCTTTAGAAGAGGAGCAGCTCCAAAACGTTGAGACCCAACCCGGCTATACCCCCGGTGAAGGTGATACCGACGCGAAAACACGCCGTGACCAATTCAAGGTCATCTCTGGCCAGCTCAAACGTGCGCCCATTGGGTATAGCATCTTCGTGCTCTCCATCCCGGTCATAGCGCTGCTCATCGTACTCGTCGTCAATATTGTGCTCTCTAACCGTCAGTACGACATGGTCGAGCTCGACAGTCAGCTCACCAATATCACCCAGTCGAACGAAGCATTGGCACAGGAACTATCTCAAAAGTCGGCTCCACAGTCAGTGGCTCAGCAGGCCGCAGATCTCGGTATGGTCCTGCCTGGTACGTCGGCCTCGATTGACTTGGCTTCCGGTGAGGTGATCGGCACCGCAACCGCTGCAGAAGCAGATAACACCCCCACAAGTTTCGTATCCGAGCCCACCGTCCGCTCAAGTACCGGCATTCCGTCCGAAGTCGAAGCACCGGTAGAAAATGACTCTGAACCAGTAACAGTCAACAATGAGCGCGTCGCTGGACCCGAATCCAATACCGTGGCAATCGATGCCCCACAAATCTCTGTGCCCGACTCAAATGTGACAAATTCACCAGCTGAAGATGGCGTGGCAAGCGGTGGCGACGCATCCTCCATGGGTAGTCTTCAAGGACCCCAGGTAAGTCTTCCGTCCGGCAACTAGTCCCGGCCTTGCGGGTTGGCTATGTTGAAGGTAGGTGAGTTGTGTGCCCCAAGCACCTGTTGCTGGAACGCAAAAGTCCAGACTCAAAGTAACCATGACGTTGCTTATGGTCTGCCTCATGGTGTTAGGCGGCCGGCTCCTCTTCATTCAAGGCATCGATGCTGAAGACCAAGCCCAAAAGGCCATGGATCGACGAACACGGCCCGTAACGCTCGCGCCGGAGCGGGGCGCCATCCTCGATCGCGACGAAGACGTCCTCGCCGAGTCTGTGCAACGCTATGACCTTGTAGTTGACCAGCGGCTCGTGCAAGATTCCAGAGTGTGGGATCCAGAAACATCTGGCTACGTTGAGCTGGATATCGATGAGCAACTCGCGGAGCTTTCCGAGCTGCTAGAAATCAACCTGCCAGAACTGCGGGAACTGATGGTCGGGGACCGTCCATACAGAATTGTTTCCCGGCGTGTCACACCAGAAGTCAAAGAAGCAGCCCTCGACATTAATATTCCAGGACTGCTGTCCGAACCGGTTGCCGACCGGGTGTACCCCAACGGAGCGGTAGCTGGATCCGTGCTGGGCTTTACAGGCCAAGATGGTCAAGGCCTAGAAGGTATCGAACGTGCACAGAACGAACGGCTCAACGGGCAAACCGGTGAACGAATCTTCGAAATTTCAGCCGACGGGGTGCGCATCCCAAACGCCTCATTTTCCGAAACCCCAGCGATCAATGGCAATGACATTCGACTCACAATAGACCAGGACGTCTCATGGTTCGCCCAGGAGGCGATTGCCGACAAAGTCGATGAGTATAACGCTGAATGGGGCAATATCGTCGTCATGGACGCAAAAACTGGTGAATTACTTGCGCTGGCAGACTCAGAGACCGTTGATCCCGCAGATCCCACCGAAACCGATCCACTATTTTGGCGACCCACCGCACTCACCCAGGCATATGAACCGGGTTCGACCGGCAAAGCAGTGACCTTTGCGAGCGCATTCGATGCAGGTGTCGTCACACCCGAGGAAGAGTGGACCGTGCCGAGCACACAAACGTTCAATAACGAGGAAATCCATGACTCGTTGCCCCACGACACCTACGACATGAGGACCGCGGGAATCTTTGCGCGTTCGTATAATACGGGGACAGTTCAGGTTGCCCAACAGCTCTCGTCGGAGGAGCGATGGCAGTACATGACCGACTTCGGCATCGGTCAACCAATTGACATCGGTCTCAACGCGGTGAATCAAGGGCTTTTTGCCTCCTGGGAGGACTGGGACCGCCGTCAACACTTCACGACGACATTCGGACAGGCCTACTCACTCACGGCACTGCACACGACACAAATATTCCAGGCACTGGCCAACGAGGGGCAAATGATGCCACCTCGAATCATCGATTCCTATATAGATGAAGAAGGAATCGAGACCGAATGGGAAGCACCGACCGAGCCAAAACAAGTGGTATCAGCCGAAGCTTCCGAAGAAATGCTCAAACTCCTGGAAGGCGTCGTTGAAGAAGGCTCTGCACAAGCAGCTCAAGTCGATGGCTACCGGGTGGGCGGCAAAACGGGTACCGGGCAGGCCGCGGGTGAAGGTGGCTACGATGGCTACACCACCTCGTTTACCGGCGTCGTCCCGCTAGATGACCCCCAATTTATTGTCTCCGTGGCAGTGCATCGACCCCAGGGAGATTGGGAAACATGGCAAGTCACCGACACCTCGGCAGACGTCATGGAATATCTGCTGAGCAAATACTCCGTGCCTCCATCCGAAACAGGGCCACAGCACTATGATGTATTTACAGAAGATCCACAGGAAAGGCCGTGGTGACCCGTCACCACGGGAAGGCCACAACGATCATGCTGCGAACACAAAATACATTTCATACAAAGCTCAAAGCAATCCTCAAATACTTAGCAAGTCATCACCCAACATCGACGGGGGATACCCAGACCACCGTCGCTGGTATCTCGCTGAATTCAAAGACCGTTGGACCAGGCGAGTTATATGCTGCGCTGGCTGGAGCCCAACATCACGGCGCTGACTACATTAACCAAGCGCTTGATGCCGGTGCCGTGGCGGTACTGACTGATGCCAGCGGCGCGACACGCGTTCCAGAACACGTGCCAGCCATCGTCGTCGACAACGTACGGGGCGCACTTGCTGACGCTGCGGCACTGATCTACGGCAACGTCGAATCTCAGACCCCCCGCGTATACGGTGTCACCGGCACAAACGGAAAAACAACCACAACGTATTTTCTGAACGCCCTGCTAGCGGAGCTGGGACAAACCACCGGACTCATCGGCACTATCGAGACCAGAATCGCAGGCGTCTCAGTGCCGTCGCAATTTACCACCCCCGAAGCCCCAGACCTCCACCGTCTCATTGCACGTATGCGTGAAGCGGGCGTTGAATCTGCGGCGATGGAAGTCTCCTCACATGCCATGGCATATAAACGGACATTCGGACTGCGCTATGCGGTGGCAGGATTTACCAACCTGACCCAAGATCACCTCGACTTGCATGGCAGTATGGACGAATACTTCGCAGCAAAAGCGCTGCTCTTTGCGCAGGAGCATTCCCTCGAGCATGTGATCACACTCAACGGGGGAGCTGAGCCACATTGGGGCCGACAGCTGGCCGCACAGGTTCCCGGTGCGACAACACTGGACTTAGGACCAGCCGCCCCGATAGCGGAGGCGGCCCCGGCGGAGGCGACCTGGCAAATCCAGGAGCTCGAGCCAGCGGGTCTGGGCCATCAGTTCACCCTGCGTCATGCGTCCGGTTTTACCGCGACGACCACCGTTGGTATGCCCGGTAAATTTAATGTGGCCAATGCCGCCTTGGCTGCAGTGATGGTATTTACCGGCCATGCTCCAGAGGATTGGGATAGCATCCGCGAAGCCCTCAGTGCCACGAAACCTGCTCCGTTCGCCTCGGCGGTGCCGGGCCGAATGGAAGTCATTGGCAGCCAACCGACCGTGGTCGTGGATTTCGCTCACAATCCTGATGGTCTCACGCAAGCCCTGCAAGCAATTAACCGTTCACGGGTGCAGCATCATGGAGCCGAGGGGCGTACGATCATGGTTTTTGGTGCAACCGGTCAACGTGATACCGCCAAACGACCACTCATGGGACGAATCGCGGCGGAATTTGCCGATGTGGTGATTGTCACCGATGACGATCCCCACCATGAGGATCCGGCTCAGATTCGACAACCCGTCTTCGAAGCGGCTGTTGCTCATGCGGCAGCCCTTGGCGATGGAACCGAGGTCGTCGAAATCGCACCACGGGCCGATGCGCTGGCCTACGCTGTGGAAATTGCGACAGCACAGGACACCATCTTGGCCGCAGGACGCGGCCACGAAACGCATCAAGACATTGCTGGTGAACCTTTCGCCATCGACGATCGCGTCGTGTTACGTGAGGCTCTTGTTGATTACGGATTTATTACAAACGGCCCAGCATCACCCCGAGCCTCGGACTGAAACGGTAAGGTCAAACACGACATGATTGAACTGAATGCGAACCAGATTGCTCAAGCCACTGGCGGTCGTCTGACATCCACCGTAGATGAGATGCTGACCGTGACCTCGGCGGACACCGATTCCCGGAACATTATCCAGGACTCCCTTTTTATCGCTCGGCGTGGTGAAACCACCGACGGTCACAACTTTATTGGCTCAGCCAGACAAGCCGGCGCGGCACTTATCCTCGCGGAGCGTGAAACCACCGACGTGGATGGCAACATCGATCCCGCGGTGATCGTTGAAGACTCCACAACAGCCATGGGAGATCTCGCCCGATATATCGTGGAACAGATCAGGCAGCATTCTGAGACCACGGTCATTGGTATCACCGGTTCCGTTGGCAAGACATCCACCAAAGATGCCCTGGCGACACTGCTGGCAACGCAAGGCCCAACCGTCGCACCGCAAGGGTCCTATAACGGTGAAGTGGGTATGCCACTGACCATTTTTACAGCCGCACTCGACACTCGATACCTCATCGTGGAGATGGGGGCGGATCGCGTTGGTAACATCGCTGACCTCACCAATATTGTGCGACCAGATATTTCGGTGGTACTGACTGTCGGGACAGCGCACGCCGCATCCTTCGGTTCCGCAGAAAATATCGCTCAAACCAAAGGTGAAATTGTAGAGGCACTGCCCCCGGGTGGCATTGCAGTGCTCAACGCTGACGACATCCAAGTGGCAAAAATGGTCAACAGAGTCCCCACCGGGGCTTCAACTATCTGGTTCTCAGCAGCTTCCACTGCCCCCGAACGCGGGCGAGTCGTCTATGCGGCCGGTGCGACCACCACGGAAAATGAAAACCCATACTTCACGCTTCAGTACCGTGCTGAAGATGCCACCGAAGCCGAACAACGTGGTGTTGGCGTCACAGCCCTACTGATCGGCGAACACCACACCACCAACGTCTTGGCTGCCGCCACCGCGGCTCTCGCCGCCGGCCTTGAGCTGGAGACCATCGCCAGCATCATGCCCACGGTTGGGGCATCGTCGGCACATCGCATGGCAAGAACCGATCGGTCAGACGGCATCACCATTATTGACGACGCCTATAACGCTAACCCGGAATCCATGCGAGCAGGCTTGAAAACGCTCACCATGCTCGGTCGCAACACCGGTCGTCGTACATGGGCAGTCCTTGGTCCGATGCTCGAACTGGGCGCTCAACACGCTCAAGAACACATCCAACTGGGTGAGGTCGTCGTACGGTTAAATATTGACCAACTCGTCGTAGTGGGAGCCGAAGCTCGAGCGCTGTATACCGGTGCCATCAACGAAGGTTCCTGGGGCGACGAAGTAGACCACGTATTATCCAATGATGAAGCATTCGACCTGCTCGCCGAACGGGCAAGACCAGGCGATATCATTTTCGTCAAAGGTTCCAACGGCACACGACTGTGGGAACTCGCCGACAAACTGACCAGCCAAGACCTGGTGGGCCACAAGGAGATGCCGTAAGTGATTGGACTACTTTTAGGCGCTGTACTCGGCGTCGTCTTCACGGTTGTGGGAACGCCGCTGTTTATCCGGCTGCTACACAAACGCGGCTACGGTCAGATCGTCCGAGACGATGGCCCAACGACACACGCAACAAAACGCGGCACCCCCACCATGGGCGGAGTCGTCCTTGTGCTGAACTTTGTGGTGGTCTATTTTCTCACCCACTGGATCATGACGCTGCTCGAACTGGAAAATTCCGGGGTGACCGTCTCAGCACTCCTGTTGCTGTTTCTCACGGCAGGTATGGGACTCATCGGGTTCTTGGACGACTACATCAAGATCTCGAATCAACGATCCTTAGGGCTCACACCAGCGGGCAAAATCATTGGCCAAGGAGCCATTGGCATCGCATTTGCTGTACTGGCGCTGAACTTCCCCAATAGCCAAGGAGTCACGCCGGCTTCGACGGCAATCTCGGTATTCCGCGACACATCATGGGATCTGGCGTTTATGGGCACCACAGTTGGCGCAATTCTCTTCGTGGTGTGGTCCAACCTCATTAGCACTGCGACCACGAACGCGGTGAATCTGACGGACGGTCTCGACGGGCTGGCCACCGGTGCGGTGGCCATGGTGGCCGTGGGTTATGTGCTGATCACCCTGTTCCAAAGCAACCAAGCTTGTGATGGTCCTACGAACGCCGGAGGCTGCTACGAAGTCCGTGACCCGATGGACCTGGCACTGCTCGGATCTATCCTGGCCGGAGTCCTGCTGGGCTTTTTGTGGTGGAACACCGCGCCGGCGAAAATCTTTATGGGCGATACCGGTTCGCTCGCACTCGGCGGGGCACTTGCCGGTTTCGCCATCTTTTCAAAAACCCAAGTGCTATTGGTCGTGCTCGCTGGACTCATGGTCGTCATCGCCGCGTCCGTCATCATCCAGGTGGGATACTTCAAACTGTCCGGCGGCAAGCGCGTCTTTTTGATGGCCCCACTACAGCACCACTTTGAACTCAAAGGGTGGGCAGAAGTCACCGTCGTGGTGCGCTTCTGGCTCATCGGGCTGGGCTTCGTAATTGCCGCCCTTGCACTGTTCTACGGCGAATGGGTGATCCTGAGATGAATGTGAACCTAGAAGAACTGACCACCTGGGACGCCGACTGGTCCCAACTCTCCGTTGTAGTCACCGGTATCGGTGTCACGGGATTCGCAATAGCGGACACGCTGGCTGAACTCGGCGCTTCAGTGCTGGTCATTGACGGCCTGGAGAACGACCACAACCGTCAAGCAGCAGACACACTCAAAATTGTCGGGGTCAAAGACGTGCTACTTGGCGACGAGTTTGTCACCGCACTCCCAGATGCAGCCGCCATCGACAACAAAATTGACCTCGTCATCACCTCGCCAGGCTGGCGTCCCGATCACCCGGTCCTGCAAGCAGCGCAATCAGCAAACATTCCAATATGGGGCGATATCGAATTTGCGTGGCGAGTTCGTCAACGCGAGGGAAAACGCACCGCCAAGTGGGTCGTGCTGACCGGCACCAATGGAAAAACCACGGTGGCCACTATGGCCGAGTCTATGGCCCGCGCTCAGGGACTCAACGCCGTGGCGGTAGGCAACGTCGGCACACCGATATTGGACGCCATCCGGTATCCCGATGGGTTTGATCTGCTCATCGTGGAACTATCCTCCTTTCAGCTGCATTGGATCCACAGGATTGAGCCAGAAGCCTCCGTCGTGCTCAATCTTGCAGAAGATCACCTGGATTGGCACGGGGGCTTCGAGAACTACGCAGCCGATAAAGCAAAAATTTACGAAAACACCCGTATCGCGGCCATCTACAATGATGACGAACCACGAACGATGCGAATGGTTGAAGAGGCCGACGTCATCGAAGGATGCCGCGCAATCGGCGTGACCACCGACTCGCCACAACGATCAATGGTAGGTGTCGTCGACGACCTGCTCGTGGACAGGGCATTCCACGACCAGCGTGGAACCCAGGCGCTCGAACTCGCCCAATTCGCCGATATCGGGTCACCGACACCAAAACACACGGTGTTCAATGCTCTGGCAGCAGCCGCCCTGGTGCGCGCCGTCGGAGTGGAACCGGCGGCAGTACAAGCCGGACTGCGAACATATGAACCCGAGCCGCATCGTATTCAATCCGTTGCACATTTTCACGATGTGCTGTGGGTGGATGACTCCAAGGGTACCAACCCGCACGCGACCGATGCTGCACTGGCGACCTATGATCCGATTATTTGGATTGTCGGTGGACTGACCAAAGGCGCTTCCTATGAAGAGCTGGTGAAAACCCATAAAGATCACTTGAAATCGGTGATCCTCATCGGCACAGATCAAGCCCCGATCGCCATCGCGCTGCAGCGACACGCACCTGATGTGCCTGTCCACCGTGACTACCTCCAAGACACTACAGTGGAGGTTGCGAACGGTCCGGCGGTCATGCAATACGTCGTCCGCCTCGCCCATCAGCTCGCTGATGCAGGAGACACCGTACTGTTATCCCCGGCAGCGGCATCCATGGACCAGTTTTCGAACTACAACGCCCGCGGCGATGCCTTTACCGAAGCCATTGCCGCACTGCTAACAGACATCAACTACCCGGGACACTAATAACCACCAACGAACACCAGGAGCACGACATGACCAACGGTCCAACACCGCGTGTAGCTCGTGCCTGGGATTGGTTGACCGGGGTCCACTCCACCAAGTCGGCGTACTGGCTCATTCTGGGCCCCACCATCGCACTGACGTTTATCGGCGTCGTCATGGTACTGTCTGCATCATCCGTAGAGTTCATCGGCGGGGCCGGCTCATTTGCTTCCTTGAGCTCTCAGGGTCTCTACGCCATCGTCGGACTCGGGCTATTATTTTGGATGGGCAAATGGCGGCGAGAAACCTACCACAAACTCGCTGTGATCATGTTGTTGATCTCCATCGTTCTGCTATGTTTAGTCTTCACCCCGCTGGGGGTCGAAGTGAATGGCAACCGAAACTGGATTCGCCTCGGCGGGTTTTCCTTCCAGCCAGCTGAGGCAGCCAAACTCGCGTTTAGCGTCTGGGCAGCCTACGCACTGAGTCAAAAACTCAAGACCACCGCATTTGGCAAAAACCTACTCGTGCCCGTGGTTTTCCCATTTGGTCTGCTCGTGGTAGGACTCATCATGGGCGGTCGAGACCTCGGCACCGTCTTGATCATGCTGATGATCATCGCAACCATCCTCTATTTGGGTGGTATGCGAACCATCTACCTCGTCGGCACCGCGGTCGTCGGCCTCGTGGCCGTGGCGGTAGTGACGATGCAATCCGATAACCGCATGATGCGCATCGACGCCTGGATGGGCAACTGCAACCATCCAGCAGATCCGTGCTACCAGTATGAGCAAGGCATGTTCGCACTGGCCTCCGGTGGCTGGTTCGGAGTGGGGCTGGGACAATCCCGCCAAAAATGGTCATATATCCCTGAGGCGGGCAACGACTTTATCTTTACCGTACTGGGCGAAGAACTGGGCCTGCTAGGCGCACTGCTGGTGATTGGCCTATTCGTGACTCTGGGAATCGGCATGTTCCGAGTTGCCTACAACAGCACAGACAACTTTGTTCGGATCTCCACGGGAGCGATCATGACCTGGCTGCTCGGTCAAGCGTTCATGAACATCGCCATGGTCACCGGCATCCTACCGGTCATCGGTGTTCCGCTGCCGTTCATCTCCGCCGGCGGTTCGGCGCTACTCATGGCGATCCTTGCCGTCGGGGTGGTGCTGTCCTTTGCGCGACATCAAGCCCAAGAAATACACGAGAAAAGTCACGCCTCTGGACCACCGACTGCTAGGAAAGAAAGCGTAGAATCAACACAATGAACACCAGTATGAACGTTGTATTTACCGGTGGAGGGACAGCCGGTCACGTCTCACCAATGCTTGCAATGGCCGACGCGCTGACGAAACAGTACCGTGACACCGACATCGACGCGGACATCTTGATGATTGGTACCAATGAAGGCATGGAAGCCGAACTCATCCCAGATGCCGGATACAGCTTTGCCACGGTGCCCAAAGTTCCGATGCCCCGCAGTCTGTCCAAAGATCTATTCTCAGTCCCTTTCCGACTGAGGAAAGCCATCAAACGGGCCCGCCAACTCTTGCGTGAACACCAAACCCAGGTTGTCGTTGGCGTAGGCGGTTACGCTGCGACCCCGGTGTACTTGGCGGCGCGAGCTGAAAAAATACCGGTCATCGTTCATGAAGGCAACGTCCGCCCCGGCCTAGCTAATAGGCTTGCTGCACGTTTTGCCGTTGTCGTAGCCTGCGCATTTGAGGGCACCGTTTTGCCCGGTGCCATCCACGTGGGGATGCCGATGCGTAGCGACATTACCGAGCTGCCTGTTGGGCCGACCATGAAGTCCGAAGCACGGCTTTCGCTTGGATTAGCTCCGGATAAAACGACGCTGGTGGTGACAGGTGGGTCCTCTGGCGCCCTGAACCTCAATAACGCAATCGCTGGCTCACTCGATGAGTTACTGGAAACCGGTGCCCAAATTCTCCATCTGACAGGTCGAGAAAAGACCGTCACCGACCACCAAGGCAACCGGATAGACAAGCCGGGCTATACCCAGGTCGAATACATCGACGGACTGGCCCGCGTCTACCAAACCGCTGACCTCATTGTCGCCCGTTCGGGCGCCGGCACTGTTCACGAAATTGCTGCCATCGGTCTCCCGTCGGTATTAGTACCGCTTCCCATCGGCAACGGTGAGCAAGAATATAACGCGGCAGGGCTGAAAGAAGCCGGCGCCGCAGTGGTGATCCTCGATGACGACTTTACGCCGCAGTGGGTTGCCTCCCGACTACCCGAGTTACTTAGGGATCAGCCGCGCTTGGAATACATGGCCCAAACCGCGAAAAACTTGGGTATCGATGATGCCGCAGAAACCATGGCCACCATCATTACCGAAACGAAAGTCGCCAGATGAGCAACGACACAGCAATTCCTGCACTCAAAGACATTCGCCATGCGCACTTTCTGGGTATCGGCGGCGTAGGTGTCTCAGGCATCGCACGCATCATGGCGGCACGCGGTATTACCGTCACCGGCACCGACGCCAAAGACTTACCCGTCATGGAACAACTGAGGACCGCCGGAGCGACCGTCTACGTTGGCTACGCGGCAGACAATATCGCCCGCGCAACAGCAGACACCGGCCAGCTGATCGACGTGGTCATTGCTTCCACGGTCGCCGGTCCCGACAACCCGGAACGACAAGCAGCCGAGGCTCAGGGCATCCCCGTCTACCACCGATCTCAAGGGTTGGCAGCCGCTATGGACGGCAAAAAAGTGCTCACGGTGGCGGGCACACATGGCAAGACCACGACTTCATCGATGGCAGCGGTCACATTCGACCATGCAGGTTTCCAACCCTCCTATGCCGTGGGAGCCGCGATCGCCAACTTGGGGACGAACGCCGATCACGGGGCAGGGGAGTGGTTCATTGCCGAAGCCGATGAATCCGACGGTTCGTTGCTGAACTACACCCCTGACATCTCGATTGTCACCAACATAGAGGCCGATCACTTAGATTATTACGGTACAGAAGCTGCCGTACACCAGGTCTTTACTGACTACGCGGCCCAAATTCGTCCCGGTGGCGCCCTGATCATCTGCGCCGACGATAGCGGTGCAGATGCCTTAGGGGAACGCTACCGGGACGCTGCAAGCGATGTTGGGCCGAGTATCTACACATATGGTTTGGCCAACAGCCTGCAACCTGCCCACGTCGCCACAACGCATCAGCACCACCTCGATGTGATGATCACCGACATCCAACCAGATACCACCGGTGCAGGACAGCAGGTCACCTACAAGTTCGCAGACGGTAGCTATCAGGTAGTGTCGCTGAAAACTCCCGGCGCACACAATGCCCTCAACGCGGCAGGTGTGCTGTTAGCCGCCGTGATCGCGGGGATCCCGAGCGAAGATGCCGCACGCGGGCTCGGAGCCTTTACAGGCTCGGCACGACGTTTCGAGTATCACGGGATGCATGACGACATCCGCGTTTATGACGATTACGCGCATCACCCGACTGAAGTCCACGCAGCGATTGACGCGGCGCACACCATGGCCGCTGGCCATAAGGTGCACGTTATTTTTCAGCCGCACCTATACTCGCGGACCAGAGACTTCGCTGGTGAATTCGCGGCCGCGTTATCCGAAGCCTCTACGGTTCGAGTGCTTGAAATCTATCGCGCAAGAGAGATCCCAATAGAGGGCGTGACAGCCGAATTGATCACCACCCAACTGTCAGATGCACTAACCGGGCGATACCCGCACGCGTCACAGGTTGCCTCCCGGGACGAGGCCGTAGCCTCTGTGGTGCAGGCGGCGACCCCGGGCGACATCATCTTGACCCTTGGGGCGGGTGACGTCAACCAGCTCATCGACGACGTCCTGACCGGACTGACACAACACAACGACTAGCGCCTATGCCCACAAACACGCCGGATGACCACGATAATCAAGACAAGGTCGCCAAAAAATTCCCCGGTCTTGCGGAAAAGAAGCCGGTGAAGTCCATTTCGGTCGAGCGCCCTGTCGACTCTGACGAAAAAACCGTCACCGAAACCAACCTGGACGCGGACTCTAACAGCGGTGAGACGTCGTTGGCTGCAGAATTGAGGACGAAAAGCAAGCCGGTAGCGCCGTCCAAACACCAACCGAACAAAGCGGCCAAAGCGTCTGACGCACCAACCCAAGAGCGCACCGAACCTGACGACACGGTCTTGGAACTGCCACCGAGTCCAGAGCAGCGCAAAGCCAAACGTCGACGAACAATCTGGATCAGCATCGTCTCGGCGGCCGTGTTGGTAATCGGTGGCTGGGCGCTACTGTTCTTTTCGCCTATTCTGGCCATCGACGAAATCCAGCACGAAGGACTCGACCTCGTGACTCAAACTGAGGCGGAAGAGCGAACGGCCGAACTCGAGGGACGACCGCTGCCACAGGTAGGGGAAGGCACCGTGACCGAACTGTTCGAAAGCAATCCGGCTGTCGATGATGTGACTCTGCGAGCCGAACCACCAAGCGGTTTGGTAGTCATCGTCAACGAGTACACCCCAATTGCCATGAGTCCACGAGAAAAAGGATACGTGGTCTTCTCGGAAGATGGTACCGAGCTGGCAGAAATCACATCGCAGAAGGCTCAGGAATTTGAGCTACCGGTTGTGGCCTCTGCTGCGGATGTTGCCGACGAGGAAGTCTTTAATACGATCACAGAAGTGTTGGGGTCATTGCCTGAAGACTTACGTGACCAAGTGCGCGCAGCGTCCGGGTCATCAATCGATTCAATCGAATTGGAACTCACTTCTGGGCGTACCGTCATGTGGGGAAATAGCGAAGAAGCTGAACAGAAGGTCAATGTGCTGCAGGCATTGTTGGGACTCGACGACGAGCAGTCTGCCGAAATCTCAGAATATGATGTTTCTGCCCCGGATTTCCCCGTCACACGTTGATTCCGGGCAGTATTTTCAAGGTATCGGGCCGACACACTGCTTGGGGTCATTGCCCAGTGGTGAGTGTGGGCATATCGTGTGCTAATGAAGGAAACTTGGACGCAGCTGGAACTTCGTCCCACCACGAACGCAGAATAGGGATCATATCGTGAGCTCACCCCAGAACTACCTGGCCGTCATCAAAGTTGTTGGTGTCGGCGGCGGCGGCGTGAACGCTGTCAACCGAATGATCGATGTCGGATTGCGCGGCGTTGAATTTATTGCCATCAACACCGACGCCCAAGCCCTGCTGATGTCATCTGCTGAAGTCAAACTTGACGTCGGTCGCGATTTGACCCGTGGTCTCGGCGCAGGTGCCGATCCGGAAGTCGGCCGCCAAGCCGCAGAAGATCACGTCGAAGAAATCGAGGCCGCGCTCAAAGGCGCCGACATGGTCTTCGTGACCGCAGGGGAAGGCGGCGGAACCGGAACCGGCGCTGCACCCGTTGTGGCTCGCGTTGCACGCTCCCTCGGAGCATTGACTATCGGTGTCGTGACCCGTCCGTTCACATTCGAAGGTCGTCGTCGTGCGACAAACGCCGAAACCGGTATCGAATCGTTGCGCGATGAAGTCGATACGCTGATCGTCATCCCGAATGATCGCCTGCTGTCGATTTCGGATCGCACCATTTCCATTATGGAAGCGTTCGAAGAGGCCGACAAAGTCTTACTGTCGGGTGTGCAAGGTATCACCGACCTCATCACCACTGCCGGACTGATTAACCTGGACTTCGCGGACGTGAAGTCTGTCATGCAGGGAGCTGGCTCCGCGCTCATGGGGCTCGGTGCCGCACAGGGCGAAAACCGTGCCGTCGAAGCTACTGAAGCCGCTATTGCTTCACCACTGCTGGAAGCCTCCATCGACGGCGCACACGGCGTACTGCTCTCTATTCAGGGCGGGACAGATATGGGACTCTTCGAAATAAACGAAGCAGCCCGGATGGTCCAAGAAGTCGCGCACCCAGAAGCCAACATCATCTTCGGTGCGGTCATCTCTGACAATCTTGGTGACGAAGTTCGCGTCACTGTGATCGCTGCAGGCTTCGACGACCCAGTCAACGGCGGGCAGAACGGTTCTGCCACCCAGGTTGCCGCACCAGTTGCACCGGTTGCTTCGATTAGCCCCGTGAGTGCCCCAGAAGAGTCAGAGGACATACCAGCCTCAGTAGACTCAGCTGACAGCCCCAAAGATGACGAGGACCGCCAAAACGTGGAGCCCCTCCCAACAGTTGTCGAATCCACCAAAAAGGGCAACGACGACCTCGATGTGCCAGACTTCCTCAAATAAGTCCCTGGCATATCAGCATGCCACCGACACCGGTCACAACGTGGGTTTCAGCTCCGTTGCGGCCGGAAATATGTCGATGACCGTGCTGCAGCAGAATCAAACCGCCGAAGATACTGCGATCAATCGGCGGAACCTTGAAGAACTGCTCGGCATTACGCCCGGCACCACGCGCTTCGTTTCTCAGACGCACTCAGCGCGTGTGGTCGCAGCAGGACCCAGTGGCTGGGCAACGCTCGCCACGCAGGGTGAAGCCGACGCAATCGTCTCACAGGATGGAAACGATCCCATTGCCATTCTGGTCGCAGACTGCCTGCCCGTCGCCTTCACAACTGACTACGGTCCTACCGCTGTCGCTCACGCTGGTCGTGTAGGTCTGTTGGACGGGGTGTTAGAAAATACCGTCGAAGAGCTTCGAACACTGGATGCCGACGACGACGGCAAAATCTATGCCACGATTGGCCCGAGTATTTGTGGACGATGCTATGAAGTTCCTGAGTCCATGCGCGACGAAGTCTCAGTTCAGCATCCAGCCCTCTATTCGGAAACATCATGGGGGACACCGGCGCTCGATCTCCCCGCGGCAGCTGAAGCCATTCTGCGGCACGCCGGTGTAGTGGTGCAGCGCGTTGAAGAATGCACACGTGAAAATCACCAGTTGTATTCACACCGTCGGCAGCCAGGCGCCGGACGTCTCACCGGTATTGTTTGGAAACCAGCAATATCGACCAATGCTGTACGACACACCACATAATCCCCCGGATTTCCCGGGAAACAGCCGGTTTGTCTACTAAGGTCAAGAGTGTCCTAGAACCATCAAGGATTTGAGGTGCGCATGGTCAGCGGATTAAGAAAAGCCATGATCCGAATGGGTCTGGCTGATAGCGATGAAGCCTATGAACAAGAGCTTCTAGAAGAAGAGCGTAAAGCGAGCTCGGCGCCGGCCGACGTCGCCCCGAAGCCTGCAGTTTCGGAAGCAACGCCAGAACCCGTCACGCCGGTCGAATCGAAACCAGCTGGTCCACGCGCTGTACCAGATGTGGAAGACGAATACCGTGCGCCGGTCACGCCAATCAAACGTGTGGTCCAGTCCCGAGAGGAAAGCGCTGAAGTGCACAAACTCCGTACGATCCATCCGCGATCATATAATGACGCCAAACTTATCGGTGAAGCAATTCGATCCGGTATTCCCGTCATTATTAATGTCACCGACATGTCGGAGTCAGAAGCGAAACGACTGGTAGATTTCTCTGCGGGACTCGCATTTGGTCTTCACGGATCAATCGAGCGTGTGACCAACAAGGTATTCCTATTGACACCTACAAATGTGGAAAATGTCGTCGATGGACATTCACAGTCTGTGCCGGACGAAGACTTCTTCGACCAAGCGTAGAGACTGTAGGCCACCCGACACACCACAACGAAAGATACTGAGGACTCGTGCAAATTCTTTGGACAACGCTGTATTTGGTGGCGACCATTTACTTCTTTATCCTCCTTGTGCGTATCCTCTACTCGCTCGTCAACGCTTTCGCACGAGACTGGAGGCCGCGGGGAATCAACCTCATCATCGCTGAAATAGTGATGACTCTAACTGATCCGCCACTGCGCTTCTTCCGTCGGTTTATTCCACCTCTTCGGTTGGGTTCGGTCTCGCTCGATTTGTCGTTTATCGTGGTGTTTTTCATTGTGATGATCATTCGGTTTGTCGCCCTGCAAGCGGCAGTCTGATAAGAAGAATAAAGCAATAGTGTTGAATAAATAGGATTATTTCGCAGAATCGCCGTGCAGACTACTCGTTTATCGATCCTCGGTGATAATGTAATCCTCAGATACATAAGTAGATGAGAGTGTAGAGCTCAGAAACTACTCATGAGAAGACCAACAGTTTTCTAGATTTGTACATGACCAAGTAATTGGGGTGACCACATGGCTCTCACGCCGGAAGTTGTAGTCAATAAGAAATTCCAAGTCACGAAGTTTCGTGAAGGCTACGACCAAGACGAAGTAGACGATTTTCTCGATGAGATCGTTGAGGAACTGCGCCGTCTAAATCAAGAGAATGACGACCTACGCCGTCAGGTGACAGAGCTTGAAGCTCAAACCGGTGAAGAAGCACCTGTCCCAGCCCCTGTCCCGGCCGACGGTGGAGAAGAAGACACCACCACATCGGCTACGGACTTGCCAGTCGTGGAAACGGAAGCAGAGCCGGAACCAGACGCTTCAGTGGCTCCTGCGCCTGAACAAGAAGCCACGGAGCCCGCTGCACCTGCCGCACCAGCTGCCGGTACTGCGCCTCAAGAGAACACTGCTGAATCAGCCGCTGGTGTCCTTGCTATGGCCCAGCGTCTCCACGATGAATACGTCTCCGATGGTGAACGTAAACGCGACGAAATTGTCTCTGAAGCCGAACGCGAGGCAAACCGTCTCGTGACAGAGGCTGAAGAAACGTCACGTAAGACCCTTGCCGACTTTGAAAAACGCAAGACCGTGCTGGAACGCGAAGTCGAAGAACTCCGCGGATTCGAACGCGACTACCGTTCACGGCTACGCTCGTTCATCGAAAATCAGCTTCAAGACCTGGACTCACAAGCCCGAGTCACAGACTAGTCTGAGGCCCCGCGACGACTTCCGCGTTGCACAAGCCATTCACAATGGTCGGCTATTTCTTGTAAATAGCCGACCATTTGTGTGTTGCAGTACTTTCAAATCCCGCAAAAGAAGGAGCCAACGTGGCCAACCATGACCAACAGATTCCACAGCGGGCCTGGTGGATCGCACTGATCCCGATGGTGATTGCATATGTTGCAGATCTGTGGTCCAAAGAGACCGTGTTGGCCAACATGCAAGAGGGCGAACAAATCCCCGTCATTGAATCAGTAGTCAATTGGCACTTCATTCGCAATCCTGGGGCAGCGTTTTCAATTGGCACTGAGGTAACCTGGTTGTTCACAGTTATCCAAGCGGCAGGCTTGCTCATCGTCCTGTATCTGATCGTTTTTCGGGCGCGCACTATGCCGTGGCTCATCACCCTTGGTGCATTGGGAGGTGGCATTGCCGGAAACCTGACCGACAGGCTCTTCCGCGAGCCAACCTTCGGCATGGGTCACGTCATTGATTTTATCTCGGTGCCGAATTTTGCGATATTCAATATCGCAGATTCGTTTATCGTATGTTCCATCATCGTGATCGTCATTATGGTGTTGTTCGGTAAAACCATGGATGGTCTGCCGGAGGAATCCGACGCAGAACACAAGGCTTCCTCTACGTCCACCGACGCCACGGACTAGAACGATCATGACCCACACCCAAGAACACCATGAATCATTCGACGTCACCGAACGGAGTCGCGCCGACGCGGCAGTAGCCCAAGCCCTCGGGATATCGCGGACCAAAGCCGTTGCATGGATCCAACGCGGTCTCGTCACTTCGCACGGCAAACTTGTGGCGAAGTCGACCAAGTTTGTTGCGGGTGACTCGTTCAACGTCGCGCTGCCGAACGACCGAGACCCGCTCGAGGTGAAAGTTGAAACCGTGCAAGATCTTGCAGTAATCGCTGATGAAGAAGACTACGTCATTATCGATAAGCCTGTTGGCGTAGCGGCACATCCCTCACAGGGCTGGCGCGGGCCAACGGTCGTCGGTGGACTAGCAGCTCTCGGCATCGATATTGCGACCTCCGGTCCACCCGAACGAAAAGGCATCGTCCAACGGCTTGACGTCGGCACCTCCGGTCTCATGGTCGTCGCCAAAACTGAGAGTGCCTACAGCTACCTTAAAGAAGCATTTCGTGACCGCACACCCACCCGCAACTATCATGCGCTCATTCAGGGCCTCCCAGACCCAGTCACCGGCACGATTAACGCCCCCATCGACCGTCATCCGGGACACGAATGGCGATTCGGAGTAGTCGAAGGTGGCAAGGAAGCCATTACGGACTACCAAACCATTGAGTCTTTTGGTACTGCTACCTTACTCGATGTCCAACTCCGGACCGGCAGGACCCATCAAATCAGGGTGCACTTTTCAGCGCTGAACCACCCACTGGTCGGTGACCTCACATACGGTGCAGACGCGGGTCTGGCAGCTGAACTGGGCCTGACACGTCAGTGGCTCCATGCAGTCGGGCTGGGCTTCCGACATCCAAGCACCGGACAAGACGTGAGCTATACGTCTCACTACCCCTCAGACCTGAATTATGCGCTGGAACGTTTGCAACATTAAGGGCTAGACTGGCTGACGCTAGTCCCGTCAGTTTTCTTGGAGGTCGACACTCTCAATGGCCGGTGCAACTGCAAAACGTGATGGTTTTGTACACCTTCATACACATACCGAGTACTCTATGCTGGACGGTGCGGCAAAACTCGATGATCTGTTCGCCGAGGCCAACCGTATCGGACAAGATGCTCTGGCCATTACCGACCACGGATATCTCTTTGGTGCCTTCGATTTTTGGAATAAGGCGCAGCAGCACGGGATAAAGCCCATCATTGGGTTGGAAGCATATCTGGCACCCGGCCAGCAACACCGCACCGACAAGACGCGTATCCGTTGGGGTGAACCAGACCAGCGATCCGATGACGTCTCGGGTGGCGGTGCCTACACCCACATGACCTTGCTGTCGAAAAACAACACCGGCATGCACAACCTATTTCGGATGGGCTCACACGCGTCGCTCGACTCTGTCTATGCCAAGTGGCCACGCATCGACCGAGAGCTCCTCAACGACTATGCCGATGGGATCATTGCCACCACAGGTTGTCCCTCCGGTGAAGTCCAAACTCGTTTACGGCTTGGGCAGTACAGCGCGGCTGTTGAAGCCGCCGCAGAGTTCCGCGACATCTTTGGCAAAGAGAACTTTTACGTTGAAATCATGCAGCACGGGCTGTCGCTGGAACGGCGAGTCTTTGGCGATCTCATTCAGCTTTCAAAAGATCTCAGTCTGCCGCTGGTTGCCACCAACGACCTGCACTACACACATCAGCACGACGCCAAGCACCATGAGGCACTGCTCGCCCTGCAATCCGGGTCGCGTCTGGATGAACCGACCTATGACGAAGGCGGGTCGCGATTCGCATTTGTTGGTAATGAGTTCTATCTCAAGACTGCAGCTGAGATGCGATCTCTCTTTTCTGACTTCCCAGAAGCCATCGACAACACACTGCTGATCGCCGAGCAATGCGAAGTCGACTTCAATACCAACGCCAACTACATGCCAAAATTCCCTACACCTGCAGGGGAAGACGAAACCAGCTGGCTCATCAAAGAAGTGAATAAGGGTCTGCACGGTCGGTACCCAAATGGTATTCCAGCCCATGTGCAAAAACAGGCTGATTACGAGCTCGACGTCATCATCAACATGGGCTTTCCTGGCTACTTCTTGGTGGTCGCAGATTTCATCAACTGGGCTAAAGAACAGGGTATCCGCGTGGGGCCGGGCCGCGGTTCAGGTGCCGGCTCTATGGTTGCTTACGCGCTGCGGATTACCGAACTTGATCCACTGGAACACGGGCTGATTTTTGAGCGCTTCCTGAACCCTGATCGCGTTTCCATGCCCGACTTCGACGTCGATTTTGACGATCGTCGTCGAAGCGAAGTGATCGACTATGTGACTGAAAAATACGGTGACGAACGTGTTGCGATGATCGTTACGTACGGCACCATTAAGACCAAACAAGCACTCAAAGACTCTGCACGCGTCATGGGTAAGCCCTTCTCGATGGGCGACCAGCTGACCAAGGCGCTGCCTCCGGCTGTGATGGCTAAAGATATCCCGCTGGGAGACATCGAAAATCCTGAGTCGGCACGCTATTCAGAAGCTGGCGAATTCCGTGAGCTGTTGCAGGCCGAACCCGAGACTCAAGCGGTTTTTGAAACGGCGAAGGGTATTGAAGGGCTGATTCGCCAGTGGGGTGTCCACGCTGCCGGCGTGATTATGTCGTCGGATCCAATCATCGACGTGATCCCCTTGATGCGGCGCTTCGTTGACCAACAGGTGATCACCCAGTTTGATTATCCGACTGCGGAAGCGCTCGGGTTGATCAAGATGGATTTTTTGGGGCTGCGAAACCTCACCGTCATCTCGGATGCGGTGGAGAACGTTCAACGCAACCGTGACTACACGTTGGACCTCGAAAGTCTTGCACTGGACGATGCAGCATCCTATGAGCTGCTTGCACGCGGGGACACCCTCGGTGTATTCCAGCTGGACGGTGGGCCAATGCGCTCATTGTTGAAGCTCATGCGCCCGGATAACTACGAAGATATTTCGGCGACCCTGGCGTTGTATCGTCCCGGGCCGATGGGCGCGAACTCGCACAATAACTATGCACTTCGCAAAAATGGTTTGCAAGAAGTTACTCCTATTCACCAGGAGTTGGAAGAGCCACTGGCGGAAATTCTTGGGATCACGTACGGCCTGATCGTGTATCAGGAACAGGTGATGTCTATTGCACAAAAGGTGGCGGGATATTCGCTTGGGCAAGCTGATATTTTGCGCCGTGCCATGGGTAAAAAGAAGAAATCCGAACTGGATAAGCAGTACGTGAGTTTCCAGCAGGGCATGTTGGATAACGGCTACTCTCAAGAAGCCATTACCGCGCTGTGGGACATCCTGTTGCCATTCTCCGACTATGCGTTTAACAAAGCGCACTCGGCTGCCTATGGTTTGGTTTCGTACTGGACTGCGTATCTGAAAGCGCATTACCCCGCCGAATACATGGCTGCACTGCTGACCTCGGTATCGCATGATAAAGACAAGCTGGCGATGTATCTCAACGAATGTCGCCGGATGGATATCACCGTGTTGCCGCCCGATATCAATGAATCGACGCTGAACTTCACTCCGGTTGGAAAAGACATCCGCTTCGGCATGGGCGCAGTGCGAAACGTGGGCGCACATGTAGTTGACGGCATGGTGAAAGCTCGCGAAGAACAAGGCGCGTTCACCTCGTTCCAAGACTTCTTCAAGAAAGTTCCGCAGGAAGTCTGCAATAAACGCACCATTGAATCGATGATTAAAGCTGGCGGGTTCGACTCGCTGGACAATAGTAGACGTTCCCTGCTGGCTGTGCACGAAGAAGCCGTCGATGCTTCGGTTGTACAAAAACGCCAGGAAGCCAATAACCAGTTCGACTTCTTTTCTCTGCTGGACGAGGGGGACGACTCCGGGCTCGATACCGGGTTTGGTGTGACCGTGCCAGATCTCCCCGAGTGGGATAAGAAGACTAAGCTGGCTTTTGAACGAGAGATGATTGGGCTGTATGTGTCCGATCATCCACTGCACGGGCTCGAACATGTGCTGCAACAACACGCGGAACATAGCGTTACACATATCCTCGACGATGAGGGCCCCGCTGATGGCTCGTTCGTGACCATTTCCGGGTTGATCACCTCATTGGAACGCCGAGTCGCCAAGACCTCCGGGAACCCCTACGCCAGGGCGGAGGTAGAAGATCTTGGCGCCTCAATCGATGTGATGTTCTTTGGCCGTGTCTATGAGCCGATCTCCAGCGTCATCGCCGAAGACCTTGTGGTGTCCATCAAGGGGCGGGTGCAGCGCCGCGATGACGGATCCGTGGTGGTGTCGGCCCAAGAGATGACCATCATTGATACCACCGATATGGGAGCGGGTGGACCATTGAACCTGACCATCCCCTCCTTTAAGGCCACTGAGCCGCTCATTCGCCAACTGGGTGATGTCCTGCAATCACACACGGGCACCACCGATGTGAATATCAAACTGGTTGGAAATCTGACCATGGAAGTGCTGCGGGTGGGACCCCAATATAAAGTGAGCCCCAACCCTGCGCTTTTCGGGGATCTGAAAGTCCTTCTCGGAGCCTCGTGCCTTGAGTAAGCACCGTCAGATCACTATATGTAGTATGAAGCCGGGTTGAACAGTAACTATATGTGGGAGTAGTATTGCTTGCAGACCTGAACCGTAGAGAGGTTTCCTTCCCACTATGCATTGCCCCTTTTGTCGACACGAAGAATCCCGAGTCGTTGATTCCCGTTCACTGGACGACGGCTCAGCGATTCGGCGCCGGCGTGAGTGCCGCTCGTGTGACAAACGGTTCACCACCATGGAAACCACATCACTCAGTGTGATCAAACGCTCCGGTGTGGCCGAAGCATTCGACCGCGCAAAAGTTGTCAATGGTGTTCGCAAAGCGTGCCAGGGACGGCCGGTCGACAATGACGACCTCGCCAAACTCGCTCAGGATGTCGAAGAAAGTATCCGAGCCACTGGTCACGCTGAAATCGATGCTCACGAAGTGGGCCTAGCCATCCTTGGTCCGTTGCGTCGTCTCGACCAAGTCGCGTATCTACGGTTTGCTTCGGTCTACCAAGATTTCGATAATCTCGACGATTTCGAACAAGCCATCACCGAGTTGCGCCAACGCCCGGAGGTTCAAGAACCACTCCAGGCGAAATTATTCACTCGGTAAAAGACTTCCGGTGGGGCCCTGCAGGGGAAGTCAGGGCCCCACCGGTACCAGCTACTCGGCGACCGTGAGGATTTCTGCGCCGTCGTTCGTCACGACAATCGTGTGTTCGAACTGTGCGCTGCGTTGCTTATCCTTGGTCGTCACGGTCCAACCGTCATCCCACATATCCCAGGCAATGGCCCCGAGCGTCAGCATAGGCTCAATCGTGAAGACCATGCCCGGCACCATCACTTCGTTGTGGCGTGGAGCCGTATCGTAATGCGGGATCACCAGACCGGAATGAAATTCTTTGCCCACGCCGTGGCCGACGAAGTCTTCGACCACGCCGTACCCAAAACGTTTTGCATAGGTTTCGATGACTCGGCCAATGACATTGATCTCACGGCCGGGTTTAACAGCCTTGATCGCACGCTCGAGCGCCTTCTCGGTGCGCTCCACCAGCAGGCGGGATTCTTCGTCCACAGTGCCGACTAAGAACGTTTTGTTGTGGTCACCGTGGTGACCATCCTTGTACACGGTGATATCGATATTGATAATGTCACCGTCTTCGAGCATCGTGTCGTCAGGGATGCCATGGCAGATGACTTCATTTAACGACGTCGTCATGGATTTGGGAAATTCCTTATACCCCAATGTTGAGGGCCATGCGTCGTGGCTCATAATAAACTCATGTCCAATACGATCCAGCTCAGCAGTTGTAATACCGGGCTGGATGTATTGTTCCACCGTGTTCATCGCTTGGGCCGCGAGCCGGCCAGCAGCGCGAATCAGGCCAATACCATCGGCGTCGTATACGTCACCGTGCAGGCCCTCGACCGCGTCTTTTTTTCCCACATAATCCGGGCGTTCAATGTGCGTCGGTGCTGGGAGCTGGGGTGCAATATAGCCCGGGGTGAGACGTCCCTTCGGCGCCTTCGACCCGGTTTCGGGGCGTGGCGGGGAATCAATCGGGAGATTATGTGAGTGTGCGGAGCCGGGGATGACCGGTTCACGCGTATCGAGGTTCGGTGGTGTAAAAGTCATGCTCCGAGTCTATCGGGCCGCCGTGGTGATCTGGTATGAAAGAAGCATGACTGATCAAAAAGGTTACTGGTACAACGTACAAACCGGCGAAGTCGAACATGGCCCGCAATCCGTGGGATTACATCGCATCGGTCCCTTCGACACCCAGGAGGAAGCGGCGAACGCGCTCGAGACGTATGAAGCGCGCAACCGTGCCTGGGACGAAGAGGATGCGGAGGATGACTGGTAAGGGAGCTAAAAGCTGTGATCCGCGTCGGGGAATTCGGCTTTGAGCACATCTTCACGGTATTGTGTGGCCGCCTTGGATAAGACGTCGCCCACATTGGCGTATTGCTTGACGAATGAGGGGACGCGTCCCTGGCTGAGTCCAAAGGCATCTTGCCACACCAAGACCTGACCGGTGGTCGCATTTCCTGCACCGATCCCGACCGTCGGGATGGTCAGTGCTTTATCTACCGCACCTGCCACGTCGGCGGGAACCATTTCCATAAGCAGCATCGTGGCCCCGGCCTCTTGCAATGCCAGGGCTTCTTCAACCATGCGTTGTGCAGCATCGTCCTGGCGGCCCTGCACTCGGAATCCACCGAGCACGTGTTCTGATTGCGGGGTGAACCCGGTATGTGCCACAACAGCCACGCCTGCGGCGGTGAGAGCTTTGATATGTGGTGCGTATTCAACACCACCTTCGATCTTGATTGCTGAAATGCCGGTCTCTTTGACGAGCCGCACGCCCGATTCGACGGCCTGCTGGACGGAGGCTTCATATGATCCGAACGGGAGATCTGCCAGAACGAAAGCGCGTTTTGTTCCGGCCACAACAGCCTTGGAGAACGTAATCATATCTTCCATAGTGACGCCCAGCGTCGAGCTTTGACCCTGGACGACATTGCCAAGCGAGTCACCGATCAGCAGAGTTTCCATGCCGGCATCATCGAAGATGGCGGCCGTCATCGCGTCATAGCACGTCAGCATCGCGAATTTGCCGCCTGCTTCCTTAATCTGTTGGAAATGCACGGTGCGATATCGGGCGGGAGTCTTTTTCAACACAGAGTATGGGGTATCAACCATGCCCATAGTCTAACGTCACATTGCTATTGTGGGAGGTAGACCCCTGAATTTCTCGAATCGAAAGAGACCTCGACACCATGGATCGCCAGCAAGAATATGTTCTCCGTACCCTGGAAGACCGTGACGTTCGGTTTATTCGGCTGTGGTTTACCGATGTGGTGGGTGCACTGAAATCGGTGGCTTTGGCCCCGGCCGAGGTGGAGTATGCATTTACCGAAGGGCTGGGCTTCGATGGCTCATCCATTGATGGCTTTACGCGCATTTATGAATCTGACATGCTGCTGCAGCCCGATCCCACCACGTTTCAAATCCTGCCGTGGCGAGGCGAGGAAGAACAGACGTCCCGCATGTTCTGTGACGTGAAAATGCCCGACGGTGAGCCCTCGATGGCAGACCCCCGGCATGTCCTGCGCAAAACGCTCGAGCATGCCGCCGATATGGGATTCAGTGCCTACTTGCACCCCGAGATTGAGTTCTATCTATTTAAAGCAGGGTTCAAGGACGACCAAGGCGCACCGGTTCCAGTTGATCAGGCCGGCTATTTTGATCACGTGCCCGGCGGGGTGGCCCAGGATTTCCGTCGTGAAGCTGTTTCTATGCTCGAAGCCGTCGGCATATCAGTGGAATTTTCACACCACGAAGCTGGGTCTGGCCAAAACGAAATTGACCTGCGCGCCAGCGACGCGTTGTCGACTGCTGACAACATTATGACCGCGCGGACCGTCATCAAGGAAGTCGCAACGCTACAAGGCCTGCACGCGACCTTCATGCCAAAACCTCTGGGTGCTCAACCCGGATCAGCGTTGCACACACATTTTTCCCTGTTTGAAAGTGATGCCAATGCGTTTCACGAACCCGGTGCCGAGTATCAGCTCTCCACAACCGCGCGTCGTTTTATCGCGGGTATGTTGAAACATTCACCCGAAATCACTGCGGTGACGCACCAGTTTGTGAACTCGTATAAACGCCTGTGGGGTGGCCGCGAAGCACCGTCATATGTTTCGTGGGGACATAATAACCGTTCGGCGCTGGTGCGCATTCCGCTGCATAAACCCAATAAGGCCGGTTCGGCACGGATCGAATACCGTGGCATCGATGCAGCAGCCAACCCCTATCTGGCGTACGCGCTGCTGATCTCTGCGGGGCTGAAAGGCATCGAGGAAGAATACGAATTGGCTGAGGCTGCCGACGAAGATATCGGGCTGCTGACCGCACGTGAGCGCAGCCTGATGGGTCATGATTCGCTGCCCACCACCCTGCACGACGCCTTGGGTGTCCTGGAAGAATCTGAGTTCATTGCCGATGTCTTGGGTGAAACAGTCTTTCAGTCGTTGCTGCGCTCCAAACGGAACGAATGGGACGAATACCGGGTGAACGTATCGCCCTTTGAAATCCGTCGTTACATGGATGCCGTATGAGCGAGGGCCTGAGTCAAACGCGACTCTTGGCGACCGGGCTGCGTGATACGGAGCGAGCCGAGTCGTTGTTGCACTCTGGCGAACTCGCCGGTCTGGACATGGATCATCTGCTGGAACAGTTGGCGGCTGCCCCGGATGCAGACCAGGCATTACTGTTGCTCATCCGCCTGATCGAACGCGATGAGACCGTATCTGCATTGGTTGCACAAGGCGAAGCTCGGCCACTGCTGAGACTACTCGGCGCTTCTGAAGCATTGGGCGAGTTTGTCATCCGCAGACCCCAGCATCTCGATATTTTTCGCGACCCGGATCCCAAGTCCACACCGGCCAGTGGGGGACTCGCGGATGCCGAAGGCAACTTCATTGATGCCCAGGCACCATTACGGGCATTACTCTTGCGCGCTGTGGGGGCAGAACCAGAGGCGACGATGCCCGTGGCAACAGTCACCGGGAAGGACGCCTCGGTTGCGCTGCGCACCGAATACCGGCGGCAACTCGTGGCGATCACACACCAAGATCTCATCTCGCACGACCCGGTGACACTGCAACCAACGGTTTCGATGTGGTTATCCGACCTTGCTACCGCCGCGCTCGAAGCTGCTCTGGCGGTGGCACGAGCCGAAGTTGCCTCTCGGTATGAACAAACCAATGAGGTGGAGCTGGCCGTGCTGGCCATGGGAAAATGCGGGGCGCGCGAACTGAATTATTTTTCCGACGTGGACGTCGTCTTCGCCCACGACGTTGTCGAGGGCTCAGAACTATCAACGCAAACCGCCACCGATATCGCAGTGGAACTGGCCTCCGGCATTTCGACCGTCATCATGCAACCGGCTCGCGAAGCGGCGCTCTGGGAGGTAGACACGAACCTGCGTCCCGAAGGCCAAGACGGGGTGCTATCGCGTACGATCGCCTCGCATCTGGAGTATTACCAGCGTTGGGCTCACACTTGGGAATTCCAGGCGCTACTCAAAGCCCGCCCGGTCGCCGGAAGCATTGAACTGGGCCAGCGATATCTGGATAATTTAGCGCCGATGATTTGGCAGGCCTCCACACGTCCCGGGTTTGTGCGTCAAGTCCAACGGATGCGTAATCGCGTGATTGACCATATCGATCGCGATCAGCGCCAACGCGAAATTAAACTTGGCCCAGGTGGTCTGCGGGACGTCGAATTCCCGGCACAATTGCTCCAGCTCGTGCATGGCAAAACTGATCCAGAACTGCGCGTGCGTGCCACCGAAGACGCCCTCAATGCATTGCAGGCAGGCAGTTACATTGGCCCCAGTGACGCCCAAGTCATGGCCAGCAACTATCGTTTCTTGCGCCTGATCGAACACCGGGTACAGCTTGTCCAAATGCGACGCACCCATATCATGCCCGACAACGAGGACGAACTGCGTAGCCTCGCGCGAGGTGTGCGCCCCATGGGTGGCGGTTGGCCCAAGGATTACGAACAACTGGTCAAGGCATGGCAAGCAACCGTGCGGTCCAACCGGACCCTATTCGAACAGATCTTTTACCGGCCACTGTTGCCATCCACCGCGGCCCTGTCGACCGACGACGCAAGGCTGACCCCCGAAGCGGCCACGGCACGCCTCGCCGCGCTAGGGTACTCGGATCCAACCGGGGCAGTACGTCACATTGAATCGCTGACCTCCGGTGTCTCCCGCCAAGCCAAACTGCAACGCCAATTACTCCCGGCAATGCTCGGGTGGCTCGCCTCCGGACCAGATCCCGACGGTGGGCTGTTGGGCTTTCGGAAGCTCAGCGAGTCTGTCGGGGGATCGCACTGGTATCTGCATATGCTGCGAGATTCGTCTGCGGCAGGGGAACGTCTTGCCCATGTGCTCTCATCGTCGCGGTATATCTCCGACATGCTTGAGCACACCCCGCAAGCAGCCGCGTGGATGGACCGCGATCAAGACCTGACACCACTGGGCCTGGAAACTATCCAGACGGAAATGTCGGCCCTGTTGCGCCGGCACCCGCATCTGCCCGACGCCGCACGCTATATTCGTTTGGTGCGTCGTCGCGAGATACTGCGTATCAGCCTGGCAGATGCATGCAATCTGGTCGACCAACACCAGGTGTCCACAGCACTGGCTGCTGCAGACCGAGCAGCAGTTGAGGCATTACTTGCGGTGGTCCACGATCACGTCGAACGCAAATGGGGTGGGGGTGATGCGCCAGCACAGGTCGCCGTGATCGCCATGGGACGCCAGGGCGGACGCGAAGCCGGATACGGCTCAGATTTAGACGTGATGTTTGTACACGAGCCTGCCGATGAGGTCGCCTCGGATGAAGCCACGCGATTTGCCGTCGACGTTGCCAAAGCGCTCATCAGTTTTATGAAGATGCCGACGAGGCCACCCATCGTGTTGGAACCGGTCTTGGAAATTGATGCTGATCTGCGACCGGAGGGACGACGCGGGCCCTTGGTGCGCTCCCTTGATTCCTATAAGGCGTATTACGGTCAGTGGGCCGATACCTGGGAGATCCAGGCACTCCTGAAGGCTCGGGCTGTGGCGGGCGATGCTGAACTGAAAGACGACTTCATCAAGTGGGCGGATACGGTGCGCTACACGCACGGACTCACCAACGACCAGGCCCAAGCGATTCAGCGGATGAAAGCGCGAGTGGAAGCTGAACGGCTGCCACGTGGCGCGGATCCGGCCCGACATCTGAAATTGGGCCGTGGTGGACTTACCGATGTCGAATGGCTCATCCAAACCCTCCAGCTCAAATTTGCCCCCGAGTATCCAGCACTGCGAACACCGAATACGCTCGAAGCTATCGAAGCTGCACGCGATGCAGAACTCTTGGAAGCCGACGATGCAGAGATTCTCATGGATGCCTGGAGCTTGGCGACCCAACTTCGGTCGGGGATCGTCATTTCCTCGGCGAAATCCTCCGATGTGTTACCCACGAACCGTGAGCAACTGGAGGCGTTAGCACGCTGGAGCGGTTATGACGCAGGAGAGGTCGGTGAATTTGAAGACGACTATCTTCGCATCACCCGACAAGCGCGTGGCGTCTTTGAACGAGTCTTCTATGACATCCCCGAGCGGTGATATCTACCGTTGAATGAGGTAGTCGGATAGCAATTGCAGGGCATGCTTGCGATCCTGGAGTGAATCGGCCATATTGGTAATGATCAGTTCGTCGGCATGGATCCGTTCGGCGAATGTATCCAACCAGTCGCGGACCTGCTCTGGTGTGCCAACGGCCGTCATCTCCAGCATTTGGAGTATTTGTTGACCCGCGGCAGAGTGGACGAGCTGTTCTACGTCATTTTCGGTGAGGTTCCGGCCGCGTCCCAACATGGTGCGGATGCGCTCGCGTTTGGCACGCTCCCACATCGCTTGGGCATGCTCTTCGGTGTCGGCAACGATCACGTTTGCTGCGGCAATGAAGTACGGTGTGGCCAGTTCATCAGATGGCGTGAACTCGGTGCGGTACATCGCGGCTGCAGATTCGAGCATTTGCGGTGAAAAGTGCGAGGCGAAACTGTACGTGAGTCCCAGCTGGGCGGCCAATTGTGCACCGAAATGTGATGATCCGAGAATGACCAGCGGTACGTTGGTTCCCGAACCCGGATACGCATTGATGCCGGGGATGCGCGATTCGCCTTTGAGGTAACTCTGCAATTCCAGCACATCTGAAGGGAAGCGTTCCGCCGACTGGGTCGTGCGGCGCAACGCCATCAGGGTTTTCTGATCCGTTCCGGGAGCACGGCCCAAGCCTAAGTCGATGCGGTCGCCATAGAGTTCGTGGAGGGTACCGAATTGCTCGGCAATGAGTAGCGGCGCGTGGTTGGGGAGCATGATCCCCCCGGAGCCGAGTCGAATGTTTTTGGTGTGGGCACCGATGTGTGCCAGCAACACCGAGGTGGCCGATGAGGCAATGGTTTCCATGTTGTGGTGCTCGGCGAACCACAGCCGATGGAACCCGAGCTCGTCGGCCACCACGGCGAGTTCAGTGGATTCGCGCAGGGAAACAGCGATGGGTTCACCCGGATGAATGGTTGCCAGATCCAAGATGGACACGGGGTAGGGCGCAGTCAAAGTACCTCCAAAATAGTGACGTCTTTCAGTACAGCGCCACGTGAGGTGCGGATTATTCCGCGAGCGCTGCGACTGTCACCGCAAGGTGTAGTGCTGCCTCAGCTGCCTCTTGGCCTTTCGACTCTTGTGAATCGGCGAGTCCAGCACGATCCAGCGCTTGTGCGTCGTCGTCCACGGTGAGAATGCCAAAGCCCACGGGCTTGCCGGTATCGAGTTGGACCCGGGTGAGTCCGTAGGTGACGGCATCGGCGACGAAGTCGAAGTGCGGGGTGTCACCGCGAATGATGACGCCTAAACATACCGCCGCATCGAATCCGTTGTGCAGTGCGGCTTGCGCGGCCAGGGGGATTTCGAAGGAGCCGGCAACGGTGACCAGTTCATGATCTGCACCGGAGGATTCCAGGGTGGCTGTGGCCCCGTCGATGAGCCCGTTCATGATGGTGGTGTGCCATGATCCTGCGATGATCGCAACGCGGTAGTTGCTGGCATCGACCTGGAGTTGTGGTGCGCCGTGTGTGGCCATGTTGATTCCTTATTCCGCTGGGATGGCGTGGTTGAGTTTGGTGGCTTTGGTCGTCAGGTAGTTGAGATTTTCGGGATGGCGTCCAACGACCAGCCCGAGACGTTCGGTGACGTTGATCCCGTTGGCTTCCAACTGGGTGACCTTATCTGGGTTATTGGTCAGCAGTTTGACGTTGGTGATCCCCAGGCTGGCCAAAATTTCTGCGGCCGCAGTGTAGCTTCGCCCGTCGATGGGTAAGCCCAGGTGTTCATTGGCTTCGATGGTGTCTAACCCGGTGGATTGCAGCTGGTAGGCACGGATCTTATTGCCTAACCCGATGCCGCGTCCTTCGTGGCCGCGCAGATAAATCACGATGCCGCCGTGGGTGCCGATGTGTTCTAAGGCAGAATCGAGTTGCGCACCGCATTCACATTTCAGTGATCCGAAGGCTTCACCGGTCAAACACTCAGAGTGCACACGGACCACGGTGGGTTCATCGGTGGCTAACAATGTGTTCCGTCCGATCAGGGCCAGATGCTCGACTCCGGCTTTACGATCGCGATAGACTTTCATCGTGAGTTCCCCGAACGTGGTGGGCACCTGTGCCTCGGCACGTTGGGAGACGTGACGGTGGATGATGCGGTTCGGTGCGGTCTCAGGGTGGTGTTCGTTGAGATACTCGGCGAGCGCCTCAATGGTGATGACCGGGATGTTGTGTTGGGCGCCCATTTCGATCAGCCCCGGCAGTCGCATCATGTCACCGTCATCGGCAACGATCTCGGCAATGACCCCCACCGGCGCCAAACCGGCCAGATGCATGAGTTCCACGGCGGCTTCGGTATGGCCTGGACGTTGGCGCACGCCACCGTCGAGGGCGCGCAGTGGCAGAATATGCCCGGGACGGTTTAGCTCCGTCGGTGCCGTATCCGCAGCGGCCAAGAGATTGACGGTATGGGCGCGATCCGCGGCCGAGATCCCGGTGGTAACACCTTGAGCGGCATCGACCGTGACGGTATACGCCGTCTGCCGGACGTCCTGATTTTGGGTGACCATCATCGGCAGTTCCAGCCGGTCGGCGACTTCATCGGACATCGGCGCGCATAATAACCCGGAGGAATGTTCAACCATAAAGGCAATCGTCTCCGGGGTGGCCAACTGGCCGGAAATAATGAGATCGCCCTCGTTTTCGCGATCCTCATCATCGGCAACGATGACAGGCTGACCTAGTGCAATGGCTTCAATGGCTTGGGTGATATCTGCGAGTTTCATTTGGTGTTCCCATTCTCGTTGAACTGGATTAGACGGGCGATGTGGCGGGCCAAGAGGTCGGTTTCAAGGTTGACTACCTCCCCAACACGTGCGGTACCCATGGTGGTGGCACTCAGGGTTTCGGGGATCAGAAAGATGTCAAAGTAGTGCTGGTCCGCGTCTGGTTGGGACACGGCTGCCACGGTGAGTGAAATACCGTTGACGGTGATGGAACCCTGGTTGATCAGATACGGAGCCAAGTGATCTGGAAGGCTGATGCGCATACGCGTCCACTGGTGGCCGGGCTCCACCTCCAGCACCTTTGCGGTGGCTTCAACGTGGCCTTGCACGATATGGCCACCAAACCGGGCGGTTGCCGCCATCGCCGGCTCGACATTGACACGATCCCCGGTGGTTTTGGTACCCAGCGACGTCAGTTCGAGCGTTTGGACCATCACATCGGCGGTGAAGGTTTCGTCGCTAAAATCGGTCACGGTCAAACACACGCCGTCAATGGCAATCGAATCGCCCCGGTTCACATCGCTAAGCACACTGGGTGCGGCAATGGTCAGCGCCAGGGTGTCTGCTGAGGTTTCGGTGATGGCGGTGATGTCGCCAAGGGTGTGGATTATGCCGGTAAACATCAGTGGTCCTTCCGCAAGGTGGTCAGCAGGTCGGTGTCCAAACGATGGACGCCGCCAAAGGTGTATGAGTGTGCTTCGAGCAAGGTGGACACGCCGAGGTCACCCACGGCATGATGCGTTCCACCCAACAGGATCGGGGCCGTATAGATCAGCAATTCATCAGCGAGCTGTTGTTGCAATAGCGCGGTGATGAATGTGGGCCCGGCTTCAACGAAGATTCTGGGAGCCGGGCCGGTGAACTCCGCGAGCCGGGCAAGGTCGGATGCGAGGTTGGCCCCCGAAAACTGTGGTGTTTGTGTCAGCCCGTGGTGGGCGAGTGCAGGGTGCCGGTGGATGGTTGCTTCCTGGGTGACGTCGCCGGTACCAAAGATCACCGGGAGCGGTTGGTCTTGTGGCGGCACCAGCAGCTGGCCGTCAGTGTCACGAGCGGTCAGTGATGGGTTATCGGCTGCGACGGTTGCGGTTGTGGTGACGATGACATCTGCAAGTGCCCGTTGCACATGGACGTGCCGACGAGCTGCGGACGAGGTGATCCACTGGCTTGTGCCATCGGAGGCAGCGAGGCGGCCGTCGAGCGATTGGGCCCATTTCGCAATGACACCGCTACGAGCTTGACCGGTACGAGCGTGCCAGTCCGATAACAGCTGGTCTGTGTCGGATGACTCGATACCAGCGATGACCCGATGGCCACGGGCGAAGAGCTCGGTTGCACCACCCGAGGAGTGTGTTCCGACATCGGGCTGACCATAGACGATGGTGCCGATACCGGCGGTATGCAGAGTCTGGGCACACGGGGGAGTAGTACCGGTGTGGTTGCACGGTTCGAGTGTGATGACTGCGGTCAGACCGGCTGGGTTCAGCGCGGGGTCGAGATTTTTGAGTGCATTGACTTCTGCGTGGTCGCTTCCGCTGCCGCGGTGGAACCCTTCGGCTACGGTGGCGCCTTGATCGTCGATGATGACACAACCCACCTGTGGGTTCACATCATCGGCGGGGCCGCGTCGTGCAAGCGTGATGGCACGCTGCATCGCCGAAGTGAGCTGGGTGTGGGATACCATCCGGCGTCTGACTCCTTGATACAGGTGCGCCGGGAAAATGCTGCCATTGGGATATAGCAGCGCGTTCCTCTCATCCGGACTAAAGCACGAAGCTTAACACCGTCGGTACCAGAATTTCACTGATTCAACCCCGCGGGCGCGGGGGTCGCGGACTTTCACCGCCGGTTCGGATTCTCACCGACCCCGGAACACAACGACTACTGTACACCGTCTACGTCACATTGGGCAGCGTTGGTGCAATGTTTATTCTTAATAGCGAAACCACCCGCCGTATGACGGGTGGTTCCACTGATCGACGGGAGAGATTAGCCGTGGCGTCGTGCGCGAATTCGCGTCATGACACCGAGTGCAACCAAGGCGACGGCTGCGACGATCAGGCCGACACGTGTTGCACCGGTCACCGCAAGATCACCGGATGCTTCGTCTGCGACGCTCCCGGCCGGTGCTGAACTCGACTGCGTTCGTTCCGGCACATTGGAGGCGTGATCGCTCGGCGCGGTGTCATTCGGTCGAGGAGCCGACGTCTGAGATACGGACGGTTCCGGCTCACTTGATTCCGGCGTGGTCGGGCTTGGCTCGGGTTCAGTTGGGCTTGGCGTTGGTTCCACCTCGCCGGGTACAGTGACTTCGGTGGTCGCAGTTTCACCGTTGACCATTACCGAGATTGTGGCCGTACCTGGACTCAGCGCCGTGACGGTGCCCGCCGATGGGTTAACGCGCACCGAAGGGTTCGCGGTATATCCCATCTGGTCCGAAAGATCGTCGTGAGTTCCGTCGTCGACTACGACGCCTTCGCCACCCCATTGGGCGGTGACAGGCCAGCCCACCGGCACGGTCATACCATCCTGGACCAGACTTGCTGACACATCAGCCGACTCTGCCTCAGGCAGCGTTGCTGGCGCCGTCACCGTCAGCTCATCGACCCACGGTTTGGTTTCGGCAGCCAGCCAGTCGACACGAGCACCGACCTCTGGTTGTTGACCGACGAGGCCAGCACCGGGGTTGATCCCCAACATGGTCCAGCCGGTGAAGCCACCATTTTCCGGGGTGCCGGACGGGTTCTTGCCGGAGTTGCCATTGAGCAGGTAGGTGATACCTTCGACAGCGCTCCCGTGGAAAATTCCCACACCGGCGTTCACCACGGCAGCCGATTTGCCCGTGGTGTTTTGAAAGTCGGCGAGCAGTTGTTCAATGGCACGAGCCTCACGCTGATCAGTCAGTGCACTGGAACCAGTTGGCAGGGGATCGGTCGGCGGGTGGTGGAAGAAGACGACCACCCCGGTTCGCTCTTCATTGTTTGCCACGGCATCGAGTTGACGCTCCAGTTCAGCAATCTGATCGTACTGACTCGTACGCAGGCTGCCTGCGGCACTATTGAGCGTGATGAGTTCGGTACGACCAAGGTTTTGCTGGGTCGTGGTCTTACCGAAGGCCTCCTCGAAATTCTCGATGGGCCCGCCCATGATTTCGTGGTTACCGGGCACATACACGTATGGAATGTCCTCGGTCCACTCTTCATCAAGGATCTGCTGAGCAAGCTCGAAATCTTCTGGGGCTGCCTCATCCACCAGGTCGCCGTTGATGATCATGAGATCGGGGTCGGCTTCTTGAATCTCACGCAGTGTGCGACGGGCGCCATCAACTGCCGCGGAATCTGGGTTCGCAGCCACAAATTGGGCATCACTGACCACGGCAATGTGCTGGGCTCGCTCTGAAACGGAACCGTTGGACAAAATCGCTGGATCATGTACCGCACCGACCGTTTCGTATTCTGCGGTCGGTGTGACGATGGCACGCATATTGGCGACCGCAGTTTCGCCTTGATATGAAGCCGAGGGGTCCGTTTCCATCATACGAATGGCCTGGGCATCCAGCGGCTGGGGGAGCCCCTGCGGCACCGTGAATCGAACCGTTTCCCAGCCTTCGTGGGTTACCATCGCTCCGTCGAGATTCGTCACAGTGCCGTCGGCATCGGCAATCTGGAGGCGTGGCCACACACCACTACCGTCGCCGAGAATATCGATCTCGAACGCTAGTGTCTGTCCATCCACCTGGTAGGGGTCATTGAAATTCAGGTAGTAGCCGCGGGTGCCGGTCGACGTGGTGAAGTCGTAGTTCAAACCGATCGCCGGGCTCACCTGGCCATCGTCAGTCTCCGGTCCTTCGACCGCTTCGAACTCGCCAGTGGCGCGAGCAGCACCGTCACTGAAATGCGACAGATCGCTAAAATCAGTAACCACAATGTCTTCTGTCCCGACGCTCAGATCGACACGCGTGGTGACCTCACCATGGCTAAATACGATTGAACCGGCGTTCGCATCAGCACCGGCAGATACCGTCCAGCTCCCAACACCGTCGTCTTCAACGGTGAACTCACCGTCGACTTCTACTTCAATATCTGCGGTTTCGATGGCGGCGCGATGACCGTCGTGATCGACGCCACTGAGGGTCACGGTTTGCTGATCGTCGGCACCAGCAAGGTTTAAGGACCGATCGGAAGCCGTCAATCCGATGAGTTCACCCAGGACGCGCAAGGTAGAGCGGTCCTGGTGGCTACCGGCCTGATACGTAACCGTTGCTTGTCCAGGTTCCGTGCCGGTCACGATTGCTTCGCTTCCAGTGGTCGTGTCAACTTCGGCTGGTCCCTCGACTGAAAACTGCCCATCAGTCAATAACGGATCACCATTGGCTGCCAGACCCTGGCCTTGAAAGGTCCGCTGCATGCCGGGAAATACTGTGTCCGTGGCAGCCGAAGACGGCATGGTGGGCGTCAGCTGTGCATCTGCGACCTCTTCTGAAGCGGCGTCAGAATAAAAGACCAGTGCGTTTGGCACATTACGTTCTCCGCCGTCCGATGGGAAGTTCTGTACCGTGGCATTATCAGCGCCAGCGGTGCGGGCGACCATAGTGGAGGAGCCGCCCCCATCAAGATTGACTGCGTTATGTGCGCCGATGTCAGCAAAGAGTTCGCCTAACTCATGCAGATCCATGCCACGTGAATCTGAGGTGCGTCCGTTCATCACGATGACGTACATTTCTGAACCGTCTTCACTCACCCCAACGGCGGTGCGGGGATGGACAGTTGTCGCGTTGCTGCTGGTCATTTCCGGCACATTGCCATCGACAAGGATCTGTTCGTTGCCTGCCATACCGGCATCCACGTTCGGGTCAGCGCTGACCTCAATATCGACTTCATCGCCGACTTCCAGATCAGCCACAACATGCGCAGCTGCATCACGACCAACCAAGGCTTGGCCGCCCTCTGGCAAATCGGGATCCCCGACGGAATCGGTGAGGCCCGAGGCTTCTTCAACCACGCCGTCCACGATCGTGGCTCGGGCAATATCGTCAGGAAGCTCTTCGGGTGCACCCAGCGGGCGATCCAGGGTGTGCTCGCCCCAGATTTGGTTATACAGTCCCAACTCATCGGTTTGGAGTTCGGGATGATTGATGCCGTCGAGCTCGTGTGCTGCACCTTCAATCGTGACCGTTCCAGTCGCGGCCAGCTGTTGGATAGCTGCCATGCCATCAGCCACGGTGATAGCAGGGCGCGGGTCAGGCAAGCCGCCGCGGACGCCGTCCTGACTCACCGAGGTGAGGGTGGGAGCATCGGAATAGTTGATGTCAAAGAACGTGCCATTGACGGCGGCTACTGCGTTGTCGCCTTGCGGACCTGACGACATTAACTCGCTGACCGGGGCGCTGCCGGTCACCGTACCGCCGTCTGCAACGTTCATGCTGAGTGTGGGCTCAGACATCTCGGCGGTGAGTATGGTGCCCTCATTCCAGCCAGCAGATTCCAAACGTGAAAATGTGCTCAATTCAAGTCCCGGGGCAACCCTGTGGTGGTCTACTTCGGAGAGCGCGCCACCAAGCGAGATCTGTTCGTCGGTAACAGCAGCGGCGGTCTCCGTGTGAAGTTCAAGGTAGCCGCTGGTGGAGGCGACAAGAGCCAACGCTCCGAGGACGGAACCGGCGAGCACTCGGGACAGTACCCGTTTTCTGGTGGTTTTTGATTCTGGCCCCGCCGCTTTCCCTGCGTTCGGGGCATCTTGCATTGTCGGTGACAAGGCACAAGCCTTTCCAAGTGTGGTCATGAGAACGTGCCCATGTTAGGAAAGCAATTGCACCTCACTGTGACTTCGGAGTGAACAGTAGTTCAATTCCGCTCCACAATTCAACGAAGTGTATGACCGACATCGTGCCTTGTCAGATGTTGTTTTCTGGGAACCATCGATTGGTGTGCCGCGACGTCGGTTTCGAACGCCGAACACTCCGGCGGGCGGCGTGTGGAGACCTTACCCACGCAGTGTATGTATCAGCGAGGCGGTATCAGATGGTACCAAGACTGAAGCTGGGTGTGGACCAGCGGCTGATAGCCGCGAACGCAGCGCCGTCACGTCGTCGTGATCCGTGGGGAAGTTTGCGCTCGCCGCTACGACGATATTCCCTGCACGCCGCTCGTTCAGCGTGGAAGCATCAGACAGCGCCCACACTCCAGCCTGACCAGCATCGCGGGCCACGGACTGCAGCACGTCTGCTTGTTGTACAAAGAACCCGAGCCCTTCGTCGTCACCAATATTGACAAGCAGCAGGCCCTGTTCGGCCAAATGATGCAAGGCATCTGCATAGAATGTTCGATCAGTCAGGTGAGTGGCCGTGTCATGACCAGTGAAGATATCGACAACGATGGCATCGAAGTCGCCCTCGCTGGACCTTTGAAGTTCGGCACGGGCATCGCCGGTGATGACCTTGAGTTCCGTACCGTTAGGTAGCGGTAGCTTCTCGGTGACCAGGTCAACCAAATCAGACTCAAGCTCAATGACGGTTTGGTTGGAGCCCGGCCGGGTTGCCTGGACGTAGCGAACTAAAGTGAGTGCACCAGCGCCCAAATGCAGGATACGGATCGGCTGCGTCGGTGGCCACGATACGTCGAGGAGATTGCCGATTCGGCGAAGGTACTCGAATCGTAGTACATTCGGCCGGTTCGGGTCGACATGGGACTGGATTTCGCCATCAATTTCTAGCACCCACCCATCGTCGAATTCGGCGGGAATGATACGTGCGTGTTCAGAGGTATTGTCCATCGTTTCCAAATCCAAGCCGCAGTGGGGGCAGAAAGTTCGTCGTATCGGTCAAAGCGTGAGCAAACGTCGTCTTTGTTAAAGCCATGAACCCCGCCCGACGGTGCTCGGAACGGGGCTCACGGCGTATGGAATTTTGGACTAGCGCTCAGACCGAGTAGTACAACTCGAATTCCTTGGGTGAAACCATGGCCTGCATCGGCGCAATTTCAGTTTCGCGTTTCAGTTGGATCCAAGTCTCTACCAGATCCTGGGTGAAAACGTCACCGGCCAACAAGAATTCGTGGTCTTCTTCTAATGCGTCGATGGCCTCTTCCAGGGTCCGCGGGGCTTGCTGAATGTCTTTGGCTTCTTCTGGCGGCAATTCGTACAGGTCCTTGTCGATCGGCTCGGCAGGCTCGATGCGATTGCGGATGCCATCTAGGCCAGCCATAAGCTGTGCCGCAAAGCCCAGGTACGGGTTACCCGAGGGGTCTGGCGCACGGAACTCTAAGCGCTTGGCCTTGGGGTTTGCTCCCGTGACGGGAATTCGAACCGCTGCTGAACGGTTGCCCTGTGAATAGAGCATGTTGACCGGTGCTTCGAAGCCCTTGACGAGTCGTTTATACGAGTTCACTGTCGGGTTCGTGAATGCCAAAACCGCCGAGGCGTGTTTCAACAGCCCACCGATGTACCAGCGTGCTATATCGGAAAGGTTCGCATAACCACGTTCATCGTAGAACAGCGGTTCACCATCCATCCACAACGACTGGTGACAGTGCATTCCAGAACCGCCATCTCCGAAGACTGGCTTCGGCATAAAGGTTGCCGACTTGCCTGCTTGCTGGGCCGCGCCCTTAACGATGTATTTGAATAATTGCACATCGTCGGCGGCGCGCATGAGCGTGTCAAACCTGTAGTTTATTTCGCCCTGGCCTCCGGCTCCAACCTCGTGGTGGGAACGCTCAACTTCAAGACCAACTTGCCCTAGGAGCAATGAGATGTCATCGCGTAGATCGGCGTGTTTGTCGACCGGAGCTACTGGGAAATAGCCATTCATGGTCCGGTTGCGGTGGCCAAGGTTGCCGCCTTCGATTTCAGTTCCGTCATTCCAAAATGCTTCATCGGAATCGACCGATACGAATGAGCGGTTGGGCAGATGCGTTTCAAAACGTACATCATCAAAAATATAGAACTCTGCTTCGGCCGCGAAGATGGCGGTGTCGGCAATGCCGGTTGAGGCCACGTAATCTTCTGCACGCTGGGCTACCGAGCGAGGGTCACGCACATATGCTTCGCCGGTGCGCGGTGACAGGATAGAAAAAGACATGCACAGGGTTTTGTGTTTCCGGAAAGGGTCCACAAAAGCAGTGCCCACATCCGGAATCAACTGCAGATCCGAGTCAGCGATACCCGCAAATCCCGGGATCGAAGAACCATCGAACAGCTGGCCTGTGGTGAAGAAGTCATCATCTACTGATTCAGCAGGAACGTTGAAGTGGTGTTGGCCACCGAGCAAATCGGTGAACCGAATGTCAACGAAGACCACCTCCTCGTCCTTAATATAAGATAAAACTTCTTCGGGCGAGGTGAACATCGTCACTCCATTCATTGCGTACAAGATGGTACAAGCTTAACCATTTTGTGGAACACAATGAAGTATTGAACCGCCTCACAGCGAGATTGCGGCGCAGTACACAGTCTACGATGCGACCAAGATCCCGCCGCGATCAGAGACCAACTAGGCTAGTACCGATGAGCAATGCACAGAATTCTTCTCAAGAGCCACGCTGGGCCGGCGAGTTTCTAGGGCTACCTGAAACCGGGGCGGCGTCGATGGCTTCCTACCCACGCCGTATCGGAGCACTATTTATTGATTGGTTTGTCGCCAGCGGTATAGGCATGATCCTTGAATCTGGGAACCAGTGGGTGGTGCTGGCCGTATTCGTCGTCCTACACTTTGCACTCTTGTGGCTCTTCGGGACGACTTTGGGGAAGCGAGTCTTTCGTATCCAGGTGGTGCAGCTCGGTGGGGCACCAATCAAGCTGTACCAGGCAGCAATACGTGCTGGACTGCTGGGTGTGGTCATCCCGGTCATCGTGATAGACCGCGATAGTCGAGGACTGCACGACAAACTGGCCGGCACCGTAGAGATTCACATGTAATCTCCACGATACCGGCCAGTCGAATAGGTGATAGGTGTCGGGGGGCGTAACGGTTAGCGGCCGCGCATAGCCTTGCGATCCGGGCGCATCTTGTTGGGGTCGACGCCTTTTGGAATACCCAGGTTGTTGACCGGCATTGAGGAAATACGTTGCTCTACGGCACGTACCTCGTGACGGTTCAGCGTCTTCTTCATCCGTTTGATCGTGGATTTTACTTCGTGCAGCTCAATTTCGCTGGGCCCTTTGCCAACCTGCAGGACACGGATCTCGACGTTTGGTAGGAAGCGTTGCAGATGCTTGCGCTGTTTTTCAGCCAACTTCTTGGCCCGGTTGTATTCACCGTCAGCGACCAACACCACACCGGCCTTACCGGTTGCACGGAATACGGTTTCTTGAGTCCGAGGGTTCACAGCGATCGGGTCATCGTCAACAACCCAACCACGGCCCAGCTGGGAAAGAGCAGCACCAGCTGCACCGGGACGACCATCGATCTGCGAGAAGGCTGCCTTTTCTGCCTTTTTGTTCATGATGATGATTGCCGCCAGCAGACCAAGTGGTATAAACATCAGGGTCCACAGCACGGGGGAACCGGTCAGCAAACCGATGACGAGACCGATGACAAGCGCGGCTACGAACGCACCGATCATCCACCACAGCACTGATGGATCGGCCTTTCGCGTCATCTTAAAGACGTCGGCGATTTGCTTAAAGAAGCCACGCTTACCAGCCTTCTTGGCTTTTTTGCGTTCTTTCGCCTCGATCTTTTCGTTCTTGCGTCGAGCCTTCTGCTCAGCCTTGACGGTTTTGAGGTCTTTTTTAGGCGCTTCTGCTGCGCCGGAAGAATTCTTTTCAGCCATGATAAACCTATTCTAGCCCTAACCCCTGTGGATAACTTAATCTGACCTGTGCGCTTTTGGGCATGATAGAGCATACCTGTCCAAGGAGATAAACCGTGAATTTTCCCTCAGACACTCATCCAGGTTCGCTTAGTGCCCGAGTCGCGACACGTTTTGCGCCACCCCAGTTGGAACCACTCGTCGATTGGCAGGTCATTCGGCACCTGGGTAGCGGTTCAACAGCACACGTGTGGCTGTTGCAACACCGTACGACGATGCAACATATTGCGTGCAAGACCCCAAAAGACGTCGATGACGTCCCAAATCTTTCGCACGAAGCAGAGTTGGCAAACTCTTTAGCTCACGAGAATCTTATTCAGCACGTGAATATTGAGGCGATCGACGAGTTGGAGACTGTCGATGCGGCAGCGGGCACATTCTGGGAATATCTACCGGCAGGGTCGTTAGCGGAGGTGGTTGCGGCCAATGGCCAGCTGCCATTGGCACAAGTCGTCACGGTCGTTCTGCCGATGGTTCAGGTGGCACAGTATCTGCACTCCCGCCAGATCGTGCACGGGGATATCTCACCGCGTAACATCCTCTTTGACCTTTCGGGGCGCCCGGTGCTCATTGATCTTGGCTCGACCCGTGCCTCAGCGCATGCGTTTCACCTTGCAGGAGCTCCCGGTTTCAGTGCTCCTGAGTTGGAAGGCGCACCTGAAGATGTCGAGGGTTTGGGAGCAGCTGCGGATGTGTATTCACTGGCAGCCATTGCCTGGTTTTGCTTGACCGGGCTGGTGCCCGGCCCCGCATATGCGCGGGTGCCGCTGATGACGTTGCAACCTGCACTGGATGAAGACATTGTTGAGATGTTGGAAGCTTGTCTCGTGGAGGAGCCGGTATTGCGTCCGACCATGGAGCAACTGTTGGCATCGGTGACACATTGGGCAGACCCAGAACCCATTGATTTGTTTGCTGTGGTGGACGAGGAGTACGAATTATTGTTGCCAACGCGCAAACCAGAATCGCACTCGACGACGCCGAGACGGAAATTCAAGAGGCTTCGAACGCGGAACACGAAGCATAGCGCCCGAGCACAGCATGGCCCCGGTAAAAAGCGGCGTACCCGGATATTACTGGCAGTCGGGTCGCTGGTGCTTACGGCAGGGGTGGTGGCAACTTCAGTTTTTGGGACGCAGGGAAGCCCCAATTCACGTTTCGACCCACGTGACGAGCTCAGTCCCCAACCAGCGGCAACCGACTTTCAGGCGGTCGTCGATTCGCTGGCAAAAGCTCGGACAGAGGCTTGGGCTGCACCCGACCCGTCCTTGGTGGCACGCTACGCAGTGCGAGATTCGAGCGTGTTCGAAAATGACTATGGAATTCTAGAATCCTTGGCGGCCGAAGACCATCGCCTTGACGGGATCAGAATGCGAGCCGTCGTGGAGTCGGCAGAAACCACCGCGGAGGGGGCATTAGTTGATGTTGAATGGCGTGTCGACGGGTATTCGCAGATGGATGCGGTGGATACCACAGTGGAGGAGTTCGCATCGCAAAGCGTGCCGTTGCAACTGCGGTTGGTCACCAGTGAGGGGGAGTGGAAGATCGCTGAGACCGCGTCTCGATAGGATTGCTTATGGGAACACAAAAGCCGCAGAGCGAACTCTGCGGCTTTTTGCTTTACGATGCGTCTAGAAACGCCAGAGCGTTGCGATCAACGCGGTAACCAATGCGGTTCCGCCGGTGGCGTGGGCCAGGCCGGTGGAGATTTCTTCGCCTCGGTTGATCTTGCGACGGCCCAAGAGCGCCGTGATGAAGACCATGATGCCAAGGACCAGCTTGATCGTGAGCTTGATGCGTTCGGCAGCTTCGACACTGCCTCCCATCTCGCTGAGCCCGAATAGCACGAGCCCCGAGATGATCATGAAGATGGCGCCGTACCACTGCGAGGTGGTCACCGTCGGGTTTTTGAAGTTGGCGAACCAACCACCGACGATTGCTGCCATCGACAGGATGTGAATGGCGATAAAGATCGTTTGAACGATATCCATAGAGTTCGTGTGGCTCCTTTCAGAGGCCCAGCTGGCCGCCGAAGTCACCGGCTTCGAGACGGTTCTTCAGCGTGGTCATAAACCGGCCAGCATCTGCCCCGTCGACGATGCGGTGATCGTAGGTGAGCGAGAGGTACATCATGTGGCGGAGAGCAATCGAGTCGTTGCCGTCGGCGTCAGGAATGACCATTGGACGTTTGACGATGTTGCCAGGACCAAGGATGGCAACCTGCGGCTGGTTGATGACCGGGGTATCGAACAGCGCGCCGAAAGAACCGAGGTTCGTGATGGAGAAGGTACCACCAGATAGTTCATCTGGTTTGACCTTGTTATCACGAGTCCGCAGTGCAATGTCGGAGATCGAGGTCGCGATACCGGCAAGATTCAGGTTGCCAGCACCCTTGATTACGGGGACCAAAAGCCCCCGTTCGGTGTCGACTGCAATGCCGATATCTTCGCTGTTGTGGTAGGTGATTTCCTTCGTCTCAGCATCGTACTGCGAGTTCAGCGCAGGATGTGCACGAAGTGCCTCAGTGGTCGCCTGCGTAATAAAGGCCAAGAAGGTAAGGTTCGCACCGTTCTCGGACTTAAAGCGAGCCTTAACCTGGTTGCGAAGATTGACGATACGAGTCATATCAATTTCGTGAACCTGCGTGAGCTGCGCCGAAGTCTCCAACGACTCGGTCATACGGTCGGCGATGACCTGACGAATACGTGACGCCTTTTCTGTGGTGCCACGCTTGGACGGATCAATCGAGGACCCAGGATCCTGTGGTGTCGGACGGGATGCAGCCTGCTGCTGTGCAGGAGCTTCGCTAGCTGCTGATGCAGTCTGCTCATCGCGTGATTCGTATTCTTTGAGTGCTGCAGCCGCGAGCACATCTTGTTTCCGAATACGTCCGCCTACACCGGTACCGGTGACCTCGGAGAGGTCGACGTCTTGCTCACGGGCGAGACGACGAACCAGAGGCGTCACGTAGCCATCGCCACGTGGTGTATCTTCTGGTGAAGTCGGGGCTTCATCCTTCTCAGCTGCGGGCGCCGGGGCTGGTGCAGGCGTAGGTTCAGGGCTCGACTCTTCCTCTGCAGCGGGTTCAGGGGCCGGTTCTGGCTCTGGTGTTGGCTCAGGCTTTTCGGCGGCTGGTTCTGGCGACGATGCCGGAGCTTCTTCAGCGCCTGCAGCATCGGAAGAACCGACGAGTGCTAGGACTTGGCCTACCTCGATGTCTTCGTCTTCGCCGACCTGAACTTCCACGAGGGTACCGGCAACAGGCGATGGGACTTCGGTGTCGACTTTGTCGGTGGAGATTTCCACGATGGGTTCGTCGACCTCGATGGTGTCGCCAACTTCTTTGAGCCAACGGGTAACGGTACCTTCGGTGACCGATTCGCCCAGTTCTGGCAGTGTGACTTCTTGTGTCTCACCGGATGAGGCAGTTTGAGCTGGCTCTTCTGTTTGGGCCGGCGCTTCTTCTTGAGATTCCTGAGCCGATTCTTCTTTGGATTCCTCGGCTGGTTCTTCAGCAGGAGCCTCTTGGGCTGCTGAATCATCAGCTGGGGCATCCGATGCGGAGTCATCTTCGTCGCCAATGACCGCTAGGCCTTGACCAACTTCGATGTCTTCATCTTCCTGCACCAGAATTTCTAGTACGGTCCCAGCGACAGGGGATGGGACTTCGGTGTCGACTTTGTCGGTGGAGATTTCCACGATGGGTTCGTCGACCTCGATGGTGTCGCCAACATCTTTTAGCCAACGGGTAACGGTACCTTCGGTGACCGATTCGCCCAGTTCTGGCAGAGTAATGGTTTCAGACATTCCGTCCGGTTTCCTCTCTATTCCTCTTCAATGCTCACACGTTCGGTGCTCTATGCGCAGGTGGCATAACCACCATGGTGTACTAGGCGTGCAACGGGAACCCGTTGAGCATCATTGCTGCTTCACCCATCGATTCGTTCTGCGTTGGGTGCGCATGGATGAAGTGGGCAACATCTTCTGGGTATGCTTCCCAGTTGACGATCAGCTGTGCTTCACCAATTTGTTCTGAAATGCGGTCGCCGATGGCGTGTACGCCAACGATCGGGCCGTGTTTTTGACGAACCATCTTCACGATACCGCTTGTACCGAGGATTGACGATTTTCCGTTGCCGGCCAGGTTGTATTCCACGGTTTCGACGTTGTCGGCGCCAAACTCTTCTTTGGCAACCGGCTCGGTCATCCCGACGGAACTGATCTCTGGAGTAGTAAACGTCACCCCTGGAATGTTGCGGTCTTCGACCTTCAACGGGTTGTTCCCCATGATCTCTTCGATCACGAAGTGGCCGTGCTGGTAGCCACGGTGTGCCAACTGCTTGCCTTTGACGATGTCACCGATGGCATAAATGTTACCCACGCCGGTGTGCAAGCGATCGTTGACAGCTACGTGAGCGTTATCCATGGGAATCTTCACGTCTTCATAGCCCATGTTCTCGGTATTCGGTTTGCGACCGGTCGCGATGAGACAGATATCGGCTTCAAACTCTTTGCCGTCGGTCAAAGTGACTTTCACGCCATCAGAAGTTTCTTCAACTTTGTCGAAGAACACACCGAGATTTGTTGTGATGCCGGCTTTCTTGAAACTGCGGGTTAGCTGTTTAATGATCGCTGGATCCTCGTTGGGCACGAGTGAATCGAGGCCTTCAATAACGGTAACGTCGATGCCGTAGGAGTTCCATGCTGATGCGAACTCCGAGCCGATGACGCCACCGCCCAAAACGATTGCCGATTTCGGCGTGTAGTTGAGCTGTAGGGCTTCGGTCGAGGTAATGATCTTGTCGGAGATCGTCAGGCCCATCGTGTTGGAAACAGAGCCGGAGGCGAGGATGATGTGCTTGCCTGAGTAGACGGTGCCGTCGACATCAATTTGGTTCTCTGAGATCAATCGACCGTTCCCGGCAATGGTGGTCACTTTACGCATTTTCAGTAGGCCCTGAAGACCCTTGAATTTGCCTTGAACAATGTTGTCTTTATAGTCGCGAACTGCGGCCATATCGATCGAGTCGAAAGTGGTTTTGACGCCAAATGTCTCTGATGCACGGGCGGAGTCAGCGACTTCTGCCGCGTGTAGGTAGGCCTTGGTTGGGATGCAACCGTAGTGCAGGCAGACACCACCAACTTTATCTCGTTCAATAAGACCAACGGAGAGTCCGTGGTGTATGGCGCGTAACGCCGCGGCGTAACCGGCGGAGCCACCGCCGAGAATTAGTACGTCGAATTCTGTAGCGGTTTCAGTCACGATCGATGCTCCTCATCTATGCGGAGGTTCGCCCCGCAGTCTTCCTCGTACATGGTTTCCAGCCACGCGTCCTTTCACTAGGTGCTTCCTGGAGTTACCAGGGCACTAGCTGGACACCTCTTCTTAACTGTATAGGTTCGTACAGTCGCAGTTCCATAACCTCCGCCACGTTAACGGTGTATCACCGGATGTATGCGGCGAAGTGTCTGTCAATGTGGTGTACATCGCTTAGTGTGGGTCGTCTTGCACCAACGACCCACCCCAAGCCCTGTGCAAACGCTAGCTTTGGGCCCGGGTCGCGACGAACTCGATAAGGGTGCGCACCATGACGCCTGTTGCATCCTTTGGTGTATATCCACGTGGTGACGACTCGTTGAATGCCGGTCCGGCAATATCTAAGTGGGCCCAGGGGGTCTCACCTACAAAGTCACGGAGGAAAGCAGCGGCGCCTTGCATGCCGCCGAAGCGCTCCCCGGTGTTTTTCAGGTCGGCCACGTTGGAGTCGAAACCAGCGCGAGCTTCTTCAGGAATAGGCAGCGCAACGACGAGTTCGCCCGTGGTTGATGCAGCGGTGGCGAGTTCTGCTCGGATGTCATCTTGGCCCATGAGTCCGGTGGTACGAGTGCCGAGTGCAACCATGGCCGCACCGGTCAGGGTGGCAATGTCGACCACAACGTCAGGACCTTCTTCAGTGGCAGCGACCAAAGCATCTGCCATCACGAGGCGACCTTCGGCATCCGTGTTCATGACCTCCACCGTTTTGCCACCACGCATGGTGATGATATCGGATGGCTTGATGCCGGTGCCCGAGGGCATATTCTCTGCCATGGCCAACCAACCGGTGACTTTTACGTTGAGGCCCAGTTCTGCGACAGCCTGCACCACGGCACCAACGGTGGCGGCACCGGTCATATCCATCTTCATGGTTTCCATAGAGCCTGCCGGTTTGAGCGAAATACCGCCCGAGTCGAACGTGATGCCTTTGCCGACGAAGGCCACATGACTCTGCGCGTTGGCTGGGGCATATTCGAGTTTGACCAGACGAGGTGGGTTGGCCGAGCCCTGTCCAACACCCAACAGCCCGCCAAAGCCACCTTCCGCAAGGGCTTCTTCATCATAAATCGTGGCACTGACGTTCGAATCTTGTACGAGCGCTTCAATTTCTTCGGCAAAGGTGCCCGGGAACAAATGCGATGGGGCGGTGTTTACCAGGTCACGAGTGATAAACGTTGCTCTGGCGACCACACCGGCACGTGCGACCAGCTCATCGGCATCGGCGATCGTAGTCACAAACTTCAACGAGGTAGGTTCTGCAGTGTCATCCTCATCCGTGTCGGAAGATGCATATCCAGCAAAAACGTAGGTACCAACTGTTGCGCCCTCCGCCACGGCGGTCAAATGGACCGCACTGTCAGCTGGTAGTGCGATCGTCACATCAGACGTGCCAGCCAATTTTGCGGTTGCGGCACCTGCTGCACGGCGCAGCGCTTCTGCCGAAATGGTGTCAGCTGGGGAGTTGTCCAGGGGTGGGGTGCCCTGTGCTGGGGCATCCGTCGAGCCAAGGCCGGTGAGTACTACGATCTTTGCATCAAGCTCGGTCGTGGCACCTGCCACACGAGTGACTTCATCGGGTTTGCCCTTAACCCCGAGTGCATCGAGCTGGTCTTGTAGACCATTGATTGCAGCTTCCGGAAGAGCGGGAGCTACAATCACAGGGCCGTCGTTCGTTGATTGCACGCCGAGCACGAGCGCATCAGTGTGTTCTACAGTGCTGGTGGTCGACAGTTGTGCGGTGAATTCCGCGACGAAATCAGTTGAAGCGGCATTGTGAGCCACAAAATCACATCCTTGGGTGTGTAGCGGAATAGTATTGCTTGGTGTCTCCATCATAACGATGCTGCGACACATTCATGGCGGAATAAGTGGACTGACCGTTGTGTTCCGTTAACCAGCGCTTTGTGCAGCATTGTGTCACCCGAAAGTGAGGAGTCTGCATGCTAGATCCGATCGACCTGATTCACATGTCTTCGTCTGCAAGAGAGTTGATATCTGGAACAAGCCAGTCGAAACACACCGAGAATCACGACACCCCTGCAACCCACGGGCTTGATCTGCTGGTCGTGTTCTCTGGGTACTTAGACGCTGGCAGCGTTTCGACACAGTTGGAGAATGTGCTGCTCGAACGGTTGGATCATCAACGCATCGCGACCTTCGATACGGACCAGTTACTGGACTACCGGGCGCGTCGTCCACATTTACGTTTTGACGGGCGGCAGTTTCGTGACTACGACGCACCACAGCTCGAGCTGCACCTGCTGAAAGATCAAATGCAGCAGCCATTTTTGATGCTGAGCGGACCTGAGCCCGATTATCAATGGGATCGGTTTGTAGCAGCCGCGATGCTACTCATTGATCAGCTCGATGTCGGCGTGGTGACGTTCATCGACGCCATGCCACTGCCGGTACCACACACCCGACCATTGGGTGTCACCACGCACGGAAACGCAGAAGAATTATTAGAGGGCTTAGCCACCTGGTCTCCCAAGGGCCGGATTGCAGCCGGTGCCGCACAACTTTTGGAACTACGAGCCGCTGAGGCTGGTCGCACCGTGAGCGGCTACACCTTGCACGTCCCACATTATTTGGCCGATGCAACCTATCCACAGGCCGCTGTCGCTGCCCTGGAATATGTCGGTGCTGCGATGGGACTGATGCTGCCCAGCGAAGAGCTGCGTGAATCAGGTCGTGATGTCGAGCAGCAAATCACTGCCCAGGTGCAGAATCGGCCCGAAATCGCGACGATGCTGGGACGCTTGGAAGAACAATTTGATCAGTATGCTGAAGAACACCAAGCTCGTAGCCTGTTATTGAACGCCGACGAACAAATGCCAGACGCTGATGAGATTGGCTCGGCGGTCGAATCCTATCTGAGCGATCACGTACAACAGGATGAAGCTGGTCTAGACGATGACGATCGCGACGCTTTGGAATATACCGGGACGCTGAATAAGAACAAATTGGCACAGGATCCCATGCACCCCTCGCGCGCAGATGTGGAACCAGACGTTGTCTGGTTCGTTGTCGATGAATCGGACACAGAGCCAGGAGACGACGAGGCTGCTGAAACAGACGATCCCGATGAAGCTGATGAAGACTCTGACTAAGAGATTGCGCGGATAGGGACCGGAAATTGGTGATTGGTTCGGGCGTGTCGCACAGGACAGGCATGGGGAGCTCGCGTTTCGATGGAAGTGCAAACCAACCCCGAATATGCGAAGGAACTTCCCCAT
>JABXHI010000059.1 GCA_013393415.1 Micrococcaceae bacterium
AGAGCAGCGGACTCATCCTCCTTTGGTCGCCGGTTCAAGTCCGGCACACCCTACGAACACGCTTCGGCATGACAGCGCGGAACCGGTCAGATATTTGGTCTGGCTGGTTCCGCGTTTTTCTCTGTCTGGGTGGAACTGTGGGTGGAATTAGCATGTCGGCTTTGAGCGTGCCGCCATGCAACATCTCTTCTTGTGAAACGCTTGCGACTTGTGCTGCAGCGCCACGTTGTTATCTCCCTCACTAGTGCCTGCACCACTTCGACCACCGTCGATAACATTCAAACCTCGACACTTGACGTCCCGATCTATCACGGTCGCTGAAGCGAAGTAGCTGTGCGGTAGTAAACGTCCATGAGATCGTACCGTCGGTAGCGCTTCCTCATCACCACGGTCGTATCTGACAGATACTACGTCTGTGCAAAGTTGTGAGGGGTTTTCATCCCTCGACACTTCAGGGTCACTCGGCGGTGAAACCGAATTCATCCAGAACCACGAGGGTGGTATACGGCTGGTCGCCCTCGGGCCCAGTCACACTCTGTGACGTAAATACCGCACCTCTGGAGTTGAAAGGTTTTTGTGAGTACTCACGAACAGAAAAAACTATCCACCGCTACTAGATGGGCGCCGTTCCAACCTTGGAAAACCCGTACAGCTGCAGCCACCGGTGCTGCACTGGGTGCGGCAGTCATCGCCATCACGGGGACTGCCGCCGCACCAGCATTCGCCGCTCCATCGGACCAGCAGGCGGCTGACGCCGACGCTGCGTGGGAGGAACAAGTCTTTCGAGGTAACGTTGATGTTGTTCGCAGTGATGATGCTGCCCAAGATACGCTCGATGGGGCTGTCTTTGACGATCTGAACCAGAACTCTACTCAGGATGGGGGTGAGCCCGGCGTAGAAGGTGTGACCGTGTCTAATGGGCGCGAGACGACCACCACTGACGCTGAAGGTCGATACGAACTGCCTGCCTATGACAACATGACGGTGTTCGTTACTCAACCGTCCGGCTATCAGGTTCCGGTGGACGAGGACAATGTGGCACAGTTTCACTATCACCACCTGCCTGAAGGCTCCCCGGATTTGGACTACGGGGGCCTCGAGCCGACCGGACCACTACCGGACCAGGTCAACTTCCCGTTGGCCCAGGGTGCGGGCGCAGCGTCCTCGGCGCAGTCGTGTGTGCTGGGTGCCGACGTGCAGACCTACAACACCGAGGAGGTCGAATACGCCCGGGCGGGAGTTTTTGCCGACCTGGCTACTCGCAACGACTACTCCAGCTGTGGTGCGCTGTTTTTGGGCGATGTCGTCGGAGACGACCTCTCGCTATACCCCGACATTCGAGACCTGACCTCCATGCTCAACGGCCCGGCTCGCTTCCTTCCAGGTAACCACGACCTGGACTTCGACCACCATGAGGGCGAACATGAATTCGACTCATACCGTGCGGCTCTCGGCCCGGAGTATTACTCTTACGACGTCGGCGACACCCACGTGGTGATGTTATCCAACATCCAATATCCTACCGAGGACGGCGGTTACGCCTACAGCCTTGATGAGGATCAGATGGCGTGGCTGCGCGAAGACATCGCCCAGGTACCGGAAGACAAGCTGATTGTGTTGGCTTCCCACGCTCCGCTGATCGAGTTCTACTACAGCGACTCGCATCGCATGGCCGACCTCAACGAGATATACGACCTTGTCTCGAGTCACGAGGTAGTAGCAGTCTCCGGTCACACGCATATGTCCGAGAACCTGCGCGAGGGAGACCTGGTGGACGGCTGGAGTGAGCTTGTCGGTGAGGAGGGGCTGCCCTTCACCCACTTGACCGTTTCTGCAGTTTCTGGGCAGTGGTACGAGGGTCGCCTCACCGACGAGGGATACCCCACTTCCATTCAGCGGGACGGCACTCCTCCGGGCGTGCTCACTCTCGATATCGATGGCAACGAGGTCACCGAACGATTCTCTCGTACCGGCGACGATGGTTCCGATCAGATGGCGGTGGGTCTTGACACGCCGGCCTATCGGGACTGGTTCAATGAGAACCAAGACAACGTGGGCGAGGCCCAGGAGCTAGAGGCCCCGAACGTCGTGGCTCAGGACGAGCTCGGGGAGACCTGGTTGACCACCAATTTCTGGATGGGCTCCACCGGATCCACTGTGGAGGTATCTATCGACGGTGGCGAGGATCTCCAGACCGCGCGCACTCAGCCGATGAACGGCGAGGAGGTCCGGGTCGGTGCGGAGTGGTCCGATCCGGTGGCCAACCTAGAGACCCTCGTTCACGGTGGTGCCGTGGCCGACCGCACTTCTCACCTGTGGCGGTCGCCGTTACCAGAGGATTTAGAACCCGGTGCGCACACCGCAAAGGTCACTGCCACCGACGTGCACGGTCAGGTTTCCACAGAGACGTACCAGTTCCAGGTCGCTGATGAGAACGGCAATGTTCCTGGTGCTGAGGGGGATATTGAGATTGAGGCCGATATTCCGGGATTGCCGGGCTCAGGTGACCCCGGCGATGAAGACCAGGGAAGCCTGGTGCTGTCGATTGACGAAGGAACAGTCGAGATGAATGAGCAGCGCAACGCAGGTGACCGATTCCGTACGTACGGCACACTGCCATCCGTGAATGTGACTGACACACGCATCCACGGTGACGGTTGGGCCGTTTCAGGTCAGTCCTCAGACCTGACTTCCGACGCGGCCACCATTGAAGCCAGCCGTCTGGGATGGAAGCCCCACGTGGAAGCTTCTAGCAACGGCGCAACCCCCGGTTCCGCCGTGGACTCCCAGATGTCCGGCGGTCAGGGCCTGGCTGCGCCACAGTCCTTAGGCTTAGCGGATGCTGAAACTCGTATGGGCACCACTGAGCTGAGCGCGGACATAGAGCTCGAGGTGCCGGTTGATACGATGGCAGGGACTTATGAAGGTGCCCTTGCCGTGTCCTTGTTTCCCGTGGACTGAACCACTCATTCGCGCCAATCGTCGGTGAGTGATACCCCGAGGGCCCGCGAACCTTTCGGATTCGTCACTACCGATGGGCAGACCATGGCTTAAGGTGATTCGGCGTGAGGGGCATGGTTTCGATATTCAATTGAAACCATGCCCCGCGGTCGGTTCTGGAACTGCTCGGCGCGGTTTCTCGAAACGGGCCATATCGTTGCAAATGTAAGGATACGTCCTTGTGTTAGGCTAGTTTTTCGTTGCGTTGTCTGGCATATTCATGTCTCGTCCACGCAATTTTTATCCTCGACACGTATATCTGTTGCGGATAGTCTGTCCCAGGGAGTCTTGATGCGGTTTTTCATGGATGGTCGGTATATCAGAACTGACTTTCATGATGGGATTTCGCGTTTCAGTCACCAACTCATCTATGCGGTGGCACAGCAGAGCGATCCCACGGTGATCATTCATGATCCAGCCCAGCGTGAATTGTTGCCCGACAACGTAGATGTTGTCGAGCTGCACGCACCGACTTCGGTCCTGGAGCCGATTTCGGCGCACCGGCTAAACGCGTTTCAGCCAGACGTGGTCTTTTCTCCAATGCAGACGATCGGATCGACCGGACGAAAATTCGGTTTGATCCTGACACTGCACGATTTGATCTACTACCAGCATCGGACTCCGCCGCGAGATTTACCGCAGTTCGTCCGCGGGCTCTGGTATCTCTATCACCTCACCTACATGCCCCAGCGAATGCTCCTCAACGGCGCAGACGCTGTCACCACGGTTTCTCAAACTTCGCAACGGCTCATCCGCAAACATCGGCTGACCACCCGGCCGGTTCACGTTGTCTCCAACGCGCCACCCCAAGTAGAGACGCCGCGCGATCCCGCTGGCCCTCGAAAGAAAACTCTGGTCTACATGGGCTCGTTTATGGATTATAAAAACGTCGAAACGCTAGTCAGCGCACTGCAGCACCTGCCGCAATACCGGCTGCACTTGTGCTCGCGAATCACCGACGCGCGGCGCCATGAACTACTTGAGATCGCTAAATGGCATCACGTAGGGGAGGCCCAGCTCCAGTTTCATAACGGTATTGGGGACGCTGACTATCGTGAGCTACTTAGACAATCGACGGCTTTAGTCACCATGTCCCGTTCCGAAGGCTACGGTCTTCCCGTGGCGGAAGCCATGGCAGAAGGAACACCGGTTGTCATGTCGAATCTTGAAATTTTTGAAGAAATCGGTGGACTCGAGAATCCCGGGGCAGCGTTCGTTGACATTACTTCCGCGCACTCGGCCCGCCAGTTAGCTGACCACGTCCGTGCGTTAGAGAACGACGAAGCCTTTATTCGTGCCTCAACGGGCGCAGTGCGACAGGCACATACCTTTCGATGGGAAGACTCTGCGGCGGCATTGCTGAAACTCGCGGAAGACATTCATCGCCGAAGAAGCCGCAAATCACGCTAACCGGATGGGTCTGAGTGTACGGGCCATAGAATCGACGGGTCACTCCAGCCCAACAAAAATGCCGGATCAATATACAGATCTCGCACGGTAGCACCAACTTGCCACGCATCGGGCTTGCGCACTCCCCAATGCACACATTGGACATCGCAATGTGACGTTTCAGCGGGCAGTCTTCCGATTGTTTGGCCTGCTGCCACGGTGTCGCCCACAGCCAGTTCTGAGTCGACTGGTTCAAACGACGAGATCAAACCGTCTGGGTGCTCAATGGTGATGACAGGTCTGTCGACCACCACGCCGACGAAGCTGACCTCGCCGCCTTCTGGGGCTAAAACCTGCGCATCGGCCGCCCGTATGTCGATGCCGCGATGCGCCGAGGACCATGGCATCTCGGGAGGAACGAAGGCATTCAGGACATCGATTTCGGTGGCTGCCTCGATGGGTGGTATCCAGTGGTCAGCGACGTGCGATGCGTCAGCATGGATAACGGTGGCATTTGCCATCGGCATCGGATTGAAAAACACGGCAATCACAAGAGCCTGGAGGATCAGCACAAACAGTGAAGTTGGGGTTCGCGGATTGGGCGGGGGAGCAGTCACCCCGTCGTTATGTTGCATGTCTCTAACCCTGTCAAACACATCAGTCTGGTGGCCCTGCTTGAGGTGAAATGTGGAAAATCGTGTGCTGACAGGTTGCCTGTGGAAAGCGCTGACTGGCGAGCCTTGAGAGTCAACGGAAAGTCGTAAAAAACAATACTGGTGTCGCAGTGAACTCACGTGTGCAAACGATCACAACGCAGTAAAAATCGTTTGCGCGATAAGGTATGCTGGTCAAAGCAATTGTGTGCCCACTTGTTGTGGCTACGTGATTGACTACGCGCGTGTGGAGTGCAACTTTGTGTAGCAGTGGCGCCTTTCGGTCCAGAAGGTTCTGGTCAATGGTAGCTCCCGAGCCAATCGCTCTCACGCTAGGAAGCTGAGAAAATCAGCTGTTTATAATAACCGATAACTAGAAGGTAGATCCGCATGCGGATGTACCTTGAAGGAGCGACCATGTCAGTCGTAACTATGCGTGAAATGCTGGATTCTGGTGTCCACTTCGGTCACCAGACCCGTCGTTGGAACCCGAAAATGAAGCGCTTCATTTTCACTGAGCGCAACGGCATTTACATCATTGACCTGCAGCAGTCTTTGTCATTCATCGACCGTGCATACGAGTTCGTCAAAGAAACCGTTGCACACGGTGGAAATATTCTCTTCGTGGGTACCAAGAAGCAGGCACAAGAAGCAATCGCTGAGCAGGCCACTCGCGTTGGTATGCCGTATGTGAACCACCGCTGGTTGGGCGGTATGCTCACCAACTTCGCCACCGTTTCCAAACGTGTTGAGCGTATGAAAGAACTCGAAGAAATTGACTACGACGATGTTGCTGGTTCCGGTCACACCAAAAAGGAACTGCTGTTGCTTCAGCGCGAGCTGACAAAGCTTCAGGCAAACCTGGGTGGTATCCGCAACATGACTCGCACACCATCCGCCGTGTGGGTCATCGACACCAAGAAGGAACACCTCGCGATCGACGAAGCCGTCAAGCTTGGCATTCCGGTTGTTGCGATCCTGGACACTAACGCTGATCCAGACGAGGTTACCTACCCAATCCCAGGTAACGACGACGCCATTCGTTCCGTCGCATTGCTCACCCGCGTGATCGCAGATGCCGTGGCTGATGGCCTCATGGCTCGCAACCAGGGCAAAGGTGGCTCCGGTGCGGCTGAAGAGCCAATGGCTGAATGGGAACGTGAACTGTTGGAGTCCGGCCAGTCCGAAGACGCTACAGACCAGACCGCGGCACCAGTTGATGAAGAAACTGTAGAAACCGCAGAGCAGGTTGAAGCCTCACCAGAAGGTGACCAGCCTGTAGCCAAAGAAAACTACTAGTCCACACAACCACGTTTCGTTTTAGATTCGCGGGCGATCCCCGCAACGAACTTCCAAGGAATGGGATATCTGTAATGGCGAACTACACAGTAAAAGACATTCAGGCTCTGCGTGAGCGTACTGGCGCGGGCATGATGGACGTAAAAAAGGCGCTCGACGAAGCTGATGGCGACCTCGATAAGGCGATGGAAGTTATTCGCGTCAAAGGCCTGCAGGGTGCTTCCAAACGTGAAGGCCGCGCTGCCGTTGAAGGTCTGGTCGCAGCTACCGTCAAAGACGGCGTTGGCGTCATGATCGAAATCAACTCCGAAACTGACTTCGTTGCGAAATCAGATAAGTTCATTGAGTTGGGCAACACCGTGCTGGAGGTCGCAGTCTCTTCCGGTGCACAGAACGCTGAAGACCTGCTGGCCGCCGACTATAACGGCAACCCACTGAGCGAATACGTCAAAGAAGAAGGCGCACTGCTTGGCGAAAAGGTTGAGGTCCGTCGCCTGGCTCGTCTCGAAGGGGCCTTCGTTGACTCCTACCTGCACCGCACTTCTGCAGATCTGCCAGCACAGGTTGGGGTACTGTTCGCAGTGGATGCAGACAAGGAACCAGCCCAGACCGCAGCACACGATGTTGCTGTTCACATCGCGGCCATGAGCCCGACCTACCTCAGCCGTGAGGAAGTCCCAGAGGACACCGTAGCGGATGAACGCCGTATCGCTGAAGAAACTGCTCGTGCTGAAGGGAAACCAGAGCGCGCCATGCAAAATATCATTGAAGGCCGCCTGACCGGTTACTTCAAAGATGTTGTACTCCTGGACCAGCCTTTCGCCAAGGACACGAAGACCACCGTTGGTGCTGTCCTGGAAGAAGCCGGTGCAAAGGCACTCTCGTTTGCACGCTTCCGTGTTGGGGCCTAACACGCAAACCCGACACGTATGTGTCTGGTTGCCTAGGTAAGCTCAGCATCGTTTAGACCAAACACAAAAAAAGGGGGTGATCACCACACACGGTGATCACCCCTTCTTTATGCCCTCACGACCCACCAGCACAACAGGAGTATTGCAGTGTCAGACACTCCCGCCATCAACGTTCCAGGCGGACTACAAGACGGTCCAAGTAACTCAGAATTCGATGAAGTCAGCCGACGACGCGTATTGCTCAAACTTTCCGGAGAAGTCTTTGGTGGCGGCTCCATTGGTATAGATCCGGCGACAGTGCGATCTGTTGCACAACAGATCGCAGACGCTGCAGGACAAGTCGAAATTGCCATCGTCGTTGGCGGAGGAAACTTCTTCCGCGGTGCAGAGCTATCCATCAACGGCATGGATCGTCGTCGTGCAGACTATATGGGCATGCTTGGAACCGTGATGAATGCACTGGCGCTCCAAGACTTCCTGACCCAGGCCGGTGTCGATACGCGAGTACAATCCGCGATCCATATGTCCCAGGTAGCAGAACCATACATTCCACAGCGGGCAATCCGGCACATGGAAAAAGACCGCGTGGTGATTTTCGGTGCAGGCACCGGACTGCCATACTTCTCTACCGATACCGTGGCAGCACAACGGGCCCTCGAAATCCGTGCCGACCAAGTCCTCATGGCGAAATCTGGTGTGGACGGCGTGTACACATCGGATCCAAAAGTCGATGCTGCCGCCAAGAAATTCGATCACCTCACCTACGACGAAGCCATCGTCAAAAACATTCGCGTCATGGACCTCACGGCAATGACGATGTGTAAAGACAACAATCTCGATATGTTGGTCTTTGGGATGGAAGGCGATGGCAACGTGACCCGTGCGCTACTTGGTGATTCGACCGGTACCGTCGTCACACCATAGGTACCGACCCCGGTACCTGTTTTAGACTGAGTGCACACCCCAGATGTTAAATAAGGAGAACCCGTGACCGCATCCGAATTATCAGACGCCAAAAAGGCGATGGAGCGTACTCTCGAAGCAACTCGTGAGGATTTCGCCGCTGTACGTACCGGCCGAGCAAACCCAGGCCTTTATGCAAAAGTCCTGGTTGACTACTACGGCAGCCCAACACCGCTGCAGCAGTTGGCAACGTTCTCCGTGCAAGATGCACGCACTATTTTGATCTCCCCATTCGATGTTAATGCGCTACGTGAAATCGAAGTTGCACTCTCCTCATCAGAGGTTGGTGCTAACCCATCGAACGATGGCAAAGTGATTCGCGTTGTGATGCCTGAGCTGACCAAAGAGCGTCGGCAAGAGTATGTCAAAATTATCAAGTCAAAAGCCGAAGATCACCGAGTCTCCGTTCGCAACAGCCGTCGTAGTGCAAAAGAAGCCATCGACAAAATGGTCGACGACGGTGACATCGGCAAAGATGAGGGACGCCGCGCAGAAAAAGACCTCGACGAACTGACGCGCAATTTCGTAGATCAAATCGACGAAATGGCGAAGAATAAAGAAGAAGAACTACTGGAGGTCTAGGCAGTTTAGCCTAATCTTGCATGTCCACATCAGACCCAAAATCCGAACAGTTTCCAGTTGTAACGCAACTGGAGGGTTTTCCCGACCCAGTGCGTGACCCCGACACGGGGATGATCATGCCGCAAACCCGACGCGAACGTCGGGCGCTCGAGGCCGCCCAAGAAAAGATGCTTGCACGAAAAGCTGCACGCAAGAAACAGGAGCCACGTCCCGCCCCACCAGCGCAGGATCGTGCCGAGCATGAGGTAACTGAGGACTTGGATTTTGGGTCTGACCCGGCATCCGATATAGATCCCGAAGAATCTACGGTATTGACCGTAACTCAAGTCGATGACCAAGACGTCATCACACCCGCGCCCAAGTCTGCACAAGAGGTCACACCGCCAGAATCAAAGGCGGGTAGAAACCTCCCAGCGGCCATTGTGGTGGGTGTTGTACTGCTGGCCGCCGCTGGTGTTGGCATTTTTCTGTACCCGATCATCATTGCCATCCTGATCGCGGTCCTCATCCCGCTGGGGATCTGGGAGCTGTCCCAGATTGCCAAAACAAAAAACCTCCATCTTGCATTGACCCCAGCTTGGGTGGCCGGTTTGGGTATTCCCGCAGCGGCCTGGTTTGGTGGCGTCGATGCGATGATTTTTGCTCTGTTCGGCGGCATCTTATTGACGGTCTTCTGGACGGCCGTCGGGGAACCTGATCGACCCGCTGCGTCCATGGCGACCACACTGTTAGCTATCCTCTGGTTGCCATTTTTCCTCTCGTTTGGAATCCCATTGCTCCATCAGCCCCAAGGGCACGTGCTGGTCGCAACGACGCTGGTAGCGATCGTGGCAAACGACACATTCGGCTATATTGTGGGAGCCACACTCGGCAAGCATCGCATGGCACCCAAGATTTCGCCCAAGAAATCGTGGGAAGGCTTCATCGGCTCTTTGTTGGGTGCCGTGCTGACATCTGTAGTGCTCACCCATTTCCTCTTGGAATATGACTGGTGGGTTGGAATTATTATTGGCGTTGTCATCATGGTGGCCGCTACCGCAGGCGATTTCGCTGCCTCAATGGTTAAACGTGATTTTGGCGTCAAAGACATGGGTACTGTGCTGCCAGGCCACGGTGGTGTCATGGACAGACTAGACTCGATTGTATTTGCCGTCCCGGTCGGATACACCCTGTTTGTAGTAGTCTTGCCACTGATTTTGGGCTAAGCGTCAAAGGAAGCACTGTGTCATCAAAAACCCAATCGACCTCGCCATTCAACATCGTCGCCAAACGTGATTACGGTTATCACGCAGGGCAAGTCGATGAATTCATCACTGCGGCACGCCAAGCTTACGAAACAGACTCGGGCATCACCGCTGATATCGTTCAGGCCAAAACGTTTGATCTGGTCCGCGGAGGCTACCGTACCGACCAAGTAGATCAAGTCCTTGAGCGGCTCGAAGATGCACTGCGAAGAGCCGAACGAGACGACTACATCGCGACCCACGGCCAACAAACCTGGGACTTAGAGCTGATCAGCCGACTCGAAGAACTCATGGGAAGACTCGAACGTCCTCGCGGAGAGAAATTCCGGCCGGCAGCAACGGGTGCTCCTGGCTATGACGTCGACGACGTCGATGTGTGCCTGGCTCGGATCAACAGCCACCTCCAAGATGAAGACCACGTTCGGCTCAAAGATCTCCGCAACGTCACTTTCGACGCTGCCAAAGGACCTCATGGCTACGATGAAGCGCAAGTAGACGCGTTCTTGCAAGCGGTCGTCGAACTACTCGTCGTACTCGACTAGGACCCGAATGACCATTGTCCTTGCCCTAGTCGGCATCCTGATCATGGTGATCGCAATTGCCGTCTCCATTGCCCTGCACGAAATCGGGCACCTCCTCCCCGCCAAACTCTTCAATGTACGTGTCACGCAGTACATGATCGGCTTCGGCAAAACCATTTGGTCAAAGCGCAAAGGTGAAACCGAATACGGCATCAAATCCATACCATTGGGCGGCTATGTCTCAATGATCGGGATGCTCCCACCCAATAAGCCCGGCGAACAGCCCTCTAAATCCCGGCTGCGCTACTTTCAAACCATCGCTGCTCAAGCGCGTGACGATGCCACCGCCGAGCTGACCACACACGATACGGGCCGTACGTTCATATCACTACCGGTATGGAAACGTATCATCATCATGCTGGCTGGACCCTTCATGAACTTGCTGATCGCGCTGGTGATCACTGCTATTTTGGTCACATCCTTCGGTGTGGCCAACCCCACCACGACAGTCAACGACGTGTTCGAATGCATGACTGAAACCACTGATGAGTCGGCACTAGACGCCGAGTGTGCTCAAGGCGATGAGCCATCGCCAGCCTGGGAAGCCGGTCTGCGTCCAGGCGACCACATCACCCATTTCAACAATGAAGAAGTCACAGACTGGGACGAGCTTTCCGGGGCGATCCAACAACGTGCCGACATAGAAACCAGCATCACGTATGTGCGTGACGGCGAATCTGTACAAACCACCATCACCCCTGTGCTGACCGAGCGCCCCGAACTTGACCGGTTCGATCAACCGGTCATCGGATCAAATGGGGAAGTCGTGACCGAGCCCGTCGGCTTCATTGGCATGTCGTCGCAGATCGTAAATCAACAACAACCGGTGACCGCCGCCTTTGGCGTGCTGGGCGAACAAATCTCGGGGACGTTCTCCGTCATCACAGTCCTTCCCGCCAAACTTTGGGATACGGCGAAAGTCTTGCTGACCGACGGCGAGCGTGATCCGACCGGACCAGTTTCTGTGGTTGGTGTGGGACGGATTGCAGGAGAAGCTGCCGCACAGCAAGACATCCCGATTGCCGATCGAGGCGCTTTGCTATTGTCGCTTATCGCCGGTCTGAACGTTGCCCTGATGGTCTTCAACCTCATACCGCTGCTGCCCCTCGACGGCGGCCACGTGCTAGGTGGCTTGTGGGAGTCCATTCGACGCGGTTGGGCGAAACTCCGAGGTAAGCCAGATCCTGGACCATTTGACATCGCCAAGATGTTCCCACTCACCATCGTGGTGTTCGGTCTATTATTAACCATGGGAGTATTGTTGATCGTCGCTGACATCATCAAACCTGTGACACTGTTTTAAACGAAGGGGTGACCTTGCGGCACTTGACCCGTACTCTGCGCTGGCTGTTGGATGCCGAAGACGCGGTGGCCTCCGCTACCCGCGACACTGTGCGCATCCTTGCCAACTCGGACACGGCCGCACTGAGTCAACTGATCGCCGACAAACCCGTCACCAACGCCTATGTACAATCCATCCTGGACACCGGACGGCGCGCAGGGCCCATTGGTGGATTCGCCAGGGGCATTTTCTTGGGTATTTACGATCCGACGAACCCAGGCCAACTCGTGGCTGCCTGTTGGGCAGGCGCCAACATCGTACCGGTCACCAAGGATCCAGAACACGGGGCCTACTTCGGTCAAGCGCTGCTGGCCCTCGATGAGCGATTTGGTTCCATATTTGGTCCCCAACCCGCAATCGAAGGGATCTGGAGCATCCTACAACACGGCCGCCAGACGGCACGCGATGTGCGGAAAAACCAGCCGTTTATGACCATTGCGAATCAGGCAGCGGTGGCGCCGAATCCGAATGTACGACTCGCAACCGAAGCCGATTACCAACGGGTTCTTCCCGCATCGGTAGCCATGTTCACCGAAGAACTCGGCTACTCGCCACTGGCCGACGGCTCCAACGGGTATCGTTTGCGTGTGCGTCAACTCATCGCAAAAGGGCATACGATGCTCGAAACCGGCCAGCACGGCGTCGTATTCAAAGCCGACTTTGGTATCGTCACCAGGCAGGCAGTCCAAATTCAAGGCGTCTGGATCGACCCGCAAACTCGTGGACAAGGGCACGCAGCAGCTGCGATGGCTGCCGTGGTCAACCACGCTTTGACCCTGGCACCGATCGTGTCGCTCTACGTCAACGATTTCAACATTCCAGCGATCAAAACCTACCAACGCGTCGGCTTTGGTAGCGTTGATAGCTTCGCTACCGTACTATTTTAATCACCATGGGAGGAAGGCAGCATGCGCAGATCATTCGCTTGGGTTGCCGTTGGGGCACTGGTACTCACCGGGTGTGCCCAACCGCGCGAGCAGTCTTCTGTGGATGTCACCCCACCGCCTGAAGTCGAAATCCCGGCCCAAACCGTGTATCACCAGGCTATGAACTCGGTGCTGGATGAAGAAGCCATCATCTCTACCGGTGTCCCCGCAATCGAAACGCTCAAGTCGGCTGCAGCAGAGCTCGAGCAGTTCTCACCAGAACCAACCGAATGCGCTGGCACCGTTGACTCGGAGTACTACACGACCAATGATGTCGCCGTTGGGTTTCTCTCACGTTCCGGGGAAAACACGCATTCTGCTCAAACGGTCGTCGCCGCGGGATTTGACTCGGCCGAGGACGCAACGTCGTATTTCAACGCACGCACCTCGGCCTGGAACAACTGTCCATCCGTGGACCTGACCATTGATGACACCAATGTCTTGACGCTGCACTATTCTGCTGCTGCTTTCGCAGATGCTGAGGAACTCGATATCCCCGACAGCCTGACAGAAGCCGACCAAGATATGGTCTTGAACTCCACGGGCGAACTCTCCGGGGCATTCGAATCAGAAGATGTCCCGGTCCCGGACCCCGGGGCGCTGCCAGACTACGTGATCTCACCCGATGAAGTGCCCGAACCAGAAGCGGACGTAGACAACATCGCCGTCACATCGTCAACTGTGATCGCTCGTTTCGACAACGAAGTCTTTTTAATCACCGTTGAACCCGGCAGTGACGCCGCCGACGCCGCGCAGACACTCACGGAAATCACCGACGCGGTACGGGAAGAAACTTCATGACCCGCCGGTCACATATTGCACTGGCAGGCGCGCTCGCACTGCTCGTCTGCACTGCCTGTACCGACCAACCATCCCCGGTTGAACCGCCCTCGACAGTTGAGGCTACCACCGAGGATGCAGAATCCGAGGCCCTCACCGATGAGGCTGCCATGACATCAGCCATCGCCCAGGTGCTCGAACATCCAGACCCAAACGCGCTGCTCACCGGTGATGAAGCAGTCGAGACCCTGACCGGTTTTATAGCATCAGACGAGCACAACACGAGCAGCGATGACGACCAACAGTGCTCAACGGTGACCCAGACGCAACCCGAAACCGCAGCATTGGGATCCGTGACCGACGACTCCACAGCAACCGATGACGAGGAGAGCGGTGAGCCGACCGCACGAGATGACCTCGGTGCGTTTGGTTTCTCCTCAGACGAAGAAGCACAGGCCTTTACCGAAGAACTCCAATCCTTCATGAGCCAATGCTCGGCAGGGGAGGTCGCACTGGAAGCGTTGACGCATCACACCGATGAAGCATTCGAAATTCAGGTCAACCCCGAAGACGAGACGGCCACGTCATTGGTAATCCTGCGCAATGACAACGCTGTGTTCTTGGTAGCCGCCACGCCACCAACCGACGTCGCCCTGGCATTGACACTTACCGATCAACTCGATGAGACGCTGCGGTAGAATACCTCGAGATACCCATAGAATTGTTGACGAATGGAGCCCCCGAGTGCCCTTGCGCATGTCCACCTTATTTCTTCGCACCCTGCGCGATGATCCGTCAGATGCTGAAGTCGCCAGCCACAAACTCTTAGTGCGGGCAGGATACATCCGTCGTGCTGCACCGGGCGGCTACACGTGGTTGCCGCTTGGCTTGCGTGTGAAGAACAAGGTCGAAAATATCGTTCGTGACGAAATGAACGCAATTGGCGGCCAAGAAGTCCACTTCCCAGCGTTGCTTCCAAAGGAACCCTACGAGGCCACTGGCCGCTGGGACGACTATGGCGACGGTATCTTCCGGCTCCAAGATCGATCCGGTGCTGACTTTCTGCTCGCGCCGACCCACGAAGAGCTCTTTACCCTCCTGGTCAAAGACCACTATTCGTCCTATAAAGATCTGCCAGTGTACCTGTACCAGATTCAAACGAAATACCGTGACGAAGCCCGTCCGCGGGCCGGGCTGCTGCGCGTCCGTGAATTCACCATGAAGGATTCCTACTCATTTACCGTCGACGAAGCCGGTCTCAACGAGGCCTATGACAAACATCGCGGCGCCTACTGGCGGATCTTTGAGCGGCTCGGTCTGCCGGTCGTAGCAGTCCAAGCGATGGCAGGCGCCATGGGCGGGTCACGCTCCGAAGAATTCCTACATCCTTCTGCAGCCGGTGAAGATACGTTCGTGGAATCTCCTGGCGGCTACCGAGCCAATGTGGAAGCCGTCGATACCGTGGTACCCGACGCGATTGACTATGCCGAGGCACCGGCAGCAGAGGTGAAAGATACCCCCGTGTCAACCACCATTGCGGCCCTGGTCGATGTTGCCAACGAGCTCGCACCCAAGGCAGAGGGAAGCTGGCAGGCGGCGGAAACCCTAAAATGCGTGGTACTTACCGCGGTGCTGGGCGGTGACGAACGCCAAGTCTTCGTGGTTGCAGTACCCGGTGATCGTGACGTCGACGTCAAGCGTCTCGAAGCCTCTATTGCAGAAGCGCTTGATGTAGCTGGTGAACCCGAGGTCGAACCCGCCACCGAGGCCGACATGGCAAAACATTCGGGTTTAGTGCCCGGTTACATTGGCCCAACACTGCTCCAGGATGGCACGACGACACAGGTGCTGGGCACCGATTCCGACACCGGTATCCCATTCTTCGTAGATCCTCGTGTGGTGGCGGGATCCAGCTGGGTGACCGGAGCAAATGTCGATCAGCAGCACGTGTTTGGGCTCGTCGCCGAACGTGACTTCACCTGGGACGGCGTCATCGAAGCCACGGCGGTTCGTGACGGTGATCCAGCCCCGGATGGTTCCGGACCTCTCGCGACCCGTCGCGGTATGGAAATGGGCCACATCTTCCAGCTTGGCCAAAAATACTCTGAGGCATTGGACCTGAAAGTCCTGGATGAAAACGGGAAACAGGTCGTGGTGACCATGGGCTCCTACGGTATCGGCGTGTCTCGCGCCGTCGCCGCGTTGGCCGAAGCCCACCATGACGAGCAGGGCCTCATTTGGCCAATGAACGTCGCACCTGCCCATGTTCATATTGTGGCCACGGGCAAAGACGATGAGATTTTCGAAACCGCAGAGGACTTCGCCACCCAGCTCGAAGCTGCGGGGATCGAAGTGCTCTATGACGATCGTCGCAAGGTCTCCGCCGGGGTGAAGTTTTCGGATGCTGAACTCATCGGTGTGCCACTGCATGTGATTGTTGGACGGGGCCTTGCCAAGGGGACGTTAGAGCTCAAAGACCGTCAGGCCGGCACCCGTGAAGATATTCCGGTCGATGCGACGCTCGAACATGTAATCGAGCTGGTGCGGAATTATCAGAACGCTTCGCGCTAGGTCCCAGTACCTAGGACTCGAAGCTGAATGGGGACCGTCCTGGTTCCCATTCAGCTTCCCAGCGAATAATTTGCCACAGGCCAGCTAACGCGATGTCACGCTCATCGGCCGATTCAGCGAGTAGATAGAGCTGAGTCCACTCGTCAACGAGCTCATCTGAGATGCGAAGCATCTGTTGAATGTTGACCTCATCAGAGAACCGAACACCTTCTGCAAGATCAAACGTCACCGGCACGACCGGCTGACATTCCTCGAGAAAAAGCGTTTCTAATGCCACCGCAGCGTCATGTGCCTCGCCTTGTTGGGTTCGCCACTGCGATGCATCGGTCAGCCTGGCCCCACCCACAGTTGATAAATAGTCGACGCCGTGCAGCTGGACAAGAGCGTCTTCCAAAGACATTGCGAATCGACTGCCACATTCGAGCGGTTCAAAGGTTTCAACAGCCTCGGGAATAGACTCAATACTCGATGACGTTGTATCAGAAGCCGCAGAAATCCGGAGAGCCCGAACCAAATGGGTCGTGTGCTGGGATGCATTCAACTCACTATCGGCTGGCGTGACGCCATCACTACCGTTGAATATACTCGAACTCACCCACGTACCGAGGCCCACGAGCAGAGCTAATGTAGCGGCCACGATCACTCTGCGCCCAGTGCGCCGACCTGGTTGAACCGCTGGGCTCATCGAATCTTGTTCCATCACATCTCAGTATTTTGTCACAGTTACCGTCAACACCGCCCAAACGTTCGCAGGGTTGGTACAACTGTTATATCAACACTACAAGGAGTACAGCACCGTATTATGGCCAGTCGTCCTAGTTTCGCACAAAGCCTTCATGAGTCACAGCCGGCCGTATCCGAATTGGATCCGATAGAGCGAACCGAACTGCAAGCGCTCATTGGTGGGATTGTGGAAGGCCACGGATTGTGGTGTGAGGAAGTGCTCATCGAAGGCACACCAGGTGACCGTGTAGTGTCGGTCGTCATCGATCGCCTTGAAGATCAAGACGACGTCATTATTGATGCCATAACCACTGTGACCCGAGACGTGTCCGAAGCACTCGACGCCCAGGATGAGTGGATACCTGAGCTCAGACCAGACGATGCCTACACCCTCGAGGTCTCGACCCCGGGCACGGATCGTCCGCTTGTACGGCGCCATCACTGGCAGAAGAACCTTGGGCGTATCATCAACGTCGCCATTGATGGTGGCGAGCCGGTCGAGGCAAAAATCCACAGTGTTCACGATGACGGCGTCGAATTGACCCTCATCACACCCGGCGCAAAAAAGGGCATGCCAGTCAAATATTCCGAACCGGAACACTACGGATACGAGCAGCTGTCCAACGCGGTGGTTCAAGTTCAGCTAAAATAGCTGAGATACCCTAACGAGCGATAACTGAAAACACAACAGAATCACAAGTGAATGAACCCACGGAGGAACCTGGTGGATATCGATATTTCCCTGCTACGGATGCTTGAGACGGAACATGAGGTTCCGCTGGAACAACTCATCCCGACCATCGAACAAGCATTGTTGTTGGCATACCATAAATCTCCCGGGGCGATCCATAGATCCCGCGCCGAAATAGATACCAAAACCGGCAAAGTGACCATCTGGGCCACCGAGTTCGGTGAGGATGACGAACCGATAGGGGAGTTTGACGATACGCCGTCAGGCTTCGGACGGGTGGCAGCTTCAACCGCCCGACAGGTCATCGTCCAGCGGCTGCGTGACGCCGAAGACGATCAGGTCCTGGGCGAATTTCGTGATAAACAGGATCAGCTGATTTCCGGAGTCATTCAACAGGGCAGCAACCCCCATATGATTCAAGTTGATCTCGGCAGTGTCGAAGCTGTTCTTCCGCCAGCGGAACAAGTTCCCGGTGAAGATTATTCGCACGGCACGCGACTGCGTTCCTATGTCGTATCGGTGACTCGTGGCAATAAGGGCCCATCGGTTACGTTGTCGCGTTCACACCCCGGCTTAGTCCGCAAACTCTTTGAATTCGAAGTCCCAGAAATCGCCAATGGTCAGGTAGAAATTGCAGCTATTGCGCGCGAGGCAGGTCACCGTACCAAAATCGCAGTCAACGCCAAAGAATCCGGCATTAACGCCAAGGGCGCCTGTATCGGTGAAATGGGCACTCGGGTTCGTGCTGTGATGGCCGAGCTCAATGACGAAAAAATCGACATCGTGGACTTCTCTACAGATCCCACGAAGTTCATTTCTGCAGCACTGTCACCATCAAAAGTGGTCAAAGTCTATGACGTGGATGAAGCCACGCGTTCTGCCTCCGTTGTGGTGCCCGACTACCAGCTGTCGTTGGCGATTGGGAAAGAAGGGCAAAACGCCAGACTTGCCGCCAAGCTGACTGGATGGCGTATCGACATCATGGGCGAGTCGGTGTATGAACAGCAGGTTGCGGCGAAAGCACCGGCTGAGGACTAAGTCCTTTGGCATCAATGAACCCATTTGCGTTAGACTAGTACGGGTTGACGAACGTGTGACAGATTTGGAGGCCCATGGGCAACCATGAACCAGTGCGCTTATGCATTGGATGTCGCACACGCGAACAGACCAAAAATTTGGTACGCGTTGCGTTTGAGAAAACTCGCGATTCCCGATCGCTGGTGATTGATACACGACGCGTACTTCCGGGACGTGGTGCATGGTTGCATCATGATCCGGAATGCTTATCCACGGCACTGCGCAGGCGAGCATTTGCTCGAGCCTTTCGACATCACGTTGATACCGAAGAGCTCGCAGAAGTGCTCTCGAGCTGGCTGTCGGATAGCACCAACACATTGAACAATGATGAAAGCGGGTCAGAGAACTGATGGATACCCGGTGAGCACACGATGAGTGCCCAACGATGAATATCAAAGTCAGCTCACGACGCATGAGCCACCCTACGGTCGGTTTTGTGCGTATGACGACAGAGCATACATTTCGACCGGCCCGAATCGCGGTTGTGTACTAATTAGTGCAGGCCACGATTCAGCCAGAACAGGAGAATCGTGGCGAAACTGCGCGTCCACGAAGTTGCCAAGCAACTTGGGATTACTTCCCGTGAGGCGCTGAACAAACTCGAAGAAATAGGCGAGTTTGTATCTTCAGCGTCTTCAACTATTGAACCACCCGTGGTAAAACGTCTGAGAGCTCAATTCCCAGACGATGCCCCGGCAGAAAAAGCAAAACCTGCCCCGAAAGCCGCTGCGAAGAAACCAGCGGCGAAACCACAGGCAAAGAAACCAGCTGCTCCAAAAGCGGAAGTATCAGAGGCTCAGCCTCAAAATGCCAAGCCAGCAGCGCCGAAACCAGGACCAAAGGCGAAACCAGTCGAGGCGGAAGCTCCAGTAGCTGAAACTCCTGCGCCTGAAGAACCCAAAGCTGAAGCCGCTGCGCCCGAAGTCGAAGAGGCTCCGAAGCCGGCCGCCAAGCCAGCTGCACCAAAGCCTGCCCCTAAACCAACAGCTCCCACACCTGGACCAAAACCTGCTCCAAAACCGGCTGCTCGTCCGGGCAATAACCCTTTCCAATCCAAGCAGGACACCACGGCACCACGCCCTGGACCTCGCGGCGGATCCCCACGTCCTGGCAATAACCCGTTCGCTCCACAGCAGGGTATGCGCCAAGACCAGCGTGGGGGAGGCCCACGCCCAGCCGGCGGTGGAGCACCAAAACCTGGTCCACGGAAAGGCGCACCAAAGCCTGGCGCAAAACCCGGTGCAAAGCCAGGCGCTAAACCAGGTGCGAAACCACAGCAGCCACGCGAGTCGGGTCCACGCCCAACACCAGCGATGATGCCCGACCAGATCCAGAAGCCAACACCTGCAGACGCAGGTCGCGGCGGGCCACGTCGTGGCGGAGGTGGCGGTCCACGCCGCGGCCCCGGACGCGGCTCAGCACAGGGTGCCTTCGGTCGCGGTCCACAAACCGGACGTCGTCGTTCAAAGAAACGTCAACGTCGCGAAGAGAACTCTCCACAAGCTCCGGTTATCGGTGGCGTGAAAGTCCCCAAGGGCGACGGCGAGACTGTTCTCCGCTTGCGCCGTGGTTCCTCGATTGCTGACCTCGCCGAGAAGATTAAGGCAGATCCGGCAGCGCTGGTGACTGTGCTGTTCCACCTTGGTGAAATGGCCACAGCAAACCAGTCACTGGATGAAGACACCTTTGAAGTCCTGGGTGCAGAGATCGGCTACAAAGTCGAAATCGTGTCCCCTGAAGATGAGGACCGTGAAATCCTTGGCGACTTCGACATCAACCTAGATGCCGAAGAAGACAAGGCAGACCTCGAGGCTCGTCCTGCCGTTATTACGGTGATGGGTCACGTTGACCACGGGAAGACACGTACATTGGACGCGATTCGTTCAGCCCGCGTGCGTGAGTCGGAAGCCGGCGGCATTACCCAGCACATCGGTGCTTACCAAGTGGATGTCCAGCACGAAGGCAAGCCACGCAAGCTGACCTTCATTGACACTCCTGGTCACGAGGCGTTCACCGCGATGCGTGCTCGTGGCGCCAAAGTCACGGACATTGCCGTGCTCGTGGTTGCCGCCGATGACGGTGTCATGCCACAGACTATCGAAGCACTAAACCACGCCAAAGCGGCAGAAGTGCCGATTGTGGTGGCCATTAACAAGATCGATAAAGAAGGTGCCAACCCGGATCGAATCCGCGGCGAGCTCTCCGAATACGGTCTGGTACCAGAAGAGTACGGTGGCGACACCATGTTCGTGGAAATTTCTGCGTTGAATAAGCTCAACGTCGACGGTCTGTTGGAGTCCATTCTGCTGACCGCAGACGCTGCGCTTGAACTGACAGCGAACCCGGAGCGTGGGGCACGCGGTGTGGCCATTGAAGCCAACCTTGACCGCGGTCGAGGCCCCGTCGCCACCGTGCTGGTGCAAACCGGTACCTTACGCGTTGGTGACAACGTCGTGGTCGGTGACGCACACGGTCGTGTTCGTGCGATGTTCGACGAATACGGCGACTCCGTGAGCGAAGCACTACCGTCACGCCCCGTTCAGGTACTTGGCCTGTCGAACGTGCCACGTGCCGGCGATGTTTTCTTGGTCACCGGTGACGACCGCACGGCCCGTCAGATTGCTGAACGACGCGAAACCGCGAAACGTAACGCAATGCTGGCACGCCGTCGTAAACGCATCACGCTCGAAGAGTTCGATCAAGCTGTTGCCGAAGGCAAACTGGATACGCTCAACCTCATCATCAAAGGTGACGCATCCGGTCCTGTCGAGGCGCTGGAAGACTCGCTCATGCAAATCGATGTTGGCGGCGAAGACGAAGTTCAGCTGCGTGTTATCCACCGCGGCGTCGGTGCGATCACCCAGAACGACGTCAACCTGGCCACCGTTGATAACGCCATTATCATCGGTTTCAATGTGCGTCCTGCCGAACGCGTCAACGAGATCGCTGACGAAGAAGGCGTCGACATGCGGTTCTACACCGTCATTTACGACGTCATCGATGACATTGAGCAAGCACTCAAGGGCATGCTGAAACCGGAATACGAAGAAGTCGTCCTTGGTCGCGCCGAGGTTCGCGAAATCTTCCGTTCCTCCAAGGTCGGCACGATTGCCGGTTCGATGGTTGCATCCGGTGTCATGCGCCGCAATGCGCAAGCCCGTCTGCTTCGTGACAACAGAGTTGTCAGCGACTCCGTGACGATTAGTTCGTTGCGTCGCTTCACCGACGATGTCAACGAAGTCCGCGAAGGCTTCGAATGCGGTATTGGACTCGGTAAGTTCAATGACATCCGCCAAGGCGACATCATCGAAAACTACGAGATGCAAGAAAAACCTCGCGTTTAACTTGCACACCCGCGGCGCCCGACATCGGGCGCCGCGGACCCATTACCCAGGAGACCTTTCATGGCAGATCACAACCGTGCAGCACGTCTGGCACAACGGATCAAAGTTATTCTTGCCGAAGCCCTACAAAAAACGGTCAAAGATGACCGCGTCGAAAACGTGACCATCACCGAAGCACGCGTCACCAACGACCTGCAGCAAGCCTCGGTCTACTACACCGTCTACGGTGACGACGAGACCGTGGACGTGGCGCACCGGGCAATGGAAGAAAACCGCGGCCTGTTGCGCCGTGAAATGGGTCGTGGCCTGAATATTCGATTGGTCCCCACCCTGGAACTCATTCCGGATACAGTGCCAGAAAATGCCGCACAACTCGAAGAAGTACTGCGTGCAGCCAAAGCACGGGATGCTGAACTCGCCGCACAGCGCGAATCAGCCTCCTACGCTGGCGACGAAGACCCATACAAGGAATAACACATGGCTGATGTTGCCTCGGGGCTGATACTGGTAGATAAACCTGCGGGCTGGACATCCCACGATGTGGTGTCGCGCACCCGCAAAATTGCCGGTACCCGAAAAGTCGGCCACGCAGGCACGCTGGACCCGATGGCCACCGGAATGTTGGTCATCGGGTTCAACAAAGCCACCCGCTTGCTCACCTATATCGTCGACACAACAAAAACGTACCGAGCCACCATCCGGCTGGGACACAACACCACCACCGATGATGCCGACGGCGAGATCGTGCAAACCCGTTTCGCCAATGCCGTCACCACCGAAGATATTCAGCAGGCCGTGGCAGGCCTGACCGGTGCCATTCAACAAGTTCCCTCTGCAGTGTCGGCCATCAAAATCGATGGTAAACGTGCATATCAACGTGTCCGCGAGGGCGAAACCGTAGATATACCAGCACGCGAAGTCACCGTCAGTCGGTTCGAAATCGAAGACGTGAGACGCTCAAGCGACGGCAAAACCATCGATCTCGACGTGGAAGTCGAATGTACAGCTGGAACCTATATCCGCGCGCTGGCCCGTGACATGGGCGAGGAACTCGGTACAGGCGGTTATCTCACCGCGCTTCGAAGGAGTGCCGTCGGACCATATCACGTTGATGACGCAGTCACACTTGAACAGTTGGCCGAATCGTTTGACTATACCGACATCTCAGTGGCCGCAGCGAAACTGTTCACCACCCGGACCGTGAGTGAAACCGAAGCCACAGACCTCATACACGGTCGACGAATCGCCGCGTCAGACACCGAAGCCCTACTCGCAGCGCAGCTGACAGATGGCACGGTCATCGCACTGATCGCCGATGCCGAACGCGCCGGTACGATTCAAGCAAAACCAGAAATCGTGTTTGCCACGATGGAAGACATCACCGGAGCACACTCATGATTCTTGACGGCTGGTTCTATACCGGAGCAGTCATTGGCATTCTGTCAGCGATCATTTGCATTCTTGCAACCATCATTCGTGACCACCCTGCTGACTCGTCAATCATTTCCCTGGGCGCAGTGGAGCTCTTTCTCGTGGTCTATGCGGTATACGCCCTGATTTCATCGGTACCACTCAACGGGCCCGGCTGGGAATTTTGGGGTTACATCATTACCGGATTGCTTCTGCCCCCGATCGCGTTCTTCTGGGGCATCACCGATAAAACACGCTGGTCCAATCTGGTGATGGCTGCCATTGGGCCCACCATTTTGGTCATGATTCACAGATTGCAGGTGATCTGGCATGGCTGAAACCTCCGGCCGTACCAAAGGCATCGGACGCATCATCGTGATGGTCTATGCGATTCTCGCACTGGCTGCCTCATGGCGCTCAGGATTTCAGATTCTCTCCAAATTCGATGACTCCCCGGTAGCGTTCATCCTTTCCGGCATCGCCGGGCTCGTCTACATTGTGGCCACCATAGCCCTGGCAACGCCCGGTCGGCGTGCTTGGAAAGTTGCCGTCGTCTCGGTATGGTTCGAATTGATCGGGGTCCTCGTCGTGGGAGCGGCCTCACTGATCGCCCCTGAAGCGTTCCCCGAACCGACCGTGTGGTCTACATTTGGCATCGGATACGGGTTTATCCCACTGGTTTTGCCCATCATCGGGCTCTACTGGTTGTATAGGCACCGTCCGAAGCCGATACCCTAGACTCAACTGATCACGACACGGAGGAAGAACAAAGTGCACTACTGGGCAGGTACAGCTGCAGTACCGCATCCACCAGCGCCGTCTGTGGTTACGCTAGGAAACTTTGACGGCGTACACCGAGGTCACCGGGCCGTGCTCAAACTGGTTGTCGACACGGCGAAACAACACAACTTACAGTCCGTCGCGGTGACGTTCGACCCGCACCCCAGGCTGGTGCACCTGCCCGAAGAACCCCTCGTGCCGATTGTGTCGCTGCCACAAAAAGTCCGACTTCTCGAGACCTGCGACCTCGAGGCCACCCTGGTCATTCACTACACCCTGGACTTCGCGACGCAAACAGCACAGCAATTCGTAGAAAACGTGCTCGTGAAAAGTCTCAACGCACGCATCGTCGTCGTCGGTTCTGACACCCGTTTCGGCGCCGGAAATACCGGTGATATCAACACCCTGCGGCAGCTTGGCAAAGTCCACAATTTCGAGGTGGTCCAGGTCGATGACGTGGGTGAATCGGAACGGTGGTCATCAACGTGGGTCCGCAACACGCTAGAAGCCGGTAAAGTCGCCCAAGCCAGCAGAATTTTGGGGCGCTACCACACGGTCGAAGGCGAAATTGTGCACGGACATGCGCGTGGTCGTGAATTAGGATTCCCAACCGCAAACTTTGCCACCGATTCACAAGGGATGATCCCGGCTGATGGTGTCTACGCCGGATGGTTCACTGACGGCAAGAAGAACCAGCTACCCGCAGCGATATCCGTGGGCAGTAACCCGACCTTCAACGATGTAGTGCGCACCGTAGAAGCCCACGTATTTGACCGTCCCCAAGACGAAGCCCTCGACGAGTTCAATCTCTATGGTCAACAGTGTTCGGTGGCATTCGTGGCACGGTTGCGCGGGATGAAAACTTTTACGGGAATCGATGATCTGATTGCCCAGATGGACACCGACGTCACAAAAGCCAGAGCGATACTCTCCGGCGAGGCCCCCGAAATCGATGCTCCTGATCCCAGGGGTAGCCGCTAAATGCACACGCGTTCTACGGGACCCGTCACGCTCAGCCAGGACACCAGACATCGCTACGGTCAGGCCTTTGACACGGACCAAGCCGACCTCTACCACGGTGTACGCCCCGGATACCAGACCGAAATCGTCGAGTTCTTGACGGATGAAGCACCAGGGCTCGCGATTGATCTTGGTGCCGGCACCGGCAAATTTTCCGCAACCCTTCTCGCCAGTGGGTGGGACGTTGTAGCCGTGGATCCGGCCGCGAACATGCTCGCAGTCCTGGCCGACCAACACCCCGAAACCACGACGATCGTCTCGGCAGTAGAAGCTCTGGATACTGCGCCGTGGTCCCAGCGTGCAGATCTCGTGGTAGCGGCACAAGCATGGCACTGGATTGACACACCACAGGGGAGCCAGAAAGTCATCGAGCTCCTTTCCACGACTGGAGTATTTTGTGTCGTGCACCACCAAATCGATACTTCGATTCCCTGGGTGTTGCGTCTGTGCAAGATCATGCATTCCGGAGATATTCATCCCATTGAACACCCGCCACACGTCAGTTCAGCATTCACGAGACCGGTGGGACAATGGTGGCACTGGGAACAAGAACTTGGTGTTGAACAAGTCCACCAACTTATGATGACTCGTGCCTACTATCTGCGCACCACGGAGAAACAACGTCAACGCATGCATGACAATTTGCGCTGGTATTTACTCGAATATCTGGGCTACGCACAGTCGTCGACCATCCGTATTCCGTATGTGACTGCTGCCTGGCGTATGCAACGAGCGAGTTAGGCGCCCCGCAGGGAAGGTGGTAAGCTTGGACGGTGGTGCACGCTGCGGTCCGCGGTGGCGTCGCCGGCCGATACGTCGGTTTCTATGATCGCGGTACAACTCTCAAGGAGTTTTAATGTCAATTTCCCGTGAAGTGAAACAGCAGATTATTGCCGAATACGCCACCCACGAGGGCGACACCGGCTCACCGGAAGTACAGGTCGCTGTACTGTCCCGTCGTATTTGGAATCTGACTCAGCACCTCAAAGGTCACCCACACGACCACCACACCCGCCGCGGCCTGATGGCTCTGGTTGGTCGCCGTCGTCGTATGTTGCAGTACCTCTACTCCGAAAACATTGAACGTTACCGTTCACTGATCGAACGTTTGGGTCTGCGCAAATAAGGTGAGACGCTTTTTGGGGGGCGGCGCTCCGGGAAAATATCCGGACGCCGCCTTGAAATTTAACTAGACTAGTAACCGGTGCCAGAACGGCACCAAAGATATTTGCATCAAGCCTGTTTCGTTTCCCGGTCCTCGACAGTGGCCTCCGGAGCAACAGTTGCGGAGGCTTCGATCGAAGACCGACCTGCGGGTTTGATGCAAATTGTTTGAAAGGAGACCTATGGAAGGTCCAGAAATTCAATTTGCAGAAGCCGTGATCGATAACGGCAAATACGGTACCCGTACCGTACGATTCGAAACCGGACGCTTGGCCAAACAGGCCGCAGGCGCCTCAATGGTCAGCATTGACGAAGAAACGTCGATGCTCTCGGCCACGACCTTTGGCAAGAACCCGCGTGAAGGCTTTGACTTCTTCCCACTCACCGTAGATGTGGAAGAACGTCAGTATGCCGCGGGTAAGATCCCCGGTTCATTCTTCCGTCGTGAAGGCCGTCCACCTACGGATGCGATCCTGACCGCTCGCTTAATTGACCGCCCGCTACGTCCAGCGTTTGCCGACGGCATCCGCAACGAAGTCCAGGTCGTCGTCACCGTGACTTCAATTGCCCCAGATGAGCTGTACGACACCGTCGCGATCAACGCGGCCTCTATGTCCACTACCCTTTCGGGGATGGACTTCGCCGGCCCAATCGGTGCCGTTCGCATCGCACTCATTGCCGATGAAAATGGTGACACTCAGTGGGTCGCTTTCCCGAAGCACTCCCAGCTGAAAAACGCTGTATTCAATATGGCGGTAGCCGGTCGTGTATCCGATGACGACATCGCCGTGATGATGGTTGAAGCCGAGGCCACGAACGAAGCCTGGGAGCTGATCAACGACAAGAACGCTTCAGCACCAACCGAAGAAATCGTTGCCGAAGGTCTTGAAGCCGCCAAACCGTTCATCAAGGTGTTGTGCGAGACTCAGGCCGACCTTGCAGAGCGCGCACAAAAAGAACCTGTTGAAATCCCACTGTTCGTGGCATACCAGCAGGATGCTTTTGACGCAGTAGAAGATTATGCCGGTGAACGTTTGACCGAAATCTTCTCGATTGGTGACAAACAAGAACGCGAAACCGCTTCCGATGAATACCATAAGGAAGTCGTCGAAGCACTTGCCGGCGAAGGCAAACCATTCGCAGATCGTCAAGACGAGATCGTCAAAGCTTATGGCGCCGTAACCCGTCACATTGTTCGCAAGCGTATTTTGACCGACCAGGTGCGTATTGACGGACGTGGTCTGACCGACATTCGTCAACTGACTGCAGAGGTTGAAGTACTGCCTCGCGTGCACGGATCAGCAATCTTTGAGCGCGGCGAGACTCAGATCATGGGTGTCACCACGCTCAACATGTTGAAAATGGAACAGAACCTGGACTCCCTGAGCCCAGAAACTTCCAAACGCTACATGCACCACTACAACTTCCCGCCATACTCGGTGGGTGAAACCGGTCGTGTTGGTTCGCCAAAACGCCGCGAAATTGGTCACGGTGCACTGGCAGAACGCGCCATCCTGCCGGTGCTCCCATCTCGTGAAGAGTTCCCATACGCGATCCGTCAGGTCTCGGAAGCCCTTGGTTCCAACGGGTCCACATCGATGGGCTCGGTCTGTGCATCAACCTTGTCGCTCTACAACTCAGGTGTACCACTGCGTGCATCGGTTGCAGGTATCGCGATGGGGCTGGTCTCGGACACCGTCGACAACGAGACTCGTTATGCTGCGTTGACCGACATTCTGGGTGCCGAAGACGCCATGGGCGATATGGACTTCAAAGTTGCAGGCACCAAGGAATTCATCACAGCTATTCAGCTGGATACCAAACTTGACGGTATTCCAGCCGACGTGCTCGCTGCAGCCTTGACTCAAGCACGTGAAGCTCGCCTGCACATCCTATCGGTCATGGAATCCGTCATCGACGGAGCAGACGACATGAGCCCAACCGCTCCACGTATCCTGTCGGTCCAAATCCCGGTTGACAAGATCGGTGAAGTCATCGGCCCCAAGGGCAAGATGATCAACCAGATCCAAGAAGACACCGGCGCAGACATCAGCATCGAAGATGACGGTACCGTACTCATCGGTTCGGCCGAAGGTAAAGCAGCTGAAGAAGCACGCGATACCATCAACGCCATCGCCAACCCACAGGTCCCAGAAGTTGGTGAACGTTACCTCGGCACCGTCGTGAAGACCACCAGCTTCGGCGCGTTCATCTCCCTGACCCCGGGTAAAGACGGTCTGCTGCACATCTCCGAATTGCGCAAACTCAACGACGGTAAACGCGTTGACGAAGTCGACGACATCGTTGCAGTCGGCAGCAAACTCCAGGTAGAAATCACCAAGGTTGATGACCGCGGCAAACTCTCCCTGGTCCCAGTTGTTGACGAGGACGCTGAAGACGAAGGCTCAGAAAGCTAACTTCTCGCCTCAAAACTACCTATGCCGGGTTGAACTCAAGGTTCTGCCCGGCATAGGCCGTTAAGCCACTTATGGGGTAAACCCTCGGCCCCGATGTCTACTAAGATAAGACCCATGTCATCTCAAGCAGCTTCTACAACAGAGCCCATCAAAGTTGCACTCGTGGGTGCAACGGGAAAAATGGGGCAACACGCCATTGACGCGATTCATGCCGCAGACGACATGGAACTGGTGGCACAACTTGCCTCCCAGAGTCCATTGGCAGACATCACTGAGGCTGGCGCGACACACGTCCTCGATCTGACGGTTCCAGATGTCTCCTCAGACATTGCAGAATTCGCCGTCGCCAACGGGCTACATACTGTCATCGGAACTTCGGGGTGGACCGAAAACAAACGTGAAGTCCTGCAACGCCAGCTCGCAGAACAACCAAACGTCGGCGTATTGATCGCCCCAAATTTCTCGATCGGTTCTGTCCTGGCGACACGCTTTGCTGCCCAAGCAGCCCCGTACTTCGACTCGGTCGAGATTATCGAAATGCACCACCCGAAAAAAGTGGATGCGCCGTCAGGAACAGCCGTTCGAACAGCCGAGATGATTGCTGAAGCCCGTCAACAGGTGGGTGTTGGACCATTCCCGGATGCCACCGAACACGATCCAGATCACGCTCGTGGTGCCCAGATCGCTGGCATCAACGTGCATGCCGTGCGGCTCGCTGGATTGGAAGCGCACCAGGAAGTGCTCATGGGGACACCGGGTCAACAACTCGTCTTTCGCCATGACGCCTTCGACCGCTCGTCCTACATGCCCGGCGTGTTATTGGGCCTACGCACCGTGGCATCACGACCTGGCTTATCCTACGGGCTCGACTCCTACCTAGACCTGGACTAACACGTATGAAGAATAAGATTGCCGTTGCGCTGTTGACCGCCCTCACACTGCTCTTTGCGGTGTTAGCACTCTGGTCAGCAGTAGCGTTTATCGTCGCAGATAATTGGATCGCGAAGGTCCTTGGTGTCGCGGTGGTCGCCATTGTGATCGTGGGAGTATGGGCCCTGGTACGCGAAATACGTTTCGGTGCCAATACAGAGAAGCTCGCGCAGATTCTCGACGTTGAAGGCAACTTGCCAGAAGACAATCTGCCCCGAGTGCGTGGTCGTATCGACCGCGCCGCTGCAGACGATGAATTTGAAACATACCGAGCCGAAACAACAGCTGATCCAGACAACTGGCGCAGCTGGTACCGTCTCGGCCTCTCCTACGACGCGGCAGGGGACCGCAAGCGAGCCAGAGCCGCCCTGCGCGACGCGATTACCATGTACCGCAGCGCCTAGCGTTTGCTACCGAAACCGTTGGAGACGTTGCGCAGTAGCGACTCCAATGGGCCCCGGGTGCCTGCAAAGAACACAATCGTCCCGAGGGCAGCCACCGTAAGCCAATGGATGATCAGCATGGTCCACGCTTGCGACCACATCGGGTCATCCACCGCCATCGTCTGCGACCATTCAGTAGGCCACAGACCCGTAACGATTACATGGACCACATAGGCGGTCAGTGCAACCATCCCAGTAGCCGTCAGCGGGAAAAGTACTCGACGCGCTAGCGTGACGCGCGTTATCACAAGAAACAGTCCAATGACCCCCAACGCTGCGCCTGCCGTGGAATAGACATCTAAAGGCGCCCCAGAATGCGGCACCGCCAAGCCGTACCACTGCGGTGCGCCCATAACCAGATCAGTGTTGATTCCAGAACCGGTAGCAGCCACTGCTGACAGTTCGTGCAGACTAGTATTCGTGGCGTGAGCAATTCGGCCCGCAAACCCCTCGTCCGACAGGAACCATGAAGCGAGGCCGCGCGATGCCACATAGATCCCGGCGCCGGAAATGAGCAGCACCACACCGGTCTTGAGCTTGTTCAAATTCGCTCGCCCGATGGCCATGCCCACGAGCACGTAACCCAGAAACGAGATCACAGGGTAGTACCCGGTAAAGAGGATGTCCCACACGGTCAGCAATGGTTGCTGAATAATGTCCAGAATGGTCGGAGACGTCCACAATCGCCACTGGTCCACATATGAGGCGGTGCCGCCGGCTTGGAGTTGCATGAACCGTGTGAGAATCCCGTGCAGGAACGGCGCGACCACGATCCAGCTGACCGCTGTGATGGTGAGAGCCCTTCGCGAAAGACTGATGAACCACATGGCCGCAAAGAACAACACGCCGTAGTGCACCAGGATGATCGCGACGTTGGATCCGGCAAAGCCCAGCAACACCCCAATGATGATCAAGATCAATGCGCGAATAGATAACTGTACTCTGGACGTGAACACGTTCGTTGTATTTTTGGTCAGTAATGAGAGTCCAACCCCCGCCAACACCACGAATAGTGCAGAAGACACCCCCGTGAGGCTGGCTCCGACCCACGTCGGAAAAATATATCCGGCAGGATTCGACTGCATGAGTGGAAAAATATGGGTGGCGATCATCCCCAGGATCGCCACACCCCGCGCGGTATCCAACCCAGTAATGCGGCCGGGCGCATCAAGTCGACGCATATAAGCAACTTTCTCGCGTAATTTCGTCACCACAAATAGCATTTGCATGACCTAAGGTGTTTTCACCCATTCTCACAGGTAGGCTTGAGACTATGAGTCAGACATTCCCAACACCTTCTCATGGTGACGCTTCAATGACCGAACCTCCTTTTGGCACCATGATCCCTGCAATGGTGACCCCATTTAGTGACGACGGCGAACTCGACATCAACGCCGCACAGTCCTTGGCGAACCACCTGGTCGATAACGGAGCAGACGGTCTCGTTGTCACCGGTACTACCGGCGAAACCTCTACGCTCACCGATGACGAAAACATCAAAGTATTCGAAGCAGTAGTGGAAGCAGTCGGTGGGCGTGCCAAGGTGCTTGGCGGAACCGGTATGAACGACACTGCTCACTCGGCGCACCTCTCCAAGCGGGCCGAAGCGGCCGGTGTCGACGGTCTGCTGCTCGTCACCCCGTATTATAATAAGCCGAATCAAGCGGGGATTCAGGCTCACTTCGAATACATAGCCTCTGCAACTGACCTGCCGGTCATGCTCTATGACATCCCGGGTCGTTCTGTGATGTCCATTGAGCCTGACACGCTGGTTGCCCTCGCGAAGCATGCCAATATTGTTGCCCTCAAAGATGCAAAAGCCGACTACCAGTCCACGACGCTAGCGCTGGCGAACACCGATCTGGCGGTCTATTCTGGCGACGACGGGTTAACGCTGCCGCTGATGGCTGCTGGAGCCGTCGGCGTGGTGTCGGTGTCTGGGCATGTGGCTCCCCGAACCTTCCGCGAGCTCGTCGATGCCGCCAATGCTGGTGACTTTGCTACGGCTCGGCAAAAACACTTTGCACTGGACCCGATCCAGCGTGCTGTGATGACCCACATCCAGGGTGCGGTCGCAGCCAAAACTGTTCTGCAATGGCAAGGCGTCATTCCGTCTGCCCGTGTCCGGCTGCCCCTTGTGGCAGCGACCGACCACGAAGCAGCTGTCATCAAAGCTGACCTTGCCGACGGCGGTATCACGTTCTAACCGTCCGAACCCCTGACTCATACTGACTTTATCGGAGGAAACACGCGACCATGACCGAAACCCACGTTTTGCCCCATCCACCCAAGCTGCAAAACGGTACTTGCCGTATCGTGCCGTTGGGGGGCCTTGGCGACATTGGTCGCAACATGACGGTATTCGAAATCAACGGCAAACTACTGATCGTTGATGCTGGAGTGCTCTTTCCAGAGGAAGTGCAACCGGGTGTAGATCTCATCCTGCCCGACTTCGACTTCATCAAAGATCGACTCGATGATGTCGTCGCTATCGTGTTGACGCATGGTCACGAAGACCATATCGGTGCCGTGCCATATTTGCTGCGGCTGAACCCGGATATCCCGCTGATAGGTTCACAGCTCACGCTCGCGCTGGTTGAGTCAAAACTTCAGCAACATCGGATTAAACCGCTCACACTGGAAGCGCAGGATGGTGGCCGCGAAAAACTCGGCCCCTTTGAGCTGGAATTCGTCGCGGTCAACCACTCCATCCCAGACTCCTTGGCCATCGCCATCCGCACTGAAGCCGGTACGATTTTGCACACCGGTGACTTTAAGATGGACCAGTTGCCCCTCGATGGCCGCATCACCGATCTGCGTTCCTTCGCTCGACTTGGTGAAGAAGGCGTCGACCTGTTTATGACAGATTCGACCAACGCCGAGGTGCCAGGGTTTACCCCGACTGAAAAAGATATTGGCCCGGTGATCGAGAACTATATCGGTAAAGCACAACGCCGAGTCATTGTGGCATCATTCGCCTCCCACATTCACCGTGTCCAACAGGTACTGGATGCGGCCGTTAAACATGGCCGCAAGGTCGCATTCGTTGGACGCTCGATGGTCAATAACATGGGTATTGCAGCCAAACTTGGCTACCTCGATATGCCTGAGGACACTGTCATTGAACTGAAACACGTCAACGATTATGAAGACCACGAGGTCGTGTTGATGTCAACAGGCTCGCAGGGTGAACCCATGGCAGCGTTATCTCGGATGGCCAATGACGAACACCGTCAGATCACGATTCAGCATGATGATTTGGTCATCCTCGCCTCATCGATGATCCCCGGCAACGAAAATGCGATCACGCGCATCATCAACGGGTTGATGAAACTCGGTGCCAATGTGATCCACAAAGGCAATGCCCACGTCCACGTCTCCGGACACGCCTCCGAGGGCGAACTGTTGTACTGCTATAACATCGTCAAACCCAAGAATGTCATGCCCATCCACGGCGAAACACGACACCTGATCGCCAACGGAAAAATTGCCCAAGCGACCGGCGTTACGGAAGAAAATGTCCTGATCACGGGGGACGGTGGAGTCATTGACCTCGTGGACGGCGTGGCACGGCAGGTGGGCGAAATTTCGTCGCAATACGTCTACGTCGACGGTCGTTCCATCGGTGCAGTCACCGAGGATGATCTGAAAGATCGCCAGGTATTAGGTGAAGAAGGTTTCATCTCCTGTATCGCCGTCATCGATCGCGAAACGCGTGCGGTCGTCTCTGGCCCAGAAATCCACTCTCGTGGCGTCGCCGAGGACGACGGGGTGTTCGACGCGATCAAACCAAAGATTGTTAAAGTACTCGACGAAGCCGCAAAGTCTGGCAAAGAACACTCGAAACACCAGTTACAACAGATGATGCGTCGAACCCTTGGATCATGGGTTGCCCGGAAGCTGCGCCGGAGGTCGATGATCGTCCCGATCGTCATCGAGTCGTAAACTTTTAGGCCGAAATTCCGTTGGATGCGACGTTGAGCCTGCAAAAGCGGTAGCCTAGGGGGTATGGCGACACGTACTTCCCCTGACCGTTCGTCGAAGAATAAGTCAACTTCGAAATCGAAAAAGACGACTGCGACAACGGAAGAAACACCTTACAACGTTACTGAGACCACCCAACCGTGGGTGGTTCGGGCGATCACGCGATTTTGGTCCGCGATGGCCACCCCCTTCGGTGGTGCCGTGCGCAAAATGGGCCCCGACGTTGCCATACCGGCCCAACAGCGCCGTGATGGGACAGGCTTTTTCGTCCTCATTCTCGCGTTGGTCATTGCCTGGACCATGTGGTGGGCACCAGCCAGTGATCCCGCAGTAGGGTCATTCATATTCCATATTGTGGCCGGTACCTTCGGTTGGTTCTCCATCCTGCTCCCACTGGTCTTACTAATCATCGCCGTACGTTTCTTCCGGTTCCCACAAGCCGATAGTGCCAATGGTCGGATCTTTTTTGGCCTGGCGTTTGCTACTGTTGCCGGCTCCGGCATCAGCCAACTGGTCTTCGAGAATCCATCCATGGGTGCCACCATGGAAGAGAAACTTACCTCCGGCGGCGTGGTGGGTTACCTCGTAGTGGACCCCCTGGCAACGCTGGTGACACCGGTACCAGTATGGATCTTGATGATTGTCATCGCGTTCTTCTCGGTCTTGGTCATCACAGCCACGCCGGTGGGAAGAATTCCCTCACGTATCGTCGGTGCCTACCACTGGCTCACCGGACAAGATGCGGTCACCACGACATCAACCGAAGACACCGCGTATGACGAGCCACAACGCACCCACGATGACCACGATCAGTCATACCTCTACGAACACGAACGTGCGCCCAAAGAGAAGAAACGTCCCGGATTTTTCGCCCGACTCTTCGGTGCGAAGCCGACTGATGACGTGGACGCATCGGGGCAACCATTAGCCGGAGACGAAGCATACGCCTCCGCTGTTATTGATGACGGTAAACCCGCCGTTGAAATTTTGGACGAGTCCGATGAGGCGCCCAGCGCCGTCCCGCGGCCACAGACCAATCACGGGACCCAGGTTATGGACTTTGGCTCCTTATTCGATGCTGAAGCTGAGGTGGAGGGCGACGAATCCGCCACCGAAGCATACGGTGATATTGCACAAGGTGCCACACCGGAATCGACCGAGCCCACGGTTCCAGCTGGTGTTCGCCGTCCAACCGCTGACGAACTCGCGTTGCAACAGGCTCGTGAGGATGCCGGCCTCGCCGAGCAGGCAGCTCAGGTACCTGCCGCTGAAGTCTCGAAACCGGTGGCCAATATGCCCCCGATTCCAGCGCGCTCCGAACAGTTAGAACTCGACGGTGATGTCACCTACACCCTGCCAACAATCGATATGCTGCCGCAGGGGCCACCGCCGAAAGAGCGCTCTGAGGTCAACGATCGGGTTGTCGCAGCGCTGAATACGGTCTTTGAACAATTCAAAGTGGAAGCCGAAGTCACCGGCTTCTCCCGTGGCCCAACGGTCACCCGCTACGAAGTCGAGGTCGCCCCGGGGACGAAGGTGGAAAAAGTCACCAACCTGGAGCGCAACATCGCTTACGCGGTCGCCTCAACTGATGTGCGCGTGCTGTCACCCATCCCGGGCAAATCGGCGATCGGCGTAGAGATTCCCAATACCGATAAAGAAATCGTGGCACTGGGTGACGTCATGCGGTCCAACGCAGCGCGCAAAACAGAACACCCCATGGTCATGGGAGTCGGTAAAGACGTTGAGGGCGGCTATGTGATGGCCAACTTGGCCAAAATGCCGCACTTGCTCGTCGCTGGTGCAACCGGTGCAGGTAAATCAGCGTTTGTGAACTCCATGATCACCTCAATTTTAATGCGGGCAACCCCCGACGATGTCCGCATGGTGTTGGTCGACCCGAAACGTGTCGAGCTCACAGCCTATGAAGGCGTGCCACACTTGGTCACGCCAATCATTACCAACCCCAAAAAGGCATCCGAAGTGCTGCAATGGGTCGTTGAAGAGATGGACACCCGCTATGACGACTTGGCCCACTTCGGGTTCAAACATATTGATGATTTCAATAATGCGGTGCGTGCCGGAAAAGTCGAGTTGCCACCTGATTCCAAACGCAAGCTGAAACCGTATCCATACCTGCTGGTGATCATCGACGAACTCGCAGATTTGATGATGGTCGCCCCACGAGACGTTGAAGATGCCGTCGTGAGAATCACCCAGCTTGCCCGTGCAGCCGGTATACACCTGGTGCTGGCAACACAGCGGCCATCCGTCGATGTGGTCACCGGGCTCATTAAGGCCAATGTGCCCTCACGTTTGGCCTTTTCGACATCATCAGTGACCGACTCGCGAGTCGTGCTCGACCAGCCCGGTGCTGAGAAACTGTTGGGACAAGGTGACGCCCTGTTCTTGCCCATGGGGAAATCAAAGCCGATGCGTGTTCAGGGTGCCTGGGTCAACGAGTCAGAAATTCGAGACGTCGTTGATCACGTGAAGTCCCAGATGCAGGTTCAATACCGTGACGATGTACTGCCGGAGAAACAGGCGAAAGTTATCGACGAGGACATTGGAGATGACCTCGAAGACCTCCTCCAGGCCATCGAACTCGTGGTGACATCACAATTTGGCTCAACTTCAATGTTGCAGCGCAAATTGCGAGTCGGATTTGCTCGTGCAGGTCGTCTCATGGATCTCATGGAGTCCCGCGGTGTCGTTGGACCCTCAGAAGGATCAAAAGCTCGCGACGTCTTGGTGAAACCAGACGAGTTGGCAGACGTCATCGGCAATATTAAAGGCGATGACACCCCGTCGGCGGTCCCAGACCAAGTTGAACCCGCAGCAACACAAGCCTTCGATACACCGGTGGAGACTGACACACCGGACTACTATGACCCCAGCGACGACAGCGAATCCGAGGACGCATGGCAGCTCACGGGCAGGTAAGTGCATTCAATCTTCCAAATGTGCTCACCAGCGTTCGCATCCTGTTGGTCCCGTTCTTCGTTTGGGCTCTTTGGGAATCGGGTACATTCGGCGAAGATTCCATGCAGGCGCGCTGGGTAGCAGTCGCGATTTTTGCTGTGGCCATGTACACTGACAAGCTCGACGGCGATATCGCCAGAGCTCGAGGGCTGGTCACAAATTTTGGGAAAATCGCCGACCCCATCGCTGATAAGTTTCTTACCGGGGCCGCATGGATCACCATGTCCCTGCTCGAAGAAATTTGGTGGTGGATCACGATTGTGATCTTGCTGCGTGAGTGGGGGATAACTCTCATGCGGTTGGTTATGTTGCGGTCCAAGGTCATGCCGGCGAGCCGCGGCGGGAAAATCAAGACCGTGCTGCAAACTGTCGGCATCCTCGCGTTGCTTCTGCCGCTTGCGGCGTTTGTTGGCACCTGGTGGCTCTGGTTCGGATGGGTCATTGTCTTCGCGGCCATGCTGGTGACATTAGTGACCGGTCTCGACTATGTCATTAAGGCCATCAGAGCACCCAGGGAAGACTCAGCCGTGGACAACTAGATAGGCAGGAACCATGCACGACCTTACCGATTTCACAGAAATTGTTGGACAGTTATCACACCAGAATCTTTCCATCGCCACGGCCGAATCGCTGACGGCTGGAATGTTGAGCTCAGCCATAGCCGACGTGCCGGGGGCATCGGCTGTATTCCACGGTGGGATCGTAGCCTATAACAACAACATCAAGCATCGACTGCTAGGTGTCTCTGTGGATACGTTGGCCTCTCGCGGGGCAGTTGACTCCGACACAGCAAAACAAATGGCTCACGGTGCTCGTCAGCGGTTTCAAACTGATATCGGCATATCAACCACGGGGGTCGCCGGGCCAGACCCGTCGGAAGGCAAAGCGGTCGGCTTGACGTTCATCGCGCTGGCATCAGAGGAAAACACAACCGTGAAATTGCTGCGTTTCGATGGCAACCGAGACCACAATCGACGTGCCACGGTGGCAGCGTGCGTCCAGCTGATGGCAGAATGGCTTGCAGAGCAAAAATGATGCTGCCCACACAACAACGCTTCGTCAGCTAACAACAGCACAACTCGGTAGGGCAAATAGTGTCTTATATCACATATAGCTGGGTTTGGGAAGAAATTTAAAAGAAATTGTTCCAATGGGGAACAAATTCGACAACACCCATGTTGTGTAATGGTAGAAGGTCTTAGAATCTTGCGCCCGCCGGGCACAGATTCATATTGATACAGGAGATGGTGGTTAAATATGATGAGAGAACCAGTCGTTGTAAATGGTGTAACCCGTTGGCTGAAAGCTGGCGAATCCTTGAATCAGCAGAACGAAGCCAAGGAACCCACTGTTCCTGTCCTGCGCGAAGAAATTGGCTACGTCCTACGTGACGTCCGTCAGCGCCAGGGTCGCACTCTCCGCGAAGTGTCACATGATGCTCGTGTATCGCTGGGTTACCTCTCCGAAGTTGAACGCGGACAGAAGGAAGCATCATCTGAGCTACTCAGTGCCATTACTGACGCACTTGATATTCCGCTTTCAGTCATGCTGCGTGAAGTCTCGGACCGTATCGCGGTCGAAGAAGCAGTCCAGATTCCGGATACGATCCCGGCTGAACTCGCTCACCGATACGCGCAGCAACAACAGCAGGGACCCGGCTACAACCGTGGTGACCAACTCGCAAATCGCTAGACTTTCGACGACACGTCGCGATTCTTGAAACAGGCCGCAAGCTCTTACAGTACGGTAAAGAGCTTGCGGCCTTGATCTATGCCCACACCAACGCGAAGAGGTAACGACATGAGAGAATCGCAATTCTGGACCCTCATGGAAGACGAATTTGGTTCAGCAAACGCAGGGATCATCGCCAGTTCACTCGAACTGCCAGGACTGAAAGGTACTGCTCAAACGGCGCTGGCCACCGGCATAGCGCCGAGAGACGTCTGGGCAGCTGTGTGTGACCTCCACGAGATACCCACAGCGCGACGACTCGGCAGAGATATTGAACCCCGTGACACAGGTGCTGCGTAACACCTTCCGACACGCCGCCCAATGTTCGATATTCCCAGGTGAGTTTGTAGAATTATCCACAGGTTGCCGCCTAGCTCTCTCTGCCGTATCTGGGTTATCCACAATTTGGATGAGTTGGCTTATCGTGTCCGCGAAGGTTCTTAGACTGTAGAACATGGCAGCAAGCTAGTATGGCCTGCGATCGACAATTCAAGGAGTACACCGTATGTCTTCAAATACCAACCGCGATAAGGCACTAGATGCAGCACTCGCTCAGATCGATAAGAGTTACGGCAAAGGCTCGATTATGCGCCTCGGCGATGATGTCCGGGCACCAATTGAAGTGATTCCTACGGGGTCAGTGGGCCTTGATATCGCGCTGGGTATTGGTGGTCTGCCGCGTGGTCGTGTAGTCGAAATTTACGGTCCGGAATCATCAGGTAAGACAACTGTTGCGCTCCATGCTGTTGCCGAAGCACAACGCCAAGGTGGCATTGCAGCATTTATTGACGCTGAACATGCTTTGGACCCGGAATACGCTAAGAAGCTGGGCGTTGATACGGATGCGCTGCTCGTATCACAGCCAGATACCGGTGAGCAGGCATTGGAAATCATGGACATGCTGATTGGTTCCGGTGCGCTAGACATCGTCGTGATTGACTCGGTCGCAGCCCTTGTGCCACGTGCCGAAATTGAAGGCGAAATGGGAGACTCCCACGTTGGTCTGCAAGCTCGTCTTATGTCCCAAGCGCTGCGAAAAATTACTGGCCGACTCTCACAGTCCAAGACCACCGCCATGTTTATCAACCAGCTACGCGAAAAAGTTGGCGTCTTCTTCGGGTCACCAGAGACGACCACCGGTGGTAAAGCTCTGAAATTCTATTCCTCTGTGCGTATCGATATTCGGCGTATCGAAACTTTGAAGGAAGCTGGCAACCCTGTTGGTAACCGCACACGGGCAAAGATCGTCAAGAACAAAATGGCCCCACCGTTCAAACAGGCTGAATTCGACATCCTGTACGGTGTTGGTATTTCTCGCGAAGGCAGTCTCCTCGATATGGGCGTCGAACACAACATTGTGAAGAAATCCGGTGCCTGGTACACCTACGATGGCGATCAACTTGGACAGGGCAAGGAAAACTCTCGACGCTTCTTGAAAGATAACCCGGATCTTGCCCTCGAGATTGAAGAACGCATCAAATCCGCTATGGGTCTTCGGGCCGAAGCCGTAGAGGACGATGAAGAAGTCGAGTTGAAAGCTGTTAAAGACGGCTAAGCCCCATGCAGGAACAGGACGATGATAAGACCGATCTGCAGCAGCAGGCGCGAAATATCATATTGCGTCAGCTGGCTGCTGCGCCCAAAACTCGACATCAGTTAGCGGAAAAACTTCGCCAACGAGAGATCCCTGAGCAGGTCATTGAAGAAGTCTTAGATCGCTTCGAAGACGTTGAGTTGATCGACGATGCTTTGTTTGCTGAAAGTTGGGTTCGTTCGCGACATCGCTCAAAAGGGTTGGCCCGCCGCGCATTAAGCATGGAGCTGCGCCAACGCGGAGTTGACGACGAAAGCACCGAGATTGCCCTGGAACAGTTATCAGACGAAGACGAACGGGCCAAAGCACACGAGTTGGTGGTCCGAAAACTTACTCGGGCCACCGTCCCGTCATCAACAGATCCAGACGACCGCAAACAACACGATAGAATGGTGCGACGCCTGGTAGGCATGTTGTCTAGAAAAGGCTACGCACCAGGTCTCGCGTTCAGTATCGTGACTGATGCTATGAACGCACACGACCTTGATACCCTCGAAGAATGAAAACACTGTGACTCAAGCTGCGATTGCACCCACCACACAACGCTCGTATGAGATTCGGACGTTCGGATGCCAAATGAATGTCCACGATTCCGAGAGAATTTCTGGTCTCTTAGAAGAACGCGGATACACAGTGGCTGATGCTGAAGCCACACCCGATCTCGTGGTATTCAATACCTGTGCAGTGCGTGAAAACGCCGCAAATAAACTCTATGGGCACCTCGGTAACCTCAAGGTCGTCAAGGATGAACATCCTGGGATGCAAATTGCTGTAGGTGGCTGCCTGGCCCAAAAAGATCAGGACAGTATCGTTGAGCGAGCTCCCTGGGTGGATGTTGTTTTTGGCACGCACAACATCGGATCACTCCCGGTGCTACTAGAACGTTCGCGTCACAATGAGTCTGCACAAGTCGAACTCTTGGAAGCATTGGAAACATTTCCTTCGACCTTGCCCACGAAAAGAGAGTCCAGCTACTCTGGTTGGGTTTCCATTTCGGTGGGTTGCAACAACACCTGTACGTTTTGTATCGTTCCATCCCTGCGTGGAAAAGAGAAAGATCGCAGGCCTGGAGACATTCTGTCCGAGGTACAGGCACTTGTGGACGACGGTGCCGTGGAAGTCACCTTGCTTGGTCAAAACGTGAACACCTACGGTGTGGAATTCCGTGATCGTCAGGCTTTCTCGAAACTCCTGCGAGCCACAGGCGACATTGAAGGTCTGGAACGCGTTCGGTTTACGAGTCCGCACCCAGCATCATTTACCGAAGATGTCATTGATGCAATGGCCGAAACTCCTAATGTTATGCCGCAGCTGCATATGCCCTTGCAATCGGGTTCAGACGCGATTTTGAAATCGATGCGTCGTTCGTATCGTTCAAAGCGATTTCTCGGAATTTTAGATAAGGTTCGGGAACGCATCCCACATGCGGCCGTTACGACAGATATTATCGTGGGTTTCCCCGGCGAGACCGAGGAAGATTTCCAACAGACGCTAGACGTCGTGGAGGCTTCCCGATTTTCTATGGCCTACACCTTCCAATATTCTCCACGCGAAGGAACGCCTGCTGCAGAAATGGGAGACCAAATTCCAAAAGAAGTCGTGCAAGAACGCTTCGAGCGCTTGGTCGCCCTACAAGATCGGATAGCCGCGGAAGAGTCTGCCAAACGCGTGGGCACCGAACAAGAAGTACTGGTCACCAACGATACCGGCGCACGAGGCGAGCAAACAGGACGTCTCACAGGACGGGCACCAGATAACCGTCTCGTGCACTTTAGCCTCCCGCATGGCGTAGAAAGTCCGCGACCCGGTGATTTTGTGACGGTGCCGATCACCGAAGCGTACTCGTATCACCTCATTGCTGATCCGACCAGTGCAGACCAGTACTTCCTGCGCCGGTCGCGTGCTGGAGATGCCTGGGATCGTCGTCAAGCCGAATCGTGCGGTACCGGCCCGTCGGTACCAACAGCTGGTGTCAACCTCGGGCTGCCGAGCTTGCGTGTCGACGCATAATAGACCGCCAGTTGTGGCGCTTGTCGGAGCCACGGCAACAGGAAAATCTGATCTGGCCGTGGCCCTGGCGCAGGCAGTCGATGGTGAAATTATTAATGCTGATGCCATGCAGTTCTATCAAGGCATGGACATTGGTACGGCGAAAATCACTGAAGCCGAACAGCAAGGTATTGTTCATCATCTGCTGGATATATACCCGCTGCATGTCGAGGCAACTGTCGCCGGGTTTCAAACGCAAGCTCGAAATACGATTACGGATATTCGAACCCGCGACAGAATACCGATTTTGGTCGGCGGATCTGGCCTGTACGTCCGAGCAGCGCTGGACACTTTAGAATTTCCGCCGACCAATACTGCGCTACGCCAACAACTCATCGGGGAAGTCGAGTTGTCAGGTATCGACCATCTGGTCAAGGAATTGCAAACAGTGGATCCCGATGCCGCCCACCGGCTCAGCGATGAGCGACGAATCATTCGTGCAGTAGAAGTGCATCGACTCACGGGTCGACCCTTCAGCTCATTCATGCCGCAACGCGAATATCATCCGGATACCCAGCCGGTAGTTCAAATTGGGTTGAGTATTCCCCGTACGCTATTGCACGAGCGAGTCGAACAACGGGTTTATAAGATGTTCGACGCAGGGTGGGTCGAAGAAGTGAGTCGTCTGCAAGACGTCGGACTGGCCCAGGCCCCAACCGCTTCGAAGGCTATTGGGTACCGCCAAATGCTGGACTACTTGGCCGGTTCCATCACCAGAAACGAAGCAATCGAATCTACAATAGTAGCCACGCGGCGATTTGCCCGTCGCCAAGAAACTTGGTTTAAAGCCGATCACCGAGTTCACTGGATTGATACACAATCCGATGATCTCGTGGCAGATGCTTTAACCGTCATTGAATCACGCTAGGGTGCACTCATGACCGCTAAACCACAGCCACTGCACGAGCAAGGCTTGCTTCGTCAAACTCTTGCTGGGACTCGGTTTGTTAAAATCGCGGGCCCGGTAGGGGACTGGATCGTGTTCTATGATGCCGCGGACGCAATCACGCTCACAGAAAAACGCGTTATCGCTCTCTGCGACAGGGTGGGTGGCGTTGGAGCCAGGGGAGTCGTGCTGATAGCCCCGGCCCAAGACTCCTCGAGCGGGACCACCCCGCAATCCCGTATCGAGGCGTGGCACGCTGACGGCGCACCAGCCCACAACATGACCGAGCCAGCACGTGCCGCGACCTGCGGCCTGGCTGTCTTGAATAAAATTTCGGTCGAGGAAACCAGCCATCACATCTTCGAATCCAACTTTGGGCCGATTACTACGGTCTATACACCTTCATATATTGGTGTCGACATTGGACAATGGGCGTTTACTGAACCGAATACGGCCGAAGCAGCAGGCTCAGACGTACTCGTGATGGCGGCAGGACTCACTGATCCACGACCGGGGCTAAGCGTGCACATCCAAACCAACCATGTCACCATTGCCGTGGAATCAGTGCACGAGCTTGAAACCATCGATCTTGAGCAGCAACCTTCCCTTGAGCCACCCCCTACCATGCCAACCAGCACCAGTTTCGTCGTACCCCAAGATCCCCTGATGGACGAGCAAATGGGCCAGCTTCGACTGCGGAGCTACACAGAAAATCGGAACGATCACGATCTTGCATCCGCCGCTGCCGCTGCGACCGTTGCATTTCAAACTTGGTCAGGGCTCAAGCAGCTAAAGATTTGGAATGTGGCAACCGAACACGGCGACATCGTCGTCCAGATGCACGAGAAACAGCGGCTGTCGACCTTCGCTAAGCTATCGACTGCATTCTTTGGCACACTCTAGGCACGCTCGATATGCAAAATACGGAACCCTTTGTCCGTTGCCGGCCGCCGAACTGTGAATTCCCCAGGACTGTGCTCATCAAGCATCTTGGCAATCCAAGGCATCAGGGAATCGGCTCCAAGTTTCTTTGCCACCACCAACCAAGCGTGTCCACCATGATTAAGTACCGGCAACCAGCGTGACAAAATCTCATGCAGTGCTTGCTTGCCGATACGGATCGGTGGATTCGACCAGATCACGTCAAAACGCGCATCCTCAGGCACTTCATCAGGATGTTGCACGGTGATGTTGTCCACGCCGAGACGCGCTGCATTGGAAGCTGTCAGACTCGCAGCACGTTCGTTGACTTCGATAGCCGTCACGCGAGCGTCCGGAGCGAGGAGCCCCATCGTCAGAGCGACGGGCCCCCACCCAGAACCGATATCTAAAAACTCTCCGGCCGTAGGTGGATGGGGGACGTTGTCGAGCAGCACTGCCGTGCCGCGATCAAGGCCATCGGGCGAGAAAATGCTCCCGGCAGTTTCGACTTCGAAATCTTCTCCAGCCAGTTTCACCTCGACGACGCGTCGACGTGCTTGTCCGATGGGCGCAGCAGAAAAATAGTGATCGTTCATCGTGCTTAGTCTAATACGACCAAGGCCACCAATTGTTGCCATTCCGGGGTGCTGCGGTGAACGATCGCTGGAATACTACACCTCAAGATTGTGTTGTATTGCTTACAAGAGTGCACAAAACATCACGCGGGTCTCTCCACACTCGTGGCTGATCTCGAGTCGTGGAGCGTCACGTGTGAAAGACTACAATTAAGGAATAGAACCTCTGCACAAGGAGAAAATGGTCACTCAACACGAACCCACTGATCCTCAAGTTGATCAGCAAGTCAAAAAGCTGATCGATCGGATCTTATCTGCCGAAGATGCGAAAGCTTCGCACACCCAGGCGGACGATGAGTATGCGAAAAATGCTCAGGCGCTTGATGCCGGGGGATCGAATTACACTGAATTCGATGGTGATCAATTCGAATTGGCCCAGCGCCATGCCCTGCGGCGTGTGGCCGGATTATCCACCGAACTGGAGGATGTCACCGAGGTTGAATATCGTCAGCTTCGCTTGGAGAATGTTGTGTTGGCGGGGCTGTGGACCGAAGGCACAGTAACCGAAGCCGAGCACTCCCTGCGTGAATTGGCCGCACTTGCCAACACTGCCGGGTCGACTGTGCTCGACGGGATCATCCAACGACGTCACGCGCCAGATCCGGCAACTTTTCTCGGTCGAGGCAAAGCAGAACAACTCGCTGACGTTGTGCGCGAGCATGGGGCAGATACGATCATCGTTGACACCGAATTGGCGCCATCACAGCGTCGCGGGCTCGAAGATGTCTGCCGTGTTAAAGTCATTGACCGTACGGCACTGATCCTCGATATTTTTGCCCAACACGCTCAATCTAAAGAGGGTAAGGCTCAAGTCGAGCTAGCCCAGCTGGAATACCTGCTGCCACGACTGCGCGGTTGGGGCGAATCTATGTCTCGTCAGGCCGGCGGTCAGGCCGCAGGCGGTGCTGGGATCGGCTCGCGTGGCCCCGGTGAGACGAAGATTGAACTCGACCGTCGTCGAATCCGCGATCGGATGGCGAAACTTCGTCGCGAAATCAAAGGCATGAAAAATGCTCGCGAGACGAAGCGAGCTCGCCGACGTCGTAATCAGGTCCCGTCTGTAGCCATCGCGGGGTATACAAACGCTGGAAAGTCCTCGATCCTCAACCGTTTGACCAAAGCTGGCGTCATAGTAGAAAACGCTTTGTTTGCTACGTTGGACCCGACGGTCCGATCCGCTGAATCAATTGACGGTGTTGCGTATACGCTCACCGACACGGTCGGTTTCGTTCGGCAGCTTCCGACTCAGTTAGTTGAGGCATTTCGATCGACGCTGGAAGAAGTCGATGAAGCGGATCTGATTGTGCATGTTGTTGATGCCTCTCATCCAGAGCCTGAAGCTCAGATTATGGCTGTTCGACAGGTCTTCGCCGAGACACAGATCGCAGACATTAGTGAACTCATGGTCTTCAACAAAGCAGATGCGGCAGACCCACTTGTGCTGGCGGGTTTGCAACGCAAATATCCGCAGGCGCTGATTGTCTCGGCTGCATCGGGTGAAGGATTCGCACAGCTGGAGGCGGCAATCGCCCAGCGACTACCACGTCCCAGTGTGCACCTGGATTTGTTAGTGCCTTATACCGACGGCGATGTCGTGCACCGACTACACTCGGATGACACTGAAATTTTGACGGAAACTTATGAACCAGAAGGTACTGCGATGACCGTGCTGGTCTACCCCCAAGACAAGGACAATTACCTCAGCTATGTCCGGTAAGCAACCGGTAGACACCAAAGCAGCCAGCCAAGCGCAAACGCAAGTGAGCGCCTGGTTGGCTGATGTCGTTGACGAACTCGGCGGTCAGTCTCGACCCGGTCAACAACAGATGGCCACCGAAGTCACTCAGGCCCTGGAGACTGGTACCCACCTCTTGGTTCAAGCGGGCACCGGGACCGGTAAATCCCTTGCATATTTGGTGCCGTCAGTGGACTATGCGCTCGGAAGTGATTCTCCGGTGGTCATCGCAACCGCAACACTTGCGCTACAAAGCCAAATCATCAATCGGGACCTACCCCGTCTCCTGGAGACGTTGAGCCCGGCACTGCCGCGAAGCGTCGATGTCGCGTTGCTCAAGGGCCGAGCAAACTATGTGTGCAAGTATAAGTTGAATGGTGCAGCAACTGAACCCGATGATGACAGTCTGCTTGGTTCGACAGATGTCACTGGTCAACCACTGTCACAACTGGGTGATGAAGTCATGCGCTTACGTTCCTGGGCTGAGGATACTGACACCGGAGACCGCGATGATCTCAAACCGGGTGTCACGGATGAGGCATGGCGGCAAGTATCCGTCTCAGCACGCGAATGTATTGGTGCGTCCAAATGCCCATTTGCCGATGAATGTTTTTCTGAGTTGGCGCGTGAGGCCGCGGGTGAGGCTGACATTGTTGTCACCAACCATGCTATGCTCGCGATCGCGGCGTTCGAGGACCTCAACATTATGCCTGACACCGATGTGATCGTGATTGACGAAGCGCACGAACTCACCGACAGAGTCACTTCGGCGGTCACCACTCATTTGTCCGGTCCAATGATCCGTAGCGTGGCAAAGCAGGCGAGACAAGATGCCTCGGTTGTGGCCACAGATCTTACCGATGCTGCGGTGGCACTGGAAGCCGCATTCACCCCGGCCCCCACCGGTTGGTTTTCACAAGGACTCAACGAGCACCAGCTGACCGCGCTGGAAACTGTGCGGGAAGAAACACGGCACATGCTGAGTGACCTGAAAGAAACCGGCAGCGCAGACTCGGAGGACTCCGAACGACAGCTCACGAAAAACCGTTTGACCGAGATTCTCGACACCGCCGAGCAACTGATTTCAGCGGGATCACAACCCCAGTCAGACACCGTCGTGTGGGCAACCCGGCCATCGCATTTTGAACCCGGCCAGGGCTGGGTCGAAGCAGACCCGCATGGAGCGCCGCTGCTCTATGCTGCACCATTGTCTATTGCAGGTAAATTCCGAGACAAACTGCTCAACGAGACCACAACCATCCTCACGTCAGCAACCCTGGCTGTTGGTGGCAAGTTTGACGCGATCACCGGCGATTTAGGATTCACCCTCAACGGGGGAACCAAGTACAAGACGCTTGATGTCGGTAGCCCCTTTGACTATCCGAAGCAGGGCATACTCTATGTCGCCGATGATCTGCCGAAGCCGGGACCACAGCCATCAATGCAATCACATGATCGGCTCGAACAGCTGTTGAAAGCATCCAACGGGGGAGCGCTATGTCTGTTCTCCTCGCGTAGTGCGGCAAAAGCGGCAGCAGAAGAAATGCGCTTACGTTTCGGCAAAGACCTGAACATCCTCGTTCAAGGCGAATCCACACTGTCTGGTCTCATCGATGAGTTCACCGACGACACCAGTGCGTGCCTTTTTGGGACGCTTACCTTGTGGCAAGGGGTCGATGTGCCAGGGGACGCGTTACGGCTGGTCACCATCGATCGCATTCCCTTCCCACGCCCAGATGACCCGTTGGCTTCGGCCCGGGCACGCTATATCAGTCAACGCGGCGGCAACGGTTTCATGTCCGTGTCGGCTTCTCACGCGGCAGTCCGGCTAGCCCAGGGCGCAGGCCGCTTGATACGTTCAACGTCCGACCGCGGGGTGGTCGCTGTGCTTGATTCGAGACTGGCCACTGCCGGTTATGGTGGATTCTTAAAAGCTTCTATGCCGGATTTCTGGGCCACGCGCTCGACCGAGCAGGTTTTAGGCAGTTTGCGGAGACTCTCTGCCAAGCTATAAAGCAGCTACCGGCCTCGTCGTTGTGCGTCTTCGGATCCTTATCCTGTCCTACCTGGTTGTTTCAATGAGTACATACGAAGTGTCACTCACAAAACGCCAGGAGGGTATCGATGAGCACTATGACGAACACGGGTTCGACCACCTCGACACTCACTTTGACCCGCAAAGGCCGCCGCACGATTCGAACACTCATCGTGATTGGGAGCCTCACAGTGGCCGGTGTGCTAACGGTTGTCCTGTGGTTTGGACTGCCAGGATCTTCTGCGGTGGCCTCCGACGGTTCTGAGCCAGAGGTGTACCAACAAATCATTGTGCAACCCGGGGATACGCTGTGGGAAATTTCTAGCAGGTTATCCCACGACTCAGACCAAGCCGTCGTGTTGGAAAAAATCCTGGAATACAACAGCCTGGAAACTTCCCATCTAGAAGTCGGTCAACCGCTCTATGTGCCGGCCGTGGAATAGTCGTCTGCTGTTCATCGGCGTCACTCGCGGCTCTCAGTGTATCGTCACGGCTATGCTATAGCCGTGACGAATCAGCATGAACACGCGAACACTACAGCCCTTGAAGCTCTGCCACTTCGAGACAATCTGCGCGGACAATCACCCTATGGTGCACCGCAGCTTGAAGTGCAGCACCTTCTCAACACCAACGAGAACACTCACCCGGTGCCGCAGCGTGTTGCCGACGCCATAGGCACTGCCGTCCACGAGGCTGCTTCTTCGCTGAACCGGTATCCGGACCGTGAATTCACTGAACTGCGGCAACGTTTAGCGGCATATGTCGGCCACGGCCTGACACAAGACAATATCTGGGCTGCCAACGGATCCAACGAGGTACTGCAGCAAGTTCTGCAAGCATTTGGCGGACCTGGTCGCAGGGTCTTGAGCTTTCCGCCGACCTACTCGATGTATCCGTTGTTGGCGTCGGGAACGAATACCGAATACATCAGTGGTCTCCGGGGCACAGATTTCACGCTAACGCCTAACTCTGCGGCTCAACAGGTCAAAGAAACCCAGCCGGATATCGTCTTTCTATGCTCACCAAATAATCCCACCGGTACCGCACTTGGTCTGGATGTGGTGGAAGCCGTCTATGAAGCTGGTCAAGAATTCAACACCATGGTTGTCGTTGATGAAGCATACGAAGAGTTCTCCTTGGATGGCACCCAATCAGCGCTGACATTATTGCCGGGTCGCGAACGGCTTATCATTTCACGCACCATGTCCAAAGCATTTGCACTCGCCGGGGCCCGGCTTGGATACCTCGCGACATCACCTCAGGTAACGGATGCATTGCGGCTCGTACGGCTCCCGTATCATTTATCAGCGATTACACAAGCAGCAGCCAATGCAGCACTCAAACATGTTGACGTGCTGCTCGGGACCGTCGATGAAATCAAATCTCAACGTGACCGCATCGTCGATGAGCTCCAGCAGATGGGCCTGAGCCCGGCAGTGTCGGATTCAAACTTCGTGTTTTTTGGCTGGTTCGAGGACGCCCATGCAGTTTGGCAAGGTCTCTTAGATCGCGGAGTGTTAATCCGCGACGTAGGTATACCACACCACCTTCGTGTCACTGCCGGTACCGCAGAAGAAACGACCGCCTTTCTCGTTGCGCTGCGGGAAGTAATCGCCGCCTAGAATAGCCTGCAACTACCGCGTACGAATTAGACTATGAATTTGCATACCAAAACCGCCGAATAAGGAGCTTCCTGACCTCAATGGCAGCTGAACTGATCTCTGGTCGTAAAGCCTCGATGACACGAACGACGTCAGAATCTGATGTCTATGTCGAGCTTGACCTCGATGGCACCGGCACATCGGACATTTCCACCGGAGTGCCGTTCTACGACCACATGCTTGATGCTCTAACGCGGCATTCTCTGATGGATCTGACCGTTCAGGCAACCGGGGACACGCACATCGATGTCCACCACACTGTCGAAGACGTCGCGATCACCCTGGGCGAGGTATTCAAAGTCGCCCTCGGAGATAAGCGCGGCATTCGCCGCTATGGTGAGTCAACCATCCCGATGGATGAAGCGCTCGCCCGCGCCGTGGTTGACCTGTCTGGCCGCCCATACTTTGTGCACGAAGGTGAGTCCGAAGCTCAGATCTACCATCTGATTGGCGGACATTTTACCGGTGCGCTCACCCGGCATGTTTTCGAGTCATTTACTTTCCACTCCGCAATAAACGTGCACGTCGACTTGCTGCGTGGACGCGATCCACACCACATTGTCGAAGTGCAGTTCAAGGCTCTTGCCAGAGCCCTGCGTCAAGCCATCGAACAAGACCCCAGAGTAGAAGGTATCCCGTCCACGAAGGGTGCGCTGTAGTGACCAAAGACAATCCAACCGTTGCCATTGCTGACTATGGCATCGGCAATCTGGGTTCTCTGGTTAATGCACTGCAACACCAGGGGGCACGTGTCGTCGTGACTGCTGACGGCAAAGAACTCGTCGAAGCCGACGGGATGGTCCTACCAGGAAATGGTGCGTTTGCTGCGTGTAAAACGGCCATGGAAAACCTTAGTATCCCGCGCTGGGTGGGCCAGCGCGTGGCAGGTGGGCGTCCAGTCTTGGCGGTGTGTATAGGACACCAAATGTTATTTGAGGCATCGACAGAATTCGGCGCCCATGAAGGTATGGGCGAATGGCCAGGGACCGCAGAAAAATTGCGTTCTAAAACCGTGCCGCATCTGGGGTGGAGCGAAGTTCGTCCGGCCCACGACAGCCACCTGTTTGCAGGAATTGAAGACGAACGCTTTTATTTCGCCCACTCCTACGCCGTGCTGGATTGGAACTTCACGCAAGAAAATGAGTCGATGTTCCCACCCCAAGTGTCTTGGGCAAGCTACGGTGGGGACTTCATAGCTGCAGTCGAGAACGGTCCGCTAACCGGCGTACAGTTTCACCCAGAACTCTCGGGTACTGCGGGTCTGACACTGCTCAACAACTGGTTAGGAACGTTATAGATGCCTTGGTGGTCCACCCTGCTGCTGGCACTCGGCGGTATTTTACTTGGGGGTGCCTGGTCCCTGCATCGTCAAAAGGCGCCCATTTGGGTGCGAATTACCTTCGTGATCTTGGCTGCACTGGCAATTATCGCCGCATTCTTTACCGTCCCATGGGCTGACTAACACACTGGAGAAACATGACCTCACCACTCGAACTTTTACCCGCCGTCGATGTACAGGACGGCCAAGCGGTCCGACTCGTACAAGGCGAATACGGCACTGCCACCAATTACGGTGACCCATTTGATGCGGCGATCGGTTGGCAACAGGCAGGGGCCGAATGGTTGCATCTCGTCGACCTCGACGCAGCCTTTGGTCACGGGAACAATCGCGACATTATCCGTCGGATTACCGAAGAACTCGGCATCAAAATTGAACTGTCAGGTGGGCTACGTGACGATGCATCCCTAGAGGAAGCCCTGTCGATGGGTGCGACCCGCGTGAACCTCGGCACCGCAGCACTCGAAAATCCTGAATGGACCGCAAGCGTCATTGACAAGTATGGCGATAAAATCGCGGTGGGTCTTGACGTGCGGGGCCAAAAACTTGCAACCCGTGGATGGGTTGAAGAAGGCGGGAACCTGTGGGACGTGCTAGCGCAGCTGGAAGAAGCTGGCTGTGCCCGGTATGTAGTCACAGATATCACCAAAGATGGCACACTGACCGGCCCAAATACTGAGCTGCTCGGCCAGATTGCTGAACATACCGGCAAACCGGTTATAGCTTCGGGTGGTATTTCTACCCTCGAAGATATTGCAACGTTGGCAAGCATGGTTGACCGGGGCATTGAAGGTGCAATCATCGGTAAAGCACTCTATGCGGGACAATTCACGCTGCAGCAGGCACTGCATGTTGCAGCGGGAGCTTCGGTGAAAGACGTTTAGATCCACGATGCAGGAAAACCCCCAGCTGCCAGGCCACATTCAAGCAGCAATTGATCGCAACCTCTCCCGACAACACCGTGATGCCTTCGGGCGGCCAACAGACTCGGCGGGGACCGCCTGGGAAGGGCGCGATCTGTCCGGTACGGGCATCGATGGCTCATCGAACCCGCTGCACGCCTTCGACACGGATGACGGATTAGAAGATGAAGCATGGACAAAAGTTCGCCAGGATCTCATTGACGGCAATGCCGATGAAAAAGACGTGTTCAAAGTCTTAGAGAACATCAGGGTGTTTGCAGCAGTGGTCCCGACCGTTGCAGAAACAACGTCCCATACCCACCACGACGAGCACGGCCATGCGCACACCATCGAATCTGATAAAGAATCCGATGTTGCGCTGGTATCGTTGAAATCCGCTGACGGACGCGGGACGTTGCCCGTGTTTACGTCTATTCCCAAACTCACGGCTTGGCACAAAGATGCCCGTCCAGTGGCAGTATGGATGCCGCGTGCTTGTCTCAGTGCGGTCGATGAGGGCAACGAGCTCGTGGTGATCGACCCGGGCGCCCACGTCACCTATGTGGTGCGGCGGCCCGAAGTTTACGCCCTGGCACAACAAAAAGACTGGACCCCCTCATATGAGGATGTCCAGATCGCCCGGGAGCTTTCCACGCTGACAGATCTCGTTCCGGGCCTTAAACAACTCGCGATGGCCCCGGGCCGTGGTGTGGCAACGCAAACATCCTACGGTACCGTGATTGCCGGTGGGGGAGCAGGACCAGAACTTGCCCTCGTCGCGACACCACATGATCCGACCGATGCGGTAGGCAATAAGCTCATGTTGTCGACACTGCAGTCTCTGATTGCCGATCAGGAACTGCTTGCGCACCGAGCCGATACGGTAGAAATCGTGCTCGGCGCCGCGAGCTAGTTACTCTTCGGTGACCTCGTCAAGGTTCGCTGCGACCTGGCCAAAAGTCTGGTGCACCATGGCCAACTGTTCGTCAGAGACCGCGTCGGTAAACAGATTTTTCACACCCTTTGCGTGGATGACTGAAGCGCGACGAAACATCGTGCGACCTTCTGGTGTCAGCTCTGCCTGCCATGCACGGCCGTCTTGTGGGCATTTCACCTTTTTTACCAGCCCGCGTTCGGACAGCACTTTGACCTGATAGGTCAACCGCGACGGTGAAAAGACGATCGCGTCAGCAAGCTGACCCATCCGCATCTGACCCTCAGGCGCCTCGGACAGCAGGAGCAGCATGTTATATTCACTCAGCGTGAGACCCAAGCGCTGTTTGAGTCGTTTCTCTAAACGATCGAGTAACCGTGCGGTCGTTTCAAAATAGACGCGGAAGCCCGGGCCGAGTGGTTGCTGCAGCTGTTCAGGCGTCAAATCCGTTGAGGAGTTGGTCAAAGGGAATCACCTCCAATTCCTTTGGTTGGGGGCTCGCGCGTCGCGGACGCGCCTCAAGACGGGCAACTACATCCGCCAGGTCGTCACCCGCACGCTGGATACGACGACTCAAATACGCCACATTCGAGTGGTGGTCATCGCCGACGGCGCCTCCCGCGGCACCCCAATCCTCAGTTGCAGCATAGACGCCGGTGGGCATCACCCGCATCCGCAGATACGAGAAGAGCGGACGCATGGAATTATCAATGACTAAAGAATGGCGCGGACTACCGCCCGTCGAACCAAGTTGGATGGGCACGCCGGTGAGCGCCTCGTTGTCTACCAAATCCCAGAAGGATTTAAACAGACCCGAATAGGATGCTTTGAACACCGGAGACACCGTGATGATCCCGTCGGCTTGTTCAACCTCATTGATCATTTCGTTCAGCTGTTCGGAGCGGCTAAACGTGACCATCGAATCCGCGATGTCAGTTGCGACGTCACGCAGTTCAAAGTGGTGCATTTCGGGGCGAAAGCCCCGTGCCGACAACGTATCCGCTGTTGCCTCTCCCAACTGTTTTGCCAGCATGGAGGTTGAACTCGGGTCGCTCAATCCGGCAGCGATGACCGCAATATGTCGGGTGTCCGGAGTAAACGGATCCGTCGCTTCGAATGCTGTTTCCATATCAATCCTTCGTCATTGCCGATATGCCATCCTACTGGGTTGCAGCAGATTGTTACTTTTGGGCTTCCGTTGCCTCCTGGCGTTCCTGGTATGCCTGTGAGCCTTCGCCGCCACCGGCGATGGGAGCACGGCCCGCTGCCTGACGTTCTTTCAGGAATTGATGGGTCGGTGCGTCTGGCACGTCATCTGGACGACCTTTCGCGAACTCTTTGCGTAGTGCGGGCAAGACCTTCTCGCCGAAGAGGTCGATCTGCTCCAAGACCGTCTTTGTCGGCAGACCAGCATGGTCGATCAAGAACATTTGACGCTGGTAGTCACCTACCCACTGTCGAAATTCCAGGGTGCGTTCGATAACTTGCTCCGGCGAGCCAACCGTCAGTGGCGTCATCTTTGTGAAGTCTTCCATTGATGGGCCGTGACCGTAGACCGGCGCGTTATCGAAATACGGACGGAATTCGTCCCACGCGTCCTGGGATTTTTCGCGCATAAAGGTCTGCCCGCCCAGCGCAACATATGCCTGGTGGGCTTTGCCGTGGCCGTAGTACTCGTAGCGCTGACGGTATAAGCGAACCATCTGGATAACGTGTTCTTTGTTCCAGAAAATATTGTTGTGGAAGAAACCGTCGCCGTAATATGCCGCCTGCTCGGCGATTTCCGGTGAGCGAATGGAACCATGCCACACAAACGGTGGGACGTCATCCAGGGGCCGAGGCGTCGAGGTGAACTGTTGCAATGCAGTACGAAAGCGCCCTTCCCAATCGACGTCGATCTCCCGCCACAGACGGTACAACAAGTTGTAGTTCTCTACTGCCAACGGGATGCCCTGCCGAATATCTTTGCCGAACCATGGGTAGACCGGCCCGGTGTTGCCACGACCCATGGCCAAATCCATGCGACCATCAGCAAGGTGCTGTAGGTAGGCATAGTCTTCGGCCAACCGGACCGGGTCCATGGTCGTGATCAGTGTCGTGGACGTCGACAGAATGAGATTTTGGGTTTGGGCTGCGAGGTACGATAGGAGCACCGGGGGGTTCCCGGGTGCGACAAACGGCGGGTTGTGGTGCTGGCCGGTCGAAAATACTTCAAATCCAGCTTGTTCGGCATGCTTAGCAATTTTGACAGTGTCTTTGATGCGTTGATTTTCAGATGGTGCCTGTCCAGTATGGGGATCTGGTGTGATGTCACCAATCGTGAATATACCGAATTGCATGGATGCTCCTAAGGAAGACTGTTCAAAATCTGAAGTACCCTTAGCGTAGCGTACAATGAAAAGTATTTCAAATCTGAAATATATTTGGTGGGTTTCTGCATTTCAGCGCCATTGCCAATGTTCTCCATCAGAAATGGCCTTCACACACTAAGCTAGATGCCATGCAAACGACTATGCCCGAGCCCGTTGTTGTGGGCGCAGCCATTCTCGATGACGCGACTGACCCAACCCACATGTTGGTAGCGCGACGCAAAGCCCCAAAATCCCTGGCAGGGTATTGGGAGTTTCCCGGTGGCAAAGTGGAGCCCGATGAATCCCTGACAGACGGGCTGCTGCGCGAGATTCGTGAAGAATTGGGTGTGGATATTCAAATCCTCGACCTGATCGTGGCGCCCGAAGAGGCTGGCTGGCAACTCGATAATGGTATGCGAATGCACGTCTACACCGCAGTCGTTACTTCCGGTGTGCCTCGACCGCTGATCGAACATGATCGTCTCGAGTGGGCGCAGCTCACAGCGGCAGCGATGCAATCGCTGGAATGGATCCCCGCAGATCTGCCCATTGTCGATGCAATACTGAAACAGCTCGGCGGTAGCTTAGCGCGATGATCGGGCGAGTTTCTGGGCACGTTCGACCACGATCTTTGCGTGGGCAATGAGGGGCCCGTCGACCATTGAGCCGCGGAACTGAAATACACCCCCGTGATTGTCCACCTCGGTCAGCAGGGCCTGAGCGTAGTCGAGCTCTTGTGGTGTTGGTGTATAAGCCTCCCGGACAACAGCCACCTGGGCTGGATGAATACACGCTTTTGCACTCCAACCGGTTGCGACCGCATCTTGTGCTTCAGCAACGAGCTGTTCTGTGGGCGACAAATCCGTATGGATCGTATCAATGCTCGCTTTACCAGCTGCTGCGGCAGCCAAGAGCACTTGGGCCCGGGCAAAGCGGGGGACATCACGATACGTGCCGTCGGAAAACCTCGATGATGAGCCGCCCGTGGATGCCATCAGGTCCTCAGAGCCCCACATTAACGCGGTTACTGCCGGGTGCTGAGCAATACGGGCAGCTTCAAGCACTCCGGCGGCTGTCTCACACAAGACGATGAGCCCAACGCCTTCGAGTGCCTTGGCAACTTCATCCACGCCCTGATGACTTTCGACTTTGGGCACCATGACGTGTCGGACCGCTGTGTTGGATAACAGTGCGACGTCCTCCGTGAAGTCGTGGTCTTCGACCGGATTGATACGTACGACAGTTCGGGCAGCCGAGGCGTCATCCATGGCTGCAAGGTGCTTGGCCAATGCCTCACGTGCGGCCGGACGATCCTGCACAGCAACGGCATCTTCTAGATCAATGATGATCGCATCGGATCGTTCGAGTGCTTTGGCATAACGTTCTGGACGATCAGCAGGTACAAACAGCAGTGCTGGTCCAAGATCGAAGGTGGTCATGCGGTGGCCTCTCGGTGTTTCGTTTCAGATTCCCAAAGCAAGGTGGAGCGGCTACATTCGGCCACGACGTCGCCGTGTTGGTTCCGGCCGATGTGGCGGAATGAGACGATGCCCTGGCCCGGCCGTGACGAGGAAAGGCGCTTATCGATAATCTCGGTTTCCGTGTACAACGTGTCACCGTGGTAGAGCGGTTTGGGAAACTTGACCGCCTCAAAACCAAGATTCGCCACGATGGTGCCTTGTGTCAGTTGAGCAACTGAGGCTCCAACAATCGTAGATAGCGTGAACATGGAATTGACCAGCGGTTGGCCAAACTCCTGCTGAGAGGACCAGTGTGCGTCCAAGTGCAAGGACTGCATGTTCATGGTCAGCGTCGTGAATCCGACGTTGTCGGACTCGGTCACGGTGCGGCCGGGCGCGTGCTGATAGATGGCTCCGACCTCGATTTCATCAAAGTACAGTCCGCGTTGCACAATGATTTTTGGGTTGTCTGGCATATCGTTCCTAGAGTCCAAGAGAGCGGGCGATGAGCATGAGTTGCACCTCGGTGGTGCCTTCGCCGATTTCCAGGATCTTGGAGTCCCGGTAGTGTCGGGCAACGAGCGTTTCGTTCATGAAACCATAGCCACCGAATACTTGGGTCGCGTCACGAGCATTGTCCATGGCCGCTTCTGAGGCGACCATTTTGGCAATTGCGGCTTCGGTTTTGAACGGTTCACCCGCGATGAGTTTCTTTGCTGCGGTGTAATAGGCGGCTCGAGCGGAGTACGCCCGGGCCTGCATGCGAGCAATCTTGAACGAGATTGCCTGGTTGTCGCCGATAGGACGACCAAAAGAATGTCGGGTCTTGGCATAAGCGACTGATTCATCGACACAGCCTTGGGCCGCTCCGGTGGCCACTGCAGCAATCGCTATCCGGCCTTCATCTAAGATGCCCAGAAAGTTCGCGTAACCACGGCCACGCTCACCGAGTAGATTTTCTTCTGGAACCTGCACGTCATTGAGCGTGAGCGGGTGGGTATCAGAAGCATTCCAACCGACCTTGTCATAGGCTGGTTCGGCGGTAAAACCAGGGGTGTCGGTCGGGACGATGATCGTCGAAATCTCGTCTTGGCCGGTCACAGCGGTCACGGTAACCATCGAGGTGATGTCGGTTCCGGAGTTGGTAATGAACTCTTTATTGCCGTTGATGGTCCAGGTGCCATTGTCCAAGGTCGCTTTGGTCTGGGTGCCACCGGCATCCGAACCTGCGCCAGGTTCAGTGAGTCCAAAGCCGGCGAGGTTTTTTGCTTCGGCCAGCGAGGGTAGCCATTGCTGTTTTTGTGCCTCGGTGCCGAATTTCAGCAAGGGCATCATGCCCAGCGATACGCCAGCTTCTAGTGTCATGGCAACCGACTGATCTACCTTGGCGAGTTCTTCCAGGGCGAGGCACAGGGTGAAGTAGTCGCCGCCTTGGCCACCATATTCTTCGGGGATAGGCAGACCGAACAGTCCCATTTCGCCCATTTCGGCGATCACTTTATAAGGGAAGGTCTTTTCTTTGTCGTGTTGGGCTGAAACCGGAGCGACAACCTGCTGCGTGAATTCTCGAACACCTTCAACGAGCGCGAGTTGTTCTTCATCGAGTAAATGATCATGTGACATGGTGGAAAGCCTTTCGTCGTCGCAACGCTATGCGTCGTCGGCGTCATCGGCATCGTGGCCAGTGACTGTTAAAATGTTCTGGTCGAGTCGAACCTGTTGACCATCCTTGACGTGAATTGCCGCGGTGCCGTCCAGGGGTGCTTTGAGGTGGTGCTCCATCTTCATTGCTTCAATGGTCACGACCGGATCGCCGGCAGCTACCTCGCTACCGTCGTCGATATGCACTGCGGTCACCGTGCCCGGCAGCGGAGCCCGTACCTGTGGGTCCACGCCGCGTTCTTCGGATTCCATCGTGGCCAATATATCCAGTACCTGAGCTTTGTGATCCAGCACGAGGACCACGCCGGTGAAATTATTGGACGCCAGCCATACTCGAGTGCCTTGTGATGTGGGTGCCTCGGCGGCCACCGTGACGGTTTCTACGCCAGAGGCATCACGGTAGACAAACTCGTTGACAGCGCCGGTTGGGAGGAGTTGGGTATTGGACTGCAGCACAACGTCGAATCGTGTCGGCTCGTCTGCCGGGTAGTCGACGCGATAGGTGATCGGTGCGGACTCGGCTAGCCGGAAGCCGTCGTATTCCCACGCTGACGTCGGCGCTTGTACAATTTGATGGATAAACTGTGCCGCGATCTGAGCGTGTTTTTCGCTCGGGGTGTCAAATACCATGTCATTCAGACGGGCTTCCACCAGGGTGGTGTCCATCCTGCCGGCAACGACGTCATCGTCACGCAGCAGATGTTGCAGATATTCCAGGTTGGTGTTGACTCCGAGCAGCACCATCTCATCCAGTGCCTGTTCTAAACGGGCCAATGCTTGGGCCCGATCGGTGCCGGTGGCGATGACCTTCGCCACCATCGGGTCAAATTCTGTACCAATGACCGCACCATCACGCAGGCCAGAATCGACGCGTACCCCAGAACCTGCCGGCTCAGCGAGATGCAAGACGGTACCTGTGGACGGCATAAAACCAGCCGCAGGCGTTTCTGCATAAACCCGGGCCTCAATCGAATGCCCGGTGAACGTGAGGTCTTCTTGTCGCAGTGCCAGGGGTTCACCGGCAGCAATGCGGATTTGTTCTTCGACTAGGTCGACCCCCGTGACTTCTTCGGTCACCGGATGCTCTACCTGGAGTCGAGTGTTCATTTCCATAAAGTAGAACTTGTCGGGCTCGGCGTCGGAGACCAAAAACTCGACGGTCCCAGCACCGACATAGTTCACGGACTTCGCCGTATCGACTGCAGCTTGGCCGATGCGGGCACGGGTTTCTTCGGTCAACAGCACGGAGGGTGCTTCTTCAATAATTTTCTGATGACGGCGCTGCAGCGAGCATTCGCGTTCGCCGAGATGGATCACGTTGCCGTGGGTGTCTGCCAGCACCTGGACTTCGATGTGCCGCGGGGCTCGGACGAGCTGTTCGATCAGCAGTGTGTCATCACCGAAAGCCGCCTTGGCCACGCGTCGGGCGGTTTCCAATTGCGACGCCAGCTCGTCGTGCGATTCCACCACGTGCATGCCCTTCCCGCCGCCACCGGCCGAAGGTTTGATCAACATGGGAAAGGCCATGTTCTTGGTGGCTTCTACCAGCTGTGCGTCGCTGAGCCCTGGTTCGGATACACCATCGACCATGGGCACTCCGGCGGTGGCCACATGATTTTTGGAGCGAATTTTGTCGCCCATGACATCTAGCGCGTGTTCATTGGGCCCAATGAACGTGACGCCAGCTTGCTGGCAAGCACGGGCAAGGTCGACGTTTTCAGAGATGAAACCGTAGCCGGGGTGAATCGCTTGGGCGCCGGACTCAAGTGCTGCCTGGACGACCGCCTGAGGGTTCAAGTAGGAGTCCGCCGAGCTCGCGCCGAGTCGAATAGCCTGGTCGGCACACCGAACGTGGGCGGCGTCTTGATCCGCGTCTGAATAGATCGCCACAGACCGGATGCCCAAGTTGTGCAAGGTTTTGGCGACACGAATCGCGATTTCACCGCGGTTTGCTATGAGTACTTTAGAAAAGAGTGGCACATCAATCACATCCGAAAAAGACCAAATTGGGGGTCAGCCAGTGGGGTACGGGCACAGACATCGAGCGCCATGGCGACGACTCGGCGGGTATCCTGCGGGTCAATAATGCCGTCATCCCACAGACGCGCGGTCGAGTAGTAGGCAGAACCCTGCTCGTTGTACTGGTCCACAATGGGTTGTTTGAATTCGGCTTCTGCTTCCGGTGACCAGTCTTCGCCTGCAGCATCGTACTGGTCTCTTTTGACCGTTGCCAGCACGGCTGCGGCCTGGTCGGGTCCCATGACGGAGACACGCGCATTGGGCCACATAAACAAAAAACGTGGGGAGTAGGCGCGACCACACATCGAGTAGTTGCCGGCTCCAAATGAGCCACCGATGACCACGGTAATTTTTGGGACACGGGTGGTCGAGACTGCGGTGACCATTTTGGCGCCGTTCTTGGCAATGCCGCCGGCTTCGTAATCCAGACCGACCATGAAACCGGAGATGTTTTGTAAAAACAGCAGTGGAATGCCACGCTGGTCGGCGAGCTCAATAAAATGAGCGCCTTTGAGCGAGGACTCGGAGAACAGGATTCCATTATTGGCAATGATGCCCACCGGGTGCCCATCAATACGTGCGAAACCGGTCACGAGCGTGGTGCCGTAGTTCTCCTTGAACTCGTGGAATGTGTCGGCATCGATGATGCGTGAGATGACTTCGCGGACATCAAATGACGTGTGCTGGTCCGTGGGGGTGACACCGCTTATGCCCGCCGGATCGTGAGCAGGTTCGCATGCGTCCAGCTTGCGCCAGATCCGAGATGGGGTCTCGGGCAGCGTCTCGACGATATTGCGGAGGATTTGCAGCGCGTGATCGTCGTTCTCAGCGATATGATCGGCAACCCCCGAAGTCGAGGTGTGAACCTCGGCGCCGCCGAGTTCCTCTGAGGTCACGACCTCACCCGTGGCGGCTTTCACCAGGGGCGGGCCGCCCAGAAAAATCGTACCCTGATTGCGCACCATCACCGATTCGTCACTCATGGCCGGGACGTATGCGCCACCGGCTGTTGACGAGCCAAAGACGGCCGCAATCTGTGGGATCCCACGGGAAGACAGTTGGGCTTGATTGTAGAAGATTCGACCGAAGTGGTCACGATCTGGGAACACTTCATCTTGTCTTGGGAGGAAAGCACCGCCGGAATCCACCAGATAGAGGCAGGGGAGCGCGTTGTCCATGGCGATCTCTTGCGCTCGCAGGTGCTTTTTGACCGTCATCGGATAATAGGTGCCGCCCTTGACCGTGGAGTCATTGCATACGATCATGACGTAACGGCCTTCAACTAATCCGATCCCAGCGATCAGACCGGCCGCCGGGGCATCATCGTCATACATGCCAAAGGCCGCCAGTGAGCCAACCTCCAAAAACGGAGAGCCCGGGTCGAGAACGCGACGTACGCGCTCACGTGGGAGGAGCCGACCGCGGTCGAGGTGACGTTGACGAGCGCGTTCCGAGCCACCTTTAGCCACCTCAGCCACGCGGTCGCGCAGTTGTTGGCGCAGGTGGTCGTGGTGGGTAAAGTTTGTTTGATATTGCTCGGAGTTGGCATCAACCTGTGTGATCAGCTGTTGCATTATTCTCCTGAAAGAGTGGACGCAGCGAAAATTTCAGTTTATGGTGACTAACTGAGATTCAGAATAGTGACGGAGATTGCATTTGTCTAGTACCGAGATAAATTCACAGAACGGCGGGGTCAAAACCCAACGCCAGTTGGAAAAAGAAAAACGCCGGGAGCAACTCTTGGCAGCCGCCGGACGGTTGTTTTCCGACCGGGGCTTCGCTTCCGTGTCCCTTGACGAAATTGGCGCGGAAGTTGGAGTGACCGGACAGGCGATTTACCGCCACTTTGAGTCCAAACAAGATATGCTCGGCGCCCTCATTGGGCAGGCCAGCTCCCACCTATTGACTCGGGGTAAGGCGATCGAGGCGCAATATGACGACACCTTTTGTCGGTTAGAGCAGCTGGTTGCACTGCAAACTGATTTTGCGTTGACATCTCCAGATGTGATCCGCGTCCAGGATCGTGACCTGGCGGCTGTCGAGGAGACCACACAGCGCGAAATCCGGCGCACCCAGCGTGAATACATCGAAATTTGGGTTCGGACCATGCAAGCGGTGCATCCACAGGAATCCGATGATCAGCGATTAGTGCGCGCCCATGCGCTCTTTGGGCTCATCAACTCAACGGGTCACTCCTTTAGGGGGTTGGCCAAACGAAAGCAGACCGGTAATTTTTTGTCATATCTCAAAAAAATGCTGCCCCAGATGGCGATCGACGCAATCTATGCAGCGCCTACAGAATAGATCGACCAGATATTATGGTGAGGTCGCTCACACTTTGTTAGATTGATGGTCGAATCACCTCCGTCGTCGAGGAAGCTGGTTATGACAGAACAACTCACGTATTCCTATGCCGCAGGCCCCACGGACGTTGCCTTGATCGAAGATACGATTTCCGTCAATCTTGCGCAAACGGCCGCCAAGTACCCACAAAATATTGCGCTCATCGATGCAGCGTCGCAAAGACAGTGGACATACGAGCAGTTTTTTGCCGACGTCCGGAACCTTGCCACTGGCTTGCACCGGGCCGGCGTGGTAGCTGGCGAACGAGTGGGTATTTGGTCGTTGAACCGCTGGGAATGGACGATGGTTCAGTATGCGACTGCCGAGTTAGGTGCGATCATGGTCAACATCAACCCCGCCTACCGTCAGCATGAGCTGAACTTCGTCTTAGAACAAGCGGGTATCACCACACTGATCTCCTCTGAAGAGGTACCGACGGCCAACTACCCACGGATGATCCAACGTTTCCAAGAAGAATTCGGCTCGCTGGAACGCGTCATCATTATGAACTCTGCATCATGGGACGACGTGTTCGACATCGAAGCTGACGATACGGTGCTGCACAAGATTCAAACGACGCTAAGTAATACCGATGCGATCAACATTCAGTACACCTCGGGGACGACGGGCTTTCCTAAAGGTGCCACACTGTCGCACCGCAATATTTTGAATAACGGATTTTTCGTCGGTGAGATCAATCGATACACCGATCAAGACCGTATCTGCATTCCGGTGCCGTTCTACCATTGCTTCGGTATGGTCATGGGTAACCTGGCGGCGACGACACATGGTGCAACCATGGTCATCCCGGCCCAAAGTTTCGACCCCCAAAAGACGCTGGAAACCGTCGAAACACATCAATGCACCTCGTTGTACGGTGTTCCAACGATGTTCATCGCGGAGTTGGCTTTAGAGAATCTCGCAGACTTTGATTTGTCGAGCCTGCGCACCGGTATTATGGCCGGCTCGCCGTGCCCGGATGAAGTCATGCGCAAAGTGATTGACACGATGAATATGGAAGACGTCACGATCTGCTACGGCATGACAGAAACGTCGCCGGTCTCCATGCAGACACGACCGGATGACGACCTGAGTCTTCGGGTCTCAACGGTTGGTCGGCCAAGTCCACACGCCGAGATTAAAATCACCGACCCCGCAACCGGGGAAACACTACCAATAGGCAGTGCGGGAGAACTTTGCACACGCGGCTACCTCGTGATGCAGGGGTATTGGGATCAAGACGAAAAAACGGCCGAAGTGCTCGGTGACGACGGCTGGATGCGCACCGGAGATGTCGCACGCATGGATGACAACGGCTATGTTCAGGTGACCGGTCGAATGAAGGACATGGTCATCCGTGGTGGTGAAAATATTTACCCACGTGAGATTGAAGAATTTCTGTATACCCACCCGGATATTCTCGATGCCCAGGTGATCGGTGTACCAGATGAGCGATACGGTGAAGAACTCATGGCCTGGGTCCAATTGCGTAAGGGCGCAGAAAAACTTACTGCCGAAGCACTGCGGGAATTCGCGCTCGGTTCGCTCGCGAAATTTAAAATCCCGCGCTACGTGCACGTCGTCGAGGAGTTTCCCACCACTGTCACCGGGAAGGTGCGCAAAGTTGAAATGCGTGAAACCTCTGTTGAACTGCTGGAACAAGGTGATGTGATCGATGATTATCGGGCAGCCAGCGTGTAGTACAGGGGCAATAGTTCTTCGGTGAAGTACTGACGTCTTAGACTAGATGGGGTCGAAACTGAGCAGTTTCGACCCCATCGTTATGAACTCTTGGTTTTAGAACTAAAGGTGTGTACCTCCTATGACGGATACTTCAGATCTCCCACCGGAGATTTCACCGGTCGATGACGCGGCCGTAGAGCAGGCTGTTGAAGCCGCCCTGGCAGCTTTTGACGCAGCGGATTCTCTTGATGCACTCAAAACCGCCCGCATCGCGCATACCGGTGATAATGCACCATTGACCCTCGCGAATCGACTCATCGGGAAACTGCCGAAAGAACAAAAAGCTGATGCCGGAAAACGCATGGGACAAGCCCGCGGAAAAATGGGGAAGGCACTTGCCGCACGTGAAGCCCAGCTGACTGCCGAACATGAGGCACGGATGCTCGTCGAAGAGACCGTCGATGTGACCACAGCAGTTCGTCGCCGTCGCCATGGCGCCCGCCATCCGTTAGAGCTGCTTCAAGAACGAGCCTCCGATATTTTCGTTGGCATGGGATGGGAAATCGCCGAAGGCCCCGAACTCGAATCGGAGTGGTATAACTTTGATGCGCTGAACTTCGCACCGGATCATCCGGCACGTGAAATGCAGGACACCTTCTTTGTGGAACCCGCAAATTCCCACCTGTTGCTGCGGACTCACACCTCTCCGGTACAGATTCGTGCCATGCTAGAGCGCGGCGCGCCGACGTATATTTTGGTACCGGGTAAAACCTTCCGTACCGATGAACTAGACGCCACTCACACTCCCGTGTTCCACCAGTTGGAAGGCTTAGCCGTGGATAAAGGGCTGACGATGGCGGACTTGCGCGGCACGCTAGAGTACTTCGCGACCTCAATGTTTGGTGCAGATGCTCGCATTCGACTACGTCCAAACTTTTTCCCGTTCACCGAGCCGTCGGCCGAACTAGATGTGTGGTACCCCAATGCTAAAGGTGGGCCCCAATGGGTCGAGTGGGGCGGCTGCGGTATGGTGCACCCACAAGTCCTACGAGCCGCAGGCATCGACCCGAATGTGTACTCCGGGTTTGCGTTCGGCATGGGTGTGGAACGCACACTGATGTTCCGCAACGGTGTCACCGATATGCACGACATGATTGAAGGCGACGTGCGTTTCTCAACGCAATTTGGAATGGAGATTTAGTCCCAGCATGCGTATCCCATTATCTTGGCTGCGTGAATATACGCAGTTGCCAGCACAAACCACTGCCGAAGAACTCATGGCAGACCTGGTCAAAGTCGGTCTCGAAGAAGAAGACGTCCACCGCTTTGAACTCACCGGCCCCATCGTTGTGGGCAAAGTGTTAGAAAAGAGCGCCGAGACACATTCCAACGGCAAAACTATCAACTGGACTCAAGTCCAGGTCGTCCCCGATGGCCAAACCCAAACGCTTGAAGGCAAGGGTATTGACCCATCCGGGGTGCAAGGTGTGGTGTGTGGCGCCCATAACTTCGATGTCGGCGATAAAGTCATTGTCGCGCTGCCGGGGGCCGTGCTGCCCGGCAATTTTGCTATCTCTGCACGCAAAACCTACGGGCACACTTCTGCCGGCATGATTGCCTCGGCAACCGAGCTCGGACTGGGGGAGGGACATGACGGGATTGTGGTCCTGTCTGAATGGGGCCTTGACCCGGAACTTGGTAGCGATGTGCTTGAGCTGTTGCATCTTGATGACGAGGCAGCAGAAATTAACGTCACTCCGGACCGCAGTTACGTTTTGTCGCTGCGCGGCGTTGCCCGTGAATACGGCCATGCGACAGGCACCGAGACCACTGATCCAGCCGATGCTATGGAGGCCCCCGAGTCGAATGCCAACGGCTGGCCTGTGCGACTGTCAGATGCAGCACCCATCCACGGGGCTCCCGGTGCCACACGATTCGTAGCGCGTCGCGTGGATGGGCTTGACCCAGCCGCGGCCACACCGTTTTGGATGTCGGCGCGACTGCGTCTTGCTGGGATCCGCCCGTTGAGCTTGCCCGTGGATATTTCCAACTATGTGATGCTGGAACTGGGTCAGCCACTACACTTCTACGACGCCGAAAAATTGACCGGTGGGATTGTCGTACGTCGAGCCAACGACAATGAAACACTCGAAACCCTAGACGGTAAGCAACGTAGTCTGCATGCCGAAGATCTCGTCATCGCCGATGACACCGGCGCCATCGGAATGGCCGGCGTTATGGGTGGCCTTGCAACCGAAGTGAGCGACGAGACCACGTCAATCCTGATCGAGGCTGCTAACTTCGATACCGTCTCCATCTCGCGCACCCAACGTCGCCACCGGTTGCCATCGGAGGCATCCAAGCGCAACACCCGCGGGGTCGATTGGAACATAGCTGATACCGCAGCTCAACGCGCAGCAGAACTGCTCGTGGAGCTAGCCGGTGGAACGATTGACGACGGGGTTACCGACGTAGGGGAGCAGCCACAAGCCGCCACGGTTCGACTCCGGGCGGATTATCCCTCCAAACTGGTCGGCTATGACTATCCCGAAGACCAGATCGAAGAAGTATTGCAGGCGCTGGGTGCAGACGTCATGCAGCAGCGCGATCAAACCGATGGCACCACGATCTTTATCGTCACTCCACCATCCTGGCGGACCGATCTCGAAATTCCCGAAGACCTCGTGGAAGAAGTCGCCCGTCTTGTGGGCTATTCATATATACCCGCGACACTGCCCATCCCACCACCGGGACGCGGGCTCACCGCATCTCAGAGACTACGACGCCAGGTCTCGAATGCGCTCGCCGGTGCCGGACTGGTCGAGACACTGTCCTACCCCTTCGTTTCAGTAGCGCAGAATAAGACGTTCGGTGCAGCCGACGAAACCGCTGTGGAAGCACAACGGATGGTCAAATTGGCGAACCCGATCTCGGCTGAATACGGTTGGCTACGCACCACCATTCTGCCTGGTTTGTTGGAAACCCTGCGTCGCAACGTCTCACGCGGATTCCGTGATGTGGCCCTCTACGAATCTGGTCTCGTGTTTCTCCCCGGAGAACGCACCGGTTCCGTCGAGATGCCACCTCTTGGCCAACGTCCCGCTGATGCGGTACTCGAGGAGCTCCAAGCCGGCATCCCACAGCAGCCGCACCGAATCGCGGCCGTCTTTGCTGGCCACGACTCGGCTGCCGGGCCAGGGCACGTTCCCCGTATTTATGACTGGCAGGATCCCATTGGCGCAGCCCTCGATATCGCCGATGTCGTTGGAGCCGAACTTTGTATTCGTCAGGCAACGCACCACGCATTCCATCCCGGACGCACCGCGGAGCTTGTGGTGGAGAGCCACGTCATCGGATATGCCGGCGAGCTGCTACCGAAATTGGTCGATGAGTGGGATCTTCCGCAACGCACCGTCGCGATGGAACTCGACCTTGGTGCGCTGATTGCGGCCGCTCCGGCTGTTGTTGAAGCAGCGCCGGTCGCCAGTTATCCTGCTACGTATCAGGACGTTGCACTGGTGGTGGAAGACACTATTCCTGCAGGAGACGTACAACAAACATTGCAGCAAGCCGCCGGTGCGTTACTTGAACATATTGGTCTGTTCGACGTGTACACGGGTAGCGGAGTTGAAGACGGCAAGAAATCATTGGCGTTCAACCTGCGCTTCCGTGCGGATGATCGAACACTAACCGCAGATGAAGCCTCTGAAGCGCGGATGTCAGCCATCAGCGCTGCGGAGGCGGAACACGGAGCTGTACTACGGTGACACCACCCTGGGAATTGCGCGACCCGGTGCCAGACCACCCACGCGACAACTCGAAACGTCGACGGCGACAAGCGGCTACCACAGTGATTGCACTGCTGGTCGTCGTTGGCATGGTTGGTACAACCGTGCTTTCGCTGTTCTAAAACACGCCATAAAACATTGCACCCGATGTAGCCACGACCATCGTGGCTACATCGGGTGCAGTCGTCTCGCGCGTGTGGGTGCTATGGCTGTATCTATTAATTCCGTTTAGCGGTTTTGCGCGGGTTCATATGGCCGCTTGCCCGACCGAAATGCATAGGGGCGATGCCGAGATCGCATCCAAATCCTTCCAGTGTTGCTACCCAAACGCACCGCTTTGATACGCGGGCTGGCTGTGGCTAGGTGAGGTTGAGGAAGTCGCGCAGTTCGGTAAAGGCGGCCTGGATGATGGTGTAATAGGCCCATTTACGGCGTTGTTCCCGGGTGAGCAGTCCTGCCTCGACGAGTCTTTTCAGGTGGTGGCTGATCGTGGGCTGGCTAACATCCAGCACGTCGATGAGATCACACGCACACACAGATTCACAACCCTGGGCCGCCACATGAGAGAGGATGCGCAGCCGGGTGGGATCGGAGAGGGCTTTGAGTTTGGCTGCCATCCGGTCCGCGGTGGCTGCATCCAGGGGACTGGCATGCACTGAGCAGCAGCCATCCGTGGTGGTGATCAAACGCTCGGGGGCAGGGTTGGTGGTAGTCATGGCTTGAGTATACATTGACGAGTATCGATGTGTTAGAGTGAGGTCGCTTTTGTCGGATCGATACGTGTCAATATGAAGGGCTGGGACGCCGGATGAGCACAACGGTTACAACCGCTGCAACCACGGGATCCCTGGTGATCAAGGGGATGTCGTTTCTCGACCGATGGTTGGCTGTGTGGATTTTACTGGCCATGGGGTTGGGTCTGACGCTGGGCCGGTTTGTACCAGGGCTCAACACCATGTTGGAATCGCTGAGCATTGGTGGGATTTCCCTCCCGATTGCGCTGGGCTTGATGGTGATGATGTATCCGGTGTTAGCCAAGGTCCGCTATGACGAAACCCAGCGGATCACCGGGGACCGGAAACTACTGGTCGCCTCGTTGGTGTTGAACTGGGTGATCGGCCCGGCGTTTATGTTCATCCTGGCCTGGGGGTTCTTACCCGATTTACCCGAATTCCGGACGGGATTAATCATTGTCGGGCTGGCCCGGTGTATCGCGATGGTGTTTATCTGGAATGACATGGCCTGCGGGGACCGCGAAGCCGCCGCCGTGCTCGTGGCGATTAACTCGGTGTTTCAGCTCATCGCCTATGGTGCGTTGGGCTGGTTCTATTTACAAGCCCTACCGTCCTGGCTGGGACTAGAAACGACCTCGGCGCAGTTTTCCCTGGGAGCCATCGTGACGTCGGTGCTGGTATTTTTGGGCGTCCCACTGCTGGCCGGGTTTTTGACGCGAACCTATGGCGAAAAAGCCAAGGGCCGCGCCTGGTATGAGGACAAGTTTTTGCCCAAGATCGGCCCCTGGTCGCTCTACGGACTGCTGTTTACCATCGTGTTGCTGTTTGCCATGCAGGGTGAGGCCATCACTTCCCAACCCTGGGACGTGGCCCGGATCGCGGTGCCCTTGTTGATCTATTTCGTGTTGATGTTTCTGGTCAGTTTCTTCGCCTCCAAAGTGGTGGGCTTGAACTATGCCAAATCAACCTCGGTGGCGTTTACCGCCTCGGGCAATAACTTCGAACTGGCCATTGCCGTGGCCATTGGTACTTTTGGCATCACCTCCGGCCAGGCCCTGGCCGGGGTCGTCGGCCCCCTGATTGAAGTCCCGGTGTTGGTTGGTCTGGTCTATGTGGCCCTGTGGTTGGGCCGCCGACTGTTCCCCAACGATCCTACCGTCCCTGTTCCTACGACACAGAAAGTCATCTCATGACCTCCCCAGCCCACCCCAGCGTGTTATTTGTATGCGTCCACAACGCGGGCCGTTCCCAAATGGCTGCCGGATACCTCCGGCAGGTCAGTCGCGGTCGCATTGACGTCCACTCCGCCGGATCAGCCCCGGCTGATCAGCTCAACCCGATGGCAGTGGCCGCCATGGCCGAAGAGGGCATTGATATCACTGCGGCCACCCCGCAGGTGTTGACCCCCGAGACGGTGCAAGTCTCTGATGTGGTCATCACCATGGGGTGCGGGGACGTGTGCCCGATTTATCCGGGCAAACGCTATGAAGACTGGGACCTAGACGACCCCGCAGGACAACCCCTCGACGTCGTCCGCGGCATCCGCGACGATATTAAGTACCGCGTCACCCGGTTGATTGCGGAGCTCACCTCGGATGCACAAGGAACAACATCGTGAAGTTGAAACGGTCGTAGAAGGAGTTTCAGGTGTTTCAATAGGTAAAGGACGTTATGACCAAGACGGGACCGGCAGAATTTTTCGCATTTTTCTTAAACTGAGGGTCACCTCGCTTGGGGGACCCGTGGGGCATCTGGGGTATTTTCGGGAGGAGCTCGTATCGCGGCGGCGGTCGATTACCGAAGAGCACTACGGGCAATTGGTAGCGCTACGTCAGTTCTTGCCGGGCCCTGCCTCGAGCCAGGTTGATTTTGCTTTAGGGCTGCTTCGGGACGGATACCTGGGTCGCCTTCGGCGCTGTTGCTGGTGTTGTTTGCCATCGGTGCAGTGAATCTGGACGGTCCCGTGGGGCAAGGGCTAGTTATTTGCTTGAAAGCAGTGGCCGTTGCGGTGGTCGCTCACGCAGTCTGGGGGATGGCCAAGGTGCTGACCCCTGATCTAAGGCGCTTCCTCATTGGGATCGCTGCGGTGGCACTGGTGTTGTTACTTCTTGGGAATCTGGGACAACTTATCGCCATTGGATTCGGGGTCATCGCCGGCATTGTATGGTGTCGCAAACTAATGGGCGCACAGGCTGCACCGTTGAAGGTGGCGATCTCCAAACGTGTGGGCGTTATGAGAGCTGGACTATTCGCAGCACTGTTGATCGGGTTGCCGGTGCTTACAGTCGTCATAGAGAACCCGTGGGTGAGCCTGACCGATGCGATTTATCGCGCCGGGGCCCTGGTATTTGACGGCGGGCACGTGGCCTCACCGATATTGCAAGCGGAACCTGCGGTTCTGGAATGGTCAGCCAAGATCAGTTCCTTGCGCGGTACGGGGCCGCATACGCGGTACCCGGGCCATTGGAACGTGTGCCAATAGGTTAGGGTTTTCGTGCGGGTCGATTGTCCCAGCGGTGGGTTGTCCAAGCTTCGCGTACGAGTCGGCGGATAATGATGATCGCGTTGGCTAACGCGATGAAGGCATCATTGACCTGGTACCGACGTTCCGTGTTGATCAGGAGTTTCTTGAAGCCTTGGGTGCGCCAGCACTGGTGCGTTCCACAACTTCAGGCGAGACCGAAAATCGAAGCTGCAAAATCCCGCCAAATGAAGTTAACAGTTACAGCTATGGCACCAGCACAGTTTTGCCCGTCGTCTTACGGGCTTCCAACGCCCGATGGGCGTCCGCAGCATCTGCCAGGTCGTAACGCTGATCAACACTGAGCTGCAGTGCACCTTCGGATAGCCACCCGAAGATCTCTTGTGCACGCCAGGCTACTTCGTCTCCCGTGCGCGTGTAGTGCGCCAAACTTGGACGGGTCGTGAAGAGGGCGCCTTCGGCGTTGAGTCGCTGCAGATCAAACGGCGGCACCGGTCCGGACGCGGCACCGAACAACACAATCATGCCGCGAACACGAACCGATGCTAATGACGTATCAAACGTGTCAGCGCCCACCGCGTCGTAGGCCACGTCGACGCCTACACCATCGGTGACTTCGTGAAGCTTGTCGCCGAAGTCGTCATAGGAAAAGACACCATGCGCACCGGCAGCCTCGGCAATTTTGCGTTTTTCATCGGTCGAGACCACCGTGTACACATTTGCTCCAAGATGCTTACACATCTGCGTCAACAACTGGCCAACGCCGCCCGCACCGGCGGTCAAGAATACGTTGTCTCCTGCAGAAACCTCGTAGGTGGAACGACACAGATAATGGGCCGTCATACCTTGCAGTGGGACAGCAGCCGCTTCAACGAGATCGAGCGTGTCAGGTACCGGCAACAGCTTGTCAGCGGGGGCGACAAAAAACTGGGCGTACGTCTCGGCACCGGAAGCTGTCGCGACACGATCACCAACCGTCACATTGCCGACCTGGTCACCAACAGCCACCACAGTTCCCGAGGCCTCAGAGCCGGGGATGAAAGGGTAGGGCACATCATAAAGCCCGGAACGCTGATACGTTTCAATAAAATTCAGCCCAGTTGCCGCGGTCTCAATCAAGACCTGGTTGGCAGAGGGCAGTGGGACAGGTACTTCACGCCACTGGAAATTCTCAGGGCCACCAGCTTCGGTAACCACCGCAGCTTGCATCATTTCAGGAAGTTCAACAGGAGTTTGAGTCATGGTTGCTACGCTACATTCCAGGTGCTTGCATCACCAGAGTTCCACCACTGCATAATTATTACACGTACTGCATATTTTAGTGTTAGGGTGGGTTCATGACTCTTCGTGTAGCTGTTTCAGGAGCCAGTGGCTACGCCGGCGGTGAGGTCCTACGGTTGTTGACCTCGCACCCGGAAGTAGAAATTGGTTCAATTACCGCCCATTCCAATGCTGGCCAAACACTTGGCAGCCTCCAACCGCATCTGCATACGCTGGCCGATCGCGTCCTCGAGCCTACTGACGTCGAAGTCTTGCGAGGCCACGACGTGGTGTTCTTGGCGTTGCCACACGGCGCGTCTGCAGAGATTGCTGCAGAACTTTCTGATGACACGCTGGTCATCGATGCCGGTGCTGATCATCGCTTGGAATCGACCCCCATGTGGGAGAAATTTTATGATTCGCCGCATGCTGGGACCTGGCCGTATGGTCTCCCAGAGCTTCCGGGTCGCCGAGAAGAATTGGTCGGGGCGAAACGTATTGCCGTGCCGGGCTGTTATCCGACCGGTTCGCTGCTGGGCCTTGCCCCGGGCTTCACCGGCGACGTGCTGGAGGCTGACGACATTGTTATTGTTGCGGCTTCCGGTACTTCGGGTGCTGGAAAAACGTTGAAACCGCATCTGTTGGGGTCCGAGGCGATGGGCAGTATGAGTCCATACGGTGTTGGTGGCACACACCGCCACACCCCGGAAATCGTCCAGGGGTTGTCCTGGGCGGCCGGTGAAGACGTGAGCCTGTCATTTACTCCAACCCTGGCGCCGATGCCGCGCGGTATTTTGACCACCGCGACCGCAAAATTTAAGCCGGGCGTTTCCTTTGCTGACATTCGTGCTGCATGGGAACACGCTTATGCACAGGAGCAGTTCGTCCATCTGCTGCCAGAAGGTCAGTGGCCCTCCACGAAATCGGTGCTGGGTTCCAACCACGTCGTCATGCAAGTGGCCGTGGATGAAACTGCAGGTCGTGTGGTTGTGGTCGTTGCCGTTGATAACCTCACGAAAGGCACCGCCGGCGGGGCCGTGCAATCGATGAACATCGCCCTTGGATTGGCTGAAGAAACCGGTCTCACCGGACAAGGAGTCGCGCCGTGAGTATGACGCAACCAGCAGGTTTTACCGCATCCGGTGTCGCAGCCGGCATCAAAAATTCCGGTGGACTCGATCTCGCACTGATCGTCAATAACGGGCCACGTTTCGATGCTGCCGGAGTGTTTACCACTAACCGCATTTCCGCTGCACCGGTGCGCTGGTCTCAAGCTGCTCTGGCAGATGGTCAAGCTAAAGCCGTGATCCTCAATTCGGGCGGTGCGAATGCATGCACGGGCGCACCGGGGGATGACGATGCCGCTGCGATGGCAGACCACACGGCTCAGGCCCTGAACATCAACGCTCAAGACGTCCAGGTGTGTTCAACCGGACTTATTGGTGAACGCCTTCCGATGGACCGCGTCCTGGCAGGTATCCCGCAGGCAGTAGCAGCCCTCGATACCGACGGCTCAGAAGATGCCGCCAAAGCCATTATGACCACTGATACTCGGCATAAGGTTGCTGCCAGCACTGGCGAGGGGTACTCAGTCGCGGGCATGACCAAGGGTGCAGGCATGATTGCGCCGGGTATGGCCACCATGCTTGCCGTGGTCACAACCGACGCCGTTGTTGAGGCGTCTTTGGCACAGCAGCTCCTGCGCGAAGCGGTTCGCACGACCTTCAACCGCGCTGATTCCGATGGCTGTATGTCTACCAATGACACCGTGGTCCTCATGGCATCGGGGGTGTCCGGGGTGACGCCGGATCATGACGAAGTTCAAGAACTCATTCGGGACGTGTGTGCTTCGCTGGCACGGCAAATTATCGGCGATGCCGAAGGCTCCACCCGAGACATCGCGGTCACCGTCCACGGCGCAGCATCCGAACAAGACGGCGAAACCGTGGCACGAACCGTGACCCGTTCCAACCTGTTCAAAACCGCTATGTTCGGCAAGGATCCCAATTGGGGTCGCATCATATCGGCGGTTGGGACCACCGAAGCGGCCTTCGATCCAACCACCATTGATGTCGCCGTCAACGACGTCATGGTGTGTCGGAACGCGGGTATTGGCGAAGATCGCAGCCTGGTCAGTTTTGACGACCGGGAAGTCACCGTCGATATTTACCTCAAAGCAGGCGACCACGAGGTCACCGTGTGGACCAATGATCTGTCCTACGATTACGTCCGTGAAAACGCAGAATATTCCTCATAGAAGAGCCACATGACGACAACACCACGCGACATATCCGGAGCATCCGAAAAGGCTGCAGTCCTCGTTGAAGCACTGCCCTGGATCCAAAAATTTGCCGGTACCACCATGGTCATCAAATACGGCGGCAACGCCATGATCTCCGATGAGCTGCGAGCAGCCTTCGTCGAAGACATGGTGTTCCTCCACCACTGCGGTATTCACCCGGTCGTGGTCCACGGCGGTGGGCCACAGATCAACACCATGCTGGATCGACTCGAGATTGAATCCGAATTCCGTGGTGGGCTGCGAGTGACGACCGAAGAAACTATGGAAGTCGTGCGCATGGTGCTGACAGGGCAAGTTGGACGGCAACTCGTGGGGCTCATCAACTCACACGGCACCTATGCCGTCGGGTTGTCGGGAGAAGACGCCGACTTATTTGAAGCGCACCGCACACAACACGTCGTCAACGGCGAGCCAGTAGATCTCGGCCTTGTCGGAGACGTTGTGAATGTCAACACCGGTGCCATTACCGACCTGATCGAAAATGGCCGCATTCCTGTCGTGTCCTCCGTTGCCCCGGAGTTCGATGAGCAGACGGGACAGCCAACCGGTCAGGTCCTCAACGTCAATGCCGATACCGCAGCAGCAGAATTGGCTGGCGCCCTCGGAGCCTCGAAATTAGTCGTGCTGACCGATGTCGAGGGGCTCTACGGCAACTGGCCAGACCCGGAGTCGTTAATAACGTCGATCAGCGCAGATGCATTGCGCGGCATGCTCGATGAGCTGCAATCCGGCATGATCCCCAAAATGCGAGCCTGTCTCAGTGCGGTTGAAGCGGGCGTCCCACAGGCCCACATCGTTGATGGCCGCCAAGCACACTCGATGCTGCTCGAAATCTTTACCACTGCCGGTGTCGGCACCCAAGTCACACCATAGGAGCCTCCGTGAAACAGAATGTACTGGACCGCTACCAGCGGACCATGACCAACATGTTTGGTACCCCATCCCGGGCCTTAGTGAAAGGCGAAGGCGTCTACGTTTGGGACGCCGACGGGAACCGCTACACCGATTTCCTCTCCGGGATCGCCGTCAACGCACTGGGCCACGCCCACCCCGCACTGGTCGAAGCCCTGACACAACAGGCGACAACGTTGGGACATATCTCCAATCTGTTCACCTCGCTGCCCCAGGTGGCGCTCGCTGAACGGCTCACCGAGCTCGCAGGTACCGCTGACGGCGCGTGTTTTTTCGCGAACTCCGGGACCGAAGCCAATGAAGCAGCTTTTAAACTGGCGCGTCGCTATGGCCACTCCACAGGCGGCAAGCGCCATAAGATCATTGCCCTGGAAAATGCCTTCCACGGTCGTACCATGGGCGCGCTTGCGTTGACATGGAAACAACAATATCGGGAGCCCTTTGAACCACTGCCGGGCGGGGTCACGTTCGTGGCGGCAGGTGATTTTGCTGCGCTGGACGCAGAAATGGACGACACGGTGGCAGCAGTTATCATCGAGCCGGTTCAGGGTGAAGCTGGAGTCAGGAACTTTCCTGACGGTTATCTGCAACAGGTGCGTCAGGCATGCGACGAGTACGGTGCCCTGCTGATCTTTGACGAAATCCAGTCTGGTATTGGTCGAACCGGCACATGGTTTGCGTTCCAAAACCCCGCAATCACGGACTCAGATGAGCCGATTGTGCCCGATGCGATGACCTTGGCCAAAGGCCTTGGCGGTGGTATGCCAATCGGTGCACTACTCACCTTCGGCCGTGAAGTCTCGGAGTTATTTACTGCTGGCCAACACGGGACCACCTTTGGCGGAAACCCATTGGCCACAGCCACCGCTTTGGCAGTACTCGACACCATCGAGCATGACGGACTGTTAGAAAATGTCAGTGCAGTTGGGGACTACCTTGCCACCAGTCTCCGAGCTCTGCCCGGTATCAAAATGGTGCGGGCCTACGGATTATGGCAGGGGATCGAGCTGGATACCGAAGTATTAGCACAGCAGGGACAGTCACTGCCAGAGGGCGGACTTGCCCCCAAAGTCGTATCGAAAGCTTTGGAATATGGGTACATCATTAATGCCACCGGTGAGCTCACCTTACGTTTGGCGCCGCCGTTAATTATTACAAAAGATCAGGTCGAGCCACTGCTTCGGGACCTGCCGAACATCATCGCCGACGCGGTAGCTGACGCGAACTAGCCACCCGGACCCCTCAAGGAGCGGCAATATGCCGAACACCCCACGCCACTTTTTGGTAGACACGGATCTCACGCCGGCAGAACAAGCCGAAGTGCTCGACCTTGCCGCGACCATGAAGGATCACCGCTTCGACTTCAAGCCTCTTGCCGGCCCACAAACCGGCATCGTGATGTTTGATAAGACTTCAACCCGAACCCGTATCTCCTTTGCTGCTGGACTGACAGAGCTGGGCGGCAATCCACTGATTATTAATCCCGGCGAATCACAGCTCGGTCATAAGGAGTCCATCTACGACTCCGCCAAAGTCTTCGAACGTATGGTCTCTGTTGTCATCTGGCGCACTTATGCACAGTCAGGCATCGAAGAATTAGCCGAACACTCGGTCATCCCCATCATTAACGCACTCACCGATGACTATCACCCGTGCCAAGTGTTGGCCGATCTGCAAACGGTGCGTGAACATAAGCGCTCAACCCACGGACTGATGATGACCTACCTCGGAGACGCCGCGAACAACATGGCAAATTCGTATCTTCTGGGTGGAGCTACCGCGGGGATGCACGTCCGGATTGCAGGCCCTGAAGGGTACCTCCCAGACGAGAAGATCGTGGCTGCAGCGCAACAGCGAGCCCAAGAGGCCGGTGGATCCATTCTGGTGACCACCGATGCAACGCAGGCGCTTGCCAACGCTGACGTTGTTGTGACCGACACGTGGATATCGATGGGGCAAGAAGAAGAAACCGAGATGCGCCTCAAACTCTTCAAAGAGTACTCGGTCGATACAGCGGCCATGCAGCAAGCAGCCGATGACGCGATCTTTTTGCACTGCCTGCCAGCATATCGGGACTACGAAGTGTCCGCTGAGGTCATTGACGGCCCTCAGTCCAGGGTCTTTGATGAAGCCGAGAACCGATTACATGCCCAAAAGGCGCTGATCGCGTGGTTGCTCTATGCTTCAGGATTGGCCGAGATTCCGACAGAACTGTCGCTACCGCAGGCTGAAACATCCCGAATAAAAGCACAATAATCATGACTACTCCGCTGACCAAGGCCGCCCGACAACACGAGATTCGGACTGTGTTGAGCGTCGAACAGATTCGGTCACAGGCCGAATTAGCACAAGCCTTAGAACAGCGCGGCGTTTCGGTCACCCAAGGAACGTTATCTCGTGATCTCGTTGATATCGGCGCAACACGTGTTCGTACTGACAACGGTCACATGGTCTATGTTGCTACCGACGGTCCGGGCCGATCGCACGGTAGCGCGGCTCAGAGTTCGAATACAGCCGATAACAGGCTGTCGTCGCTCTGTAGAGAGCTCCTTTTGTCAGCCGAAGGCTCGGCGAACATTGCGGTGCTGCGCACTCCGCCTGGGGCAGCACAGTTTTTGGCCGCTGCTATCGACCAGGCGAGGTTGGGTAGCGTGCTTGGCACCATCGCCGGCGACGACTCGATCATGGTGGTCACACGACTGCCTGAAGGCGGATCAGCGGTCGCTGCTGAATTCATCGGATATGCAGAGCAAGATCCACGAGTATAGGTGTATTAAAAAATCTTGGTGCTCGGAAAACCGAGCACCAAGATTTCTCGTCTGCGCCTACGAAAAGCTTGCTATTAGAATTCCCAGTCGATGTCAGCGATTTCTTCTTCTGGCGGCGCTTCGATCGGCTCAACGCTGTCATAGTCAGAGAATGTAAAGACCGCGGTAGCGTCCTCGGTACTTGCATCCAGCTGGAGCAGCTCGTTGGATTCTTGGGAAAAGTAGAATGACGCGGTATCAGCGCCAGGTGCGACTTCAGTTTCTACTTGGCCTGTGGCTGGCACATCGTATTTATAGACTTGTTGGCCATCGAGTTCGGTCTCTTCGACTTCCACGGCTTCCAATTCTTCTTCGGAGAGATTATCAATGAGACTAAACACACCGTTGGACATCTCGTCGAATTGGGCGGTCACCTCGTCGACCCCCATGAGGTCAGACTCCGGAGTTTCAATCCACTGACCTGCGGCATCTTCACCCATCCCGAACAGCGAACCCGCTTCTTCATCATCGAATTCGTACTTCGCGTAGGCAGTGGATTCATCGATGACAAGTACTTCGATGTTGGCGCCTTCCATTGCTACCGCGATACGGAAGTTCGTTTCGTTCGACTGGCCAGAATATTCCATTGATGAGAGGCCTTCGCCCAGTAGGTTATCTGGGTCTTCCATGGTGAACGTCAATGAATTCGCTTCGTCCATGGATTGTTGAGCGCTATCAGAAATTTCTGTGAGCTCTGGTGGTCCACCACCACAAGCAGCAAGGGTCCAGGCAGCTACAACGCCCAGTCCTGTAGCGGAGAGCCAGCGAGTCGGTCGCGACATGGTCTTGGTCAAAGGAAGCTCCTAAGGTGTGAAGTGCAATGTACAGCAGAGGCTGCTGGACATATTCAGGTATGCGTTATTGGTTTTCTTCGGGAGAATCGGTTGCTGGATGATTTTCATAAGCCGCGAGAAATTCGCCCATCTTCTTCAGGCCCATGGCGGTAATTGTGGCACGCGCTGACTGCGACCCGAGATCAGGATCCGCACCTGCATTCAGCAGCGCTGTAGAGATTTGCTCATTTTGCATGAAGATCGAGCTCGTCAGGGCTGACTGTCCTCGATTATTCATCGCGTTGATATCGGCATCGCGTTCAATGAGCGCATCTACCACCGCGGGTTGTTCTCGGTAGGCTGCCAAAATGAGGAAGGTGTCCCCATTGTGATTGGTGAGATTTACCGGAATACCCTGATCTATTGCAGAGGACAAGGCTAACACTTTACCTTCGCGGGCATAGTCAAATAATGAATTGAGGAACTCAATTTGTTCCTCCGATAGAGCGGGTTGGTCTGCAGCGTGGTTGTCAGTCATATACGTAGTTTAGACAATTTCTCCGGTTGCCGGTCGAGGAGTCAGAGAAGCCTTCCAGCTGGCCATACGTGTTGTGAGCGGTTGCAGAGGAACAGCACCGTAGAGTTGTTGGTAGTTTTGAAGCGACGAAATATTGAAGGGAAGAGGTTGCAACATATGTCTGATGGTCAATCACATGGGACAAACGAAGGTTCGCTGTGGGGTGGACGGTTCTCGGACGGTCCCGCCGATGCACTTGCGGCGTTAAGTAAATCCACAGACTTTGACTGGCGTTTGGCTAGTTACGATATCGCAGGGTCACGTGCGCACGCCCGTGTGTTGAACAGATCCGGTCTTTTAACCGATGCAGAGCTCACTGACATGCTGGCCGCCCTGGACCAGTTGGAACGCGACGTACTTGATGGGACCTACGTGGCAGCTGAGTCGGATGAAGACGTCCACGGTTCGCTGGAACGTGGACTGCTCGAAAGAGCGGGAGAAGCGCTCGGCGGGAAACTGCGCGCAGGACGGTCTCGCAATGACCAGATCGCAACGATGGGTCGCATGTTCCTACGCGATCATGCTCGCAGCGTCTCCGAACGACTCTTAGAAGTCGTTGATGCACTCATCGCACAGGCGGAAGCCCACCCCTATGCCCCCATGCCGGGTCGCACGCACTTGCAGCATGCTCAACCCGTCCTGCTCTCACATCATTTGCTGGCTCACGGATGGGCATTCGTTCGCGACCTACAGCGGTTTGTCGACTGGGATCGGCGCGCGGCGGTAAGCCCCTACGGTTCAGGAGCGCTAGCAGGTTCTTCGCTGGGATTGGATCCAGTCCCAGTGGCTCACGATCTGGGCTTCGACTATGCAGTGTGGAACTCGATCGATGGCACAGCATCCCGAGATGTCTTTGCAGAGTTTGCCTGGATTGCCTCAATGGTCGGGGTGAACCTGTCACGAATTTCCGAAGAGATTACCTTCTGGGCCACCAAAGAGGTCAAATTCGTCACGCTGCACGATGCGTATTCCACCGGTTCCTCGATCATGCCCCAGAAAAAGAACCCGGATATCGCCGAACTGGCTCGCGGCAAGTCTGGTCGTCTACTGGGCGATTTCACTGGGTTGATGACCACGCTCAAAGCGCTTCCGTTGGCCTATAACCGTGACCTACAGGAAGACAAAGAACCGGTCTTTGATGCGGCCGACACATTGGAACTGTTATTGCCTGCTTTTGCTGGCCAAATCGCTACGCTGACTTTCAACACAGAACGTATGGCCGAATTGGCGCCCGAAGGATTCGCGCTCGCAACCGACATTGCCGAATGGTTGGTGCGACAAGGGGTTCCGTTCCGCAGTGCGCATGAACTTGCAGGTGAAGCCGTCCAGGCAGCAGAAAATCGCGGTGTCGAGCTCTGGGACCTAACCGACGAAGAATACGCGAATATTTCTGAACACCTCACACCCGAGGTACGAACAGTGCTGTCCACCGAGGGGTCGCTGAATTCACGGTCATCGCAGGGCGGGACGGGGCCTGACGCGGTACAAGACCAATTAGTCGAATTTAAGCGGCAGTTGGCTGAAATTCGTGAGTTTGTGGCCACAAATCCTACCGGCTTGCGCTAACACGCCAGTAGACTAGAGGGTCGAAGTGAGCCGAGCGCTCGCATGTCAGTGTGAGCAGTAAAGGAGCCTTGGTGACCGACCAACAAGGGTCAACCAATAGCACCTCGTGGTACGACGAGGCGTTGCAAGCCGAACGTGATTATGTGGCGACGCTTTATGGTCGTCTCGATGGGTTACGTGATGAAAAACAACAGCAACTGACGCGAATCCAAGCACAAGGGTTACAGGGTTCGTATCAGAACCAATCCGAACGAGATTCATTTGCCAACCTGTATCAAGATCGCATTAACCAGCTCAACGCGGTGGACGACAGACTGGTTTTTGGACGCTTGGCCACAGAGGACAACGCCAGCCGTCATATCGGCCGCATCGGTCTCTCTGATGATCAACGCACCAGACTCTTAGTCGATTGGCGTGCGCCGGAAGCAGCACCGTTCTACCAAGCTACTGCTGCGAACCCGCGCGGAGTCGAACGTCGGCGACACATCATGATGACTGGTCGGACCGTTGAATCATTCGAAGACGACGTGCTGAACCCCGGCGATCACGATCAGGCTTCACAAGCACTGCTCTCGGCGGTCAGTGCACCACGTACCGGCGTTATGGGCGACATTGTTGCCACCATCCAACAGGAACAAGACGAAATTATTCGCGACGAGATGCGCGGGGTGCTTGTAGTCCAAGGTGGCCCGGGCACAGGAAAGACCGCGGTGGCGCTCCACAGGGCGGCGTATCTGCTCTACACTCACCGCGACCGACTGGCCAAAAACGGTGTCCTGCTCGTTGGCCCCTCAGAAGCATTCATGAACTACATCGACCAGGTGCTGCCATCCCTAGGGGAGACCGGCGTTGTGATGAGCTCGGTGGGGAACCTCTACCCGGGCATCGAGTCAATCGGTGAAGCTCAGCCGGAGGTCGCTGAAATCAAGGGCCGCGCGATGATGCAAGACGTCGTTGCAAACGCCGTGAGTCTGCGGCAGCGTTCGATCCCTGAAACAACCTGGGTTCATGTTGATGGCATCGACCTCAGGGTCCGCCCTAGCCAGATCCGGCGCGCGATTCGTCATGCTCGCGAGTCTGAGCGGCCGCATAACCAGGCTCGTGAAGTCTTCGTCGATCACATGGTCCGCATGTTGTACGACCAAATGCGCGACATCGTGAGCCCCAAACGTCAAGACGGGCTTGTGAATAAAGCCGATCGGTCCTATCTGCGCCAAGAGATTCGTCAATCCACAGACGTGCGGCGTCTATTGAACATGTGTTGGATGCCGTTGAGCCCAACCGGGTTGATCAATGAATTGCTTTCCAAACCCAAATATCTGGTCGACGCGGCGCCCATGCTGTCGGCTGATGAGATTCGGCTGCTCCTTCGCGCACCAGGTCATGCCTTTACCGAGTCGGATGTTCCATTGATCGACGAAGCCGCTGTAGCAGTCGGTGATCTCGTCCCCCAGGCAGCTGAAGCTACACAGTCCTGGAAACAGCGAAACTTGGATACTGCTGAAGCCGCACTGGAAAACATGCATTACACGCTTGAAGACATCGGTGTCGACGGCGTTGTCACGGCCGAGATGCTTGCTGCTGCACAGGAACCAGAGACCACTTGGGGATCAGTAGCTGACCGCGCCCGAGCGGATCGAACCTGGACTTACGGGCATGTGATCGTCGATGAAGCTCAAGAACTAACCCATATGCAGTGGCGAATGTTGTTCCGACGTTCGCCGTTGCGTTCCTTCACCATTGTTGGAGACCTCGCTCAGGCATCTGGGACACATGCCAATACCGACTGGGGCGCTGTACTTGAACCATTTGCCGGCGCAAATTGGCGGCTGTCGGAACTGACCGTGAACTATCGAACGCCCGAGCGCATAACCGACGCAGCCGCAAACGTTGCGACGCGAGCTGGACGACCAGTAACCACCCCGAAGGCGTTACGCCAAGGAGACTTCCCTCCGCAACTCATCCGCACCGATGCCGCGGCTCAGGATGACAGTCTGCTGCAAGTTGTTGAAACACAGCTGGAACGCATACCCGGTGGACTCGTTGGCGTCATCGCCACCGAGAAGGATTCCCAGCAGCTGTCTCAATTACTCAATAGCCACTATCCAGGTCGGGTCTGGAGCGGCACTGGACGACGTCGAAATCGCGACATTGCCTTGGTCACCGCGCAACAGGCCAAGGGGTTGGAATATGATGCCGTCGTGATCGTCGAACCACAGAACATCGTGGCCGCCGCAGGTGGTGCGGTCGGAGACCTCTATGTCGCCATGACTCGGGCCACCCAAACGCTGACGATGATCACCACAACGACTGCTGATCAGCTACCAGCTGGGCTAGACGACATATAGGCCGAAACCTTTCATCCGCGTGCAGAGAAACTGGTAATTTGAACAGCGTGAGTAATGAACAGTTTTTGAGTCGACAAGCCAACGATCCTTCCTTCGAGAACATTTGGCAGGAATTGCAATGGCGAGGCCTCGTGCAGGTGTCCACCGATGACGCCAAGTTGGAAGAAGCTTTAGCCGGGGACCCAATAAACTATTACTGCGGCTTCGACCCAACAGCAGCTTCCTTGCACCTGGGTCACCTAGTACAACTCCTGGTGCTACGCAGGCTGCAACTCGCTGGACATTACCCAATCGCCTTAGTCGGTGGTGCCACCGGTCTCATTGGTGATCCGCGCCAGACTTCCGAACGCAGCCTCAACACACGAGGCACGGTCGAAGGCTGGGTGACATCACTGCGCGAACAAATCGAACATTACCTATCGTTCGAGGGCGAAAACGGTGCCACCATGGTCAATAACCTGGACTGGACCGGAGGGCTTTCCGCTTTAGATTTCCTGCGCGATATCGGCAAGCACTACCGTGTCGGCACCATGATCCGAAAAGAAATCGTCGCCTCACGTCTCGAATCTGACGAGGGTATCTCCTACACAGAGTTTTCTTACCAGGTCCTGCAAGGCATGGACTTCATGGAGTTGTACCGTCGGCACAATGTCACGCTTCAGACAGGTGGCTCCGACCAATGGGGCAACTTGACCTCGGGTACAGAACTGGTTCGAAAAGTTGAGGGTGAGCATGTGCACGCCTTTGGTACGCCACTGATCACCAATGCGGATGGCACGAAATTTGGAAAATCTGAGGGCAACGCCATCTGGCTGAACGCAGACATGTGCTCCCCGTACACCTTCTACCAATTCTGGGTAAATACTGCTGACGCCGACGTAATCGACCGGTTGAAAGTCTTTACCTTTCTCACCCGCGAGGAAATTGCAGACTACAAACAAAAAGTTGCCGACGAACCATTCCGACGTGAAGCGCAACGTCGTCTGGCGTGGGAAGTGACTTCCTTGGTGCACGGAGAAGATCAGACTCAGCGAGTGATTGATGCATCTGCTGCCCTCTTTGGACGAGGTGAGCTCGAGGCGATCGACGCGTCGACGCTGGAGGCTGCCGGAACGGAACTTCCAACAGCACAGCCGGATGCACTGAGCGATGAGTTCACCATCGTAGATCTGCTGGTGGCAACCGGTCTCGAAAAGTCGAAGTCATCAGCCCGTCGCACAGTGAACGATGGCGGAGCATATTTGAACAACACGAAGATTGAAGACCCAGAGCAGTCGTTTAGCACGGCAGATGCTCTTCACAGCAAATACTTTGTTGTTCGTCGCGGGCGGCGCAACCTTGGATTTATCAGCCTCGACGTAGCAAAATCTTGAGAACTACATCACAAAAACTGCTGTGAGGCGGACAAAAACAGAAGAAATCATCCATGATCGGCGGATTCATGCGGAACTCAAGAGGATGTCGCATCGTAGCCGCCGATTTTGCGTTTGAAATGAAGCTGTGTATAGTTATCTCTCGTGCCCAGGGCAGGCCGGAGACGGGAAGCGCTGAGACACAGAAGTTCTTTTTAGAAAAAATATATAGCGATCCCGATGAGGATGAAGTGGAATATCGCTTCTGACTGGGAGATACTGCGATTTGAAAAGCAGATCGAATTCAGGTTAGAGCGGAGAATCCGCCTTCGAAAACGAAGGTATTCACCGAGTTGACAAAGTGATTAGCTTTCATGCTAAGGTGTTGATTCGGTCCTGATCGAAAACGAAAACTAACGAGAAGCGCAAATCTTCTCGCTGCGTTGAGTTCAATCATAATTACTACGTTGTAGTTTTTCCAGCAATAAATGCTGTGATTGATGTCACAACTTGCGAGTTTGACTTTGTTGTTTGTTTTGGTTTAGTGTTGTGTTCTGCACTGTGTTTGGTGTGGTTCATGGTTGTTTGTGGATCGTGTGTTTTCACTGCCTGGTGGTGGCTCTGCGTTTGTGGGGTTGTTGTTGGGTGTGTGTGGTTGTTTGAGAACTCAATAGTGTGCCAAGTTTGTTTGATGCCATTTATTTTTGAATGGTTGCCATGGCTGTCATACCTCCGTGTGGTGGTTGTGGTGTTGCCAGGGATTGGGCTGTTTCCGGCCTGGTCTGTTTGATTGGATTTTTTCATAGTTTTTGTATGGAGAGTTTGATCCTGGCTCAGGATGAACGCTGGCGGCGTGCTTAATACATGCAAGTCGAACGCTGAAGTTCCCAGCTTGCTGGGGATGGATGAGTGTCCACTGGGTGAGCATCACGTTCGTAACCTGCCCTTTATTTTGGGATAAGCCCTGGAAGCTGGGTCTATTACCTGCCATGCCCGTTGATCGTTCGGTGGTGGTTTG
>JABXHI010000006.1 GCA_013393415.1 Micrococcaceae bacterium
AACGCCATCATTGTCCTACGCCGACTCCTCCACGAAGCCAGACTCCGCTACCGGTGGGACACCCGCACCGTCAAGCCTTACGATTTCCGGTAAGCGCCGATAAGCCCCTATCCGCGCAATCTCTAAAGATTTTTTTAGTCCCACTTTCTCCTCAAACTGGGATTAGCGACAAGCCACTTGCACTGGGCAGCCCTGGATGCGGCCCCGCTACCAAAGCACGTCCGCAAGAATCACACGAGTCAGCTGAACGGTTATCACACATGCCGGACGGGTGCACGGTTTCGGTGGGCAATCCCATATTGCGAGAACCCGGGATCGCGGTCATTGATGAGCCTCAGAGTCTGTACTTTGACAGACCGGAGGATCGCCCAACAGATAACCACGGTTGATAATCTAACTCGAGCTTGTCAGCTCAGACTTGTCCCTGCACAACCGTCACAACCCAAGCACACGACGTAAGTCTTGGTCGACATCGCGCATGATGCTCTCGGGGATTTGCCCTGTCCAATCCGTTAGATCGCTCTGATCGAGAGTAACCAGTACGGTAATATTCACCACAGAATCTCGAGCCAACCCGCTGATTAGGCTCGGAAGAAACACGTTCCCCGGCATAACTGCAAGATACCAGGGCACCGTTGATCTGGTCCGTCAGCGAGCTGGCATCTAGTTCGTCGAGATAGTGATCAGCGGCATGCGACAAGAGCCCTGAGCGACTCATACCCAATTCGCTGGCTCGCTTAGTGACGCGATGATACGTCTCATCTGGCATAGAAATAGCAGTCTTCATAATTATGAGTATGACCTAGTATTACTCTCTGTGGAAGCGGTCGCTTCGCGGCAAAACTCGAAAAAATTGCATTAACGACTCAGCGGGGTATCGGAACTCTTTCCGATACCCCGCCGTCGTTGGTCTAACGTGACTTAGCGAGCGGCTGTGCCCTCGGTGTAGTCGTCGTCGGATTCGGCCAACCAGGAGAACATGCCACGCAGTTCGCGCCCGGTCTTCTCGATTGGGTGTGCTTCTTCTTGTTCACGAAGCTTCTTGAACTCTGGTGCACCAGCAGCCTGGTCGTCCATGAAGCGCTTGGCGAAGGTGCCGTCCTGTACTTCTTTGAGGACTTCCTGCATGTTTTCTTTCACGCGAGCATCGATGACGCGTGGACCGGAAACGTAGTCACCGAATTCAGCGGTATCGGAGATGGACCAGCGCTGTTTGGCAAGGCCACCTTCGACCATGAGGTCAACGATGAGTTTCAGTTCGTGCAGTACCTCGAAGTAGGCGATTTCTGGCTGGTACCCGGCTTCGGTGAGCACTTCGAATCCTGCCTGGACCAGGTGGGATGCGCCACCGCACAACACGGCCTGTTCACCAAACAGGTCGGTTTCGGTTTCCTCGGTGAAGGTGGTTTCGATGACACCTGCACGGGTCCCGCCGACACCCTTGGCGTATGCCAGAGCGAGGTCTTTGGCTTGGCCTGATTCGTCTTTTTCCACTGCCACGAGTGCTGGCACACCGCGGCCTGCTTCGAACTCGCGACGCACAACGTGGCCTGGACCCTTTGGCGCGACCATGGCGACGTCGATACCGGCTGGAGCCTTGATGAATTCGTAGCGGATGTTGAACCCGTGAGCGAAGAAGATGGCGTTGCCTTCTTCAAGGTGCGGTTCGATGGATTCGGAAAATACCTGTGCCTGGTACTGGTCTGGAACCAGGATCATGATGAGGTCGGCTTCCTGAGCGGCTTCTGCCACGGTGACGACGCGCAGGCCTTCTGCCTCGGCTTTGACCTTGGACTTGGAGCCTTCGGCCAGGCCGATGCGGACGTCAACACCGGAGTCACGCAGGGACAGGGAGTGTGCGTGGCCTTGGGAGCCATAACCAATGACGGCTACTTTACGGTTCTGCAGCAGCGACAGATCGGCGTCGTCGTCGTAATATTTTTTGGCCATGAGAGTGTCATTCTCCTTGAGGGTTGGGTTATTTGGTCAGTGCACGGTCGGTCATGGATTTGCCGCCGCGGGCAACAGCGATAGTGCCGGATCGCACTAATTCGCGGATGCCAAAGGGTTCTAGGACCTCGAGCAGTGCTTCGAGTTTTTGTGCAGAACCGGTGGCTTCTACCGTGACGGCATCTGTGGAGACGTCGACGACATTGGCACGGAACAGTTCGACTGCTTGGACTACGGATGCGCGGGTGGAGGCATCGGAGCGGACTTTGACCAGGATGTGGTCGCGCTGGGAGGACTGTTCAGGGATCAGTTCAACGATTTTGATCACGTTGACAAGTTTATTGAGTTGTTTGGTGACCTGCTCCAGGGCATCGCCTTCTGCTTCGACGACGACGGTCATTCTGGACAGGTCCTCGACCTCGGAGGGGCCAACGGTGAGCGATTCGATGTTGAATGCGCGACGGGCAAAGAGTCCGGAGACGCGGGAGAGGACGCCCGGAACGTCTTGGACCAGTACCGAAAGGGTGTGGCGTTGCATGCTTAGTCCTCCTCGTCCCACTCGGGGGTCATATCCCGGGCTACTTGAATTTCGTCATTGGATACACCTGATGGCACCATCGGCCACACCATGGAATCGGCCGAGACCACAAAGTCGATGACCACGGGACGATCATTGATCTCCATGGCTCGTTCAATGGCGGGCGCGATGTCTTCCTCTGTTTCGACGCGGATGCCTTCGGCCCCGTATGCGTCAGCAAGTTTGACGAAGTCTGGCACGCGAATCGAGTTCGCACCCGTATTCAAGTCGGTGTTGGAGTACCGGGAGTCATAGAACAGGGTCTGCCATTGCCGCACCATGCCCAGCGAGGAGTTGTTGATCAGCGCAACTTTGATGGGGATCTGGTTGATGACGCAGGTGGCCAGTTCTTGGTTCGTCATTTGAAAGCACCCGTCACCGTCGATGGCCCACACGGCACGATCTGGTTCGCCAACCTGTGCTCCCATGGCTGCCGGAATGGCAAAGCCCATGGTGCCCAACCCTGCGGAGTTCATCCACTGGTTGGGGCGCTGGTAGCCCACGAATTGTGCGCCCCACATCTGGTGCTGGCCAACTCCGGCCACATAGATGGCTTCTGGGCCCACAATTTCATACAGGGATTCGATGACCTTCTGCGGGGCCATCAAACCGTCATCGGTTGCGGTGTAGCCCAGCGGGTAGGTATCACGAGTGCGGTTGAGGATCTTCCACCAGTCCTCCAAATCCGGCGTACCGTGTTCGGCGAAGCTGGTGCTGACCTGTTCGGTCAGCTCGGGCAGGATCGCTTTGACATCCCCGACGATGGGCACATCTGCGGCACGGTTTTTCGAGATCTCAGCAGGGTCGATATCTGCGTGGATCACTTTTGCCAGCGGAGCAAAGGAGGACAGCTGACCGGTCACGCGATCATCGAACCGCGCACCCAGCGTAATGAGCAGATCAGACATTTGCAGGGCTGAGACCGCAGCGACCGTACCGTGCATGCCGGGCATGCCCAGGTTCTGGGGGTCCTCGTCAGGATAAATGCCACGGGCGTTGAGCGTGGTCACAACCGGCGCGCCGGTGGCTTTTGCTAATTGGGCGAGCTCTTCGGCGGCTTGGGCACGCACGGCTCCTCCACCCACGTAGAGCACGGGGCGCTTGGCGTCTTGGATGAGCTTCGCTGCTTCGCGCACCTGGCGGGAGTGGCCCCGGGTGACGGGACGATAGCCTGGCAGGTCCATGACCGGTGGCCAAGAGAATTCCATCTCCGATTGCTGGGCATCCTTGGTGACATCGACCAGTACGGGGCCGGGACGGCCGCTGTTCGCGATATAGAAGGCCTCAGCCAGTGCTTGTGGAATGTCTTGGGCGTCTTGAACCAAGAAGGAGTGCTTGGTGGTGGGCATCGTGATCCCCACGATGTCGGCTTCCTGGAAGGCGTCCGAACCGATGAGTTTGGAGCCGACCTGGCCGGTAATAAACACCACGGCCTCGGAATCCATGTTCGCATCGGCGATGGCGGTCACGAGGTTGGTCGCGCCTGGACCAGAGGTTGCGATTGCGACCCCGGTTTTGCCGGTGGCCAGGTAGTAGCCCTGCGCGGCGTGGCCGGCGCCTTGTTCGTGACGCACCAGGATGTGGCGGATCCGTGAAGTGTCCATCAGTGGGTCATAGGTGGGCAGAATTGCTCCGCCGGGAAGCCCGAAGACATCGGTCACGTCGAGTTCTTCAAGTGAACGCACAATGGCTTGTGCACCGGTCATCGTGGTGGGCTCGACCACCTGGTTTGGCCCGGGGACGGCCTGCGCGTCGGAGTCGTGTACAGTTTTTTCCCGTTGTGGCGGGTGGGATGGCATCACCGACGGGGTGATATGTGATCCAGAACTCATGGAGTATGCCTCGATCAGTCGTAAGTTGTGTGCAGTTATTGCTGTCGACGTCGTTCACGTCGTAGGGTGCTGCGCGGTGTTGCGATACCCATAAAAAAACCCCGGCTTCGGCGGGTTTGCCTGCTCGGGGTTCAGCACATGGATGGCGGTGTCGCCTACTGAAATCTTCTTCAGTCCATGCGCTGCTAAATAACGACTACTAGGGTCTTCGACATGTCCCTTATATTCGTCGTGTTGCCCTAAAATGTCAAATCGGGCACCCCGAGCAGGTCTTGCCTATAGTTCGATTTCTACGTTGCAGTGTGCGCCTTCTGCCGCGGACTGCACGAGTTTTGCGTACTTGCCCAGCACACCGGAAGTGAACTTCGGTGGGATGGACTGCCAGTTTTCTTTGCGGGCCGCGAGCAGTTCTTCAGAGACATCCAGATCAATCGTGCGGTTGGCAATGTCGACGCGAATGACGTCGCCGTCTTCAACCAGTCCGATGGGGCCACCAACGGCGGCTTCTGGGGCAATGTGTCCGATGCATAGGCCGGTGGTTCCGCCGGAGAAGCGACCATCGGTGAGTAGCAGGACATCGGTTCCGAGCCCGGCACCTTTAATAGCACCGGTGATCGCCAGCATTTCGCGCATGCCTGGTCCACCCTTTGGGCCCTCGTACCGAATGACGACGACGTCGCCTTTTTTCAGCTCATTTGCTGCCAGGGCGTCCATGGCTTGCTGTTCGCGTTCGAATACCCTCGCGGTACCTTCGAATACCTCTGCGTCGAAACCTGCCGATTTCACGACCGCGCCTTCTGGTGCCATCGAACCGCGCAGGATGGTCAGACCACCGGTTTTGTGGATCGGGTTGTCCAGGGTGCGCAATACGGCCCCGTCGAGCTTTTTGGGCTTGAGGTCTTCCAGGTTCTCGGCAACGGTTTTACCGGTGACGGTTAGTGCATCGCCGTGCAACAGGCCTTGGTCGAGCAGCGCCTGCATCACGACGGGCACACCGCCGATGCGGTCCAAATCAGTCATGACGTAGTCGCCGAATGGTTTCATATCCGCGATGTGTGGGATCTTGTCGCCAATGCGATTGAAGTCTTCGAGGTTCAGCTCGACACCGGCTTCGTATGCAATAGCCAGCAAGTGCAACACGGTGTTGGACGAACCACCGAACGCCATCATCACGGCAATGGCGTTTTCGAAAGCCTTCTTGGTCAAAATGTCACGGGCTGTGATGCCCTGGGCCAACATATTAACGACGGCTTCACCGGCACGGCGCGCATCATAATCACGACGACGATCAGCCGATGGCGGGGCGGCCGAGCCCGGCAGGGACATACCCAACGCCTCGCCGACCGATGCCATCGAGTTTGCGGTGTACATACCACCACAGGCGCCTTCACCCGGGCAGATGGCGCGTTCGATGGTGTCGAGATCTTCGTGGGACATCGTGCCGCGAGCACATGCGCCCACTGCCTCGAACGCGTCGATCAGGGTGACTTGACGTTCAACGCCGTCGGACAATGTGGCATAACCCGGCATCGTCGAACCGGCGTACACGAACACTGACGCGAGATCGAGACGAGCAGCTGACATGAGCATGCCCGGCAGTGACTTGTCACAGCCAGCCAGCAACACGGAACCGTCGAGACGCTGAGCCATCATGACGGTTTCGACCGAGTCGGCGATGACTTCACGGGACACCAGTGAGAAGTGCATGCCGTCGTGACCCATGGAAATACCGTCAGATACCGAAATGGTCCCGAATTCCAGCGGGAATCCCCCACCAGCGTGCACACCGGTCTTGGCGGCTTCGGCGAGACGGTCCAGCGAAAGGTTGCACGGGGTAATTTCGTTCCATGACGAGGCAATACCAATTTGAGGCTTGTCCCAGTCGTTGTCACCCATGCCTACCGCGCGCAGCATGCCACGCGCCGGAGCACGTTCGTATCCATCGGTTACATCGCGCGAACGCGGCTTCATGTCAATTTCAGGGTTCTTAGACGTCATGGATCAAATCTTACTGATCTCGTGTCCTACAAAACCTCACGTGACTGATCGTGTCTCACACAACACTCTGAGACGATGTTCACGCGGTGGTTTTTACGCGTCCTGTAGAGTCGTTGCAACGAGCTGACAATGGATTTTACCTAACCGCCATTCTTTGATAAAGTCTTTCTTCGTTGCCCAAGCGCAACGCGCGCCTTTAGCTCAATTGGTAGAGCACCTGACTCTTAATCAGTAGGTTCCGGGTTCGAGTCCCGGAGGGCGCACTCCTCTCCTTCGTCCTGCATCGCAGGGCGGGGGCCTTTTTTATTTAAGACTGATTCGCCTAAAAGCTCGCCAAGAGTAATCTCTAGATAGTCGGCTACTAAGAGTAATTCCTCAACTGTGAAGGGCACACGACCGGACAGACGTTTTGAAATTCCAGTTTGAGTTAGGCCGATCCCTTCGCCTAAGTCAGTTTGTTTCAAGTCTCGTCGCACGAGCCACGCTTTAATTTCGCGATTGATTTCTGTTTTCCGGGTACTACTCAGTGAAGACTCGTTGATGATAGTCATGAGGTCAGTCTACACACTTCAGAGCATTTGAATAGCTCTACAGGCATAAAAAATTGCGAAACAGGCATTGGATGCTTGAATGTAGATTCCCATTGGGGCTACGGTATTCCCTATGAGCATAGACAAGGAACGACTTTCAGCGAACATTCGGGCCGAACTTGCAAGGAATCGACTGACTCAGAAAGACGCGGCAGCAGTTTTACACATCAAGCCAGTAAGTCTATCTAGCCGCTTGGCGGGTACTACTGAGTTCAAGTTTTCTGAACTCATCTCACTAGCCGATCTTATGGAAATATCTCTGACTGAACTTTTAGAAGGCGTCCATGAACCAGTTACCGCTAATGGACCCAACGGAGGGGCGGTGGCAAGTTAGATGAACGAGAAACTTCTTGATTCTAGTAATTCTACAGCGGCCCGACTCGACTCACATACAGCACGAGAACTGACGGACAAAATCCGTGTTGGTCTTGAGGGTGTTTTTGAGCTGATCAAGTCTGCATACAGCGGTTTCGCTTGGCTGGCGTTGGGATACGCCAGCTGGGATGAATATGTGCAGCGTGAGTTCGGGAATCTTTATCTGCGGCCACCGCGTGAAGAACGTGAAGAGATCGTGAGCTCAATGCGTGACGCGGGTATGAGTGTTCGTGCCATTGCCACAGCAACTCAGCTTGGACGAGACACCGTACATAGAGAGCTGTCGTCGTCAGGTGTCCGAAATCGGACACCTGTTCATGCGGATGCAGACGATGCGGAGCCAGATCAGGGCAAAGAAGAAACTCGGATTCTTGGCCAGGATGGTCGGCAGTATCCAGCGCAGAAGTCTTCCTCGGCTCCCCCGTCTGATGTGCCTTCGGAGCCGATCGAGCAGCTGCCGGGCCAAACGGCTATTGATGATGCTGTAGACCTTCCCACCTCTGCGGTTGATGTTGATGCGGTGTTAGATGCACCTGCTGAGGACGTGGGGATTACGCCCTTGAACGTCACTGAGATGCAATCAGCACGAGATACCCGGACGGTCAAACTGTTGGAAGCGTTCCATGGCAACGATGTTGGTTCCTTGCCGCGCACGATGCAGTTAGCAGAACAAATATCTGGGTTGGTGTCGCCGCTGGATGGCCACGTCGAGGTGGACTGTGATTCCTATGAAGCATTGACAAGCGATGTATCAGCTGCTGTCCGCCAGTTTGCGTTTGTCATCAGAACGTTGTCCCAAGCCGAAGCAGCTTTTGACAATGAACACGCCAGCTCCAGCATTGTAGAGAATCTTCGAGCGGCCTCGGATTTTCTTCGGGAGAGCGTGCAAGAGATGGAGAGCAAATGACGACCACTCCCGTATCCCAAACACAGAGCCCAAACGGCACCAAACGGCAAAGTCCAGACACAGAAGTGGTGCCCCCAAAACCGCAAAGAATTGAGGACACCCAGGGGACAGAAGCTTCTTGGGAAAAAGCGTTAACTGTCGATCCCAAGACTACCACGTCGGTCTCCCGACAGCAGGGTCAACCTAAACGGCTCAACCCGGATTCGGGTACGTTCATTCGTATCGTCGTCGGTGGGGTGGTTGTTGCTGGCCTGGTGGCGTTTGCGATTAGCTTTGTGGCCCTGTACTCGGTAGCTGAGTGGTTGGGGCTGCCACCGTGGATGTGGTGGGCAGTGCCGGTGTTTATTGATCTGGCCATTCTGGTCTATGCCGGTCTGGTGCTGGTGCATAAGGCACGTGGTGAGCGTACGTGGCCGTCGTGGCTAGCGCTAGGAGCCTTTACCGTGCTCAGTGTGGTCGCCAATGGTGCCCATGCTCTGGCACATTCTCATGAAACGCAGTGGCAAGCCTATATCGGGGTGCTGATTGCCGCGATGGTACCTATCGCCATTTTTGTGGCAACCGAACAGCTATCGCGGGTAGCCATTCAGGATATGCACTCTCGCAAAGCTGAGATTCGTGAACAATTTGAACTGGAGTCCTTTGAAGTCGAGCAACAGCACCAGCGAGAAGAGCTGGAGTTCGAGCAGGAACAGCGCGAGTGGGAGCGTCAGAACAAACGGCAACAGGCCAAACGCGAGTCTGAGATTGAGCAGCGCAAACACGAACAGGAACTAGCCGCACTTCAGGCTGAATCGAGAAACAGCGTCACATCTGGTCACCAGCCATCCATACCGGAGCCAACCACGCCGACTGCCCCTGTGAAACGTCCAGCGGCAAGCGACGATGCGTTGCTGGAGTTCGTTCGTGAACGGGTGGCAGAAGGCATTGAAGTCACGGGCCCCATGGTGGCCGAGTTCTTGGAAGCATCAGACAGGACTGGCCGACGGCGACTCAATAGTCTCAAGGAACAGTATCCGGAACTGTTTATGCCTGGTGAAACGCCTGAAAATCAATCAAGTGAACCACAGGGGTCGGACGCATGAGTTGGCAAGCATTGACGTGGGCTTCTCAAATTAATCGGATGGGTGTACTCAACACCGGTGAAGGCTTCGTATTGACGATCCTGGCAAACATGGCCGATGAACAATGGTCCTGCTTCCCCAGCCAGGAGCGTCTTGCGCAGGAAACTTCTCAGAGTACCCGTTCAGTACAAAATCACATTCGGAAATTGCGTGATCTGGGTTTGGTGCGCATGGAAAATATGTATGGCACCGGGCGAGGGATGATTGGTAAACGGTATTACCTCTTGGAACACGCAGACCTGAAATCATTGTCTGAAAGCGCGCAGCGTAAGCATGGAGCAGGGCAGAGCGATCAAGTAGAAAACCGCGAGTCCACGCGACCGGAAGAAGTTTCCGGTGACTCCCAGAACCGCATGTTTGAACGACCCGCAACTTCTGCCGGTGAGTCCCAGAACCGCATGTTTGAGCGACCGGAAAAAGTTTCTGGTGACTCACTCACCGGAAAATTACGACATGACTCACCGGAAAATAACGACATTTTCCCTCGGGTGCCTTTAAAGGAACGCGCGCGGATTAACCATCATCATCAATCATCAGACGCGCGAGCCGCGACGATGGATGATGACGATGATGATCAAAAGTTTTATCGGCGGGTGGATGTCCAGCAACTCATTGACGAGGTGCCGGGGTTGTCTGGCTATGCCCATGATGGTGGGTTGATTTGTGCGGCGGTGGACGTGGTACTCAATCGCGCTAGTGGCAGGATTGCCAACCCCACAGCGTATGTGCGCAAGGCACTGTCGGAGGACCTCTACGGGGTCATCGGTTCGGCAATGTCGTCGATGAGCCCTAACTCGGGTTCATCGCTAATGGAACCATCACCAGCCAGCGTGGTGGCGTTTCAGGCCACGCACGAGGCTGGTGGGTCGATAGATCAATCACCGTCATCGGAGCATCAAGCAGATGTTCCAGACGTAGACGAGCTGGATGCTGATGCGGTGCCGTGTACGAACATAGATCATTTGCATGCGTATGAGCCATCGGCGCGGCAACTGGCCCAGTGTAATCATTGTCGGCTTGATCCAGTGGACGCTGCCGAGGATGTTCGGCATGTGACTAATGCCACACAAGAACAGATCATGGTGTTGCCGGAGCGGTTGCAACGGTGGATACGCCAGTTTCAACCGAGTGGCACGGTTGATCATCAGGGGATACAGCAAAGCGTCTAACAGCCCGATACCAAGGGGTTGTGGTCGCGGAGGATTGGGACATGACGAAAGTGTTTGAACGGGGTTACGACTCGGGTGACCCGTGGTCAGATGAAAATTTCAGAATCGAACTCAATGAACACGTCAACCGGTTGTATCCAGCGATTGCTGCCCAGCTTGGTCAGTGGAACACCGTCGAGGCCGTGGAAGACGTGGCCCAGAATACCTGGGAGTCGGCGTGGCAGAACCGTGAGCGGTTTGATCCTGCTGCCGGTGAGTTTCAGGGGTGGGTAGTGACCATCGCCCGGCGTCGAGCCATTGATTACGTGCGGGCACGGATGCGTGAAACGCAGCTGCAACGCAAAGCCGAACGGGAAGCCAGCGCGGTCGGGAGGTCAGCGCCAGGGTTATCAGTGACCCACGACGATATTGCTGATGATGTGACGGACTCCATGGTGGCCAGAGAACAGATTCATACGATTTTGAGTGTGGTCCAGGAATTGATTTATCACCCTGGCGCGGTGGCTCGCGGATTGAGTTTGATCATGGTCTTCAATGACGACATTGAATTAGCTGCAAAGTCGTTGGGCCTGTCAGAAGACGTGTTGCGTCGGTCGAAGCGAGACTTGATTCTGTGTTCGCAGGTGGTGGCCAAGGCGCAACGGTTATCGGCCTGTGGTGTGGTGCCAACCTTGCGGGTATTGATTGATTGTTTACCCGAGGTGTCCGAAGCCGGTGAATGGACGCGGCAATTAGCGTTGGCCTGTGCTCAGGCCGGTGGGCTCGAAGATGTCACGGTCGAAGGCGTCATGGACGTGACCGGGTACTCGTATAACACCGCCCGGCAATATTTGGTGCAGTCCAAACATTTACTGCGGATAGCTGCCACAGTCATGACCACAAAGGCACCACACGACCAACGACCGCAACAATCAAATGCACAGGGGGCAGACCATGCGTGACAACAATGGACGCGACAAAATTGATGATGAGTTCAACGACGATGCGCTACCCGAAGACCACGACGACCAGCCACACGATGATGACAATGTGCGCGTGGTGTATGTCCAACAACGCCGACGGGGGCCACTGTCGTGGTTTGGCAACGCTAGGGATAGGTTTCGGTCGGCTGGACGGCGCTGGGTGCAACTCTCGGTGGACCAACCGTTGAAACACCAGGACAAGCTGCCCGACTGGATGCATACCAGTAGTGGCCGGTGGATCATCCTGGGCATCCTGGGGGTGATCATGGTCGGGTGGATGGTCATATTTGGTTTGGTGAGCTGACATACACATTGTGGTGGTGCTGTCGATCTAGGAAATAGAACGGCAGCACCATTGCCGTTTAACCACCGAAAATTGCTAAGGAGCACAGCATGTTAGACGGCATCGACCCGGAAGGCATGGACACTCTCAACACCGTTGCAGGGTATGGATTGGGCACGGCGATTGTCGCCGCTGTGATTGCTGCCACTCTCGGGGTCTACTTGTGGGTTGGTGGCAAGTTGGGAAAATTCTCCGGGGACAAATCAGCCAAAGGGCTCAATGCGATGTGGCTGGCTTGTCTTGGCGTGACCTTCATTACCAGTGCCTCAAGCGCCATCGCCTGGGGAGTCTCCACCGGGGGCACCGACAACCTCATGCCTGAAGCCGCCCAACCACAAGACATTACCGTCAACCGTGAAGCACCAGTGTCAACATGCGATCAAGGTAGCGGGGAGCGGGTCTTCGAGGAAGAAGACGATCCCCCCAGTCATGACCAACGTGTGGCGATCTTTGAGGATGTGGCCGCGGGTGCAGAGCCATTAGGCCAAAGTGACATCACCGTGGCAGACGCTCTAGAAAGCCTTCGTGACACGGATGCAACGATCACCAATATCACGTGGACGCCGGTCGGTCCGGGATGCGATGGAACGAATTTCACCACCGCTGCGGGCACGGAAATCTCAGTGACTACACAAGAAGATGCTTCAGCAGCAGACCAGGTTATGGGGCCGGTTGGACCACGCTCTGGTGGATATTCGTTTGAAGTACCAGCAGAAGACGACGACTAAAGCACATCCAGAAATCATCAACGTACAAGCCAATTGCTTGAGTTCTTGGGAAGGACAACACCATGTTGGATCTATTGAGTAACACTTTGCACACGATGACTGGGCCGTTGGGTCTCTTAGTACAAGAAGGGTTTGATCCTGACGTCGAGCCGATTATGGACTCGCCGTGGAATGATTTTTTCCAGGAAATGGGCGGCCGCCTGATTGGGACCGGGTTCATTTTCTTGGTGATTTTTGCGGCAGTGTTTTTGTTCATGTGGCTGGGCGGCCGCTTTGGTGGCAATGCACGTGCCCAGGAAGGTGGACTTTCGAATCTGTTGTGGGTGGTGCTCGGGGCTGTGATTCTCGCGTCGATCGCGGGTGCTATCGCATGGTTCTCCGGGTTCTCGCTGTTCTAAAACTCGTGGTGATTGCCCAAACACAGTTGCTAAGGGGACAGGAGACAGCAGGTGTTTAACTGGCAAGAAGATTTCCAAGGATTACTCCGCGATGGTATCCAGGGCTTTGCCGAAGCATCATGGGGGTTTATCCAGGATGCGTTTTCAGCATCAGATCTCGATGATCACTGGTGGGCCTCAGTCGTTGGTGGCGAAATTGAAACGGTCGTCAACGGTGAAGTCGTGTCCACGATTACCCATCCTGGGATGCTCAATGTGGTCGTGGTGGCGCTGATTCCACTACTGCTGATCTTTATTGCGATTCAGGTCATCTTGTCGATGATCCGTGGGTCGGTAGCCGGATTGATGCGTGCCATGGCGATGGCCGTGTTCGCGCTTCCGGCGACCTACATTGTCACTGGCCTGGTGTGGCTGGTGGTCACCGGCGTGGACGAAGTTTCGTTATGGATTCTGCAAACTGGCACCGAGGGCGGCACTGACGAAGCTATGGCCGGGTTGCTGGCATTATTTGGGATGACCTGGGACTCCAACACTCAAGAAGTGCTGTTGGACGAAAACTACATGCAGTGGCAGTGGGCAGTCCAAGATGGTGAGTTCGGTCGCTCAATGGTCAGCTTCGTTGTTGGGCTGATCATTTGGTTAGCCTGCCTGGTGCTGATTTTGATGATGGTCTTCCGGTTGGTGGCAATTTTGATTCTGACCGTCTTCATGCCAGCAGCAATTTTCGCTGTGTCCTTTGAAGGTTCAAAAGCCATTTTCTCCCGCTGGGCTGGGGTGATGTTGGGCCTGATATTGGCCAAGCCCATGGCCGCAGTGGTGATCAAACTGGGGTTGGTGATGTCTTCACTGGGCGGCAACTGGATCGAAGCCGCCATTGGGATCGTGATCATCTTGGTGGCAGCGGCTATGCCGCTGGTCCTGGCACCAATCTTTGCTGCGGTCACCGGTGGCGGATCAACCTCAGTTGATCAGGCTGGTGCCGGTATGGGACGCAGCGGCGGTGGTCGTCTTGAACGCGGGGCCAGTCGCACCGGTCGTTCCATAGGACGTAATGCAAAGAACATGGTCAGTCCTCGTCGATAACGACGAGCAGAGCAAGGGAGTGTATTGTGGCTCAACACGTCATAGAAACAGAGTCGGCGTGGGAAGATTCCCATTTCCCTCGCCAGGAAGACACCGGGGTGTTACTGGGGCTGAGCATGCCCCAGACGCTTGTAGCTGGCACAGGGATCGGGATTGCCGTGCTGATGATTGTCATTGGCGGTTTTACCTGGGTGTTCCCGGCACTGCTGATCGGTGTGCCCATCACCGTGGTCGGTGTTGTGAAAATTCATAAACGATCCCTGATTTCGTGGCTTGGTGCGGGATTCAAATACTCGCTGCGCGGTGCCATGGGGCAACTGCCGTTTTCACGCACGACCCCAAAGATGACCTTAGATGGTGACCCCCAGCAACCGGTGTTGCTTGCCGATGAGGAACCACCACGAGATAAGAAAGGGCGGATCACACCAGGCAAACCAGCACGGATTAATCTACCTGGCTCCCACGCCGAGATGATGGTGTACACCTTGCCTGGTGGTGCCGGTATGGTCTATGACCCTCGGTCACACGAAGCCATGGTGGTGGCCAAACTCGACACCACGAAAGCATTCTCGTTGGAGTCAGCAAGTACACAGGAAGGACGAATCACGTTTTTCTCTGATGCGATGAATGACCTCAGCGCGATCCCTGGTGTGTCGTGGTGGAAACTGTCTGACCAGACCACACTGATTTCTGGTCAACACGTCAAAGAGTTTTACCGCCACAAACAAGACACCGCCTCATTGGTGGAACGGAACGGCCAAGAGGTGCGGTTGGCTGGTCAACAAATTGACCCGTTTTTGGATGCGGCCTTTGACAATTTGATGACCGAAGCCCAAGGCATGCCGATTCATGAACAAACCATCACCGTTGCACTGTCACGGTCGAAACTGGCCGGTCAGATTTCGTCGATGGGTGGCGGGATCGCCACGTTGATGGAAATTGCGTTGTCGGTGATGGAAGCGGTCGAGTCCGAGCTGCCCGAGTCGGGCACGATGGTGTCACATTGGCATTCCATGCGGTCGGTTGCCGCGTTGTCGAGAGCAGCATTTGACCCAGATGCCACGGTGGGTATCACTGACCGGACTGGCACGTTTGCCGGGGTGTCTCCGGATTCTGCCGGGCCGATGGGCATGCAAGCCTATACCGGGTATTTGGCGACGGATAATTATTTGCACCGCACCTATGTGGTCTCAGAGTGGCCACAGGCCAAAGCACGGTTGGGGTTTTTGAAAGACATGGTCTTTGCCGGAGATTTCCGGCATACCGTCACGGTGGTGATGGAGCCTGTGCCCATGCCCAAAGCGATGAAAAAAGTCCAAGGTCGTAAAGCTGATTGGGAGTCATCGCAGAATATTCGCGAGCGGTGGTCCACGGGCCAATCGTTGGAGCATGTGCGGGAACGTGAAGATATTGACATGCAAGAAGAAGAACTGGTCGATGGTGCCTCGCCGCTGAATATGGCCGGGCTGGTGACCGTATCGGCGCGCACCCGCACCGAATTAGAAGACAACTGTTTACAACTGTTGACCAAAGTCGCCAAAGCCCAATGCGAGGTGCGGCCTTTGTATTGGGAACAAGACGCAGCGTTTATTGGCTCAGCGATCCCCTTTGGTCAAGTCGATATGAAAACCAGTTAGCAGGAGGAGACGATGACAACGGTGTATGACGATCAACGGTTAGAGTCCGGGGTGTTTGATTTTGGCACCTCGGACACTCGCAAAGACCACAAAGCGCGCCGCAAAGAGATACGGCAACTGCAACGGCAGTTACGTCGCATAAAAGACGATGAGTCCCAAGAGCTGGGTGATTTCCCAGTGCGTCAATGGGGCTATGGTGGGCCAGCGCGGAAGCGCTCGGCCAGAGGAATGGGAAACATCAAGCTCAAAGGTATCCGCACCACCACCCACACTGCCGCGACAGCGTACCCGTTTGTGTCTGGCCCGGCATTGGGGGCTGCTGGCATGTATATCGGCGAAGACCGCAACGGCGGTGGGGCGTTTGCCTTTGATCCATGGTCACTGTACGACCAGGACATCATCTCGGGGATGTCGGCGGTGATCTTTGGACAAGTCGGCACCGGCAAATCATCGACGGCTAAAGCCTATGCGGTGCGGTCTGTGCAAGCCGGACGAAAATTATCAGTCGCGTCCGATAAAAAAGGTGAATGGACACCTATTGTCCAGGCGCTGGGTGGTTCGGTGATCCGTGTCGGGCCGGGAATGCCTGATCGGATTAACCCGTTGGATACCGGAACACGTCCGAGTCTCAACGCCTTGGGCAAACCTTTAGGTGATGCGGAGTGGCAGCTACGGGTCCGCAGCCGTCGGCTCTCCATTGTCAACACCATGGTCAGATTGCTGATCAAACGCGATATTTATCCGGGCGAAACCCATGCGATTTCCACGGCATTAGATAATGCGGTGATCGCCGCCACACGGGAGGATCGACCGTTAGTGATTCCGGATGTGATTACACAACTGGAGGCCCTCAAAGCACACGACCCGGACGCCTTGGTCCGTGACGGTGCCGCGATCGCACGGCTGGCGTTGAGTCGGTTGACCTCTGGTGATCTGGGTGGCATGTTCGATGGTCCCACCACGGTGTCGTTTGACCATGACGACCCGGCCGTGTCGATTGATACTTCTTCACTGAAGGGCGTCAACCGCGATGCTGCCCATGTGGTGCATGCCTGTACCGGTGCGTGGACAGAAGCCATGGTCACCACCTCTGATGGTGGCCAGCGCATCGTGGTCTATGAAGAAGGCTGGGACAACATCAACTCGGAAGCCGATTTACAGCGCATGGTGGAAGCCTGGAAACTTGCTCGTGCCTATGGGATTTTCAACATTTTGATCATGCATAAGATCGCGGACTTGGATATGGCCGGGGACCAGGGTTCACAAATGGCAGCGATGGCCAGGTCGTTGTTGACTGATAGTGATGTGAAAATTATCCACCGTCAAGACGAAACCGCGTTGCGGACGACCATGGATGAAATTGAGTTGTCGGACCGTGAAGAACACATGTTGAAAAACCTACCCAAAGGTGTGGCGTTGTGGCGGGTTCGGAATTCTACGTTTGAGGTCAAAACCAAACTGACCGAAGCTGAGATGCCGTTGTTTGACACGGATGAGCGCATGGACAAGGCCGAAGCAGAAGAAGACGACACAGTGAAGGAGCCGGTGGCACTATGAGTTGGCATACCGAAACGCAACGCACCAGTACCCTCCCGCCCGGTACGGCAGTGCCACTGTTGGTATTGGCGGGGGTGGCCGTCTATGGGGTATATGTGCTGGTGGGCAATGTGATGAATCGGCTGTTCTGTGAACACGCCGCATGGCCTGCCGGGATGTTTGAACCATTAGGGTTTATCCTCTCGGGAGACACCACGGTGTTTGGTGCTGCTGGCCAATGTGCGGCGTCCCCGGTGGCGACCACCACGGCACTGATTGCTATGGGCGTGGTCGTGGTCGCAGTCGGGTTGCTGATCTTTTTTGCGCGGCACCGCTATTTGCAGTCCGATAAGTTTTTTATCAAGGATTTGCGTCGTCGTGAGGGTATTGCCCGAGCCCCGGAAGTTCGCAAAGCAGTCGGCACCAAAACCACCAAGACGTTAACGAAAAAAGTCCGTCCAAGTCTGAACAGGCCAGACGCTGGTGACGGTGCGCTGCGGTTAGGGGCCTCGGATGGTGTGCCGGTGTGGGCGTCATTGGAAGAATCGATTTGTTTGATTGGCCCTCCGCGTTCCGGGAAAGGCTTGCATTTGTTGATTGGCGCGATACTGGACGCCCCAGGGCCCGTGGTGACCACCTCCTCACGGGCAGATAACTACGCGGCCACCGCCTCAATCCGTCGTCGTACCCACGGTCCTGTGGCGTTATTTGACCCGCAAGGGCTCACTGATACGCCAACCACGCTGAAATGGTCACCCATTACCGGTTGTGAGGTGCCACGGGTAGCCAACCAACGGGCCGTCAGTCTCATTGGTGCATCAGGGTTGGGCGCGTCGTCGTCGAATCAGGAATGGCAAGCACCAGCCACCACGATTATGGAATGTTTGTTGCATGCTGCGGCCCTGGATGATCGCACCGTGGATGAATTGATGCGGTGGGGCAATAATCCGGCAGAAGCCAAAGAAGCCATCAAGATTTTATCGGAACACCCGCGTGCAGCCCAAGGCTGGAACCTGGTCTTACAAGGCATCGTGGATGGTGACCCGAAGCTGTTGCAGTCCAAATGGTTTGGCGTTGAGGGGGCAGTCAAAGGGCTGTCGGTTCCCGAAGTCCGTGATGTGCTGAAACCTCAACACGATGTTGAAACGCTGAATATTGATGAGTTTTTGGAACAAAACGGCACGCTTTATGTGTTGGGCACCAAGTCCGGGGGCTCATCGGCTGGCCCGTTTTTGATTGCGATGATGGATGCGATCACCGAACGGGCCCGCGAGATGGCCGCCAAACGCCCGGGCAACCGGTTAGACCCACCACTGTCATTAGTCTTGGATGAGATTGCCAATATTTCGGTATGGCCTGGACTGACCCAGCTGATGTCTGATGGTGGCGGTGTTGGTATTTCGGTGTTCGCGGTCTTCCAATCACTGGCCCAGGCACGCAACGAGTGGGGGAACGAACAGGCCACGGCACTGTTTGATTCTGCCACGATCAAAGCCCAGCTGGGTGGCGCTTCAAACACTGATGATCTGCGATTGTTTTCTGATCTGGCTGGGAGTCGCCAAGTCATTCGGTTTAGCCGGTCGTCGGGCAAAGAATCCTCTTCGGAATCCGACCAGTTGCATGATCTTGACGTGTTGAAAGTCGATGAACTGCGACGGCTGCCATTTGGGTGGAGCGTGATGTTTTACCGCAACCGGCGTCCGTTTCTGATCCAATTGGTCAAATGGCCAGACCGTGCTGACGCCAAAGAAATTAAAGCCGCGTTGGGTGCCTACAACCGAGACTTACTCGCGGAGCTGGAAAGCGGTGAGGATGCAGTCTCGCTGAACAGCGCGACAGACCAACCAGCCAGGGGCACCAGCACAGACGACAGTCCTGAGATTGTGGTCAGGTGAGGCCTCATGTCACGGTATGGGTTACATCGGACGGGATCGAGCCGATATAAAGACTATTTGCGCTCACCACAATGGGGGTTTCGCAGGGTGCGGTGGTTTCGTGACTGCCGAGCACGCGGCTTTGAACCAGCGTGCCAGGTGTGTCAAGTCACACTGGCCGACGCGGGGACCTTGGATTTACACCATGTGTCGTATGACGGCGTGAGTTGGGATGAACCACAGCAGCGTTGGCTGGCCCACGAAGCTGACGACGAGCTGATGCCGATGTGCAGGCAGCATCACCAAGACTTGCATCAGATGATGGATGGACGAAAAGAGTTCTACGGCTGGGACAGACGACGTGCCACGGTCGTGATCATTGGTCGGTTGGTCAACCGGCTGACACGAAATGGAGGGTGACCGCGACGTGACACCGCAAGAAGCAGACAGGTTGCTGTGGGGGGCGTGGAACGAACAGCACACACACCTTGATGAGTGTGAGCTGTGCAGCAGGTTTGAACCGTTGTTCTGGCATTGTACGAGCAAAGCGGTCGTTGACCGGGCGCGGTGCCGACGCACCCACGGTGAGGGATTGTGGTTGTGCGCGTTGTGTGAAGAAGGTGTACATCGGTGGATGAAGCAACACCCTGGCCCACAGGCTGGGCAACACGCCGTTGATGCCATGGTGCAACGCTTAGCCAAAACCTTATTGGCCAAACCACGCAAGTACCGCAAAACATTAAGGGAGTCTGACGATGAGTAGCAACTGGGTTGCAGACGAAGACTTGGACGAAATCGAAGACGAACTGTTCGACGACGACGGTTTCAACGACGAGGTGGCCGAGACGCCAACCTCAGATGATGAAGCTATTGGCACGCCACTGCCCTACCTCGACCAGGAGGTGGCCGAAGAACTGATCAGTGAGAGCCCACCAACCTGGCTGGGCACCCGGTGGCGTGACATTCCAAAAGCAGATCAAGCAGACGCCTGGAACGGGCTGCGGACATGGGTGGACTGGCTCATTAGAGAGTATCGGCTCCCCACTGCTGTGGTACCACCATGCTGGTATAAACACCCTGACATTACCGCCGAACTCTATGCTGCGATGAACATGGAATACAAAGTGTGGGAAGAACAAGAACCAAGCCTGTCGCCAATGATGTTCTGGCATACCAACCTGCAACAAATGATCCACCGGCTCCGTGATGCCGTAACCAATGCCGGATGTGTCTCCGGCGGGCAACACAGAGATGAATCCCCTGGTGCCCACGAACTGGATTATGATGAAGCCGACTGGAACCAGCAGGTGACCACAGCACACAGCACCGAACAGTTCGACCGCCCAGACCAAGGGGTCCTCTACGTTCGGGCTGGCTTGGTAGACACCAACGGCGAGACAGTCGCTCATTCAGAACCGGTAGGGATCAAACATCACGAGGCCGACCAGTCCCCCAATGTGGAAATTGAATATTTATCCACAACTAGCCACTACAACACATTGCAAGTTCATTGGAGCAATTACAGTAAAGCTCACCGACTGACTTGGGAAACGTCATTAGACGGTCAAACCTGGGAGCAGCACGAACCTAAGGGAACTCGATGAGGCAATTACGGAGGCACCCATGTTGAGCAAACAAAGAACACCAGCGGAAGAGATGATGATGGAGCAACACACGTCATGGATGACCATGACGGACGACCGGAACGTTAGATACCACGAATTGTACGCTGCCTTGGCATGGCTGAAAGAAGTCAATGAAGTCGACGATGAGTATTTGGCACGCTGGGACATCTCAGAGTGGGCAAACTGGTATAGAGCCATGCAAGTGGGTCCTTGTACGCTGAACCCGGCGGCCCCGGCATGGATTCGTAACGTCATCGGAACCAATTGGTCGCATGACTGGTCCTTACCATTTCCTACAATTGCACAGCTCTGGCCCACTGCACACGACTGGTTCCAAGAGCTAGAGTTGCACGATGATTTTCATCTTCAGGTGGTCAGACCAGACACCAATGAGGCCAATGCAGCACCACATATAGATCAGTTGCGAGAAGCATGGGAATACGTCACGGAACAACCTGAAAGCGTTCCACTGATGCTGATGAACCTGCTCCCACCACCGCCCCCTACCAACACGATAATTGGAGAAATCGCTGCGTTTTATGTCGTAGTCGATCGACCAAACGTTTACATCTGTGACAGCTTGAAAACTATCCTAGATTCGCCACTGCGAGCGTCCGCAAATTCAATCGATGAAGAAAGTCTATTCGTAGAAGCCCAAGTAGAACATTTTGCGCATCCACGAATACTAAGAGCCTGGGAGTGGATGGGCTAACCAGGCAATTAAGTGCAGCGAGAACACGTCTCTTCCAGCGGAGGGAACTACCTCAATAAGCACCTTGTCTATCGCGCCATTTTCTTATCAAATACCGAGAGAATGGGTCATCGGGGTCCTGGAAACCACAAACATATATCCTTGCGGAGACATTAGCCCCGCGAGGTGTGGGTCTCGTATTAGTGTTATACGAAAACACGGCGTCGAAGGCCCGTTCTCGTTCAATGTCAAGCCGTTTTGACGAGACCTTCTTACCCGAATCTTGCGTCTCGCCTAGCTCGCCTTTATTAAAAGGTCTTGCCGCAGGGGTGGCTTTACAATCCATGGTCACAAGTGGTGAAGCATAGTTCCCCTGAATAAGTTCTCTACTTAGCGGCACGTCATCAGTTCGCCGTTCTGCAAATGAGGCTTTTACATGGACGACACCATAGGCGACTTTCTCCCCTGTATCGGTTTCACCCACAACGATGACATCAGCTTTTTCGACACCGGCATGTCCGAGAATATCCATTTGATCTAGGTACTCCCGTTTCAGCGCCGGGTCTGGCATCTGAAGTTCAATTCCGTGTTGTTTTAGAAATGGATTGTAGTGCTCTAGAAAAATAGCTTCTAACGACCACCCTCCAGCACGTTTCCAGGACTGGGACCAGTCTTTTCCAGCAGAAGAGGCAGGATGGTTGAAGTCATCTTGGTAAGCGCGAGAAATGAAGAAATACCAAAGATCTGAAGGGTTCAAGTGCGGCCACAACTCAACAGCCTTGAGGAACGAGAAAACTATTGCTTCTGATGCGCTGGCCGTGGCGAGCTCGTCACGCAACGTCAAGAGAATTGCGTTAAACTCGTCGATACTCGAGTCTTCCAACTCTACGTTTGCCCTGTATTTACCAAGCTGAAATATGAGAATCAGATTGTTACCTGACGGTTTTGCGGTTAAGTATCTGTCAGCTATGAAAATATCGTCAGTCAATTCGACACTTTCAAAGAAATCCGAGATCTTCAATTCGTACAGATTCAACAGAGCAATGAGCGTCGCCAAAGAAGGTAACCTATCTCCGGTTTCGAAACGGTCTACCCATCCAGGGCCCAAAACCAACTTCTTTTCTACATCTTCTCTTGACAAGCCAGCAGCCCGGCGTGACGAAGCGAGTTTTTCCAATAATGAAGCAAAGTGAGGGTCCATGACAAACATGCTAGCAATTCAAATTTAGACTACCTCATATGTAGGTCTTGTGTTGCTGCCCACTTTTTTAACCAGCCCTATCTCTTGCAACCAATGTAAGCGATAGCGTAATTGCGCTTTAGTTTTCCAACTGTCATAGCCTAGTTCTCCCATCTGCTCGAACAACTTTCCAATAGGCATTGGAGATTTAGACAAAGATTGAATGACTTCTTGGGTTCCAGCGATTCTATTGAGTAGGGCTTCGGCGATTATTTTTCGATCCTGCGTTTCTAAATAGTCTTGCCCCTTGGGAGTCTTATACACTCGTGTCGGTTTAACTTCCAATAGGCCTAGGTCATGAATAACTCTAAGATACGAGTAGGCCGTATTCCTGCTTGACAGATTGAAATTCTTTACGACGACATCAAGGAGCTTATCAGTTGGCATCGCGGGGCTTACCCTATCAAGAATCCAGAGCAGAGTTTTCAGGTAGTTACCGTGACCTCCCGGAAGAGGCCAGATCGAGCGACTTCTGTTAATCTGAGACATAAGAAGGATTATACCGGTGATACCGGTATAATTAGTACTTATTCAGGACAGCGAGGAAGATCCCATGGAAAATAGTCTCAAGATCGGCCCTTTTGAAAAAAATACAGTGACTACTGGAGACTCCAGAGAGCTCATTGCAGAAATACCTGACGATTCCATTGATGTTTTGGTGACTTCACCCCCCTACTGGGGTCAACGAATGTCCCATGGCTCTGGAGTTGAAGACGATCCACGAGTCTATGTTCAAGAACTCAAGGACATGTTCAAAGAACTTCTTCCGAAAATGAAGGACTCTGGCATATGTTGGATCAATCTAGGCGATGCTTACAATACGCCTGTTAACTGGCGGGCGGATGACCACTCTTACAGCAGCCTGGGCCCTAACGCCTCAGGATTGAACGCAGAGAATTCTGCCTATGTTAAACCACGACACAAGCGCAAAGCCTTTATTGATCGTGAAGCGCCCTGGCTGACTTACGGAAATCTTCTGTCATTGCCGTACCGTTTAATTATTGGAATGAATGATGATGGATGGCTCTCTCGCGGAGAGGTGATTTGGCGTAAAAAAAATCCGATGCCTGAAGGAAAGTGCCGGCGACCGCATCGCCAACATGAGCCTATCTATTTACTGGCGAAAGACGAACGACACTCGTTTCGTCAGAAACCTCCCGTGGGCAGCGTATGGGAGTTCGGAAATGAAAAGATCCCCGGGTTGCCGCATTACAGTAGATACCCTCTTGAACTTCCTATGCGGTGCATTGAGGCATACGGCGTGCTAGGAGAAGACACAGTTGTTTTTGATCCATTTACGGGTTCAGGAACAACAGGCATTGCAGCCAAAAGACTCGGCTGCACCTTCTTTGGTTTCGAGATCGATCAACAACAAGTGACCGCAGCAAACGAAAGAATCGCCGCAACGTCAGAACCAGTATTGCACTTTTCATAGCGGAGAGCTGTGGGCCATGACTGTAAATACCAACTGTCGGAAAACTTGGCAACGTCACCGATTACTTACCGCATGGCTGATTCTTGTTGATGAAAGCATCAGCAGGTCGCCCTAAGGGGCTGTTAAGTCTTTTAGGGTGCACTCCTCTACGGAACACCCTATCTGTCAGGAAGCAGCCAATTCATGAGGCAAATGAATACTGCCAGACGAAGGCCAGCGCTGGGGCCGGAATCAGCTGCAGAAGTGTCTCACAGAATGTTGCTGAGTTTACCGTCGAGTCAGGTATGCCACAATTGTCTGAGTCGCAGCTGAAATATGGTAGCTGTCCCAGCCCAACAGAAAAAGCTAGGAGCTTGGGCACATAGTGAGGGCATCTCGGAGCGTGTCAAATCAAATGAGACGTGTCATGCGTTTTCTAGTTGGCTAGTTTGGGTTCGTTTGGCGGGATCGTTGATGGTGGCTTTCTCAGGCAATTTTGGTGGGTTGGGTCGGCGGTTGAAAC
>JABXHI010000060.1 GCA_013393415.1 Micrococcaceae bacterium
TTCATGCTCGGCATCCACGTTAGAAAACTAGCCCTCCACCAACCCGCTATATGGTTCGTTGGGGCGTCGTGCCTCTATTAGCGATCCACGATCCGCCGCGACCAATTCCTGGGTGACAACACCCCCCCCGGATCATCAATGACTGGGGGCACACGATCATGCCCAAGAACCGGACCGGCCCACCATCCATCCTGCCGGATATCTGGTGTACTTATAAGCTAACGGGGGCGCCAACCATCTATGCCTCAAGTCATTCAGAAGTGTAATCATGAAGTATGACTAACTACGTTTACGAATCCTCTGAAGTCGAAGAATCCGTCCTCTCCCGGGCAGTAGAACTCACCCTGATTGTTCTCAATGACCCAGATACCCCTAACAAACTCGCGAAATATTATGATCCTGCTGGAGATTACGTAGGGGCATCATTTGTAACGTTGGAACCACATAACGCGGATCGTCTAACGTCTTCGGATCTCATGGCGACATCAATGTTAAATGTTGGCTTTCCTGCAAGTGCCATCCGAAGGCTGCTCCAAGACACTCAAAATCAAGCCGACATAAGCGAAAAGCTGCGCGCATTACCCAGCTGTTCATTAGAAGACACGACTACAGACGACCTTGATCTGATGGGCGAGCTCTACTGCATGGTCAAACCTCTTCTTGCTGATGGTTACTCCAAGACTTCCAATCGTTGGGTAACCACAAGCAAACTTCTTGCTAGAAAACGGCCGAGCCTTTTTCCTGTTAGAGATCGAGTAGTATGTGGCTACCTCGACATCATGCCATTAAAAGACTATCGAAAAGACTGGCAAGTGTTTCGGCATCTGATGCAAAACGAACACGTTAGACAACGTCTCGCCGAGCTACCGTTAGAGACGGTACATGCAGCTCTAGAATCGGATCCTATCTTGGACACAGAACCACTGCGCATTCTCGATGCTGCCCTCTGGATGTACGCTCGCTAAGAGACGTCCCCTTCGCGCATGCGTCGCGAAGCGCAGTAGAGACCCGGCTCCGGTGTTCTCCGTCGTTGACCAGCGCTAACGGGGAGCTGTTGTGAGCAGCTGCCTCACAGGTGTCTTAGAACCCGCGGGCGATGAGTTCTTTCATGACTTCGTTGGTGCCTGCGTAGATTTGCTGAACACGGGCGCCGGCGTACATGCGAGCGATCGGGTATTCCATCATGAATCCGTATCCGCCCCACAGCTGCAGGCACCGGTCGAGTACTGAGTTCTGGACATCAGTTGCCCAGTACTTGGCCGCAGATGCTTGTTCAGTAGTCAGGTTGCCCTTGTCGTGTTCGGCAATGCAATAGTCGATGAAGGTTTTTGTTGCCAGCACCTCGGTTGCACACTCAGCCAGGGTGAATTTCGTATTCTGGAAATCCATGACGGTCTGGCCGAACAGCTTACGCTCTTTCGTATACTCAATCGTCTGACGAACAGCGGTCTCGGCTTGCCCAACCGCGGTGATTGCAACCGCCAGACGCTCCTGCGGCAGCTGCTGCATCAACTGGCGAAAGCCCTGGCCGTCGCCTGCTGCCCCACCGATAATATTGGCGGCGGGGACGCGCATGTCGGTGAAGGACAGTTCGCGAGTATCTTGTCCGTGCGCACCGAGTTTATCGAGCACCCGGCCACGCGCGAATCCCTCGAGACCATCAGTTTCGGCGACGACCAACGAAACACCCTTGCCTCCTGGCTGCTCGTTGGTGCGAGCAACGATCACAATCAAGTTCGCCTGGGAACCGTTGGTAATGAACGTCTTGGAACCGTTAATGAGCAGGTCATCGCCGTCGGGCGTACCGGTCGTGCGGATGGCTTGAAGATCTGAGCCGGTAGTCGGTTCGGTCATCGCAATGGCGGCAACCATTTCACCACTTGCCAGCTTGGGCAGCCAGCGCTGCTTCTGCTCTTCGGTTCCGTAGGCGACGATGTAGTGGGCGACGATGGTCGAGTGGATGCTGTAACCCCAGGAGTCGTCACCGGCCAGCCCCTGTTCGTAGAGGATGGCAGCTTCGTGCGAAAAGTCTGCGCCGCCGCCACCGTATTCTTCAGGGATAGACACCAGCAACAGACCGTTATCGCCCGCCTTATTCCAGAGTTCGCGGTCTACTTCGTGATTTTCGGCGAAGCGTTCCTGATGCGGGGTGAGCTCGCTGGCCATGAAGTCCCGGGCCATCGCACGCAGATCGGCATGCTCTTCCGTTTCCCAAACTGAGGTGTAGTTATCCAGAATCATTGATTTCCCCTTAGCGAGTTGAGACCTGTCCGGTCTTTTCGGCAACTGGTGCGATAAAGATAGGTTTGATCAACCAGGCTACCCCAACGGTGACGGCTACAGATACTGCAAAGACCGCAATACCCCACCAATCACTGGCATCTCGGGCCGTGAAGATCATGTTCAGGTTGCTCAGCACACCGGTAGTGAACACCAGGAACAGGTGGACGATGATGAACAGGATGAAGTAGATCATCGTGAAGAAGTGGGCTTTGCGCGCCACAGGTAGCGGGAAGGCCTTGTTGATGCGTTCAGCCTTTTGTGGCCACCAGGTGGACATCCGCAGGCCGGTTAGCACTGCGATCGGGGCGGCAATAAAGACCGTGAGGAAATAGGTCGTGATCTGTAGCGCGTTGTAGTAGATCCACGAGTTTTCTTCGGGCCAATCCAGTGAGACGTATTGCAACCCAGCCGAGACAATGTTCGGAAAGATATCCCAGTTGCTGGGCACGATACGCATCCAGTGACCGGTGGCAAACACCATGATGTAGAAGAACAAACCGTTGAGCACCCACAGCACGTTGAACGATTGGTGGATCCACTGCTGGATGGAGACTTTTGCCGGGGTGTTGGTTTTGCCCGGCGAAAAGAATCCGCCCTTATTGGCTGTCCAGTACGCCTCAGGCCGATCCTGGTTTCGTATCAACAGGCCAGACCTGATGACCATGACGATGATGAAGAAGTTGAAGAAGTGCTGCCATCCGACCCAGGCAGGCATGCCCGCCTCGACGCCGTCAGGGTGGGTCGGTGTGCCGTCGTAGGTGGCAATGAACTCGGCCACTGGGTCTAGGGTGCGTAACCATTGAGCCAACAGCACGAACCCTGCAGCAACCACGGCCACGATTCCCAAAGTGATGAGCACCTTGCGGGCTTTTGACGGCTCCTTGACGACATCCTTCTCGACGGTCTTGGTTGCCGCTGGCTTCTGGGCCGGTGGTGGGGTCACCACATCTGGCGTCTTGACCTCTGGCTCAGCAGCCTGGGCTGCCGGTTGTTGCGCAGCAGGCTCAGTCGGCGCAGCCGCGGGTGCGCCCATGCGCCTTCGCGGCGCCTTCGCTGTCGCCGGTGCAGGTTGCTCGGCGGACGCCGCTGGTTCTTGCGCAGGGGTCTCTGGCTCGGGTGCCACTGCGGCGGGCGCAGAATCGGGGTGGCCCACCTGCAGTGGTTGCCAACCGGTCATACGACGACGCGGAAGGTCTTCGGTCACCGGTGCCGGAGCAGCTGCGGCAGCCTTGGACGCCGGTTGCGCTGTCTCAGCGGGTGACTCGGCCGTCGCTGGTGCCGCTGACGCTACAGGCGCAGGTGCATGTGCAGGTGCAGGTGCAGGTGAGGACGATGGTGCGGTAGCGCGTGCATGGCGGGCGACAGACAGTGGTTGCCAACCGGCCATGCGGCGCCGTGGGATGCTTGGATCCTGAATCGGGCCGGAGGGTGCCGCCGGTTGAGCAACAGGCTCCGCTGGGGCGACTTCTGATAGCTCGTGAGTAGGGTCCGACACTTCCTGCGCCGGTGCTGCTGACGCGACAGCAGCAGTCGGAGCGGCAGTGTTGGCAACGGTCAACGGCTGCCATCCGACCATCCGGCGTCGTGGCACATCAGGATCTTGCACCGGCCCGGATACTGCGACTGGTTGGTCCGTAGTCACTGCAGGTGCTTCAGCAACTGGTTGTTCGGCCTGCGGGGCCACTTGCGAGGTAGCAGGTGCGACAGCAGGTTCCGGTGCGGTCTGCTCCACGGGTGTGTCAGGTTGAGCCGGCGGTTGTGGTTCCAATGGTGCGTCGTGATTTTCGACGGCCAATGGACTCCACCCGACCATGCGACGTTTCGACATAGATATCAGCTTTTACGAGTTTTGAGTTCGTCAACAATTTGCGGCACGACCTCGAAGAGGTCTCCGACCACACCGAAGTCGGCGACTTCAAAAATTGGTGCGTCCCCATCTTTGTTGATGGCGATAATGGTCTTGGCGGTCTGCATACCGGCCAGGTGCTGGATGGCTCCAGAAATGCCCACGGCAATGTAGAGCTCCGGCGACACGGAGACACCGGTTTGACCAACCTGCAGGTTATGTGGCACATACCCGGAGTCCACTGCGGCACGTGAGGCGCCGATGGCGGCATTGAACTGGTCGGCAAGATCTTCGATAATCTGGAAGTTCTCTTCGGAACCGACGCCGCGACCACCAGACACTACAACGTTTGCGGCATTTAGCGCGGGACGATCCGAGCCGGCCTCGACTGCTTCAGCAGAAACAACGGTCGCACCAGGTGCAGTCTGGACTTCAACGTCTGAGTTCACCACGGCCGGGTCAGCCACCGCCTCTGCCCGATCTTCAATCGCACCGGGACGCACGGTGGCAATCATCAGACCACCCTCAACCGTGGATTCCGTGTTGTAGTCACCACCAAAAATGGCGTGTTGCACGACGGCTTCCTGTCCGTCAGCATCCCAATAGATACCGGTTGCATCCGCAGCAACCGCACCCTTGGCAGCAACCGCTATACGACCTGAAATCGCTGCATTGATCGGCAAATGCGCAACAAGCAGCAGGGAGGCACCGTAGTGGCGTACTGCCGCAACACCTGCGGCAACCTGTGCACTACCCAGCTGATCTTCGGGGCCGGTATGGACAAATACTTCGGTGGCGCCTGCGGAGCCGAGCGCGGCAAGCGTGCCGGCGTCCGGGGTTTCGGTCACTACGGCCACGGGATCACCAATGGTCGAGGCAGCACCCAGGACTTCGGCGGGGTCAGCGTTTGCTACGAGAGCGAGCACTTTAGACATCTGCGTACTCCTTTAGACGAGGTGCCGGGCGGCAAGGAAATCGACAAGTTCTGTGGCTGCGGTATCGCCGGAAACCTTTTGGCCAGCCTCTTTTGGTGGACGTTCGGCCGCGGTCACCATCACGCTACGCACATAGGCAGCATCCGGCCCGGCAGCCAGCCCCAGATCAGCCAGCGAAGTCACGGCGATTTCTTTCTTGCGCGCTTCACGAATTGCTTTGAAATTGGTGAGTTTCGGCTCACCGGCTTTTTCTGTCAGGGATACCACGGCAGGTGTCGCTGCTGAAAGTGTCAGGCGCTCGGTATCCGTGTTGGTCACACCCGTGACGGTACCGTCGGCAATCTCAATCGAATCTGCACCAGGAATATGCGGGCGCCCCAGCATCTCAGCGATCATGGCTGGCACCATCGCTCCGCGGCCGTCAGTTGATTCAGCACCGGAAAGAATCAGATCAGCGTCTTTGGCAGCTTCGGCTAAGACCCGAGCGGTTTGGACCATATCCGAACCCGCCAGCTCATCATCGACCACGTGGACGGCACGATCTGCTGCCAGAGCCAAGACTTTGCGGATCGATTTATCGGCATCGGCCGGGCCCATCGTCACAGCCACCACCTCAGTTGCAGTCCCTGCTTTTTTCAGCTCGGCCGCAACAGCGGAAACACGTTCATCGATCTCGTCGATAATATTTTCCGAGTTCTGACGCGCCAGCAACCCAGTATCTAACGCAATTTCGCGCTTCTCATAGGTATCTGGCACTTGCTTCACCAACACTACGACTTTCATATCCACCTCAGAGTGATGTCGTTCACGGAGACTATATCTCCGTACAATACACCGTACAATTTAGACGTCCAGAAAAGTTTAATAATTACGCTAGCTGTGACATCAAACACGACTGCGTGAAAAGGTAGACCCATGTCCACTGCAGAACTGAACGCCGACCTCACCGCCAAGGCACGCATCCGTCAAGTAGCCCTCGAGTTATTCGCCCTCAACGGCGCAGACGCCACCTCCATGCGAGCAATTTCGTCGCGCGCCGGCGTGACAGTAGGTCTCATCACGCATCACTTTGGCACTAAATCTGGCTTGATACAAGCTGTCGAGGACGACATTCTTGCCGGGATTCAACACGCAATTGCCTATAAAGAATCCGACGCTGACGTCGACGTCGTGGTGCGAGCGCTCGACCAACGGTTGTTAGACCACGTGGCCGAGAATCCACTGGTAGTGGCCTATCTGCGCCGCATGATGCTCATCGAACCCGGGGGCGAAGGCTCTGATCTGACCGAACGCTTCACGCGGATGGCGCTGGAACAGATCAAGGATTTGCGTCGTCGCGGCATTGCGTCAACCTCACGCGAGGCAGAAGATCAAGTCATGCAAGTGATGCTGGTGCAATTAGGGCAAGTGCTACTACAACCTTTTTTGCAGCAGATCGCCGGGCACCTCGACCGCGACCCCGAGCAGTATCGTCTCAGCCTTCGCAAAACCAGAAACTGAAGTGGCTTAAACTCGGTAAAAGGCAGTCTAGAGAGCCGGTAAATAGTAGCGTAGGAACCCGGCAAAAGGTAGTGTAGGAACCCGGTAAATAGTAGCGTAGGAACCCGGCAAACGGTAGTATAGAACACCTGACAAGGAGTTTCTATGAGCTACATTAAGAGAACAACAGATCACGAGTTAGACGAACTGCTGCCTGTAGCGCCAGCCATCGCATTAGACGGCCCAAAAGGGGTTGGCAAAACTGAAACAGCTAAGAAACGCGTGGATGCTATATGGAACCTCGACGATCCAGAACAACGAGAGATAGCACGAGCCGATTTCAACCTCAGTTCAATCCCCCGGGGAAGCATTCTCTTTGATGAGTGGCAGAATATACCGCAGATCTGGGACTCGGTACGACGACAAGTCGATGCTGGCACCCCGGCTGGGCGCTTTCTTCTCACTGGTTCAGCCACACCTGTTAACAGTGAGGGCACCCATACGGGTGCTGGGCGCATCCTTTCCCTGCGCATGCGCCCGATGGGCCTCCACGAGAGAGGAATAACGAAACCCAGTATTTCCCTAACTTCAATTCTTGAAGCTAACGGAAATCCCGTGGAGGGCCGGACAACCTTCTCCCTGCAGGACTACATGGACGCAATAGTGAGCAGCGGGTTTCCAGGGATTATGAAGTCGGCTTCCCGAAACGTGAGGATGACATTGGATGCCTACTTGCAACGGATCATTGATCGAGACCTGCCCGAGCAAGGCTACAAAGTTCGTCGCCCCGAGACCCTCCGACGATGGCTTGCCTCGTACGCTGCAGCAACAGCAACCACTACCGCTTACTCGAGACTCTTAGACGCCGCTACCGGAGGTGATGGCAGCCAGCCCGCGAAGACTACCACCACTGCATATCGTGATCACCTCAGTCAGTTATGGCTATTGGACCCGGTGCCAGGATGGCTTCCAGCAAATAATTCAATCCGTCGACTGCAACAGTCCCCAAAGCACCATCTTGCTGACCCAGCACTTGCGGCACGACTGCTTAACCTCTCCGCTAACGCATTATTAACTGGCCCTGGAACGCACATGGCGGGGCCACTCTTCGAATCACTCGCGACACTAGGAATTCGAGTGTTGGCGCAAGCGGCTGAGGCCTCCGTGAGTCATTTGCGCTTTCGGGCTGGCGAGCGTGAGATCGATTTGATCGTCGAAGGCGTTGATGGGCAGGTACTAGGTATTGAAATCAAACTTGCTCCAGCTGTCTCAGACGCGGACGTCAGGCATCTCAAATGGCTCCGCGATGAGATCCCCGACCGGATCGTCGATCTCATGGTCGTGACAACAGGCACCACGGCTTATCGAAGAACGGACGGCGTTGCTGTGGTTCCGCTAGCCCTACTCGGCCTTTAAACTCATCGAGTTCTGAAATACCCCATCCAGATTTGTCACTGTAATCGAACACATGAGCACGCAATTCCGCCAGAGCAGAAGGCTCTGACGACGCACATCGGGCATCGCACAAATAAACACGGTGGAAAACCAAACCGGAAAACCACAGACGGGCGACAATGACTGTGTTCTCGAAACATTCGAGAGGACCGTTCTACCAAGGAGTTGAAGTCGTCCATGAAACTGTCACCGGATTCAGAAGCCGTCGTCAAGGAAACCGCAGGCGTCGTCGCTGAAATTGCCGATGAGGCCACCGTGGTGTTTTACCGCGACATGTTCGAAGCGCATCCAGAATTGCTCAATGTCTTCAATGAGGCGAATCAGGCGATCGGTGAGCAACCCAAAGCTCTGGCCGCGTCGGTGGTGGCCTTTGCGGTGCACCTCATCAATCCTGACGCCCCGGATTTCACCCCGGTCATGCAGCGCATCGCCCATAAACACGTGTCGTTAGGCATCAAGGCCTCCGACTATTTGATTGTCGGCCGTTACCTGCTGGGAGCGGTTGCCAAAGTGCTTGGCGATGCAGCCACCCCGCAAATTGCCGCAGCCTGGGATGAAGTCTATTGGCTGTTTGCTACGGCACTGATCGCCGAAGAAGCTCGCCTTTACGCCGAGGCCGGCACTAATCCAGATGAACCGTACCGTCCCTACCGCGTGGTCGAACGGTTCGAAGAATCCGATGAGGTCTTTTCACTTTTGCTGTCGCCCGTCGACGGCCAAGTGCCCAGCCACCACACTGGCCAATACGTGGGCATTGCGGTTGATCTCCCCGATGGGCGTCGTCAGCCACGCCAGTACACCATCTCATCGGGACCGCGCGGCGATACACTGCGGGTGACCATTAAACGTGTTCGGGGTGTCAATGGCACCCCTGATGGTCGCGTCTCCGGTTGGTTGCATGAGCATGCCACACCTGGCACCGTCCTGGATGTCTCGCAGCCGGCGGGTGATGTCATTCTGGACAATACTGACGCCCCACTCGTGCTGGTGTCAGCGGGTATTGGCATTACCCCGGTCGCAGCGATCATGGAAGACCTTTCTCGTCGCCAACCGGAACGGACAGTGCGGTTGTTCCACGCCGATAAGACCCACGCACATCATGCCCTGTACGACGGTTTGCGGCGCCAGGTGTTGGCCATGCCGGATGCTCGGGCACAAAACTGGTACGAAGAGGGTGCTGAGCAGGCGCCGACCCTACATCCCGCTCGTCCGGGATTCATGGACCTCTCCGACGTTGAGCTCCCTGTTCAAGCAGAAGTGTTTATGTGTGGGCCGCTGCCGTTCATGCAGATTGCTCGGAAGACTCTGATCGATCAGGGCGTGCCGTCCGAATCGATTCACTACGAGGTATTCGGCCCGGATATGTGGGCACAGAACCCAGACTAAACCCGTCTAGCCGTATGACATCTGGCAGTACGACCCACCATCGTCACCTGCAACGCGCCGTTGTGCTGCCAGGGCGAATTGGGCAAGCTCGGCGTCACTTCGGTCACCGTCGATTCCGGGCGTTGCCGTCGTCTCGGGTGCCTCATCGTGGTCTTGCTCATCGGAGCCCAGGACGACAAGGCAACTGTGGGCGGTGGTGAAGGGATGAAGTTTCCGCAGTTTCAGGGGACCGTCGACCTGGTCAAGCTGTTGCCGCACCAGTTTGGCATGCACGGCACAGACGACGGGGCGCTCTGATTCCAGCAAGTCCTGATAGATGCAGGGTTTGACCTCGAGGCTGAGCTGGTCGGCATCCATGACCGGCTCCATTCCGGCGTCGTCCAAGTGTTCATAGAGCACATCGAGCTGGTGCAGCGCATCGTCCCCGAGGGCGTCACCGCCGTCGAGGTCGGGTGCAATCCTACGCAGCATTTCACCGCGAGCGCCAGCGTCTTCAGCGCGCTCTTGCGCCGCGGGACTGTGTTCACTGCGCTCGACGGGCCAGTACCCCATCGGTGGTCGACCGCGACGACCAGTATCCACCGGAGTGCTTACCAAGAAACCTTCAGCTTCTAGCACCCGCAGATGATCTCGTGCGGTATTGATATGCACGTCCGCTTCAACGGCAAGATCTTTTAACGCTTGTCCCGGCTTGCGCTGAACAGCGTGGAGAAGGCGTACCCGGCTTTCCTCTGTGAGGCCCCGGTAATCTTTTACTCTGCGAGGCATACTTGCATCATAGCAACGGAGTATGTGTTGACGCTGTTACTATGCGGTCAGGGTGATCACGTTGCCTTTATGCAACAGGTTTTTGACCCCAGTGCAGTGCCATCGTGCCGAACATATAGGTCTTATAACCGCTTGTGACAAAGCCAGCTTCACCGATCATGTGTTCGATGCGGTCTGCCGTGTGGAAGCCGCGCGAGGTACGTGACAGGTACTCATAGGCGTCTGGATTTTGGGTGATGGCGTTGGCCAAGCGCGGCACCACGTATTTGATGTAGGCGGTCGAAAATGGCTTGACCACGTTACGGGGTGCTGGTGACATCTCGAGCGATGTCATCCAGCCGCCGGGCTGCAGGACGCGGTATTGTTCCTGAAGGGTTTTAGCAATATCGGTGACGTTGCGCAGCAGGTAGCCGTGGGTGACCGCATCGAAGGTGTCGTCATCATACGGCAGCTCCATGGCATCACCGGTTTGCCAGACAATATTTTCGCCACCGGGACGACTCCGGGCAACCTCTAGCATTTCATTGGAAATGTCCAGGCCATACACTTCGGCGCCGTAGCGTTGATTGGCGGCTTCAAGTGCGAGATCGCCTGTGCCCGTGGCGATGTCTAAGACTTTGGGGGCTTGGCCGAGCTGGGCGGCATTGACCGTATCTCGAATAAAACGGGGCTCTTGGCCCAAGGTCATGACCAGGTTCATCAAGTCATAACGGTCGGCGATACGGTCGAACATGTCGGCCACGGTGGCACCGTGGGCGTCAACGGCTACAGTATGTGTATTCACAGTATCTTAGCCTAGCTGACACCCACCCACCGGCGATTCGTTAGTCTTCGACGATTCCGTAAACGGTCAGGGTTGCACGGCCCAGTGTGTTGCCGTGACGGTTGAACCCGAAGAACGCGTTCGAAGCGTCATCGGGGATATCCAGTTTCTCCACACCCAGGGCATGCACGGTGATGATGTAGCGGTGCGCACCGTGACCTGCCGGTGGTGCCGCACCGATGAATCCTGGTCCGCCGCCATCGTGCTTGAGCTGAAAGGCGCCCTCGGGTAAACCGGAGCCATCCGCTGCACCGGCGTTTTCGGCGAGCTCGGTGACGTCTGCTGGAATGTTGCCCACTGACCAGTGCCAGAAGCCTGAACCGGTTGGCGCGTCAGGGTCAAAGATGGTCACCGCATAAGATTTGGTGCCTTCCGGTGCGCCTGACCATTTCAGGTGCGGGGAAATGTCTTCACCGTTTGGCACGCCCATGGCCCCTGAGTACTGCGGTGCAGGAAATTCCTGCCCTTGCGTGACGGTGTCGGAGGTGACACTAAATTCAGCGGCTTCTTCAAGGCGGGCGAATTGGTCGTTTCCGATGCGGGCAAGTTCGTTGATGTCAACCATACTGCTCCTTCGCGTTGTCATGACTCGTGGTCGGTGGCCAATGCATGGCCTAGCCTAGCGGAATCACACAGCAAGAACCCGGGTCGGCGTGCTGCCTTCCCGGGTTCTTGCATGTTGCGAACTGCGGCTTAGTTGTTCTTGAGGCCGTCAGTAAATCCTTTTGCTTTATCTTTGACGTCACCGAAGGTATCTTTAACCTGCTCGGAAGTGTCTTTAACCTTGCCCTTCAGGTCCTGACCTTTACCTTCGGCCTCGGCCTGTGAGTCACCGGTTGCTTTACCAGCGCCTTCTTTGGCTTTGCCAGCGAATTTGTCTTTTGCGGCATCTGCTTTATCTTCGATTCCCATGGTGGTCACCTCTCAGGTTTCTCGGGAACAGGTACATCTACGACGCTACTGACTCCGCCTTGCTGATGTCACGTGAATTCAGGGAACTCACAGCAAACATTCACTTGGCATTGGCCTCGAGTAGTGCTTTCATGCCTTGACCTCTAGCTGATGGTCGAGTCGAATTCCACGATACGTTCGATGGCACGCTCCACGGCCTCATACCCAGCCGCAAAGGAAACACGAATGAACTGGTCGCCGTCCACCGAATCGAAATCCACCCCCGGGATCAGGGCAACGTGTGCGTGTTCCAAGACCGCAGCCGCATAGTCGACGGTGTTGCCATAGCGCTGCAGAATCTTTTCGGCGGGCTGGGCGTAGTAGTAGAAGGCGCCGTCTGCGGGCGCGGCATGACGCCAGCCCAACCGGTCGACATTGTCGAGGACCAGCTGACGGGTACGGGCGAACTCAGCGACTTTTGCGTCAGATTCGGCATACGCTTCAGTGCTGAACGCTTCCGTCGCCGCATATTGCCCGGCAGCAGGCGGGCACAGCGAAATCGAACCAGCCAGGCCTGAGACCGCCGGGGCGAGATCTGCTGGCATGAGCATCCACCCGAGTCGCCATCCGGGCATGCCCCAGTATTTTGAGAACGAGGAGATGACGATGGCATTGCGATCAAATTCCCAGGCCGACGTGCCGCGATCTTGGCCAAAGGTAATGCCATGGTAGATCTCATCGGAGACGAGACGCACACCGTTCTCAGCGCACCACGTTGCGATGCGACGCATGTCATCGCGGGGCACCATGGTCCCCGTCGGATTATTTGGCGACGCGACAATGAGCCCATCGAGCGGTTTTTCGGCGTGGGCCTCAGCCAGTTTTTCCACATCGAAACGGAAGTTGGACTCTATGCCAGCTGGCAAGTCGACGACTTCGACATCGAGCGCACGCAGAATATTGCGGTACGCAGGATAGCCCGGGCGGGCCAGCCCGACACGATCACCGACATCAAAAGCCGCGATGAAACTGGAGACGAATGCCCCGGATGAGCCGGTCATCACCGCTACGGATTCATGGTCCACTTCGAGGTCATACCAGGTGCGGTAATGCGCAGCAATGGCTTCGCGAAGCGGCTGCGTCCCCAGCGAGGGGGTGTAGTTGAACACGGGACCGTCTGCGTTGTGAAGTTGAGCTGCGGCACGGTTGACGGCTGCCGGGGCACCGCCGCTGGGTTCACCGGCGCCCAACGAAATTACGTCATGTCCCTGGGCTTTCATCGCGTCGACGTCGCCAACGATGTCCATGACTTGAAAACGGTCTACCGCTGAGCGACGACTGGGTGCAAAATGTTGAGCTGCCATGCCCCAAGTATGCCAAACCCCACTGTGGCCGCGTCAACGGTGCGAAGCCTGCTGCCACCCGCCGTCAGATCGTCGAACAATATGGCTCGCGCTCGGATGCACCATCCGAGGCGTTGACCGCGCCGAAATGCCACCATCGCCTCCAGAGGCGGTCCTTGTAGCGGGGTGACTACACCATGATCAATGCCATAAAATTTTCAGGGCTACTCTGCAACCGCCGTCATGTCTGTTCCAGCGGTTGAGAAAGGAAGCTGACATCATGCCACCTGACCATTTGGCCGTGCAGACGCACGGACTCGTCAAGAACTTTGGCGAGAACACGGCCGTCGATGGCGTTGATCTTTCCATCGCCCGCGGCGGCATCTACGGGGTACTGGGGCCCAACGGGGCGGGAAAAACGACCGTGATCCGCATGTTGGCTACCCTGCTGCGCCCCGACTCAGGCGAGGCGACCGTGCTTGGCCATGATGTCTATACCGAGCCGAACGCCATCCGGGAGAGAATCGCGTTGACCGGCCAATTCGCATCCATGGACGAAGATCTCACCGGCATTGAGAATCTTATCCTCCTTGGACGCCTCCTCGGTTACCGTCACCGAGCAGCCCGCAAGCGCGGGACGGAACTGCTGGAAGCTTTCGGTTTGAGTGAGGCCGCAAACCGTCCGGTGAAGAAGTACTCCGGTGGTATGCGCCGTCGACTGGATATCGCAGGCTCACTGATTGTGACACCCGATCTGATGTTCCTCGATGAACCGACCACCGGGATCGACCCACGAAGCCGCAACCAGGTCTGGGACATCATCCGGACGCTGGTTGACGGCGGGACCACGATTTTACTGACTACCCAGTATCTGGAAGAAGCTGACCAGCTCGCGGATCGTATTGCCGTGATCGATCATGGCAAGGTGGCCGCCGAGGGCACGCCGGGGCAACTCAAAGCCGAAGTCGGTTCGGGTGCGCTGCGGATACGAGTCAACGATGCCACCCGCCGTGACGAAGCCGCCGACATTCTCAGCCGAACGGGTGGCACGCAGGTCACCCGGGAAAATGATCCCGCCTCGCTGAGGGTACAGGTTGATGGCAGCGCCGGGGTAACCGAAGCGCTTGCGGCTCTCGAGCACGCCGGCATCGATGTGGCGACATTCTCGTATGGTCAGCCCAGCCTGGACGAAGTGTTCCTCAGCCTGACCGGGTCGCATACGACATCCGATTCCGTCACTCCAACCGAGACTGAGGTCCAATGATGACGACTCCCGACCACCCAACCCAGCCCTTCGACGGTACATCAGCTGTCGGGCTGCACGAATCCGAGCGCATCCGGAACGTGTTGGTGTCACAGCAGGACCGGCCGCGACCAGCCGGTGGGTTCTCCGCCTCAGTGACCTACGGGTGGCGAGCGCTGTTGAAGATCAAGCACTTGCCCGAGCAGTTGATCGATGTGACGATTTTCCCGATCATGATGACCTTGATGTTCACCTACATTTTCGGCGGGGCAATCGGCGGTTCAGTCGATAACTATGTGCAATTTTTGATCCCGGGTATCTTCGTCCAGACCCTCATCATGATCACGATGTACACCGGGCTGACACTCAACCGGGATGTCTCGAAGGGCGTTTTTGACCGTTTTCGGTCACTTCCGGTGTGGCGACCCGCCCAACTGGTGGGCGCACTGCTCGGCGACCAGGTGCGCTACCTGTTGGCCGGAACCATCATTCTCGCCGTCGGCTTTGCTCTAGGTTTTCGTCCCGCCGGTGGGCTGACGGGTGTCGTGGCTGCCTTCGTCTTACTGCTGGTCTTCAGTTTTAGTTTGTCGTGGGTGTGGACAACCGTTTCATTGGCGGTCCGTACCGAACAGGCCGCGATGGGTGTGTCCATGTTCATCATGATGCCTCTGGTCTTTGCTTCGAATATCTTCGTCGACCCGGACACCATGCCCGATTGGCTTCAGGGTGCGGTCGAAGTGAATCCCGTCTCCGTGGTGGTCACGACCGTGCGGGAGCTGATGGCAGGAACCTTCAGTGTCAGCTCACTCGGATTGGTCGGGCTGTGCTGCGCAGTGTTGATTGTCATCTTCGGCCCGCTGTCCATGGTCATTTACAACCGCAAAAGTTAGAAGCCGCCGTCGGACGGGGCCATATTCGCAAACCGTGAGTAATGTCCCTGGAAGGCAAGTTCGATGGTCTTGGTGGGGCCGTTACGGTGTTTGGCAACGATCAGGTCGGCTTCGCCGGCACGCGGCGATTCCTTGTCGTACATGTCTTCACGGTGCAGCAGGATGACCATGTCCGCGTCCTGTTCAATCGAACCGGATTCACGCAGATCCGAAACCTGTGGACGCTTATCCGTACGCTGCTCAGAGCCACGGTTCAGCTGTGACAACGCAACGACTGGGACTTCGAGTTCCTTGGCCAACAGTTTCAGAGAACGTGAGAACTCGGAGACCTCCTGCTGACGGGATTCGACACGTTTGCCCGAACTCATCAGCTGCAGATAGTCCAGCACCACCATTTTGAGGTTGTGCTGCTGTTTCAGACGACGGCACTTGGCCCGGATCTCCATCATCGACATGTTTGGGGAGTCATCGATGAAAAACGGCGCCTCATTGAGTTTCTGCAGAGTCAGCGCCATCTTGCGCCACTGTCCCTCGTCCAAGGTCCCCTTGCGAAGGTCCGACAGCGAGATGGTGGCCTCCGAGGACAACAGGCGCATCGCGATTTCCGTCTTGGACATTTCCAACGAGAAAAACGCAGTGGTCATCCCGTGCCCGACGGCCGCAGCACGCGCGAAGTCGAGTCCAAGCGTTGATTTACCAACCGCAGGACGGGCTGCAATCACGATCATTTGTCCGCCGTGGAGCCCCTGGGTGAGTTCATCAAATTCATCGAAGCCGGAAGGTACACCGGACATACCGTCTCCGGTGGTCGAAGCAGCTTCGATCTCATCGATGGTTTCCGCAAGGATGTCGCCGAGGGCCACATAGTCCTCGCCAGTGCGGTTTTCGCCCACCTTATAAATTTCGGCTTGGGCTTCGTTGACGATGTCTTCAACCTCGCCATCGGAGCTGTAGCCCATTTGGGAAATCTTGGCGCCCACATTAACAATGCGCCGCAGGATCGCTTTTTCAGCCACAATGTCGGCGTAGAACGATGCGTTCGCCGCTGTCGGCACCGATTGCACCAGGGTGTGGATATGTGCGGCTCCACCCGTCCTGGCCAGTTCCTTGCGTCGATCCAACATTGAAGTGACCGTAATGGCGTCAGCGGGCTCGCCGGCGGCAAACAAATCGGTGATGGCCGTGTAGATCACTTCGTGACCGGGAGAATAAAAATCATTTGGTCGCAAGACTTCCGACACTTCAGCGATCGCGTCGGTTGATAGCATCATCGCACCCAGCACCGAACGTTCGGCGTCAAGGTCTTGCGGGGGCGTACGTGGATTGGCTGAGACTCCGTTGGCAGTTTCCATTGTGTTAAAGTTTGCCATTGTTTTGTTGAAAGTACCCTCCCCTGCCCCGGCAGCATAATGCCAAAAACTCGAGCCCGTAGAACGGCCGATGCACGCATCACTTTCGTGATGCCAATACCGGCCGCTACGAGCTAGTAACGCTCGACAATACCCGCCAAGAATTCGTCTATCAACCAACGAAAACTCTTGAACTGTGAATAACTTGTGGATTTCGTTGTGGACTCTGTGCACAAGCTGTGGATCATCAGTGGAATACTTATGCACAGTATCCACAAACTCGAATCTGACTTGGGTGTTTATATAATTTCAGCTGTGGATTACTTAATTTTCCGCCCCATTTTCCGGGATTTGACAACACGATTTATCCACGAATTTAACACTTTCCACACCGTGGATCGGAGTTATCCCCAGGTTATGCACAGGCTGTGGGTAAACTACACGCATGTCATTTCATAACTATTCCGCGTGAAACACGGCATGTCGCACGAAGTCGAAAATTAGACACGACTCGAACCGAAAATTTCAAGTCGAACGCGGCACTTCGAAGACGATGAGTTCGTAGTTCACATTAGTCACTTTAAACCGAGTTACCGGGAAGAAATATCTCGTTCATGAAGTAAGGGAGACCTCAGAAAAAATTGTTCACCGATCCTGAATCGCTGCTTTTTGACGAGATAATGAACAGATTTCCGCCACGACTCAACCGTGGTGCTCCGCCTGTCGTCAGCACGTCCCGACGGCGAGAATTACACACGTGTAACTTGTGCACAGCGTGTGGACATCTCTGTGGATAACTACTTCGCTGAGTAGTCGCGTGCTCCGAAGATCGCGGTACCCACGCGGATGACGGTGGCGCCTTCCTCGATGGCGATCTCATAGTCGTTGGACATGCCCATAGACAGACCACCTTCACCGATCAGTTCCGGACGACGCTCACGTAGGTCATCACGCAGATCGCGCAGCATGGAAAAGTTTTCGCGGACCACGGTCTCGTCATCGGTGTGAAACGCCATGGTCATCAGTCCTCGAACGTTCAGAGCGTCAAACTCTTGGAGTTGCTCCAGGAAATCTTCGACCTGCCGCGGCTCAAGTCCCGACTTCGTGGTTTCACCTGAGGCGTTGATCTGGACATACACGTCAAGAGTGCGACCATATTCTTTCAAGTGCGAATCAAGCCTGGCCGCAATACGGAGCCGATCCAGGGCCTGGAATTCACTGGCGAACTGGGCAACGGCACGAGTTTTGTTCGACTGCAAGGGCCCGATCACAGCCCAGTGCACGTTCAAATCGGCCATAGCCTTGGCTTTGGTTTCTGCTTCCTGCACCTTATTTTCAGCTAGCTGGACCATCCCGGCAGCATATGCAGCACGAAGGCGTTCCTCCGGCACAGTCTTAGAAACCGGTAGGAGGCGAATCTCTTGAGGATCACGACCAACCCGTTCAGCAGCAAAGGCGATGCGTTCACGAACCTCATCAAGCGCTTTATGGAACTCTATTTCTGTGGTGGCGACAACAGGTGCATTCTCAGGCGTGGACATGACCAAAATGTAACATAGAAGCAGAGTATTTTAGCCTTAACCCCCGTGAGTGGTGGGTTGTTCAGGAGTTTTGGTGCCCAAGTCATCTGCTACATCCGACCCGATCGCGTCCATCACCGCACAAACCGCCGCCGAAATCGCCGAGTCGGTTCGTGATCTGGTCGATACCGGCAAACTCGTCCCCGGCGCCGGCTTGCCCCCGGTTCGCACCCTGGCCGAGCAACTTGAAGTTAATCGCAACACCGTAGTCGCCGCCTATGGCCTGCTGGTACAAGCAGGCGTCGCAGTGACTCGAGGGCGCGCCGGCACGAGCATTGTGGACTTACAACCACTCCCCCAGGAGGGCTTTTCTGATGTCGAAGGCATGATCGATATCGCATCCGGGAACCCTGATCCAGCTCTTTTACCGCCCGCTGGAAAAGCCCTGGCCCAGCTGGCCGCCGACGAGCCGGTACTCTATGGTCAGCCGGTCATCGATCCGGATCTCGCATCGTGGGCTCGTCAGGCTTTATCCAAGGATGTCGGCGCCGTAGCGTTGACGGTCACGGCTGGTTCTGCTGATGCAGTCCAACGTCTACTGGCAGATTCCCTGACCATTGGGGATGCCGTCGGATTCGAACAGCCCTGTTTCCTGACGACATTGCAGACCGCTCAAGCCGCGGGGTATCGCCCCGTGGCCATGCCGGTTGACGATGAGGGGCTCAGCGTTGAAGGACTACAGAGCGCTTTGCATGAGGGTGTTCGTGCACTCGTGGTGACGCCTCGAGCGCATAACCCAACCGGTGCGGTCATTTCGAGACCCCGCGCCAAGGCGCTGGCGGGACTGTTAACTCAGTATCCGCATGTACTGGTGATCGAAGACGACCACTTCTGGCAACTTTCGGGGCACGCCTATCGCTCCATTATCCCTGACGGCCATCCTCGCTGGGCGCTGATCCGCTCCGTGTCAAAGTCTCTCGGCCCAGATTTGCGGGTGGGCATTGTCGGCTCCGATCCACTCACGGCAACTCGGTTGGGTGCACACATCCGCTCAGGAGCAATGTGGGTATCCCACCTGTTGCAGCGGCTTACCTACTTACTCACGACCAATCCAGAGACGCCCGCGCAGTTAGAGCATGCGTCAGCTGAATACTCACGGGCGAATTCGAGCCTGATTATGGCGTTAGCCGATCAACATATCACTGCGGTTGCTGCCGATGGCGTCAATGTATGGATTAATGTGCGAACCCTAGCGACTCCAATTGTATCGGCTTTGGCTGAGCGCGGATGGCTCGTGCGTGATGGTGCCGAGTTCTCACTGGATTCCAATGATGACGCCGTTCATCACATTCGTGTGACCATCCACCAGCTGACCGAAGGACAGCTTGAAAGGTTCGTTTCGGACCTCGTTGCCGTACTGTTTGGGGAACCAATACATTTGATGGCGCACGGTGATTAGGTTAAACAGCAGATATGCAGGTAGAGTTGGAATCGCTGTTCTTCAGGAGCTTGTTTTTGTACCGCGTCGTTCGTGGTGCAAGGAGAAGATTGACCCAGTCTCTATGAGATACTGAACAGAGGTCTCAGATAGCTGAGATTGAACATAGTTTGAACGAATTGGGATTTCATCTCCACCATAGCTTTACTCACAACACCGCAAGTCTCGCCGTGTTGTCTCGCTCGCAGATCAAGAACTTTGCGTGACATTGCCGCTTTCCACTGATCTACGACTTCTATTTGTCCCCCAGCTCCATCCACTACCGCACCATGTCGCATCCGCGGCTTAGTGCTGGGCATATTGTTGCCCCACAAATTTCCGCGTTGGAAACTTCTTCGCGGGTACAAGGATCACACGTGTGGTCCAAGACTGAAAAGGAATGACGTTATGGCCACAGGCACAGTCAAATGGTTCAACTCCGACAAAGGCTACGGCTTCATCGCTCCAGATGATGGCTCCTCCGATGTCTTCGCACACTTCTCCGCTATTCAGGGTTCCGGTCACCGTAACCTGGAAGAAAACCAGCAGGTAGAGTTTGACGTTGAACAGGGCCAGAAGGGCCCACAGGCAACCAACATCCGCGGTCTCTAAACCCGGATGATTGGATGATGCAGTTGGTGTAAGCCGCTGCTGACTCGCTCTACGGCGGGCGGTTCGAACACTGTGATGACAGTTTCGGATCGCCCGCCGTTTTTTGCGTTAAACGATTTTGGGCGGGACCCCACGAGGAGGCCCGCCCAAAAAGAGTGAAGAAACTTATTTCTTCGGTGCCGGTACAACCGACAATTTTACCTCAGCGAGTACGTCTTCGTGCAGACGAATCTGAATTTGGTATGTGCCCAGTGCACGAATATCACCCGCGCCGATGATGGAACGACGGTCAACGTCGCCCTTTCCGGCGTCTGCAACTGCATCAGCAATTGCAGAAGTGGTGACGGAACCGAACAGACGGCCGGTGCTACCGGCCTGCATCTGAACCTGGATTGGCGCTTCGGCCAGCTGTGCAGCCTGAGCCTGTGCAGCTTCTAGGGTGCGTGCCGAACGAGCAGCGCTGTTCGCACGTAGCTCTTCAACCTGCTGCTGTGCGCCTGCGGTCCAACGTACCGCTTCGCCGCGTGGGATCAGGTAGTTGCGTGCGTAGCCGTTGCGTACGTCAACAACATCACCGGCCGAGCCGAGGCCCGGTTTCTCCTGCGTCAAAATGACTTTTTGCTGTGCCATGATTTCTCTCCCTTGATCAGCGTTTAGCGGCCGGAACCGGAGTACGGCAGCAGTGCCATTTCGCGGGCATTTTTAATTGCCTGCGCAATTTTGCGCTGCTGTTGGACGGTCACACCGGTGACGCGACGTGCACGAATCTTGCCGCGATCGGAGATGAATTTGCGTAGCAAAGCAACATCTTTGTAGTCGATGTAGTCGATCTCCGCTGTTTTCAGCGGATTCGGTTTTGGTTTCGGCTTGCGAACTTCAGCCTTAGCCATCTTGGTGCTCCTTTATAGCTATAACCTGGAGCCCGCCGGTTGGCGGGATGGTAATGAAATGATTATGGAATGTGTTTAGAACGGTGGAGGGGCGTCGTTGCCTTGATCCCAGGATCCGGCCTGACTTCCCCCACCCCACGGGTCGTTGCTCGGTGCAGACTGTCCCCAGCCTCCGCCTCCGGCTGGTGGGCCGCCCCAGTTTCCACCGGGTGCACCCTGGCCGCCGCCACCGCCGCCGAATCCTCCGCCACCAGAACGTGGTGTGCGGTTGACCTGTGCGGTAGCCCAGCGAAGTGATGGGCCAATCTCGTCAACATCTAGTTCCCAGTTGGTCCGTTGTTGACCATCTTTGGTTTCGAATGACCGAGCCTTCAACCGACCGTGCGCAATGACTCGCGCACCTTTGGTCAGCGTTTCTGCTACGTTTTCGGCCGCTTCACGCCATACGGACGCCCGAACCCACAGTGTTTCATCATCAATCCATTCACCGGATTGTTGATTTCGCGTTCTGGGAGTCTGAGCAATCGTAAAGTTCGCAACCGCGTGCCCCGATGCGGTAAACCGCAGTTCCGGGTCACCTGCCAGGTTGCCAACCACAGTGATATATGGTTCTCCGGCCATGACACGCTCCTATGCGTAGCAGGTAGTGGTACTAAAACTTAGAGGGTAATTTTCTGATCTTCCGGACGGATGATCTTTGTGCGCATCACGATTTCGTTCAGGCTGAGCTGACGATCCAGTTCCTGAGACTGCTCAGGAGTAGCGTTGAAGCTTACGACAGCGTAAACCGCTTCGTCTTTCTTCTGGATTTCGTAGGCCAAGCGACGACGACCCCATACATCGAGTTCGTCAACGGTTCCGCCGCCCTCGATAACCTGATCGAGGTACTTACGCAATGTTGGTTCAACGGTACGCTCGTCGATCTCTGGATCGATGAGCACCATTAGTTCATATGCACGCATGTGAACCCACCTCCTTTGGACTAAGTGGTCACGGGCTTTCCGTAACAGGAGGTTCAGTGCAAGCCCCTACACCCATCTGGGATGCAGAGAGCAACTTCGCCATTATAGCCGACATCGGTCCAGAACAAAAAGCGTGTTAGACGCCAATGTGGACTGAACCCGCAGCGGCGAACCAGCCGCCCACTGATTAGGCTTCAGATGAAGACTCTTGAATAAAATCCTCGAACGGAGACGAGTTTTGAGCGGACGTATTCCCGACCAGTTCGTGCGGTATCCGGTGAACTTTCAAACCTGGAAGTATCTCACGTTTCTGCACTGGCCATACGATCCTGCGACCGTGCAGGCCCTGTTGCCTGAGGAACTCACCGTCCAACAGTGGGATGGCGTGACCTGGGTTGGCATCACCCCGTTCCGGATGGCCAACGTGCGCGCACCCTTTCACCTACCGATTCCCGGGTGGGGCGCGTTTCCGGAACTCAACGTTCGCGCGTACGTTCGCCACAAAGACGGCCGGGACGGGATCTGGTTCCTCGGTATGGTCGTGCCGCGACTCTCCTTTGTGGCTGCCGCCGGGAGCTTGAGCCTACCCTATCAACGCTCCCACTCCGCTGTGTCTGTGGTGGGGTCGCGTTGGGACTACCGTTTCGGCGCCCCCGACCGCCTCCGCTTACGCCAGGACAGTTGGTTTCGGGCGACCGTACAAGTCGGTCCACCATTGGACGAAGGTGACCGGACCCCACTGGTGGAAAGTCTCACCGGTCGCTGGTCAGCATTCCATCAACGAGCGGGCATATTGTGGCGCACCCCGGTCTACCACGAGCTCTGGCCGCTCCACAGCGCGACGGTCACCGGCGATCTCACCGCACCACTCCGCTGGGTTGGACTGCCCTCCCCGACTGAAGACCAGCTCGTGCACGCGGCGCCGGCAGTTCATACCCGGCTCGGAATATCTCGCCCAGCCGACGCCACGCACTAGCGATGAGTGTCTTAGTGTTCTTCGAGCAGTTCAGTGACAAGAGCGGCGATGCGGCTGCGTTCCGACCGGGTCAGCGTCGCGTGCGCAAACAGCGCGTTACCTTTCAGGATCTCTACCACGGCACCAACGCCGTCGTGCCGCCCGACGCGCAGGTTGTCGCGCTGTGCGACGTCGTGAGTGAGCACGATTTTCGAGTTGTTCCCCATCCGGGACATGACCGTCAGCAGTACATTCTTCTCGAGTGACTGGGCTTCATCGACGATCACCCAGGCATCGTGCAAGCTGCGTCCACGGATATGCGTCAACGGCAGGACTTCAATGAGTCCACGTTCCATGACTTCGTCGAGCACATTCTCGCTCACCAGCGCGCCAAGCGTGTCATACACCGCCTGAGCCCAGGGGTTCATCTTCTCTTCTTCGCTGCCGGGCAGATAGCCGAGTTCTTGACCGCCGACGGCGTAGAGCGGTCTGAAAACGATGATTTTCTTGTGTTCGCGGCGTTCCAGTACCGCTTCCAGCCCGGCGCACAGTGCGAGGGCAGATTTTCCGGTACCTGCGCGTCCACCCATAGACACGATCCCGATTTCGCGGTCCAGCAGCATGTCGATGGCGAGCCGTTGTTCTGCGGATCGGCCGTGCAGTCCAAAGACCGGCCGATCGCCACGGACGACCTCGACGTACTTGTGGGAGGTCGCATCGATTTTGACTCGTCCCAGCGCCGAACCATTCCCGGATGAGATGACCAGCCCCGTGTTGGTGGGCAGGTCGGTGGCTTCATCGATGTCGATTCGTTCGCCGTCGTAGAGTTCGGAGATTTGTTCCTCGGTCGCATCAATATCGGCCAGACCGGTCCAGCCGGAGTCGGTGACCCACTCGTTGCGGTACTCGTCGGCGTCGAGCCCCATGGCTGAGGCTTTGACGCGCATCGGCAGATCTTTGGAGACCACGGTGACTGCTCGACCTTCGTCGGCGAAGCTCTTGGCAACGGCCAGGATGCGGGAGTCGTTGTCGCCCTGGCGGAATCCGGCGGGCAACACGGTTTCGGTGATGTGGTTCAGCTCGACCAGCAGGTGGCCGCCGTCGTCGTTGAGTGGAATCGGCTGGTTCAACGAGCCGTGGCGAAGCCTTAATGAGTCGAGCAAGCGCAGAGCCGATCTGGCGTAGTACCCCAGTTCAGCGTCGTGTCGCTTCTTTTCTAACTCGGATATGACGACGATCGGAATGATCACTTCGTGTTCTGCGAAGCGCAGCAGAGCTTTGGGATCCGACAGCAGAACGGACGTGTCGATCACATAGGACTTTTGCGCCACCGCGGAAGCGACCGCAGTCTCGAGATCCTCGGTGATGACAGTAGGTGAATTGAGCGTGGCCACAGTGACTCCAAACCAGGGACGAGAGCCGATCGATCTTCACATCAATCAGCCAGTCCGCACATCGATTCGCGGATGGTGGTCGGTCGGCCCGTAGCCTTGCGTGCGGCCAGGAACCGTACCGGCCCCTGGTGTCGTTCGACATAGACTCTTGGGCCTTCCGGTCAGTGTTCTGACACTTCTCAATCTAGAGGTATCGACCCATCTTCGGGGCCCTTGACACTCAACGGGAGGGTTACATTTCGATAAACAGTTGAAAGCCCAAGGTCCGCTTCGTAGGCGAGGGAAGCAAGCGTCGAAGCGAGCACAACTGTCTCTGGACGATTGTCTGGGCAGCAACATCCTTGGTAACGATGTCGCCGGTTTCCAAGGTAACCACGATACGCGCTAGTGTGAGCAACACATTTCGCTGGTCGCTCGAGTACTCCTCGAGTAGGTCGGAGTCGATGCGAGATTGCGGTACGATACCGGCCTCGAACTTCGTGCACAGCCACTCGCCGTATTGGAAATCTAACCGGGGCGTATCGGCCAGCGGGCGGACGTCATCGTGTACCAAGCTGGTGAGTTCTATCGGGCGACGATTGGCGGCCTCGGGGAAGGATTCTCCATGCCCCTTCCAGCCAGAAACGTTCAATAGCAGTGCCACGAGATTTGCTCGTTCACCATCGGTCAGTGATCGGCCCGTCACCATCAGCAGGTCAACGTCACTATCGGGCTGGAGTTGTCCCGTGGTCGCAGAGCCATAGAGGTAGACGCCGATGAGACCGCCGGGTGCAGCATCTTCCAAGTGACCCATGATTGGGGCGAGCTGTCCATTCATGGGCACAGTCAGGCGATATCTTTCCGCTCAGCAATCCGGCGAAGCCGATCAGCTTCTGCGGCAACACGATCTATGGCGTCTCTTAATGATGTCCCGCGCTCTTCGGCAAGTGCTGCGAGCACCCATCCTCGGATGAGTGCGCTGACCGGAATGTCGAGTTTCCCAGCCAATTGTTCGATTTCTAAGAATTCCTTCGCTGGCAATCGCACTGACTGAACGACGGATCGACCGCGCCGTTGACCCTGAACATCGTCAGGTAAAGGGAGGTCCTTAGTAGCTTCAGACTCAGCCTGAATAGCTTTGATTTCGTTTTTTGATATCCATGACTAACCCCTTCGATATCGACATCTATCATGGCAAGTGGAGGGCGATCCCAGCTACGTTCAGCTCCTGTCACGAGTCTATCAATTTCGGAAACTACAAAACTACTACGCTTCCCTTGCGAAGGCCCAACAGTCCGTTTCACGGTGGACGCTACACCTGCCCTGCGGTATGATATCTCTTAAGTGATATCAGAAGGTGGTAATAATGGAACAGATTCTCATCCGTAGTTTACCCGCAGGAACTAAGACAGCATTACGTGCGCGAGCCAATAGTCATCATCGGTCCCTTGAAGCGGAGGCACGTGCGATCATCGCGGAAGCCCTTAACCGAGACCCCATAACGCTCACCGATCTACTCAGCATGGACGAGGGAGCCGACATTCATTTCGAACCCAAGCCGCTTGGCTTGAAAGCACGGACCCCGCAACTATGACGTACCTGCTAGATACAAACGTGGTGTCCGCATTGAGGATACGTGGCCGCAATCCAGCAGTCGAGGCCTGGGTAATGTCGATCCCGGTTAATGAGCTGTTCGTCTCGGCCCTGACAATTGCCGAAATCGAACGCGGCATCGTCGCCAAAGAGCGTGTGGACACCGCGCAAGGCACGATATTGCGCCGCTGGTTCGACGAGTATGTTCTCCCGGCATTCACGGAACGTATATTGCCCTTCGATTTAGCTTCTGCAAGAATTCTGGCAACTTTCCGTGTACCTGAGCATGCGCCATTCGATGATGCGTTGATAGCTGCAGTCGCACATGCCAACGAGATGGTCGTAGCAACGCGGAACACCAAACACTTCGAACCTCTCGGGGTTCGTTGCCAAAACCCCTGGGACCAACCCACATAGTTAGCTCTGGTCGTAGTAGAAAGCAGAGGCCAGTTTGGACAGGTGTTGTGGGTCTTGGGCACCACACATTTCGCGAGCCGAGTGCATGGACAACAGTCCGATACCGGCGTCAATGGTTTCAATACCCAACCGCGTTGCCGAAATGGGCCCGATCGTTGAGCCGGAGGGTTGATTGTTATTCGACACGAAGACCTGGTGCGGGACGCCGGCGCGCTCAGCCCAGCGGTTGAATTTGGCAGCACCGCGACCATCAGATAGGTAACGCTGGGTGGCATTAACCTTCAAAATTGGCCCGGCATTGGGTTGTGGTCGGTGATCGGCATCGTGGCGTTCGGTGTAGTTCGGGTGTACCAGGTGCCCGCCATCAGCAGACAACAGGATCGAGTGCGCGATGATGGTGCGGTGCAGGTGAGCCGGGATGTTCTGGGCGGCCAGGATGCGGGTCAGCATTTCTTCGAGCAGCGGACCGCCCGCACCGGTGCGGGTTTCGGAGCCGACTTCCTCGTGATCGAACGCTGCCAGCATGGTGATTTTGTCCGACTCGGTTTCCAGCATGGCGCGCAACCCGGCGTGGACGGAGACCAGGTTATCTAGGCGCGGCGCGGCAAAGAAGTCCTCGTTGATCCCGAAAGTGGCAGGCGGCTGGGTGTCGGTCAGTAACAGGTCGAAACCGGTGATCTCTGCCGGGTCGACGCCGGCGCGCTTGGCGATTTCCTCCAGGATGTTGGCATCGCCCCCAGCCCCGACTATCGGGACCAAATGGTGTTGGCGATCCAACTTTAGGCCCTCGTTGACGCTGCGGTCCAGGTGAATAGCCAACTGCGGGATGCGCGCCATCGCCGGGGTATGCACCAGGTGCTCGCCACGCTCGGTGATCAACCGTCCGGCGAAGCCAAGGTCGCGGTCGAGCCACGAGTTTGCGAGCGCGCCGCCGTATACCTCAACACCCACGCGGTTGTAACCGGCCGAGGTGTTGTCGGGCATCGGTTTCACACGAAACGTCGGGGAATCTGTGTGTGCCCCGACAATGCGGAACGTTGGGTGCCCGGGCAGGTTTTCAGGCACATGCCAGACGATCACGGCACCGTCGCGGACCAACACATACCCACCGGGTTCCGTCGGAAAACCTTCGACAGTATCGTGCACCACGGTGAACCCGGCTTCGGCTGCGCGGGCGGCAACCTGGGCGGTCACATGGTACGGGGTCGGGGACGTGTGAATGAACTCGGCAAGGTCATCAAGGTAAGGAGTCATGCTTCGAGTCTAATCTCCTCTCTGTGTCCACATGCCGTATACCTGTAAACAGTTAGGAAAGCGATCGCCGCAGCACAAACTTATCCTCGGCGCCATCAAATTCGGCGCCGATGGGATCGTCATCGGGCAGCATCGGATGGCTGGTCTCGCTCAGCGTGGTGCGCACCGGATCATTGACGGGGTCATACATGTCGACGATCACGCGGATCGTCAGGTAGATCAACACGGTGACATGCAGGGCGACGGCGGCCAGGTAGAGGTTCTCGTCCAACTGATGTTGACTGTCGTAGCCGGAGGTTTGACTCGCAAGATGTCCCCAGATCGCCCAGAAGTGCAGCAGCTCTGCGACGGAAAAGATCAAAAAGTCGCGCCAGTTTGGTAGAGCCAGGACGAGCAATGGGATGATCCACAGCACGAATTGGGGCGAGTAGACCTTATTGACCAGGATGAATGCGGCCACGATCAGGAACAGCAACTGTGCTAGTCGCGGTCGATGTTTGGTCGTGAGCCCGATGACGGCGATGGCCGCGCACGCGATGAAGAAGGACCAGAAGGCATAACCGGAGAGCTGTTCGCCGCTGATCGTGTTGCCGGTTGCGGTGCCGTAGGCCTGCCAGATCGAGGACCAGCCGGGCTCGCGTTCGGACGAGTACTCATAAAAGACCGCCCAGGCCGCCGGGTTGAACAGCATCATCGGGAGATTGACGGCAAGCCAGGCGATGGCTGCACCGGCGGTGGTGATCAGCAGCGGATAGTAGCGCCCGCTGCGGATGGCAAGTACGACGATGGCGCCCAATAAAAACAGTGGGATGAGTTTGACAGCGGTGCCCAGCCCAATGAGAACACCGGCCCAGCCGTAGCGGTGTTTGGCAAACATCCACATGGCCGCGACCATGAACGCCACGGCCCACATATCCCAGTTAATAAACCCGGCGAAGATGATGCCGGGCGCAACCGCGACCATCGCGGCGTCCCAGTATCTGATGCCCGCCAGTTTGGCGACCACCACGGTGACGAACATCCACAGCGCAACGACCGCCACGAAGTTCAGGTCATAGAATACCAAGTTAGAGCCGACCTCAATGCCCAAGCCTTCGGAAATGTTCGTCAGCCCGTGGGCCAGCAACGCAATGATCGTGACGACGACGGCGATGAGGATCGGGTACTCAAATGAGCTATCGAATCGGAACGCAGCCCACGGGTCCGCGGCGAAACCGCGGGACGTCCACAGGCCCGTCCAATCCGAGTAGCACCCCGCGAAATACACTTCGGGTGCGCCCCAGCCGCCAATTCTGCACGGGCTTTTCAACACGGCGGCAATGACCGCGGCGGCGGAGACCAGCAGGATGAGCACACGGCCCGGCGTGAAGAAGGTTTTGATGCGCCCGGGCGCAGTGTGTTGGCCTCGGGGCGGGATGCGGCTGTGACCAGAATTTGCGGTGGCACTTCGTGGATCGTGCGCTATTAACTCTTCCTGTTCACTCGCCATGAGCAAAAGTCTACCGACCTGTCCAGTTAAACCGCATCACGTGTACAGCGCGTGAGTTGAATTGTCGTACAATACGAAGAATCCCTAGCCTTAACCTCATAGACTCACCGCAAGGAGTTTCGTGCTGTCCAACCAAAAAGTTCGCGTGGCAATCGCCGGTCTGGGCAACTGCGCTACCTCACTGATCGAGGGTGTTGAATACTATAAAAACGCCTCGGACCAAGACACCGTACCGGGTCTGATGCACGTGCAGTTCGGCGACTACCACGTCTCCGATCTCGAATTCGTCACCGCCTTTGATGTCGATGCCAAGAAAGTTGGCCGCGACATTTCTGATGCGATGCGAGCCTCCGAAAACAACACCATCAAACTCACCGATGTACCCGAAACCGGTGTCAAGGTGCTGCGCGGGCCCACTCTCGATGGGCTGGGCAAATACTACCGCGAAATGATCGACGAATCGGATGCCGAACCCGTCGACGTCGTCCAGCAGCTCAAGGACGACAACATTGATGTGCTGGTCTCCTACTTGCCGGTGGGTTCCGAGCAGGCTGCCAAACATTACGCGCAGGCTGCCATCGATGCCGGGGTGGCCTTCGTCAACGCGCTGCCGGTATTCATTGCCTCCGATGAGACCTGGGCACAGAAGTTCACCGACGCCGGAGTGCCTATTATTGGTGACGACATCAAATCCCAGATCGGCGCGACCATCACCCACCGCGCTCTGGCCGCGCTCTTCGAGGCCCGCGGCGTGACCGTGGACCGCACCTACCAGCTCAACGTTGGTGGCAACATGGACTTTAAGAACATGTTGGAACGCGAGCGCCTGGAATCCAAGAAGATTTCCAAAACCCAGGCCGTGACCTCGAATTTGAAGGCCGAACTGTCTGCCGATGACGTTCACATCGGGCCCTCGGACTATGTGTCCTGGTTGGACGACCGCAAGTGGGCCTTCGTTCGGTTGGAAGGCCGCAACTTCGGCGACGCTCCCGTATCGCTGGAGTACAAACTGGAAGTGTGGGATGCCCCGAACTCTGCCGGTGTCATTATCGATGCGATTCGTGCGGCCAAGATTGCTCTGGACCGCAACGTCGGCGGACCGATCCTGTCCGCGTCGAGCTACTTCATGAAGTCGCCGCCAATTCAGCACAACGACGACCAGGCCCACGAGCTCGTCGAAGCCTTCATCGCAGGCGACATCGAACGGTAGATTTTCCGTCGCGTGATCGTGCACTGCCCTATTCTTGAGCCGTGCACGTCAGTAAGCTGAGACCATGACTTTCGCGAACGTCGGCACGCTCGGCGCACAACCCGGCAAACGCGACGAAATCGTCGCCATTCTGACCCAATTGAACCCTGAACTCATGAACGCAGGGTGTCTGCTTTATGAGGTCGGCACGAACGATGATGCGCCAGACACCGTGTTTATCATGGAGCTGTGGGAGTCAGCTGAGGCCCACCAAGAATCCCTGCAACTGACCAGCGTGAAAGACGCCATCGCAGAAGCTAGACCCCTGCTGTCTGGTGAGATGGGTGGTCATCAATTCACGGTGGCCGGTTCACCGCTCGCCAATCCACCCACCTGACGCGTCGAGACATCGCCCTGCATCACCGTAGACGGTGAGCACGAACGATCACGTCATCGAGCTGCACTGTTCTGCCGCCCGCCTTGACCGTACGCGAATTTTCATAACTTGCATCAATACCCCATTGCGGTGAGGTAAACAGTTCCGTGATGCCGGCGAGCGTCGCCGTGGCACCTTCCGGGTGCGCGTCGTCGTGATCATGACCGCGCCCCTCGCCGTGACGATGCCCGACAATGAGGATGGTGCCGCCGGGTGCCACCCAAGACGCAATGCGGTCATAAAACTCGAGCTGGCCGGTGTCCGGGTGCGCATAGTTGGTAACCACGAGGTCCCATGTACGTTCCGGTTCCCAGCACGATAGGTCGGTCTCCACCCATTCAATCTGCTCGTCCACGCCCGCAGCGGCACTCTTGTCGGCGGCGGTCGACAGCACCGTTGCGGAGATGTCGGCACCGGTTACTTGCCACCCTTGCTCGGCTAGCCAGATTGCTTCGGTCCCGGTCCCACAGCCCGCATCCAACGCCGATCCCGCTGGTAGCTGCGCCGTCTCCGCCATCAGATACGGATTCACGGGCATGCTAGAGGCCTCATGCGATCGCGGGCTCCAGTGGTCTTCCCAATAGTGTTTATCAAACTGGTGCATCATGCGCTCTGCTTCGAACTGCCTGCCATCATGGCCTGGTCTATGGGTCCGAAGATTAACTCGGTATTGAGCATCATGGCTACCCGTGCTCCGTTCGCAGCAGCCTCACTGATCTGCATACCGGGATTAACGAGATTGCCGGCTGCCCACACTCCAAGAACCGAGGTGTGCCCGGTGGCATCGGTTACGACGGAAACCCCCGCGGCGCTCTCAGAGGTATCGACCCCTAGATCGTGCAGGCCTTCCAAGCGGGGCGACGCCGTTGTTGGTACAGCAAGCGCATCCAAAGCAAGGGTGGTGGTTTTGTCCAACACCACCCCGGTCAAATGATCATCGGTGACCTCGACACTAGACACGTCGCCCGGCACCACGATGATGCCCTTTTCCGTCAACTGTTCCAGTTGGTCGGCTGCAAAATCTATCCCATTGGGTAAGAACCACATGTACTCGCTCCACTGCCGAAACAGCAGTGCTTTCATGATGGACATCGGGCCGGTTGCCACCACACCGATACGCTGGTCGCGGATCTCCCACCCGTGACAATACGGGCAGTGCATGGCATCGCGTCCCCAACGCTGCGCCAGACCAGTGATGTCTGGGAGCTCGTCGCGCACCCCGGTCGCCAACACGAGTTGTCCGGTCTGTACCGATGAACCGTCATCGAGCCGGACGACAAACTCACCGTCGTCAGTTTTCGTGGCACTGGTAACACTGGCCTCAACGATATGTGCGCCATACGAAGCTGCCTCACGACGACCACGTTCCAGCAATTGCATCGGATTGATCCCCTCCAAACCAATGAGCCCGTGCGCTGCGGCCGCCGGAGCATTTCGGGGTGTTCCGGCGTCAAGAACGATCACCTCGCGACGGGCGCGGGCGAGCGTCAAAGCTGCACTCAGTCCTGCCGCACCGCCGCCTACGATTGCGACGTCGTAGTTCCGACCAAGCTGTTCTGTATTCATCACGTTGTTCTCCTGTCGTGTGTTGTTTTGATACCAGCATGACCCGCTGTCGACGCATTGGCAAACATTCTTGCCAAATGGCAAAATGGCGGCATGAATGAATCTGCGAATGAAACTCTTGATGCCGTTGGACCGCGCCTGAAGCACCTTCGACTGCGACGCGACGTCACCCTCACCACGCTCGCCAAAGAAACGGACATCTCCGCGAGCACGCTGTCGCGACTGGAAGCCGGGCTGCGCAGACCGTCGCTGGAACAGTTACTGCCGTTAGCTCGGTACTACGGGGTCACCATTGACTACCTCGTCAATGCTCCGCGCACGGCGGACCCTCGCATCGACCTTAGACCGCTGGCGGCCGGCGATGGTTCGGTCGTGATTCCGCTGACGCGACGACCCGGGGGCATTCAGGCGTATAAATTTGTGCTGCCAACCGGCACCGACGGGGCACCACCCGAATTACATTCACATCAGGGATACGACTGGGCATATGTACTCAATGGCACCCTGCGTCTAATCCTTGGCGACCAGGACCTCCTACTCGAGGCAGGCGAAGTCGTCGAGTTCGATACCCGCACTCCACACTGGTTTGGCGCCACAAGCTCAGGACCGGTCGAATACCTGAGCCTCTTTGGTCGAGACGGCCAGCGCACCCACGTCCGATCCACAGAGCACGAGGGGTAGCGCGACGAGTCACAGGCTGTTCGATGGGATTCGCAATGCATGGCTTTCACAATCCTTGACATTCTCATCTATTCGGTGTTGGATATCAGGTGACCTAGAGCACTAGAGGAGTTTCTAGCATGAGTGTTTCCACACCAGCACCTGACGCCGCCGTAGAGCAGCTCACCCCTGCCCAGAAGCGCAAAGAATCACGACGTGTGATTCTGTCGAGTTATCTGGGCTCATCCATCGAGTTCTATGACTTCCTGCTCTACGCATCGGCGTCAGCACTCATCTTTCCGACCGTCTTCTTCAATAACCTGGACCCGCTGGCCGGCACAATTGCCTCATACGGTACGTTTGCGGCCGGTTACCTGGCTCGTCCCCTCGGCGGGGCGATCTTCGGTCACTTCGGTGACAAGTTAGGCCGCAAGAAGATGCTGGTGTTGTCCATGTTCATCATGGGGGTCGCGTCAACCCTGATTGGGCTGGTGCCCGGCGCCGCCACCATTGGCTCATGGGGCGCCGTCATCCTGGTTATGCTCCGCATGTGCCAGGGTATCGCCGTCGGTGGTGAATGGGGTGGTGCCGCGTTAATGGCGCTGGAACACTCCGAAAAGGGACGGCGTGGCTTCGCAGCATCCTTCACCAACGCTGGCGCGCCCACCGGTGCGGCACTGGGGACGTTCGTGCTTGGCACGTTTGCTGCCGTGCTACCCCACGACGACTTCATGACCTGGGGCTGGCGCGTACCATTCCTGCTGTCCTTCGTGTTGCTGGTCATCGGCATGATAGTGCGCTCCAAGATCTCCGAATCGCCGATCTTCTTGGCTGCGCTGGAAAAAGACAAGCAAAACAAGGACCAGCCGAAGAAGAAGCTCCCCATTCTTGAGGTGCTCCGTCGCCCTAAAGCCTTGATCCTGACGATGCTGGCCGGTGCGTCCGGCTTCGCACTCCAAGTGCTACTGTCAACCTTCTCGGTCAGTTATGCCACCGAGTTCGGTGCGGAACGCTCCGCGGTGCTGTACGCCTTTGCGATCGCGTCAGTGATCTCGATCTTCTTCGTGATCTTCTTCGCGCACATCTCAGATAAACTCGGGCGTCGTCCGGTCATGATCGTTGGCCTGGTGCTGTTCGTAGTCTTCCTGCCACCGTTCTTCTCGATGATGGAATCCAACAACTGGCTGTTAATCCTGGCCGCCTTCGTCATCGCCCTGGCACTACATGCCGTGATCTACGGCCCACTGGCCGCGTTCATTTCCGAACAATTTGGTACCGGCTCCCGCTATACCGGCGCATCGATGGGCTACCAGTTGGCGACCCTGATCGGTGCCGGTTTTACCCCGACCATCCTGGCCTCGCTGTATGCATCGACCGGCGGCATGTCGGTGACGCCGGTCATCATGTACCTGATCGGGTTGGCGCTCGTCTCGGCGACCGCGATCCTACTCACCCGCGAATCCAAGAACCTCGATTTGGAAACTCACGAACACTAGACGCGGGGTTCAGTCGGGGTACTCGGTCTTGATGAAGTCGTAGGAGTCCTTGATAAGGTATCGCAACACGTCTTCATCGACGTCATCGAGCTTCTTCAAGTAGAGGCAGGCTTTACCGACCTTATGCGGGCCAAGTTGTGCCAACTGCTCGGGGTAGCGCTCCTCGATACCGCCCACCAAATACACGACCAGATGCGCCTTTCGCGGGCTAAACCCCGCGGCGGGCGCATCGCCTTCCAGTCCAGACGCGTAGACGTAATGATAACTGCCGAACCCAATGATGCTCGGGCCCCACATCACCGGCTCGTCACCGGTCACCTCGCCCATGATGGTCAGCATCCGCTCGGCGTCGGTTCGACGCACGGTGTGCTCCACAGTGGCAATAAAGTCCCGTGGATCGACATCGGTGGGTTGCATTTTAGATATCCTCGATGGTGAATTGCAGCGCGTCGCAGCAGGAGTCGTAGACTTCGTGCAGTTCCTGCTCGCTTTCACCGGCCATAAAAAGTTCAGCCAGCATGAAACTGTAGCTGTCTTGGCCTTCCATGTCTGACAGGCGTCGTCCTTCCTTGGCGACGACAGTGATGGTCACCGCCGGGAATTGCTGCTCGACGGCTTGCACTTCCTCTGGGCTGGGCACGCGATGAACCATCCCGTCACTAAAGCGCCGCAGCATCCACTTCGCAGCGATTGGGTATTCGCCTTCACGTCGAGGCATCTGCGGACGACGCCCCAGCGCGAGGTCAATCATGGCTAAGTGGTTGGGCATCCCGTCCACCCAGTGAAATATTTGCGCATGAGATTGGGAATGGCGACTATTGATCTCCAGCAGCGAGAGTCGCTGGGTAGCGTCGTCCCAGAAATACTCGATATTGAACGTGCTGTTTTGCAGACCGACTGCATTGATAACTTTTCGGGTCGTCTCGGCCATTTGCGCCAACGCATGGTCGGGCAATTTTGAGGGGTACTGGTACCGCAAGAAGCTGGAGGAGTCTTCATAACAAATGGAGTCCACGACACCGATGATCTCAACCTGGTCGTCCCAGCTATATCCTTCTAGCGTGCACTGCTGGCCGCTGGCTGCCTCCTCGACCATGTAGGCGTGCCCCGATATACCCGACACTTCCTCGGGCAGATCCAAGAACTTCAACACCTCGTCGAAGGCGTCCCCGGAGCTATGAGGCTGTTGCCGTTCGGTCTCCAGTGCCTGGCGTAACGCATCTGGGGTCGGGGCATAATGCGCTCCCTGGGATGAAAATGACTGAATAGGTTTCACCCACACCGGGTAGGACATGTGCGCAGGCAACGCCGCCTCCGGATCGTGTATATCAATCAGTCCAAATGCCGGGTATTCGTCGATCACTTTTTGTTGCTCGAGACGCGACCAGTACTTGTGCTCGCACTTCACCACCGCCTCGAGACTCTTCGAGGGCAGCCCATATTGACGAGACAGAATCGGCACCAACATGTTGACCGGGAAGTCCCAGTAGCCGACGATCGCATCGATGGTGCCATCGAAACCATCAAGCCGGTCTTGAGCGTTCCGTAGAATGTCAGGAAACGACGCATGACCCTCCTGCATCGTCACGATGGACAGCAAACTGTGAAACACATACTGGTCGGCATCTGGCAGCGCCTCGAGTTCCACCTGGTTTCGATCCTCGAGTCCTAGCACGAATATATGCTGTGGCATGGTTTCCTCCTGGCCGGAGTATCAAACGAATGCATCACACCCAATGGACGAATATCATGTCGTTTTTGTTGCCCCTTCAGTATAATGTAACGATCGTCACAGTGTCAGCGAGGTACTGCATCGAATGGCGTTGTACGATGGGCGCCGTGACCGATTACCAGATTGACACCGAAAACTTACTCGCTCGGCATCGCAAGCTCGGCGGCCTCAAAGCTTTGGCGGCGTCCGGCCAAAAACTGAGGGATCGCAGCTTTGAACTCTATGGCCCAACAGCGATCGCCGATTTCGCCAAATGGCTGACCCGCTCCGGCAATTTGGCTGCGAAGCCGCAGTTCGGTCAGGTGGTCCAGGCACATCAGCAGCTCATCATCAACCACGGCGTCTACGGGTGGTTACAGGTGCTACTCACCGGTGCCGTCTACCAGTATCAGCGCGACCTCAACACCGCAGGACGCAGCGCTGACGCCACTTACCTATCACGCCAGCACGTCGACGATGTATGCCGGCTAGGCACCCACATCGTGTTGAACTACGGCGCCCCGATCGAAGGCAACCGCAAACTGCTGGCACACTTCATGTCGGGCAACTACGCGCGGTTGGTCAATACTGTCCTCCCGGCCGTTGGTGCTGAACTCAACGTCGAACTTGCCCCAGAGGTTCTTGAATCCGGCGCGGATCCGGTCTTTCGTGTACCGCAGCAAGCATTACAGCTGGCCGTGGTGCATGAGCTTGACCTGCGTCCCATGGATGCCGATGAACCCGTTGCTGCAGACGGCCTCTCCTATGCGCCGGAATCCATCCAGCCCGGTGAGGTCACGACGCTTGCTGACGCCACCCAGCAGATGATCCACGAGCTGACCATGATCACCCGAGCCCTCCAGGAAGGTTCGGCACCAGCGCCCTGGGATGACTCTGCGATTGTTCGAGCTCGGTTAGAAGCGTGTATGGGTGTAGCGTGGGCGTCGCAGTGTTTGGATCCGCACCCGGAAATCGCTTCGGTTGAGCATACCGAAATGTATATCGAAGAACTGGTCGCCCGGGTTGAAGATCTTCAGGATCGGGGGCTCATCGCTACGATTTCGTCGGATATCTTCCAAACTCGGCAGCTGGTCGAGAACGCCGCGACCGAGGAACAGGCCACCGTAATGCTTTACGAACGCGCGCTGCGGCAATCAGTAGATAATGCGGCCTGGGTCATCCTCAATTGGGTTCCGGGCTTGCAGACGGCCGGGTTCTTGACTCAGTTGCTGTTGGATTACCAATTCGATGCGTTCTTTGACGAGATCGAGAAGCTATAAAAGGTAGTTAGCAGCCGTGCTATGAAGCCCTACGCCGCAGAATCACGACGTTGCTCGAGACGATCAGCAAGCCACACTTTAATAATTGCTTGGCGCGTCACCCCAAGCCTTCGTGCTTCATCATCTAAAGCTTCAACCATCCACGCGGGAAAATCTACGTTCACACGTCGTTGTTCACGAGCTGGTCTACGAGCTTTATCGATATCCAAATAAGCTGTTACATCTTCGCCCTCGTCGAATCGAGCGTCAAAATTCTCAGTCTTCATATATGTCTACTTCACCCTTCCGTGCTCTACGTACCGAGATCAGTCTGATTCGACCATCTCGGTAGGTAATGACCGCTGAATGATGAACCTGATTGATACGGCCGATAATCAGCCACCGCGGCTCCCCTTGGGTCCGTGCTGGCAGTTCAATATAATTCCGATCCTCCCAGCGCGCCTGTGCTTTATAAAAGTCGATGCCGTGCTTCAGCTGGTTCGCGCGGCTCTTGATGATATCGAATTCAAATTCCAATTTTGACCCTTTGAGGTATGGAAATTATACCATTATGGCAAGTAAATAGACTACTGACGTTGCAAAATCACTTTTGGCTTCGACGGATTTCAAATAGCTTTTGCATCGATTTTGGTCTAGTTCATTCCGGCTCTCCTCCGAGGTTCCCCATTTCAGCCCCTATCTAATTGCCTGCACAATGCCTCTTTAAGGAGGTAGACCCTATGAAAGTGACCTAATACTTCAACAAATACCTGCGACTGTCGCCGTCGTCCAGAGTGATCACGTCGACGCCCCAGCATCGCTTGATCAGTTCGGGAGTGAGGACTTCGTTGGTCGGGCCAATGGTTTCGGTACGACCCTCGTGAAGCACCATCACCTCGTCTGACAGATGTGACGCTAAATCAATATCGTGCATGCTCACCACAACAGCTAAACCATCACGAGCCAATCTGTGCAACAGCTCTGCCAAGTGCCCGATCGCGTGCAGGTCGAGGTGGTTCGCGGGTTCATCCAGGATGAGTGTGCGCGGTGTCTGGGCCAAAGCTTTTGCTATACGGACACGTTGACGCTGCCCGCCCGACAGTTCAGCGAGGCGACGATCAGCCAGGTGAACGACATTGCAGACATCCATCACCTGAGCCACAGTTTCTACCCCATCGACCGAGGGGGTTCCGAACACCCCTTCATTGGGTATCAGTCCCAACGACACGTACTGCTGAACGTCCATTTCTGGAATGGCTCCGGCTTCCTGCGGGATGGCTGCAATTTTTTGAGCCCAGCCTCGCGCACCAAGTTGTCGGCGACTGCGCCCGTCCCATGTAATGGCACCGGTTTTTGGTTTGAGGATGCCTGAGAGCAACTGCAAGAACGTACTCTTGCCCGAACCATTGGGGCCCAAAACACCCATGATTTGACCGGGTACGAAATCGAGCGCTTGTGTTGCGAGTCGAAACCCACCGGGACGACCAAACTCAAGTTGGGTTGCCTGCAGCATTAGACGCCCTTTCGTCGTGTCTTTCGGCCCATAATGATGCACAGGGCGATCGCCCCCAGAATGGATGTCGCAATACCGACGGGAAGTTCTTCCGGTAATATGACGAGACGCGCGACCGTGTCCGCCAACACCAGCAGAATAGCGCCGAACACCACAGACAGGATCGCTTGGTGACGCACTGACGATCGCGCGAATGTTCTGGCCACGTGCGGCACCATGAGCCCCACGAATCCAATGGCGCCCGATACCGACACCATGCCCGCGGCGAGCAGCGCTGCGAGGCTCATCAAGATGCCGCGTGCAAGCGGAGTGTTGATGCCTAAGCCAGTGATTTCTGCATCGTCCAGTTGAAAAATTTCCAGCAATCGTGTGAGCCCGATGAGCACCCCACCAAATACCAGCAGTGTGGCCCCTGAAATTGCAGACGATTCCCAACTGGCACTCGAGAGGGAACCGATGATCCAGTGCAATACCTGGCGGTAACTGTCTGTTTGTGGGGCGGAAAAAATCATCAGCGAGGTAACCGCAGAAAACAATGCAGAGACGGCCACGCCTGCAAGGATCACCCGATAGACCGTCACGCGACCGCTGAACCCACTAATGAGCAGTGTGATAAACAAGGCGAGCAGGCCAGTGATGAACGCTGCAACCGGCAGCGCTAGCGCGAGCCCGAATATCAGTACCGCGACCGCGCCCACGGATGCGCCCGAGGAAATACCGAGCAAGTAGGGTTCGGCCAAATCATTACGGAGCGTGATCTGTAAAACCAGACCCGACAGGGCGAGCCCCGCACCGACGGCAATGCCCGTGAGCACTCGTGGCACACGGACTTCAGCGAAGATCACCTGATTCATAGTCCAGTCCGCTGACGGCACGGTAAGGGTGCCCCACATTTCGTCGAGGCCAATTGGCACGGCTCCCAGCCCCGTCGCCAAAACACAGGATACTGCGAGCGCCAGCAGTGCGATGCTCAGTGTGATGCGAAAACGCAAGCGACCCCGCGTTTTTGGGACTGAGACGCTGGTGTCTCGACTTTTGAACACTAGTGACTCGCCTGAGCCTCAGCCACCGCATCTGCAACCATGGTGGCGGCATCAGCATTCCGAATGCCCGCTTCTGTTGCCGCAAATGGCACTTCAATGTACTTTTCGTCTTGGACGGCGTCTAGCCTGTTTGCAGCAGGGTGAGACTCCAACCGTTCGCGTTTATCTTCGGCGGTATTCCAGGGAGCATCGACGAGCACGATAAAGTCAGGATCTTCGGAGACAAAACCTTCCCACGAGATGCTGAACCACGTGCGGGCGACGTCATCGAGCATATTGTTCACGCCGGCAGCTTCCATAATCATTTGCGGGGTACCTGCGGCACCGGCAACAAACGGCGCGTCACTTCCGGAGCTGTACCACAACACATCGACGTCTTCGGTTGGCTGTTCGATGTCGTCGAGCGTCTGCTGCTGATCCGCTTTGAGCTCTTCAACTTCCTGCTCAACGTCAAATATGGCACCGACCTCATCAAACATCGCAAAGATGTCATCGAAGGTCACGGTCTGTTCCACTTCGTCGTCGAACTCGCAGGCGGGTGGCAGTACGTAGCTCTCGATACCCAAATCCTTGAGTTCGTCGCGCTCACCAATACCGTCTGCGCTGACGTTCGATTCCCAGCCCGCCAACACAAAGTCGGGATCGTGACTCAAGAACACTTCGCGACTTGGTATTTGGTCACTGACGACGTTTGGCGACCAGCCTTCCGGTGCCAGCTCGTCGGGTACGGGCCCGTCCAAGTAGGCAGACCCGACGACTTTGTCTTCCAGGCCAAGTGCCAACAGCATCTCAAGCGTTGAGGACTTTACGGTAAACACCCGCTCCGGTGGTCCGTCCAGTTCAAGATCGACGCCGCAGTTACTGAGGTTCGTGCTCGCGGGGGCCGTTCCTGCTGCTTTTTCTTGTTCGGTTTCTGTACCGCCGGTGCACGCAGTCAGCGCCAAGAGCACGAGGGTGAACAAGGCAAAGCCCTTTGTGCCACGACTCGTGAGTTTTCCTCGAGTGTATCTTCCCAGCATGAACATCCTTACGAACAGGTCACGGACTCAATAGCCTAACCCACCTGCGAGTTTAGTTGTGGCACAATTCACGTTCTTAGTCTTACACTGGACTCAACTCATCATCAAATAGGTACTCCAGACTGGTTCGTATTGTCGAGACATTCCAGAACAGTCTGTTGGAAGGATCAACGATCTTATGCGATCAATTACCGTCTTGGCTGGCGGCGTGGGTGGCGCAAAATTCACCCAAGGGTTGCTCTCACACCTAGCTCCGCTCAACACGTCGCGTGAAACAACGCGACGGGTCTCGGTAATTGCCAATACCGGGGATGACATGTGGCTCAATGGTCTGCGAGTGTGCCCGGATCTTGACACATTAATGTATACGCTCGGAGGGGGCATCTCCACAGAACAAGGCTGGGGTCGCGCGAATGAAAGCCGACGCACCTCTGCCGAAATTGCCGCCTATGGGCGAGGCTGGGATTGGTTCACGCTGGGCGACTTGGATCTGGGGACACACATTGTTCGTACCGATATGTTGCGCGAAGGGTACACACTCACCGAGGTGACCGAGTTGCTTTGCCGCCGCTGGCAACCCGGCGTTGCTCTGCTGCCAATGAGCGATGAACCGATTGAAACCCACGTCCGTCTCGCTGAACCCGCCGATGAACACGACACCGGCGAGCTCATCCACTTTGAGGAATGGTGGGTTCGATACCGGGCTGGAGTACCAGCCCAAGAATTTGTGCAGGTCGGACAAGAGATGGCCCAACCGACGGCCCAGGTGCTGGAAGCGATCAATACTGCCGATGTCATTGTGTTGCCGCCGTCGAACCCCGTGGTTTCGATCGGCACGATCCTTGGGGTGCATGGTATGCGTGAGGCACTCCGTCAGGCAAAGGCGCCGATTATTGGTCTCTCGCCAATGATCGGTGGGACCGCGGTGCGTGGCATGGCCGACCAATGCCTCGAATCCATCGGCGTCGATTCGACCGCTTCGGCGGTTGCGCTGCACTATGGCGCACGTGCTGACGGCGGACTCCTGGATGGGTGGCTGGTGGATACCGTTGACGCCCAAGCCGTACCCGAACTTCGTTCGGCGGGCATCCAAGCCCAGGCGGTTCCGCTGTGGATGACCGACGTCGACTCGACAGCCGCCATGGCACAGGCAACATTGGAGCTTGCCGATGCAGTCCGATGAGTCGTCGCAGTGGACCGTCGTCATCCCATTCAAGGGAAGCCCGGACGCCAAAAGTCGGCTGGCGATGGCAGATGAGCATTACCCATCGGTAGAAACCGACCTTCGAGTTCGTCTGTCGATAGCATTTCTGCAAGACACCGTTGCTGCAGTCCTCAACACGCCCTGCGTAAACCATCTCATTGTGGTGACATCCGATACTGCAGTCACCACGGGTCTCAGCACTGAGATATTCACCGTCCCTGACCCCGGGCAGGGTCTCAACGCAGCAATCTCCGCAGGCCTGAAGGTGGCGAGGACTGCCACATCCGAGGCACCGGTTGCTGTACTGACCGGCGATCTTCCGTCGCTGGTGACTGATGATCTGGCGACGGCTCTGAAGCTTGCCGAACACTATCCACGAGGGGTCGTGCCCGATCACCAGGGCATCGGCACCACGATGATCACCGGCCTGGCAGGCGAGGTGATCACTCCGCACTTTGGAGGCGCATCACACCTGGCACATCAACGTAAGGGGCACGCAAGCCTTCCGGTGTCGAGCGACTCCACACTGCGACAGGATGTGGACACGCCCCGGGATTTGGCCCGCGCTCTACGGCACGGCGTGGGTACAGCCACGCAAAATAGCATGCACGCAGATGCACATCACTGCCCCGAAATCGCCTAAACCACCACCTCCACTTGGAAAGGGTTCCATGACTTCTCTGTCCATCTCCACGTATCCCGGCATCCCGGAAATCCAGGCACAAGATGATCTCGCGACGATCATCGGGGATGTAATCCAGGCCTCTGCGGAAGGCATCGCGGCCGGCGATATTCTCGTGGTGACCAGCAAGATCGTATCCAAGGCCGAAGGACGCCAAGTTGCCGCCACTGACCGCGACGAGGCAATCAGCACGGAAACCGTCCGCGTGGTGGCGAGCCGCCCACATCCCGGGGGTGTTACTCAGATTGTGGAAAATAGACAGGGGCTGATTCTGGCTGCCGCCGGCGTCGACAATAGCAACACCCCTGACGGCACTGTGCTACTGCTCCCCGACGACCCAGACGCTTCCGCGCAGGCCCTGTGCACCGTCTTGCGAACACGATTCGAGGTGCCGATCGGCATCATCATCTCGGATACCCTCGGACGCGCCTGGCGTGAGGGCCAAACCGATACGGCTATTGGGGCTGCTGGAGTTCAGGTCTTTGAGGATTATCGTGGCACCGAAGATAGTTTTGGCAACATCTTATCCGCGTCTACTGCTGCGGTGGCAGATGAAATCGCTGGTGCGGCAGATCTTGTCAAACGTAAAGTATCGGGCCGACCTGTCGCACTCGTTCGTGGTCTGCAGGACCTGGTGCTTACAGACGACGAACTGTCCGATCCAGCTCACACGGCCAAGTCTCTCATTCGTCCCAGTGAAAACGACATGTTTCGCCTCGGAAGCAAAGAAGCCTACGCCCAAGGTTTTGAGGATGGGCATGTTACAGCTCGTGCTTCTGAGTCATGACACTGCGACAGCTTCGTGGGGTGAGTTAAACGTATGCCTATGGCTGCATTCGGTGTGACAAGGCTATATTATAGTGACACAGATCACTCTTAGCGCTCTATCGAAATGGAAAGGATTCTATGTTGAACATCGCTGTTATCGGAGGAACCGGTCCTCAAGGACGCGGATTAGCGTATCGCATGGCCCTCGCAGGCCATTCGGTCACCATCGGCTCACGAGACGCTACTCGCGCAACCGAGAAAGCCCGTGAAATCGCAGAGAAAATCGGGTCCGACGCTTCACTGCACGGTGCAGATAACCTTAGTGCTGCCCAAGAAGCAGACATCGTTGTCCTCGCCATACCTTGGGACGGCCACGCGGGATTCGTGGAATCCCTCGCGCCTGCACTGCGCGGCAAAACCGTCATCAGCTGCGTGAACCCGCTAGCTTTTGATGAACACGGCCCCTACGGACTCACCTTGCAAGAAAGCGCCGCCGAAGAAGCACAGCGCCTGGCCCCAGACGCAAAGGTTGTCGGATCCTTTCACCACGTGGCAGCCCTATCGCTCTGGAAAACCCCAGAGATGTTAGAACACGAGGATGTGCTGGTGTGCGGTGACGATGCAGACGCGAAGAAGTTGGTCATCGAGCTGGCCGCTGTCGTGACTGGAAAACCAGGTGTCGATGCTGGAGCACTACGCCTTGCCCGACAGCTCGAACCGCTCACTGCGGTGTTGATTAACGTCAACAAGAAGTATAAGACCCGATCGGGCGTTGCCATCACTGGAGTCGAAGGAAAACTCTGAACGTCAATAGCTTCAACTCATCTCCCGAAGTTTTGTATTTCTTTAGAACTCTTTATATCTTCTAGAACTCGCTTCGATTTGACTCTGACAACCTGCGTGATCACGCTGGCGTGCCGAAGGAACTGGGTGCGAACTTTTCAACTCGCACCCAGTTACCCTGGAACGTTCGTTCTAAAACAGCCCGAGAATCTGGCCGTCCTCGTCAACGTCCATGTTGTCAGAGGCGGGCTCGGAGGGCAGGCCCGGCATCGTGAGAATGCTGCCGGTCAGTGCCACGACAAAGCCGGCGCCGGCACGCACGTTGAGTTCACGAATAGTGACGCGGAAGTCGCTTGGCGCCCCGAGGGTCTTGGGATCATCACTAAACGAGTACTGAGTTTTGGCCATACAGACCGGGACTTTGTCTTCGCCGGCGTCTTCGAGTTGCTTGAGCTGCTTTTCGGCGGTCGAAGAGAAGTCGACACCTTCACCGCCGTAGACGTTGGTGACGATGTGCTCAATGCGTTCACGAATGCCGGTCTCTGGCGAGAACATGGGCTGGACGGATTCGTCGGAATCTTGGAGCACGTCGACGAGGTGGGAGGCGAGCTCCTTGGCGCCTTCGCCACCGTTGGCCCACACGCTGACCGCTGAAGCATGAACGCCCTGTTGCTTGCAGAAGTCTTTAACCCACTGGAGTTCTTCGTCGGTATCCTGCGGGAACTGGTTGATCGCCACGACGACGGGGGCGCCGAAGGATTTGATGTTCTTCAGGTGGCGGGCGAGGTTCTCGGAGCCTTTCTCCATCGCGTCGATGTGGCCCGAACGGTCGTCACCGGGGTTATTGACCTCGTCGAGGGAGAGCCCCCCGTTGTATTTCACGGAACGCACGGTCGCGACCACGGTCACGGCATCGGCAGCGAAGCCACCGGCCGGTCCGGTGATGTTGACAAATTTTTCGGCACCCAGATCCGCGCCGAAGCCGGCTTCGGTTACGACGGTCTCGGCCAGATCCAACGCGGTGTTGGTCGCGATGACGGAGTTGGCACCGTGGGCGATGTTTGCGAATGGGCCGCCGTGAATTAGGGCGGGCGTGCCGGCCAGAGACTGTACGAGGTTGGGGCGCAGGGCATCGCGCAGCAGAATCGTCATCGCACCCTGAGCGCCGTTGGGACCCAGCTGGGCTGCGGTGACGGGTTTCCGGTCGTATGTTTCGGCGACGACGATGCGCGAGAAGCGCTCCTTGAGGTCGTCGAGGTCACGGGAGAGACAGAACACGGCCATGGTTTCGGAAGCCACGGTGATTTCGAAGCCGTCCTCGCGCGGGGTGCCCGAGGTCCGTCCGCCGAGCCCAACGACGACGTTGCGCAAGTTGCGGTCATTCATATCGAGCACGCGTTTGATGCGGATGGTGCGGCCATCAATGCCGAGCTCGTTGCCGTGGTAAACGTGGTTGTCCACAAGGTTGCACAGCAGGTTGTGTGCGGCCGAGAGCGCGTGAAAGTCGCCGGTGAAGTGTAGGTTGATGCTCTCCATGGGCACCACTTGGGCGTATCCGCCACCGGTGGCACCGCCTTTCATCCCAAATACCGGGCCCAATGACGGCTCGCGCAGGGCCACCATGGTTTGTGAGCCCACGAGATTCAGGGCGTCGGCGAGGCCAACCGAGACGGTGGATTTGCCTTCGCCGGCGGGTGTGGGGGAGACCGCGGTGACCAGCACGAGTTTGCCGCGTTTGCCGGAGGTGTTGATTTTGTCGGTGTCGACTTTGGCCATGTGGTGGCCGTATGGAATCAGGGCCTCGTCGGTGATGTTGACGGTTGAGGCAATCTCGGAAATGGGTTGAAGCGTGGCTGCTGCTGAGATTTCGGCATCGTTCATAGGTGCCACGTTAGCTAGCTCACAACTATTACGGAAGAGGCAACCGGATTAACTTACAGTTTTTTCGGTCACTTTTGTCTTCGACGAAGTCAGGCGCCAAATGATCCATGCGGCAAGCGCTATCGCGAGCGCGACGGAGACCACGACGGTTGCGACCGGCCACCGTTGATACGTGACCCCAATCGCGGTAAACGTCACCGACCCGACCGTGGTGTAAATCGTCGCCCAGAGTGCCCCGCCAATCAGCAGTGCGGGCAGGTAGCGATACCAGCGCATGCGGATCACACCGGAGGCCAGGTTGATGGCGGTTTGGAAGCCGATCGTCAGAAAGGAGACGGCGACGGCGGGTGGGCCCCAGCGATCCAGGGCGGCCTCGGCGCGCTGATAGACGGTGGAGTTCATGATTCGTTGTACTGAGTTGATGCGCGACACACCGGCTCGCACGGCGCGGCCGATGAGGTGGGTGCCGCCGGCCCGCAAGAACACGATGAGATACAGGGCCAGCCAGACCCAAATCCACGGTCCATTCCAGGACATGGGGTTATACCAGACGCCGTCGCCCATGTGTGCTCCCTTGCAATGGATTCAATGTGCTCACCAGCTTAAGTATGCGCGAATTTAAGCGTCGTCGTCAGGTTGTTGGGCTTCGGGCTGATCCGCCCACCATGCGAACAGTGCGGCTTTGGTGGCTTCGACGTCGGCCGGCCCCTCGTCGAGGCGCAGATTCAACAGGTAGTTATAGGCGCGGCCCACCAGGGGCCCGGGTTTGATGTCGAGCAACTCCATGATCTGTTTGCCATCCAAATCTGGCCGGATCGCAGCGAGCTCCTCTTCTTCGGCGAGCTGTTCGATGCGGGATTCCAGATCGTCGTAGGCGGTGGCCAGTCGACGGGCTTTGCGTTTATTTTGGGTGGTCACATCCGAGCGGGTCAGCGCGTGCAGGTGGGCCACCAAATCCCCGGCATCGGTGACGTAGCGGCGCACCGCGGAATCGGTCCACTCACCCTCACCGTAGCCATAAAAGCGCATGTGCAACTCGACGAGCCGGGCCACAGCCTTGGTCGAACCCTTATCGAAGCGCAGCTCGCGCATCCGTTTAGCCACGAGCTTGGCCCCGACGACGTCGTGATGGCGGAAGGTCACCTTGCCGTTGGGCTCGAACCGGCGAGTCTTGGGTTTGCCGATGTCGTGCATTAGCGCGGCAAAGCGCAGCACAAAATTTGGCGCCTCAACGTAGTGGGCCTCGCGCTCGATGGCGTTTTCCATGACCTGCAGCGAGTGTTCGTAGACGTCCTTGTGACGATGCGTGTCGTCCGAGGCCTGCCGCATTGCGGGCAGTTCGGGCAGCACGAAGTCGGCGATCCCCGACGCGACGAGCAGGTCCAGGCCACGACGAGGCGTGTCGGCGATCATGAGTTTCACGAGTTCTTCGCGTACCCGCTCGGCGGAGATGATCTCGATGCGCTGCGCCATATCGGTCATCGCCGCAGCCACGTCATCGGAAACGGTCACCCCGAGTTGGGCGGCGAACCGCGCGGCACGCATCATGCGCAGTGGGTCATCCGAAAACGACTGCTGCGGGGTCCCCGGTGTCGACAGCACCCCGGCGACCAGGGCTTTGATGCCGCCAAAAGGGTCGACGAGTTCAAAATCGGGCAGGCGCAACGCCATCGCATTGACCGTAAAATCCCGACGACGCAGATCCTCGAGCAGCTCGGTGCCGAAGACGACCTCGGGTTTGCGCGAGTCGGGGTCATATTGCTCGTCCCGGTAGGTCGTAATTTCGACGGTCCAGTCCCCGTAGCGGGCCCCGATGGTGCCAAACGCCGCGCCGATATCCCACTGGGCGTGGGCCCACCCCGTCAAAATCTGCTGGATAGTCTCGGGCACCGCGTCGGTGGTGAAATCCAGGTCGGTCACGCTGGAACCCAAAAACATGTCGCGCACCGGACCACCCACCAGGGCCAGTTCGTATCCGGCATCGGCAAACCGTTCGCCGAGTTCCACCACGAATTTGGGCAGGGTGACGTCGGCGGGGAAGCCGGCCGGTAGCGGCACGGTGGCGTAGCTGGTGGGTGTGGTGTTCGACATAGAGGGTGAGGTATTCATTCCGGTTAGCTGATGGATTATTTTTGGTGCTGACTGTGCCCGTATTGCGTGCGGGAAATGCTGCCGGTGGTGCAACGGGCTAGAGTGGATTATATGTCCCATCGAGCCCCCGGTGCTTCCGATCGCACCCCACCCAACGTCTGGGGCACTTCTGCGTCTGCCAGACGACGGGTCCGCCGTGACCCGCAAACGGGGCGGCTTCGAACAGAAGCGTACGCAACAGGTGGTCAGATACCCACTGTAAAGGAGATTTCGGCCGGCGGCATGGTCGTGCGCGAGCACCGCGGTGCTCATCAGGTAGCCATTATCGCACGGTATAACCGCGGAGGACGACTCGAGTGGGTGCTGCCTAAAGGGCATCCCGAGGGTGAAGAAAACCACCACGAGGCCGCGATGCGCGAAGTCGCCGAGGAAACCGGGATCTCCGGGGATGTACTCACCGAGCTGGGGCACATTGAATACACGTTTAGCGTGCCGGGTCGACGCATCCACAAAACCGTCCACCACTTCCTGTTACGCGCCACGGGCGGGGAGTTGACCATCGACAATGATCCGGATCAAGAGGCCGTCGACGTCGCCTGGGTTGATGTGGATCGGCTCACGGGACGGCTCACGTTTCTCAATGAGCGTCGCATCGTGGAGATGGCGCGCGATCTGATGGCCGAGTTCTTCGATATTGCTCCGCCACCGGCCACCGTGCGGCCCCGGCGTATCATTCCGATGCTGCGCAGATTCCCCTCCGGGCTGATTCCAGAGCAGTTCCGTGACGCCGATGCCGAACCGGACAAAAAACCGCCGACACCATATGAATTGGCCCAGAAGTTGGCGCGGGCCAAGCAACCCGACACGGCACCCTCACCCAGTGATTCTCAAGAGTCGGCTGATAGCCTACCGAAGGAATCCGCTGACGAACCAGCAGCAGAACCACCTTCCCCCGACTACACGCGGCCGAAGATCCCCAAACCCTCGGCCGCGCTATTTGAGAAACACCGTAAACGAAACACATGACCGACACCCCACAGGCCGAACAAGCCAACCCAGACCCGCAGGATGCCTCGCGGTCGCGCTCAGCGGCCACCCGAGCATCGGCCATCATGGCCTCGGGGACCATCGTCTCGCGTGTGCTGGGATTCGTCCGGACCTCGCTGTTGGCCATCGCGATTGGTTCTACCGCACTGGTCGGCGACGTGTTCGAATCGGCCAACACCATCCCCAATGTCATCTACATGTTGCTGGCCGGCGGGGTCTTCAACGTGGTGTTGGTGCCACAGATCATCAAGCAGGCCAAAAAGGCTGACCGGGGCGCCGACTACACCTCGCGGCTCATCACGTTGGCCGCGCTGATTATCGGCGCCTTCACGATCGCGTTGACACTATTGGCGGCACCCATCATTGAGGCGTTGACCATGGGCTGGTCGGAGCCCAAGCTCGCGCTGGGTACCGCATTCGCCTTCTGGACGCTACCGCAGATCTTCTTCTATGGGATGTACGCCGTCATCGGCCAGGTGCTCAACGCCCACGGCCGATTCGGTGCCTATATGTGGGCGCCGGTGGCCAATAATGTCGTCGCCATCGGGTTCATCCTCTTCTACATTGTTACCTTTGGCGCTTACGTTGCGATCCCGGGAGATCAGCAGCTCGCCGAATGGAGCACGACCCACACCATCATCCTGGCCGGGGGACACACCCTGGGCATCATCATCCAGGCCGTGGTCCTCTTCTGGCCACTGAAACGTCTCGGGCTCGGGCTGAAACTGAAGTTCGGGTGGAAGGGTATGGGCCTGCGCCACACGGGGCGGCTCGCCGGGTTCACCATCGTCACGATGATGGTTGGCAACATCTCCAACCTCATGATCAACCGCCTGGTCACCGGCGCGACCGAAGCCCGAAGCGATCTGCCCACCGCAGCCGAGCAGGCCGCCGTGCCCGGTTTGCAGGCCTTAAACATTGGCCAGTTGATCACCGTGCTCCCCCACTCGGTGTTTGTGCTGTCCATTTCCACGGTGCTGTTCAATCATCTGGCGCGGTCAATGCAGGACGACAACATGGACGCCGCACGCCGGACGGCCGGATCCGGGCTGCGCACCTTCGCGGTGCCGTTGATGATTTCGGTCGCCGGCATCATTGTGCTCGCGCCACCCATTGGCCGCCTGTTTGCCAGCTCATCCGAGACCGCCATCATTTCGGCACACGCCATCGCCCAAATCCTGCTCTTGCTGGCGTTGGGGATGCCGTTCCGATCAGCACACTTCTACCTGTTGCGGGTCTTCTACGCGGCCGAAAACGCAACCATCCCGATGCTCGTCCAAGTTGGGGCAGCGCTGACTTCCCTGAGCCTGTCCTACGCACTGGCGCCACTAGTGCCCATCGAATCTATCGCACACCTCATCGCCCTGATCTTTACCGGCGTCCACGTGGTGCAACTGCTCGTCACCCACATCCTTGCGAAACGATTCTTCGGCGACTACGGCACCAAGGCCGTGCTAGGCACCTATGTTCGTACCGGCTGGGCCGGCGTGGTGGCCGGCATCTTCGGCGTCGCACTCCTCTACCCCATGGGCGGCTACACCGGTGGCTTCGCCATGACCTCGATCCCCAACGCAGTACTAGCCTGCGGGATCGTCGGAACCGTGATGGTCATCGTCTATCTCGTCGCCTGTCGCCTCTTCGACGTCACCGAACTCAACCAATTCCTGCAGCCCATCACCAACCGACTACGGCGCAAGACCAAGACCGAACATTCCTAGAGTGTGACGGCAACCGCGTCAGATCCCAACACAGCCACACAGTTAACATAAACTAGAAGAAATTCACCAACATTCATCGGCAACAGGGGAGGTCTTGGTGGCCAACATAGATGAAGGTGCTGTACTTGGCGGGCGCTATGAGATCACCGGACGAGTCATGGCATCCGCACAACGCGACCAGGTACTCACCGGGCGCGATCAGGTACTCAACCGCGAAGTCTTGATCCTGGTGGCATCCCGCGAGAACGCCTCCCAAGCCGCACAATCTGCCCGTCAACTGGCCACCGGGGAACGCGCAAGCTCCATCCAGATTCTCGATTTGGGTCTCTCCGATGACCGCACCTACCTCGTGGCTCCGGGCAATGCCGATGTCGAAGACCTGTTGGCGCTGCTGACCACCGAAGACGTCTACGTTGAACCGTTTTTCACCGAGGCGCTAGGCACCGAGCTATTTGGCGAATCCCGGTCGAACACTCCCCAGACCTTCGAGGACGACGCCGAATACTACGCAGAGCTCCAAGATGAGCTCTCCGAAGAAGACCAAGACTCCGCCAAGCGCCCGGAGTTTCTGAATAAACTCTCCGACCGCATTGACGACTGGCTCCAGGATGACTCCGATGACGCCCCGATCGCCCCTGGACGCGAGGAGTCTTCGTCCAAGGGTGCCGGTGCTGCTGCAGCTGCGGGAACCGCCGCCGCGGCCGGTGTTGCCGCCAGCTCACGCGATGACAGCAGCCGCGACGAAAGCTCTGACGACGACCAGACGACCGACGATGCACAGCACGAGGACCAGTCACAGGACTCGGTTGACGATGCCAGCGATGATGACCAGTCCACCGAATCGATCCTGCCCCTGATTGCTGACGAGCAGAAGAAGTCACGCGAGCCCGAACGACCTGCAGATGAAGAGCGCACCCAGATCGTCGAGCCCATCACGCAGGACCAGCCGCAGCAACAACCACCGGCTGCTACCCCACCGCCACCGGTCGAACCGCTTCCGCCCCGTGATGAAGCAGTCCACGAGGGGCCGACGGCCGTACCACCACCGCCTGCCCGCGGTGAGCCCACCGCCGAAGAAGGCTACGCCATCCAGTACACCGATGAGCGTCAGCGTTCCACCTGGGGTCGCCTCCTTGCCGGATTACTGCTCATCGCCGTGCTCGTGGGTGCCGTCGTCATCATTTTCCAGGTGCTAGGCGCTCCGGATGAAGACGACCCACCGGTAGCCGATGAGCCCACCACCCAGGCTCCCGCCGAAGACGAAGAAGACGAGCCAACAGAGGAAGAAACCGAGGAACCCGCTGGACCAGAGCCAGTCCCGGCATCGGTTGAACGCGTCGTGCCAGACTCCCCGGGACTGTCCAATGGCTACGACGCAGATCTTCCCGCAATTGTTGATGGTAACCAAGCAACCGCTTGGCACACGCTGACCTTCACCAGCCCACAGTTCGGTGGCTTCGCATCCAACCTCGCCCTTGTGGTTGAGCTCGAAGAACAAGCACCCGTCTCCGAAGTCACCATCTCCCAGAGCCAAGGCTCCGGCGGTGCCTTCACGGTCGCCGTTTCCAATGAACCGGATCCAGAAGGTGGCGTCATGCTGACCGAAGGTTCCTTCACCGGACCCGAATACACCGTCGATGCCCATGACTCCGAGGGCGACCCGGTGGAGGCACGCTACGTGATCATCAACTTCACGGAGCTCCCAACGCTGTCGAACACCGCGTCCGCAGATCGACCATACGGTCTTCGGATCAACGAGATCGAAGTCAACTAAACCACCCAACGCAGGCACCACGAGGAGGGGAATATTCCTTATGGTGCCTGACGTTGTCACTTGAAGAACCACAATACTGATCGGGCCCTGCTAACTGTGCCCACCCGACTCATCAGAGCAAAGGAAGATACTCTTGGCAGAGAACCTCACCGCCAACGTACATGACGTTGTGATTATCGGATCTGGCCCGGCCGGCTACACTGCCGCCATCTACGCCTCTCGTGCGGCCTTGAATCCAGTGTTGTTTACCAGCTCCGTCGAAGCAGGCGGCGAACTGATGAACACAACCGACGTCGAAAACTTCCCTGGCTTCCCAGACGGGATCATGGGGCCAGAACTTATGGGCCACTTCGAAGCACAGGCCCGACGCTTTGGTACCGACGTCCAGTACGAAGACGTCGTCGACCTTGATCTCAATGCTGAACCAAAACGAATCACCCTAGCCAACGGAGACATCCACCAGGCACGCGCGGTCATCCTATCCACCGGCTCCAAGTACCGCGAACTCGGTCTCGATGGCGAGAGCGCGCTCACCGGTAAAGGCGTCTCATGGTGTGCCACCTGTGACGGCTTCTTCTTCCGCGACCAACCGCTAGCCGTAGTGGGCGGCGGCGATTCCGCCATGGAGGAAGCCCTGTTCCTCACCAAGTTCGCGTCCAAGGTCTACGTCATCCACCGTCGTGATGAACTGCGCGCCTCACAGATCATGGCCGATCGTGCACTGGCCAACGAGAAGATCGAGTTTATCTGGAACTCCCAGGTGGTCGCGATCAATGGCGAAACCAAAGTTGAATCCGTCGATCTAAAAAACCTCGTGTCACAAGAGGTCAACACCCTCGACGTCAACGGTGTCTTCATCGCGGTGGGCTCGGATCCACGCACCGAGCTGGTCAAAGATCAACTCGATATCGACGAAACAGACGGCACCATCGTCGTGCAAGAACCATCCACTGCAACCAAAGTCCCAGGCGTCTTCGCTGCTGGTGACGTGGTCGACGGCAAATACCGCCAGGCCATTACCGCCGCCGGTATGGGTGCGAAAGCTGCTATCGACGTAGAAGACTACCTGGTCTAAGCAATACAAAGGTTTTCAACGTACAGAACCAATCGGAAGGAACATTATGGCGACCATCGATGTAACAGATAACGATTTCCAAGAAAAAGTCATCGACTCTGACAAACCAGTCATTGTAGATTTTTGGGCCGTATGGTGTGGCCCATGCCGTCAGCTTTCGCCAGTACTTGACGAAATTGGCGACGAATACGCTGACAAGGTCACCGTGGCCAAGGTCAACGTGGACGACAACCCGGGTATTGCAGCCAAATATGGCATCACCAGCATCCCGACTGTCTACGTATTCAAAGACGGTGAAAAGGTTGCCACTTCTGTTGGTGCCAAACCGAAGCACGTCCTAGAGTCGGAGTTCGCTGACTACCTGAACTAAGGATCCTACAGCAACCAAAATGGGGGCGATGGTCAAGATATAGACCATCGCCCCCATTTTCATGCGGAGGAGTCCGCGCTTAGCTGGTGGTGTCCTGACTAATGAGGCCCATGATTCGGTTCAGATCATCGACTGAAGCGAAATCGATTGCTATTCGGCCCTTCTTTGCACCTAAAGTAATCTTGACCGAAGTGTCGAGTAGATCAGTGAGCGAGGATGCGAGTTCATCGAACTGTCGAGTGTTCCGCTGTGCTCGTGTAGGGACTTTCGCGGCGTCCTCATGGTTACGAGCCAGAAGACTGGCAAGTTCTTCTGTAGCTCGTACAGACAAACCCTCATTGATCACCCGCTGGGCTAGCTGGATCATAAGGTGCTCGTCATTGAGCCCAAGGATTGTCCGAGCATGGCCGGCAGACAGAACGCCTGAAGCCACCTGTCGTTGTACGGCCGGGGGCAGGTTCATAAGACGCAGAGTGTTCGAGATGTGGGGACGTGAACGCCCGACACGCTTCGACAAGATCTCTTGGGACCAACCGAAGTCGGTCATAAGTTGGTGGTAGGCCGCGGCCTCTTCTAGTGCGTTGAGTTCACTGCGGTGAATATTCTCCAGGAGCGCCTCACGCAGCATATCCTCATCTGCGGTATCTCGAACGATCGCGGGAATAGTCTCGAGCCCCGCTCGCTTTGTGGCTCGCCAACGACGTTCACCCATGATGAGCTCATACTGACCCACCTCTGGGGTAGGGCGAACAATAATTGGTTGAAGTACTCCCACTTCCGAGATTGAAGCTACGAGTTCGACCATCGCATCTTCTTCGAATTCGTCACGTGGCTGCCTGGGATTTGGTCGAATATCCTCGACCGGAATGTGATTCAGGAGGCTTTCTGTCTCGTCATCCTGCCCTATGTCGGCGGGTTCCTCAACAGCCTGCGTACGCGAACGATCGAGTATAGGGTTCGGCATCGATGTGCGGCTCTGTTTGGGTCGGCCGTTATTCTTTACCTCTCCACTATCATCACCGAAGAACAGATCTGACGGCCGACGTCGATCGCGCGTAGGTTTGGCCCCCTCTAAGTAACGAGAGCCGACATCCTCTTTCGGTGGCTCATACTCAATTGATATTGATTTATTACTTAGATCGGAGTTGGCTTCGTCAGGGACCTGCTCGGGAACATCTTCCGCTTCTTGGTCGGTCGTTGTCTCTTCTTCTGATGTGTTCTGAATCAGAGCACCCAGGCCTCTGCCTAGACCTCTCTTATTCCTCTTCGGTTGCTGCGCCATAGTGCTCCTCCATCGACCTGATCTATCAGTCCTACTAGACAGCTCTAGTCTATCCATTAAATGGTGTTGTTGTGTTGTTTCACGTGAAACTGGCGAGCCGTGGTTGTAGCGATTACTGCCGGCAAGGTCACGCTGTAGAGTGGATCTAAATAGGAGTAGTGACTGCCGTTCGTACTCAAGTATCCTGAGCATGATCAGAGTAGACTGTCTGCTCACTCTTTACAGCGCAAGTCAATTGTTGGGACATCCAATAGCAGCCTGCGTCTCGGTGCTTGCTTCACGTGTAACGAGCTTCTTGAAATGAATCTCTTGTGCATTTCGACAACCGCACGGGCCCAGGTATGACGACCCTTACTAACTACTCTTTATAGGCATATCTTTGGGTATAAACTACGAAGGAAAGTAATCTTGCCAGCCAACATGGACATTCTGGCGCGGCCTGCTGTTAATGCCCAACAATGAGCTATAAGCCAGGGAACACTTTCACTATAAGAGCTGTGTTTCACGTGAAATCCGAGCGCCTATTCGTCCGGTCGGCGCAATTGTTTGACACATAGTGCATCTACCTGACTCTCTTCGTTGTTAGGGTCGACAGGACCGTTTCATGTGAAACACACGATCGAACGTAGGTGCCATTTCTTCCGGATGGAAGCGATGTCCACTGTTTCACTTAAAAACTGACTGAGTACCAACTACCGAAGACTTAGGCTAGAGCAAATGCAGAATATACCGCTCTAATGAATGAATGCTCGCCTCAATTGCTCCATGCCGGTGTCGAATCCTTCGATGGATGGCGCACTTATGCAATCATACGGTTTCACGTGAAACGCTATACACTATGACGGTCACGATTGCTGGACACTCGCTTCCAGATCAGAGCAGCATGCCGCAACTAGGAAATCACTTGAAGCCTACCGAGCCAAAACGCAAATCCCGGAGTGATGGAGGCATTTCACGTGAAACTCCCAAGGATGCGAAGCTGCGTGACACCGCCGATTTCAGTTCAGAATCTTCACCTTAGATGAATCGAAAAAGTACCCAGAGTGTCCGAGTCTTGTCCACCATCCGCTGACTGTGACAAACAATCCTTCACAAAATGCATACTAGTAAACATGCAATGACGGAATCGAAGCGCTTTCGTCTGCGCACGACACTTCATAGGTTCCACGTGAAACGCTTACCGGGACCGCTAACAGAGCTGACAGAGTCGCTAAGTTGACGGGTCACTTCTCGGCTGCCGATGCATCGAATTCCTTGACGACACGATATTTGGACTACACGAGATCGTGCTGCATCGCATGAACCTCCTATCCTGATCAATTGCGCGTCCCTTTACGGCTTCCGCTCAGTATGATGGGCAACAACACACAGGATATGGCCAATTAGAAGCCCGAGATTGGGAACAATTCACTAAACTGACTGACGCTCGCGTTTCACGTGAAACGACTATCCTACTTCTCTACGAACAAGTTGTATATCATGAATGGGCACGTAGGCTCCCTCACCACCATCAATCGACGCCGGGAATCCCAACTTAATGCCATCGTGAGGCCCATAGCCTAATTAGCGGATCCTCACAGCATATTCTGACCAATATCAGAAATCACTAAACCTGCTGTGTGAAAGCACCAGTTGAACTGATCAAGTCCAAAGAGGGCTTGTGAATTCCATGATTCGCGTGCTTCCTATCATTCCTCTTGTAGCAGCTCGTAAATGGGCACCAATTTTACACGATATGGTATGTGGTTCCAATGTTCCACGTGAAACAAAAACTGAAGCAACAAACTCGTCAGTGTTGATGATTGAACTGCCCACTATACTCGTCCGACACAATATTCGGTCAGACATGTCTCGAAGCGTTATCTTACAGTAAGGGGAGAAGCGCCAGAGCCTAATGGGCGTGTCAGAAAAGTAGTTCACAGCGTGGGTTTGCGTCTTCCAGTACAGTGTGCAATTCCTATACGAGAGAGACAGGACAGGGTTTCACGTGGAACATAATCAAAAGCGTGTCGCCCCAAAAGCTCAATGCACTACGTAAACCTCCGGGCTAGATGTGATACGCGAGCAAAAAGACCGTTTCACGTGAAACAGCGACTATTATACTGGATCAAACCCTATAGCACGCCAACTATCTCAACAAATCAAGTGATTACCGTTTAGTTCCACGTGTAGCAATTTCCATTGCCGCCTCACGATAGCTCAGGGCTCCGGTCGAGCTCGGATCATAAGTGAGCACGCTCTGCTGATAGGAGGGCGCCTCTGAAATACGTACGTTGCGTGGAATCACGGCATTGAGTACCTGATTCGGAAAATAATCCCTGACCTCTTCGGCCACTTGTACGGCCAGATTTGTACGAGAGTCAAACATTGTCAACACGATAGTCGAGATATGAAGGTCAGGATTCAAATGTTCCTGAATCATCTCGATGTTCTTCACCAGTTGGGAAAGACCTTCCAACGCGTAGTACTCGGTTTGAATGGGAATCAGGACCTCATTGGCTGCCACAAACGCGTTGACGGTCAGTAGTCCGAGGCTTGGCGGACAGTCGATGAAGACGTAGTCAATGCGGGGGAGATCATTGGCTTCACGATACTCAAAGTACTTCTGCAAGGCCCTGGTTAGTCGTTGCTCACGAGCAACAAGGGAAACCAATTCGATTTCTGCGCCAGCCAAATCAATCGTCGAGGGAGCCACGAAAAGATTGTCCGTGTCGGGGTTCGGGTAGAGAACTTCTTTGAGGTCCCAGTCTTCAATAAGCACATTATAGATCGACGGAGTGCCCTGCTGATGATCAATGTTCAGTGCAGTCGAGGCGTTACCCTGGGGGTCCGTGTCAATGACCAAAACATTCATGCCCGCACGGGCCATCGCCGTCGACAGGTTCACGGTGGTCGTTGTTTTTCCGACTCCGCCCTTTTGGTTCGAGATCGTGATGATACGGGTACGGTCAGGACGTTGCATTCGCTTGGTCTTCAACTTCTCGCGTCGACGGTTTTCGGATTCCAATTGACGGGCGAGCGGCGTCGATGCGGTGCTGTCAGCACCCTTCGGCGTTTCACGTGAAACTTTATCCTGATCGACCAAGCCAGCCTCCATTACTTTAAATTTGAAGTACTTGTATTCGTATAGTTAGGAACCATAGGTAAGTCTCGCAACTGTCGTTGGAACTTCCAAGAGTTCGTCGCCGACGGTGAGCACTTCTGAGTTCTTGGTTTTGAACTTTCGCAGCACCTTATCGGCCTTCTCGATTTCAGTCGCTGCACTTCGACCTTTAATGGCCAAAAGTTGCCCCTGTCCGTGCAATAACGGCACGGTCATTGGAACCAACGATTTCATCGCAGAGACCGCCCTGGCAGTCACGATATCCACATCAACCGTATCGAAGACTTGTTCCGACCGTCCACGCACAACGTCGACATTTTCGAGTTCGAGATCCTCGATCACCAAGTCCAACCAGTCCACGCGACGTTCCAGTGGTTCGATCAACACGAACTGGACGTCCGGGCGTGCAATAGCCAATGCGATGCCAGGTAGTCCTGCACCAGATCCAACGTCGGCAACGAGCGCGCCCTTTGGAATCAGCTCGTGGACGACTGCACAGTTCAGTACATGTCGTTCCCACATGATGGGGATCTCGCGGGGGCCAAGGAGGCCCCATTCTATCCCTGTGGTCACAAGGTGCTCCACGAAGCGTTCAGCAATACCTATGCGATCACCGTAGATAACCTCAGCTGCGTCGACGATCCAGGCATCCTGACGAGACAGTTTCGTCTCTGCTGGGTCGGAATCAGGGATAGGTTGTTTCTCGGACAAGACTATTCTCCGGGACTAATCACTACGTGACGGCGTGGGCCTTCACCTTCTGATTCGGAATGCAGGCCAGCCTCTGCGACCACGTCATGCACGATTTTGCGTTCGTATGGGCTCATCGGCTTCATATGTTCGACGTCACCGGATTCTTGCACCTTGTTAATGGACTCACGTGCTTGATCCCGCAGTGAGTCCGCACGCTGTGCACGGTGCTGTCCAATGTCGAGGATCAGACGTGAGCGCTCCCCAGTGGAGGAGAGCACGGCAAGGCGTGTGAGTTCTTGGAGCGCGTCAAGGGTCTTGCCATCTTTGCCAATCAGACCGTCGATGCTCTCGGCACCCTCGGGTACAAGAACGGAGAGGTAAGTCCGGTCGTTGCGCACCTCGATATCGATGTCGCCATCCAGATCGGCGATGTCGAGAAGTTCTTCGATGTAGTCAGCGGCGTGGTCGCCTTCTGCTTCGAAGTTGGTTTCCGTGACCTCTTCGGTCACTTCTTCCGTGGCGTTAGGTTGTTCTGCGTTCATCGTTTCTTCCTAGGTTTTTTCACAGGTTGCTGGCGCTGACCTTTTTGTTTCGTCGCCTCTTGTTCAGCCTTCTCGGCTGCTTCTTGAGCGGCTTTCCCAACAGGTGGCAGGCCTTTGACTGCACGACGTTCATTGAGTTCACGTTCGGCAACGGAGCCGGGAGTAGGGTTCCGTCGAATGATGAAGAGCTGCTGCCCGACGGCCCAGAAGTTTGTAGCGGTCCAGTAGATCAACACACCAATTGGGAAGTTGAAACCACCGATCGCGAAGATGGCCGGGAAGGCGTACAGCATGATCTTCTGGGTTTGCGCGAACTGTCCGGTCTGAGCTGCTTCGGACATGTTCTTACCCATCAGGGTCTTCTGCATGTAGAACATGGCAGTGACCATCAGGATGATGAGGATGACGGCAACGATGACGACGTTAAGGTCAAAGTTTTCACCGACGTGGTCGCCAAGGATGTCCGACATCTGTGCACCGGCGAACGTCGAGTTGGCAAACGACTGCACTTCTTCGATGGAGAGTGCACCAATGGTCTCACCGCTGTCGGCTGCTTGAGATGCGGTTACGAGCACGCGGTAGAGGGCAAAGAAGAACGGCATCTGCACGAGCATTGGCAGACATGCTGCAAACGGACTGGTACCGCGGTCTTTGAACAACTGCTGTTGTTCCATAGCCATGGCTTGGCGGGAGAGCTGATCCTTTTTATTTTTATACTTTGCTTGCAGCTTCTTGATCTCAGGCTGCAACTCTTGCATGGCACGTTGAGATTTTATCTGCTTGACGAATACCGGAATCAGCAACGTCCGAATCAGGATCACGAGTAGAACAAGCGCCAGTGTCCAGGTCCAACCCGAAGCGGAGTCCATCCCGAGAAAACTCAGGACGGTGTGGAACATACTTAGCACCCATGAGACCGCCCATGTAAAGGGGAGAAGAATTGTGTCAAAAAATCCCATAGTTTATTTATCCTCTTCGGTGGCCTCAACATCCGGCGGAATTACCGGATGGTTCAGTTCAATAATGAATGGTTGTTTGCCATCCGGCCAAATCCTATTCCCCGGAGGAACCGGATCTATGCCACCATCTTGCCAAGGATGACAACTCAGCACACGTCGTCCTGCCATAAGGCTACCCTTAACAGCCCCGTGCGTATAAACCGCTTCTAGGCCGTAGGCTGAACATGTGGGAAAGAATTTACATACATCTCCATAGCTTGGAGAGATGACCTTTCGATATGCTCGCAGCAGCCAGCCAACGATGGTTGATGGCAGAGCTCGAAGAAATCCCCATTCGGTAGCGCTGTCCTTCACGATAAACGGTGAGGGCTGCGAGCCGGAATGGGACTCCTCGTGCTCATTGCTGTTTTTCACGACGCCTAAACTTTCGGAGTGCTCCGTGTACCGCATGGGTTGCTGCTTCTTCAAGTTCGTCGAAGTCAGCGTTTGCCGATGCCGGTAATGCTCTGACGACGAGGTCAACTGCTCCATCAGGTACATCGATGCCACGGTCAAAGAGTTCAGCGACGATGGCACGTAGTCGACGTTTTACCCTGTTGCGGATGACGGCATTTCCCACAGCTTTGGAAACAATAAAACCTGCTCGTGGGTCGTCGCCCGTGATTGGTCGAATATTTGCAGATACGACAACGTTCCGATTGCCGAAACGGGAACCGGAACGTTGCGTATCAAAAAATTGTGCTGTAGTGCGTATTCGTTGGTGTTGCGGTAGCACTAGATCAGGCTCCTACGACCACCGACACTACTTTCTACTAGGCGCTCAGGCGTGCGCGACCCTTGCCACGACGTGCTGACAATACTGCACGTCCGGCGCGAGTACGCATACGGGAACGGAAGCCATGCTTGCGCGCACGGCGGCGGTTATTCGGCTGAAAAGTCCGCTTAGACACTGTTATTCTCCACACTCAGTCAAACGCAGAAGCATGCTTGGGGAAGTACGTCTCATACTGCGGTTGCCCAAAAACTTCGCGATATTCGTTCATTATCTATTCATATTTACCCGGTCGCGGCCATCAAAAGGGCACGCTGCACCCCGGGTAAGACTTCCTTAGTCTAAGAAGCACAACCGATTTGGTCAAATTCGACAAGATAATCGACTACCCGAAATGATCCACTGTGTATAAGCTGTGCATAACCATCTCGTACCTGTGGAGATTAAGGCTATGGTTGGGGAGGCGCAAGTACAAAAACGTTGCGATCTCGAGACAAGAGACAACGAACTGCACCGACGGTGTGACGAGCAAACAGTGCCGTGATGACGAGGGAACTCATTGTCAGTACGGGCAGCGTGAATTGGGGTTTTAACGGATGAGTGTAAGCGAATCGATCATCAACTCGTGGGATCGAGTTGTTGAGAACATGCGCGCATCAGGTGACGTCGGTCCAAGTCAGATGGGATTTTTGGATCTCGCGCACCCGCAAGGACTCATCGCAAATACTCTGCTGTTAGCGGTCCCCAATGAGATGACTCGCGACATCTTAGAAAACCAGCTTCACGAGTATCTGGCAGATGCACTCACCGAAGTTTTTGGCACCGACATCAATTGCGCTTACTCCATCGACACCTCCATGCACGCCACCACGCCATCAATACCTAGTTCTCCACCGCCATCCATACAAGAAGAATCCACTGTGGACAATGTTGTGGATATCTCAGAAGCATCGCAGTCCCACTCGGAACGATCTCTGTCAGACGAACCGCTCATGGATGACCTTTTTAGCTCACAAACCAACCCTGCAGCTGCACTCAATGGTGGCGCGCAATTAACAGTCCCGCCAAATTCAGGTGAACGTTCCCGACTCAATGAGCACTATCACTTCGACAATTTCATCACGGGTTCATCCAACCGTTTTGCCCATGCAGCAGCGTATGCCGTTTCGGAACAACCGGCGAAATCATACAACCCACTGTTTATTTATGGTGAATCCGGTCTCGGCAAAACGCACTTGCTCCATGCCATTGGTCACTATGCTCAAGAACTCTTTCCTGGCCTGCGTGTTCGCTACGTCAACTCCGAAGAGTTCACCAACGATTTCATTAACTCGATTCGCCATGACGAGGGTGCATCCTTCAAACAGATCTACCGCAACGTCGACATCCTGCTCATTGACGACATCCAGTTCATGGCCAATAAAGAAGCCACCGTTGAAGAGTTCTTCCACACCTTCAACGCCCTCTACAACAACCACAAACAGGTTGTGATCACTTCGGATCTCCCACCGAAACAGCTATCTGGGTTCGAGGAACGGTTGCGCTCCCGCTTCGAGTGGGGCCTCACCACGGATATCCAGCCACCCGATTTGGAAACTCGGATCGCGATCTTGGCCAAGAAGGCCGATGCTGAACGTATTACTGTGCCAAAAGATGCGCTGGAATACATTGCGTCACGCATCGATACCAATATTCGCGAACTTGAAGGCGCCCTAACGCGCGTCACCGCTTACGCTTCGTTGAATAATGAGCCGATCAACCTCGATCAAGCGCAATACATTTTGAAAGACTTGATCACTGACGACGATGCTCAGGAGATCACCTCGGATCTCATTATGGACGAGACCGCAAACTATTTTGGCTTTACGATTGCCGATCTGCAGTCCAAGTCCCGTACCCGCACATTGGTGACCGCCCGACAGATTTCCATGTATCTGCTGCGCGAATTGACTGAAATGTCGCTGCCTCGCATCGGAGCTGAATTCGGCGGACGCGATCACACCACGGTGATGCACGCTGATCGAAAGATCCGGGATCTGATGAGTGAACGGCACGCGATTTACAACCAAGTCACCGAGCTCACGAACAAAATTAAGCAGCGCGCTCGGAACGTTTAAAAGTTTCTTCGGAAATTTCTCATCACTCCACATTTTGGTGTTCAACTTCTGGTTTTGCGTAGATACCTTCAGGTTAAGGTTGAACAGCTCTCCACACACCCCTAATACCCCTATTTTGGCTCAGGCATTCTGATCCAGCGCTATCCACAAACTTGAGGTCCACCATTGTCCACAGTCATCCACAGGCTTTTCCACATCGGGTTTCAGGCTGCTTGTTGAGCTTGTGGAAAATCTTGTGGATCATTAAGGGATAACTCGCTTCTGACTGCGGACAACTCGCTTAATCGGTGGAATAACAACGATGTAAGAAATTTGATGCTGCACAAGTTACCCACAGGCAGTACGGGGATAACTCACTTAAGGCTCCACAGGTCGAACTGTGCAATAGGGCCAATGCACAGGCTTTTCCACAGTATCCACATCCCCTATTAACACCACTATTCCTTTAAACACCTCTAAATAACGATGAGCTGGCTGGGGACTTCTCGTGAATTACAAAAACCCGATCAACACCGTTGCCGGAATACCTCTGTTTTGAGAATGCTTGTCGACGCGACCAACAAAATCACGCTAAGCTGTCTGAGCACCCCTAATATTTTCGGGTGTCCAATTTTTGTCATTGAGCAATCTTGCATTGCAATTTCTGAGGGAAGGCAGACTCTTCGTGAAGTTCACAATCGGACGGGATGTTCTTACTGACGCTGTCACTTGGACCGCACGTTCTTTGTCGCCTCGACCACCCGTCCCAGTTTTGCGTGGTCTGCTCATTACCGCTGAAGACAATCTGGTGTCTATCGCCAGTTTCGACTACGAGACCTCTGCGCAGCTCGACGTTGAAGCACATATCGAAACCGAAGGTCAGATCCTGGTTGAAGGACGGATGCTCAGCGACATCGTCAAGTCGCTCCCCAATGCACCGGTCACCATTGAGCTCACAGACTCTCGCGTCATCGTCACGTGTCAGAACTCAACCTTTACCTTGGCCACCATGCCGGTTGAAGAGTACCCTGCACTGCCAACCATGCCTGAAGTTGCCGGCACCATCGACGGCTCAACATTTGCAGAAGCAATTTCTCAGGTCACAGCAGCCGCATCGAAAGATGACACTCTCCCCATTTTGACCGCCGTCAAAATCGAAATCGAAGGCGACAAGATCACCTTCTTGGCCACTGACAGATACCGTCTGTCGATGAAAGAAATTACGTGGACCCCACATAATCCACAGATTTCTACTTCAGTACTAGTCAAGTCTCGTACCCTCACCGAAGTCGCTCGCTCCCTAGGTGGCGGCGGAGAAATTGAATTCCGTTTGGCAACTGCAGAAGATGATGCTGAACTCGTGGGCTTCTCCTCTGGCGGTCGTCGGACCACCAGCTTGTTAGTTGATGGAGAATACCCCAAGATCCGTTCACTGTTCCCAGAAGAATCCAATATTTATGCAACCGTAGACACTTCCCTGCTGATGGAAGCCGTCAAACGTGTGGCGCTGGTGGCAGAGCGCAACACTTCTTTGCTCATGATGTTCAGCGACAACGAAGTATCACTGTCTGCAGGACAAGGCGACGACGCGTCGGCCACCGAATCTGTACCCGTTGAGATGGAAGGCGAAGACATTACCGTCGCCTTCAACCCGTCCTACCTTTCCGAAGGACTCAACGTAATCGGCGGACAATACACGCGCTTCGCATTCACCACCGCACCAAAACCGGCCCTACTCACAGGCAAACAAGAACTTGAAGGCCCGCAGAATGAGGACTACCGGTATTTGGTCATGCCGATTCGCATTCCGAACTAACCGTGTACCTTTCACACCTTTCACTGACGAATTATCGTTCGTATGAACAGGCCGAAATTGAGCTCAAGCCCGGCCCTAACATCCTGATTGGTGCAAACGGTGTCGGCAAAACCAATGTTGCCGAAGCCATCAACTACCTAGCTGTTCAGCACTCTCACCGTGTATCCAACGATCACCCGCTGGTACGCATCGGTGAAGACCAAGCACTCGCACGGGGCCGGGTTCATCGTGGTGAACAAGCAATCTCCGTCGAATACGAGATTAACCCCGGCAAGTCCAACCGGGTCGCGATCAACCGTGGCGCACCTCAAGCGGCACGGCAGGCCTACGGAATTTTCAAAGCAGTCCTCTTTGCCCCCGAAGACATTGAACTCATCGGTGGCCAACCCGATATCCGCCGCCGGTTCATGGATGACCTCATCGTCCAGATGCGACCGGCACTCGGGGATGCCCGACGAGACTTCGAGCGGGTGCTGAAGCAACGCAACGCACTGCTAAAGTCCGGCCGCAAACCCGGAGCCTGGACTGACGAACACGAAACCACCCTGGCGGTGTGGAATGAGCATCTCTCGCGCGCCGCAGCACGGCTGATCAACGGACGCTTACACGCACTGCGGTTGTTGGCCGCTCCGACATCCAAAGCCTATGCCGAATTGTCCAATGGCAATAAGGTTGCCGGCTTCGCTTATCAATCCACAGTGCCCATGGCGACAGGCCAACATGCCGAAGTCCCCGATGAGACCGAACTCTACGAGGCCATATTAGAAGAGCTAGAAAACGCGTATCGCTCGGAACGCGACCGCGGTGTCACACTCATTGGTCCACACCGCGACGACCTGGTCATCACCCTGGGGCCCGCCCCGGCGAAAGGGTTTGCCTCGCATGGCGAAACTTGGTCACTGGCCCTTGCCCTCCGGCTGGCTTCCTACCGAGTACTGGCTGAAGATGATCCGAATCCCAACAATAGACCGGTGCTGATTCTTGATGATGTCTTTGCCGAACTTGATGTGGCTCGGCGAGCTCGTCTGGCAGAGATGACCCGTGACGCAGAACAACTGATCATCACTGCCGCGGTGAGCGCAGATATCCCCGAAGAACTCACCGGCACACACATACCCATTCAGATGCGGGACGGTATCTCTTCTTCCGGCGCACATCACGAGAGTCTCGAGACGCTCAAACTGCTGGAGGCCAATTCCCTCGACGAGTTAGAGCACGACGAGCCGGCAGAATCATCGGATGGTTCAACCGATGACTGACCATGATGTCCCGGAGGAACACGACGATATTGATGCGGCAGCTGCTGCGCTACAACGTGTGCGCCAGGCTGCGGCAGAAGCAGGGTTTCAACCAGGTATGGCTGGCCAGCACCAACGCCGCCCGAAAAAGAAACGCAGCAAACAGGACCCCCCGGTGCGTTCAGCAGGACCGCAACCCCTCGGCGATGTGTTCTCGAAATTCATTGCGCAACGAGGTTGGAAAGAACCGGTCGCAGTCGGGTCAGTCTTGGCCGATTGGTCTTCGATCGTTGGTCCCCAGATTGCCGAGAACGCCAAGGTCGAAACCTTCGAAAACGCTCGCCTAGTGTTGAGGACCTCCTCGACCGCATGGGCCACCCAATTGCGACTGCTCACCCCACAATTGATGCATAAATTTAACGAACGGTTGGGCCCAGGCGTCATCACCAAGCTGGAAATTAAAGGCCCGGCCGGTGGAAATTATGGTCGACGCAGCAAGCGAGATTGGCGATAAACGCCGCGGCGGTACAACGGCCTGTAGAGCGATTTTTGGGCTGGCAGCTGGATCCCGCCTCATTATCGGACCTTTCATGCAGCCACAAAGGCCATTCTGGACGTTCTAGCAGAGGTTTTATCCCCAAGCACCCCAGCATTTTGAGCGAAACGCGACGAAATGTCGTAGAATAGGGTCGTTATAGACTTTCTGATTTTGATCTGCAGTGCTGTTAAGGAGCAAAACGGCCCGTGTCTGAGAACCTAACTGACAACAATGTAGCTACGGCTACACAAGCGCAGTCTGAACTGCAACGCGTAGAGCATTCCTATGAAGCCGGCGACATTACCGTACTGGAGGGGCTCGAAGCGGTTCGGAAACGACCGGGCATGTACATCGGTTCGACCTCAGAACGTGGACTCCACCACCTCGTCTATGAGGTCGTGGATAACTCCGTGGACGAGGCACTGGCCGGTCACGCAGACACTATCCAGGTGACCCTGCAAAAAGATGGCGGCGTGCGCGTGGAAGATAACGGGCGCGGTATTCCCGTGGCCATGCACCCCACCGAAAATAAACCCACCGTTGAAGTGGTCATGACCGTTCTGCACGCCGGCGGGAAATTCGGTGGTGGCGGGTATGCGGTTTCCGGCGGTCTGCACGGCGTGGGTGTCTCCGTCGTCAACGCCCTTTCGTCACGGGTGGTAACGGAAATTCACCGTGATGGCTCCATCTGGAAGATCTCGTTCAAAAACGGTGGGCTGCTCGACGATGCACTGCAGCAAGCTGGTACGACTGACCGCACCGGTACAACCCTCACGTTCTACCCGGACGAAGAGATCTTTGAGACCACGTACTTTGATTTCGAAACGCTGCGAGCACGTTTCCAGCAGATGGCCTTTTTGAATAAAGGTCTGCGCATCACGTTGACGGATGAGCGCGATGAAGTAGTCGAAGTGTCGACCGCGGATGAAATCGCCGGTGAAACGGACAACGAGACTCTTGTTGATGCCGAAGCCGAATTGCAGTCTGATGACGCCTCCGAGGAAGCCGAAGAAGATGCTGAAGACGCCGTTCGTCGTGTCGACTACCTGTACGAGAACGGGCTGCTGGACTACGTTACCCACCTGAACACTGCCAAACGCGCCGATCTTATTCACGAAGATGTCATTGCCTTTGATCGGGAAAATACCGACATGGGGATGTCCATTGAAGTCGCCATGCAGTGGACTACCGCGTACTCCGAATCAGTACATACCTATGCCAACACCATCAACACCCACGAGGGTGGGACCCACGAAGAAGGCTTCCGTGGTTCGTTGACCTCGTTGATCAACCGGTATGCGCGCGATAAACAAATCCTGCGCGAAAAAGATGACAACCTGACCGGTGACGACATTCGCGAAGGCCTCACCGCCGTCATCTCGGTCAAACTGTCCGAACCACAGTTCGAAGGTCAAACCAAAACCAAACTAGGGAACTCCGAGGCACGCGGTTATGTGTACTCGGCGATGACTGAGCAACTTGGCGACTGGTTGGAATCCCACCCGGCCCCCGCCCGCGATATTATTCGCAAAGCCCAGCAGGCAGCCCAAGCACGAATGGCCGCGCGCAAGGCACGCGATCAGGCCCGCCGCAAGTCACCGTTGGAATCCTTCGGTATGCCCGGCAAACTCTCGGACTGCTCTTCGAAAGATCCCGAATCATCCGAAATTTACATTGTGGAGGGTGACTCGGCCGGCGGTTCAGCCAAACAGGGCCGCGACCCCAAAACCCAAGCCATCCTGCCGTTGCGCGGCAAGATCCTCAACGTCGAACGCGCACGCCTCGACCGCGCACTGGGTAACGCCGAAGTCCAGGCCATGATCACCGCATTCGGTACCGGCATCGGCGAAGAATTCGACATCGAAAAGGCCCGCTACCACCGCATCGTGTTGATGTCGGACGCCGACGTGGACGGCCAGCACATCACGACCCTGCTGCTGACTCTGTTATTCCGCTACATGCGCCCGCTGATCGAGCACGGTTACGTGTACCTGGCACAGCCCCCGCTGTACAAAATCAAATGGTCCAACCAGCAAGACGAGCACGTCTTCACCGACGAACAGCGTGACGAAGCGCTGGCCCGCGGTGAAGAAAAAGGTTGGCGCCTGCCAAAAGACAACGCCATCCAGCGTTACAAGGGTCGAGGCGCAAGGGACTACAAGGAACGGGGG
>JABXHI010000061.1 GCA_013393415.1 Micrococcaceae bacterium
CGTTTCAACCGCCGACCCAACCCACCAAAATTGCCTGAGAAAGCCACCATCAACGATCCCGCCAAACGAACCCAAACTAGCCAACTAGAAAACGCATGACACGTCTCATTTGATTTGACACGCTCCGCTCGACCACTGAGACTGCGGACTCCATGCCAGACGTCAAGTCATCGGCATCAACTCCGAGTCGCACCATAAGGTCAGCTATATTAGCCATTGTGTTATCCTCCTAGGACTCACACGAAATGAAGGGATTACATAAATGTCGAATGAAGAAAAACCCAAGCCAGAAATGAGCGCGAAAGACTGGGTGGGATTCACGGTCGTGATACTTGTCTTAGGTGTAGCGGCAGCCATGGCCGTCATAGATCACTGGCAATGGATGCTCATCATCCCCATTGGATCAGCCATCGCATTCGGCCTCATAAAGTTTGGCTGGGACGCAACCACGGCGGTAGAGAAGAAGGCCAAAAAATGAAAAAGATAGCCGCACTATGTGCCGGACTACTGCTGCTAACTGGGTGCGGCCCGTCTTATGATGAAGCAGGCTACGACCTTGTTATCGAATGGGCAGACGAGGTAGTACCAGTCACAGAGATGGCCGCGCTAACTGCCCCCGATGGCGTGCACGAGGAAGACGCAGACCAAATAGAAGCGACCAACAGTGAATACTGGGACCGCGACGATTGGCCTGATCGCTCAGAGATTGAAACCTGGATGTTTACCATCACCCAGGCTGGTCAAACTTTAACGGTGGACGGCGAAGAATTCGCCCGAGCCGTGCACCAACTAGAAGACGCCTCATCCTGGCTGGCGATAGACATACGCGACGGCGATGAGCAGGAGATCCAATGGTCAGCCGAAGATGCTTACGACGCAGTCCAGGATTTCAGGGAGCTAATCACTCCGTAGTTTTTACGTTCCCTTTGAATTGTTTCGTCAATGCTTGAGCGATCATCTTCATGTCCTGCCATTTCTGTGCAGGCTTGCGATCCCACTTCGGCATCAGCTTGTCGATCTTCACCTTCTTCGCGCCGAGCGCACGCATAATATAGAAAGCATTGAGAGCTGCCAGTGCGTCGTCACGCTCGGCACCGAGTGGCCCAGTGACTTCTTCATAAGCAAGCCACTGGGTCAGCTCGGCAGACGACATGCGCGACAGCATTTCTTCGCGTGTCATGCCGCCAAGATGTGCGGTCAGGCGGAAGGTGAATCGCCGCCAGCCGCTTGATCGAAATCCGCAGCGTCATCTTCTTTCGCTTTCTTGCCAATACCGGACAACCGTTGAACCACGTCAAAGACCCGATCCAAAGCGGCACCGGACTTCTTCGCCAACTGTGGGACTTCTTTATCGGTGAAGATACGTTCGCCGTTCTCGTCAACGATGCACTTCACAACCAGGGAAGCGCGGAAGTCGAGGTCCTTCGTGGCACCGCTTTTATTCGCTGCTGCCATCTTCATTTCGAAGGAGTCACGCTCACTGCCATTCAGCCCACGGACCCGGACAGTACCCTCCCACTCAGGGATATAAATATCCTCAGTGGTGAGGTCTTCTGCTTCGAGGATCGCTTTCTTGTTGAGTAACGCCATTACACTGCCTCCGTGATTTCAGGTTTCGAAGTGACCTTGAGTGTCATGCTCGCAGTCAATTTATCGTCATACGGTGCATCGGGCTCAAAGGCGGTCAGGATCGCGCCGAAAGCCCACACGGTGCCATCAGGAAAAGCGACCTCATAGTTGATCGGCAAATCTTCCTCGAAGTCCCCAACCAGCATGTCGTGTTCTGACGGGTCATAGTTCACATCAAACGAGACTTCCCCTGGATCTTTGAGCCCGCCCAAGAACTCCATGTACCCGTTGGGGGAGTCGTGCGCGGTGACGTCTAAGGTCTCCCGAGAAATGCCAGGAGGGGTAAGTGACGTGATATTCGCGATCGGGGTGAATGTTTCCGTAGTGGGATCGCCATCGCCCCGAGAGAGTGTTGTACCAAAAGCATCGAGTCCGGAAATTGGAATCACCATCTTTCAACTAGTGCGAGCACGTTTCCGAGCCGCAGTTTTTCGACCCCACATGCGTTTGCAGGTGAGGCATCTTCTTCCACCATCTGGACGGACAGCGGTATTCTCTGGTGTGAACTCGTGACCGTTTTTGCAACGAGTTCTAGCACCGTAATGAATCGGCGACCGAGCGATATTTTCCGCGTTCGTCACCGGCTCCATATGAGCAGGATTCACACAGTGGCGAACCCGGCATAAATGATCGATATCGAGACCATCAGGAATAGGGCCGATGTAATGTTCATAACTCCATCGATGAGCAAGCATTGCTTTCCCGTTCACCCCAAAAGTCCCGTACCCGCTTCTATTTAGGTAGCCAATCCAGAGCCAACAGCCACCTTTCGACTTATCGACTTTCGTCAAAAATCTAGCCTCTGGTGGACCGTAGACAACGCGCCCGATATAGTTCACGTCGCCGTATCTGTGCCATCGGTAGTAGTGCATCTCGCACCATCCACGTGACTTGCGTGGCTTTTCGCATCCTTGAATTGAGCATGTAGAATTTGTCATGTCGGCACCCTCCTACGGTGTCGTCCATAGCCGGGATCTGTTTGCGCAGACGCCCGGCTGTTTAGTTGGGGATGAGTTCTGTTTCTATTGCGAATCTGACAGCGACGTGCCGAATATCGTTGCCGCGTTCGGTCATCGTCACGGTCTGCTCGTGATGCACGTACACAGCGTGAAAGCCATCGACCTGTAGTGGCTTGTGGTCCAAGATCCGCAGGAGGTGGTTGGCTATTTCGGAGATCTCTTTCTTGCCGTTATAGGTCGACCAGCCATGCAGGGTGATCGTGGAGCGTGCACCGAAACGATCATGCGCACCAGACGGTGTTGTCGTAACTTCACCAGTGGTCACGTACGGGAATGCAGTGCTGTCCGGTACGTGATCGAATACGCCTGTCACATCAGCGGATAGTTGTTGATCATTGGAGAGCGCCTGGAAGATCGCCACCTGGATCGGCCACACTGGATCTTTGTTATCCATCGACACCTCGCTGTACCGCATCAGCTGCACGCTGCGGCCACCGTGCTCGACTCGCCTCGGCAGCTGGCACCATGTACGGCTGACCAGGATCACGAGACCGGCCAAACTCATTGACCATAGCTTTCTCGTAGTCGCCTTCAAGCGCACCAGAGCGTGGCGCCACATCAGATGACATGTCGCCAACCTCGGCTTGGATCGAGTCCTGCAGGTCGCCACTGTCAACGCGCACATGAGACTTCGCATCGTTCTCGATGTCCTGGGCCTCTACTTCGACGGCAGACTGTAGCTCAGCTGTGATGCGCTGCTCGGCGTCACCGAGTGCGGCTTGAAGTCCTGAGAGTCCTTCGAGGTCGATCTTGATTCCCTTAGCCATCGGACTCGTTGCCCTGCTTGCCAGACTGTCGGGAGCTTGGTTGCTTGTCAGCGACTCGCTCCCAGTTCTTAGACTTCTCGAGGCGTGGGATCCTCTGGGAGTATGTGGCGATCTTGTCTGTCTTCTTGTTTTTGTAACGCACAGCCATTGGTACGCTCCTACTCTGTGTTTTCATCGAATGGTGTTTTACGGACAGTGGCACGAGCCAGAGTGCTATGCGTGGCAGTCAGCGGGTCCGATTGCAGCTGATACGTTTCGCCGTCCAGCTCGATACGGTCCCCATATTTCAGGTCACTATCGAGCGGTAGCACAGCAGAGTGTGTGATCGTGACGCCCTTTTGGGCTGCCACCAGGGACTCGCTCTCAGAGGGCTGGGTCAAATACAGTTCGACCGTGCGCTGTTGGTCGACCCAATCAACGACGAAACCGCCCCCACCATCGGAGACGGTTTCTTTGCGCCACACTTTCGCATCGACCATGAGCCGCCCTGCATAGGCGCCTATGGCACAAGATAAGCCTGGTGGGATCATGCAAGCCTCCTACGCCAACGCAACGGGTCCAGAGCCTGACGCTGCAACAGCGACAACGCGAACTGTGGGAGAACATGTTGTCCGTCACGTGCCACGAATGATGGATTAGCACCAGCCACATTGATCGAGTCCAGCAGTTGAGGGTTAGCCATCGCACGAGCAGCGATCTCTAACACGATGCGCTTAGCGGTCTGCCACTCTGTGGAGTATTCATCGAAACCAGTCGTGTAGCTGACCTCGACCTCGCCCCACCATGAAGCAGTGAGCCGACGTAGCGCTCCATCGGCGCGCACCCGGTAGTCGATGCCATCCGCAAGCTCTTTGTCACCGACGGTCACGGTCAGTTCCAAGAGCGGCCATCCTGCAGGGACAACCCATAAGGTGCGACTATCCTCTGATCGGATGACTCTGGATTCTGGACCTTTTTTGAGTGAGTGTCCCACGTACTCATCGACAGCGTTGGACGCTAACTCTATGAAGAGTTGAGCGTCTTCGAGGGAGCACTTCGTTAGCCTGGTCAGTTCGGTCGGGTCAGCGTACATCGGTTATTCACCTCGCAGCCGGGCCAGCAGTTCTGCCTTCGTGCCACTGGTTGAAAGGTCCTCAGTTTTAGCGGCGTCGCGGAGTTCAGCGACGGTCATTTCGGAGTATTCGTCGGTATCCGACGGAACGTCCTCATCGACCTGCTCAGCATTTTCGGTCAAAGACTCTTCCTCGGATTCGACTTCTGGCTCTGATTCGCTTTGCTGGTCAGCATCGGTGCCTGGCTCGGATCCCACCGGATCTACTGGGGAAGCGTGCCCCGACTCAATCCAAGGCTTAGCGAGCGTATCCGGAACATCGACTATCTGTCCGCGTGAATAGACGCCGGCCCGACTAGCAACTGATTGGTTAAGTTCGATCAACATGACAAACTCCTTCGGGTAAAACTGTGCCGCCCCACACCAGAAGATATGAGGCGGCACAGAATCACTAATCAGACTTAGGCGGCAGGAACCTGCAGGCGACGAAGGTACGCCGGGTTGACGACATCGCCGCCAACACGTGAATGTACCTTGAAGCCGATCATGCCCTCTTCGGCATACAGTTCCTCAAGACGCTTCAAGCTCACGCCCTTACGGTCATACACGCGGTAGCCTGCATTGAAGTCACCAAACGCGGCAACATGCGCTGCAGTACCCGACTCTGGAACGCCCGCGATGTCTTCCTGATTATGCAGTGCGTAACCAAGGAAAGTGTTCGGACGACCAGCCTGAACTGACGGCTGCCACAAGTAGTTATCGTTACCGTCTTTCAGCGTGGACAAAGCCAGCTCAGTAGCAGACGACAGTGCGAAGGCACCATTACGACGGGCCTGAGCAGGCACACCATAAATCAGTGCCTTGAAGTCATCAATCGTGACAGCACCAACCTGGCCAGCATCAATAGCAGTAACACCGCCAGCATCGGTCATGAAGCCAGTCGGCTGATTCGCGGTATCACCATCACCAATCGTGAACGCGGTTTCTTCCGCTTCCGAAATGGCGCGGGTAAAGCTATCCAACACGAACGCCTCAAGATCAACGTCCGAATCGGCTAGCTCATCTTCGCCAATCTTTGCCAGACCGTAGAGATCCTGAATGTACGTCCACATCTCGGCAGGCGTAGAAGGCATCGAATCAGTAAGGGTCTGCTCGTTGGTTTCCAGCTTGCCCCAACCAACAGTGACCTCATCCATCGAGCGACGACGGACGCGGTTACCAGACAGGTTTCGGTGTGACGCAATATTGCGCACAATCGACAGAGCCGGGATGGAGCGACGCAGCTCAGTTTCCAGCGCCTCCGGCACCAGGATCTCGCCGGCGTCATCTTCCACCAGTGCACGAGCTTCGGGGGATAGTCCGGAGCGACCGAAGCGCACCAGATCCAGGAACGCCATACGGGATTCGCGACCATCGACGTCATCTGGCAGGTTCGACGCACGGTAAGCAGCACGACCACCACCGCCGTTGCCACCATCTCCACCGGTGCCATCCGGGTTAGGTAAAGTGCGATCCATTTCCAGTTCGCGAGCTTCCTGAGCTTCCACCCGCTCGATGCGGCTGGTGTGCTGCGAGAACTCAGTGTTCAGCCGATCATACGACTGACGTTCCTCGGCAGTCAGATCACGGTTTTCATTTTCTGCACGATCAACGATCTCGCGGGTCTGCTCGACCAAACGTGCACGCTGCTGACGCAGCTCAATGCTTGTAGACATGTTTTTGCTCCTAAGCAAATATGTTTTGAACTTCTTACTTACTACCCGCGTCGAGCAGGTTTGGTCGTCCCGGCGGGGGACACCGGCAACCCTGCGAAGGTCACCGGAAAACTAGAGTGCATCGATGCGTTCCATCTGCTCAAGACGCAACCGGGCTGCAGCACGCGAGAAACCACGATCGGCTTCATCGCCTGTGGGCTCATCTTCTTCGTCATCTGAGTTGTCGTCGTCTAGCAGTGCCGTCAATGAGTCGATGGTCTCTTGAACTGTGGACTGCTCGGAGTCAGACAAGCGCTCTCCGCTGCGAGACTTCGCCAACGCACGAGCGACGGCGATCTCACGACCGGACTCAACAACGGCTGACGGATCCAGTGGCACAGAGACGGCGGAGAATTCGATCATCTCCCACTTCGTGACAGCGCCCTCGGAATCCATGTCTTTGACGTCGAAACCAATGCTGACTGCATTCAAAAAGCCTTTACGGTACAGCCGGTCATAGTCAGCACCATCGGTACCGTCAACATCAAAAACTGCATCGGCCTTGAGTTGACCGTCCTCGATGCTCACGTTCTCGGCGCGGCCTATCGGTTTTTGCGAGTAATCATGGTTCGGTAAGATGACCGGATTAGAGCGGAACCGATCAAGATTTGCGCCACTCATCCGAAGATCGAGGCCATCAGCCTTACGCCCCTCGGTGGCAACAATGAACCGTAGCGGTGTGCCCGGCTCATCGGACTCTTCTCCGGATCGCTGGGCAATCCCATGTAAATAAACGCGATTCATGACCGCTCCCTTCGTGGATTCTTCATCTGTCGATCACGGCCAGGAACATGTTTAGAGCGCTCCTCACGTTCGTGCCTTCCGCAGCGATGATCGCCTTCATGGCCTTTCGGAAGACCGCATAAACCGCGGCAACCTACGTGTGGTGATTTGCATATTTCGCTCATACTGAGATCTCCATATCGCATTGACTGTGACGACTTAGGTATTCAATTGCAGATTGCAATCGTCGTGGATCGTCCCGGGCCGATCCCAGCATGGTGTTGCACCTATTGCATAGAATGCTGCGGATGCATTCGCCACACGATTTCTGTCCAGGGCAGCATGCATGGTCATGGTCCACAACCCACATGTAAACATCGCCGTCGTCGCAGATGGCACAACGTCCACCCTGCGCCTCAAGGAGAGCGTCCTTCTCCTCAAGCGTGATTCCATATCGATTCTTCAGGTGGTTGCTTCGACGTCGATCCGGATTGGAGTTTTGATACTTAACCGCCTTGCGGTTGAGAGTTTCCCGATGCTTCTGCCGATACTTGGCTTGTGATGCGTTTTGGCAGTTTCGGCACCGGGCCTGGAGTCCAAACGACCCCTTAGCCCTTCGGTTGAAGTCGCTAAACGGCTTCACCTCCTGGCAGGTCGAGCACTTCTTTTCGGTAATCACTGCATGGCTCATGGGCTAATCTCCATATCACACTGGCAACCAGCTGCTTGATCAGCGTCTAGCTTCGCCCAATCCCCGGGGTATCGCGCACCATTCGAGAACTCATCACCAATGTTCACGGTTTCGCCGTCCAGTGAAGCGTGCTCGGACCGGGGATTACCTGATCGAGTGCGCCACGTCTTCTTGCCGGCGCCTGCTTGCTTGGCAGCTTCTTGCCGACCAAACCCAAACGCCTCAGTCACACGTGATACTGCGATCTGCTCAGCACGAGTCCCGACAAGATGCTTGAAAATATCACGCATCTCAGACGACGATGCAGCGCTACTGATCTGATCGAATGTTGCATCATTAATAAACCGCGCTGTGTTCCGTCCCATCGTGGACATCCACCCAGCAAACCCGCCATCATCAAGATCAACACCAAACTTGGACAGCACCTCACGCGACGAATCCAAAGCAGCAGACAACCCCAACGAAGTCAGCAACCGGCCAAGCTCACGATCCAGCCGACTCCGATCAATGTCGCGAGCACTACGCTCATCCGCCTCAAAGTCGGCAACCACCTCATCGCCCATATCCTCAAAGAAGGACTGCAGAGCACGTTGATGTACCGCCACATGCCGATCACGCAACGAAGCCTCACGCTGAGACCCGAGTGCGCGTTGCCCACGGTCCGGTTCATCAACTGGATCCGTGCCGAACGATCCCGCGGGGACCATATTCAGCGGTTGCAAGTAGACATCGCCGCCCTTGACTGGTGGCTCATCTTCATGCTTGAGGATATCGTTCGTTGACAACCAGCCCCACTGCTTACCAATTGCGTAAGAGTCGTACCGGGTCTTGATGTCGCCACGTTCCAGCGCAGCCGTATTGAACTTCACGTACATGCCATCCGGTAGCAGCTGCCCGATCACACGCTCAAGACGCACGATCCACGGCATCAGCGAGTACCGCACAAACGCGACACCCTGCTCAGCGATACCCGAACCCCACGACGTGGACCGTTCAACGTCACCGATCAAGTGTGGTGGCACACGATAGATATGTCCCGCGATCGTAGAGGATGAGAACTTTTGCGTCTCTAAGAACTGCGCCTCAGCTGGTGGTAAACCAACGTTCTCCCAACCGACACCACCTTCAAGAATGGCCGGTTTATGGGAGTTACCGAAACCACCGTGTGACTCGTTCCACTGCTGGTTCAGTCGCTCGAACTGCTCATCAGTCAACGAGCCATCAGTCGTGAGCACACCACCAGGTAGCGCGCCACGAGCAAAGAACCCGGCGCCATATTCCTCAGCTGCAAACGCTGTAGCAACCTTCGTACGCGCTAAACCAATCGGAGACAAGCCCCAGCCACCCAGCCCGAACGCACGGAAATGCAACATCCGATCCTGTGGAACTACGCGCTTTACACCAGGCTCGAAACCAGGCACATACTCCGCCTGATTCAGGTTGACCTCGTACACGAGCTTGCCGGCAGGACTACGCCCCATCGTCACCGATGTCGGCGCGATAGGCCACAATCCTTTCGTGCGACCATCACCACCGACCTGACGGTAAGCAAGACCGTTACCGCGCAGTAGCATCCACCCGATCATCGTCCGGTAGAACTCACCAGAGTCAATGTCCGGATTCGGCATGCCCGACAAGAGTTTACCGAGAGGATGGTCGTTGACTGGTTTACGGTGAGAATCGGTTTTCTGGTAGATCCGCACCGGCAGCTGGGCGATAGCCTCAGAAATAATCGTCACGCACCCATACACCGCTGACACCTGCAACGAACGCTCAGCATCAACCGAGACACCCGCCGCTGTACCAGTGCCACCAAGACGCGGCAACCTGCCACGTTTCACAGGATTCATACCTGATAAGAAATCACGAATAATCGGCATCGCCTATCAGCTCCCCTTCGGCAAGTTGCCGACAACAATCAACGCGAGACCAGCAAGGATCAACGCGGCAGGAATGTACACGAGGGCAACACCAGCAACAGCCAGCACACCGCCCGTAACCTCACACGCGGCTTTCGCTTTCTCTGACATGCTCACCCTCCTAACTGCCGAATACGTGGTTCAGCTTTCTTCTCAACGGGACGATGCAGTAACCACCACGCCCCGGTAAATGCCATCAACGGGCCAATGTCTACGGGCGACTTGCGGCGATCCCACAAGATCGCGCCACCATCAGTCACCTTCGGAACAGCAGTAGCCGCTGCAATATCAAGAACAGGCTGCGGGAAATGTCGGAACTCATTGTCACGAACCGCGTCAAAGAACTTGCCAGTACCAGACGTCAGCTCAGGACCGCCCCACTCAACAACAGGCAAACCAGCCTCCTTGAGATCAGGTAGTAAGTCCGACACCGGAGCGCCACGAGCCTGACCGCACACCGAGTCGATAATGTCTTTACGTTCAGTCAGCCACTCGACAACCCAATCAGTACCGGCAGACTCTGACACCGAACGGGACGCCACAAGTTCAATCTGTGGGAACCCGTCAGCGTCATGCCCCGCGAACGCGATATGCGCACGACTACGATCAACCGAAATATCAACACACGCTTTGACGTTGCCCACGATTTGCGGGATATCCTCGCCAGGGTGATGATCCTCAACCCACTGGCCAGACTCCCAAGAGCCAGGCGGAAACGGACCCTCCAAAGATCCATCCGACCACTGGCACAAAACCTCAGTACGAAACACCCACTCAGGATCAGTCTTGGCAGCAGACAGCAGTGACCGTTCAGTGACCATGCCATGACCAAGCGACGGGTTAGACCAAGCCCAACCCTCGCGGTCCATGATGTCGCAACCAGGAGGTGCCGACCATTCAAAAATACCTAGCGACTCGTCGCTTTCATCGACCTCAACGTCTTCAACATCTGGCCCATCGTCAGCAGGTAGCAGAGACTCAGGATCATCGTCAGCGTTGATACCGTCCGGATCACCAAGTGCCTTATGTGCCATCTTCCGCAGATACCGCAGCACAACAGACGTAGCGTCACCAGCATTGGACAGCGCCCACACTTGAGCATTCGGCCGTGCGATAGTCGTCTTCGTGATCGCACCCCAAGCATCCCAGGACTGATGCTCACGCAACTCATCCAGCATGATGAGATCACCAGACAGCCCACGACCAGCACGACGGTTCGCAGCCTTGACCTTGTACCGCTCACCAGACTTCAGAACGATAGCCTTCTTGCCGTTCGTCCTGACCGGCTTATCTGCCAGCTCGTCTAGCTCCGGAGTTTCCTCGATGATCTCGAGCGCGCCATCCCAGACTTCCTCAGCAGTGTCCAAGTCCTGCGCAGTCCCAAGGACCAACCGGATGCCCAGCACGTACAGGAAAAACAGCGCCAACACCTGAGACAGCGTTGACTTACCCTGCTGCCGAGCGACCAGAACAACCACAGTACGGAACCGGAACAACGGCTCATCAGCTGCGCGATCGTGCATAGTGTCCACAGTCAGACCACGCGACAACTCGAGCGCGTGAATGAGCAACCACTTCTGCCACGGATACAAGTCAACGTCGCAAACATTCTCAGCAAAATCAATCGCCATAAACCCCAGCGACGTTTTCTCCGTCAACCGTCGCAGCGGCTTCGTGAAGATCCTCGGCTCCTTCGAGCCGTAAAGCTTTTTCTTAGGCCGTCTTACCTCCGGCGATACCTCGGAGCTGACCAAGTTTGCCACCTGATCCCTCCTTCTTCGCACCCTCAAACCAGCGCACCCTAGACACAGGAGTGAGCCCGAGCGCGTCGCAATACTTCAAGTAGGTCGGCACCGAAACGTTGTCCAACTTCCCATCCGGAGTGAGCCCGTTCGTCTGCGCGTCGATCTGTTGGGCAACATGCAGCAACGTGGCAACGGCACCGGCATCCTCATCAGTGATATGATCAGCCGCCTTCACAGCCTTCTCAGTGGCTTCATAAACGCTCATGATCACCACTTCCTCGATGTCGTTCCGATACCTTCACCGAACACTGCCGGCCAACCAGGGAACCGACGCACTCCGTCGTGACCATCAAAACTATCTAGCCACTGCTTCACACCGGCTTGCTCACGCATCGCATTCCGGCCACGGTCCCTGACGCGCTGCAGTAGCTCATCACGTGGAGCTGTCAGCATGTATGTGTCAGTCGCTCCCACCATTGCAGCAGCACGATGCCTAGCTGATGAGGTAGCGCCGGACCGGATCACTACAGCACGAGCGGCAGGATCTTCTCGCAGCCGCTTCAACGCGTCAGTGAAATGCCGTTCAGACAGCCAGTGCTCATCGTCGCGGTCGAATACGGTCAGACCAGATTTACGGGCAACGGTCGATTTGCCAGCACCAGGAGGACCGCATAACAAAACAACAGTACGCATCACACCTCCTGCGAGTGAATGTCAATACATCGCGTGCGAGCACGTGCGACCCCCCTTTGAACCTTCGGGGAGGGAGGGAACTAAACCCCCGCTGCTCCCGCCCCCAAGGTTTTAGAGTTTTGATGCCCCCTACCCTTGACAAGTCGTCGCGGGTCTGGTTCATCTGTAGAACTTTGGGGTGTTCTCGGTCTGCCTGTTTGACAAGGCGGTGCGCGGTTGTTGTTTTTGATTTCGTTTTTGGTTTCTGCTTGTTCTTCATTCGCGCTTGCCTTCGACGCGTGCATGCTTGCTGTGTGCCTGTCACCTGGTGACTGCTGTGTTGTCGCTGCCTGTAGCTGCTGTGTGTGTGCGCTGTGGCTGTGCTGCATGCTGCTGTGTCCGCGTACTGTCTGCGCTCAGTGTGCGCGCCTGTTGTCTCGGCTGTGCTGTGTTCAGCTGGTGCGCTCAGGTAGGCAGGCTGCCTGAAATAGAGGGCTCAGAATTTTGGGGCGCTCAGAAAAAAGGCCCTAGAAAAATTGGGGTGTCAGAAAAATGTGGGGTCACCATTTGCGGCTTGTTGTGCCGATGCCGACTGTGGCTTCTTTGCCCTCAGTTTGGTTGCAGTGCAGGTGCGCGGGTGCCCAGTTCGCGGGATCCCATGTGAGCTGTGGGTACAGTGCGCGGGACTTGAGGTGTTGGAGGCTGCAGCCGTTGGGGTCTGTGGATGGGAGGTTGTAGTCGATGGGTTGGTTGCAGATGCAGCAGGGTGTGTTGTTGCGTCGGCCTGTTGCTTTGATGTGTTCGAGTGCTTTGGTTGCGCGTCTGCCTGACCAGTTGGGGATGCTGAGTCCGTTGCTCATGTTGACCTCCTGCTGGTGTTGGCCCGGTCAGTGAAAGAGAATTCAAAGACTGACCGGGCTTCCCCATGTCCACCCAACGAAAAAAGCCCCGGTCGTTATGACCTAGGGCTTGGCTCCTCCTGCAAACAGTGACACTTCTGCGAAGGTGGTGCCAGTTTAACAGATTATGCAACGGCTCGCCAATACGCTTTGACTACTTCACTGCCGTGCCATTGTGCGCCGCAGTTGGAGCATTGGACTTCCCAGTGTTCGGGTTTAGCGATGTGGTCTCCGTGGTGGTCCCACACCCATGCGGTGATTGCTGGTATGCGTTTGCCGTCATCGTCGGGCGTGTACTTCTGGCCGCATGCTGAGCAGGGTTGCATGAGTGGTCTTCGCGGCCTGGTGGGGCTGATGGCGTCATGTATCTGGTCGATCCAGTCGAGGGTGACGTGTTCCAGGAATGGCCGCCACTCGCGGTCTTCGATAGTTGCCCATCCGGTGAGGATTTCCCGTAGTGGTCGCTGGTCGACGGTCCTGATCATGGCGTATTGGTGCTTGGTTGCTTCATCGTAGATGTCTTGGAGTAGGGCGACGGCTTTGAGGTTGGCGGGGATTGGTCGTTCGTTGGTGGTTGGGCGACCGCCGTCACTGTCGGCATCTTTGAGCTGGGTGAGTAGCGCGGGCTGCTTGACGATCTTGCCGCGCTGGTCCATGGCGACGTGTGTGTTGATGAGCTGGTTGATGTTGGAGGCTAGGCTCAAGGGTGCTGGCTCCTTAGTGGTTGATTCCTGGTGATGGGATGATTTGTCTGGTTTCTGGTGTGAGTGGCTTGCCTTGCATGTTCCAGGGTCTGTGGCCTGCGAGGATTTCTGATCGGCAGCCGATGCATGATTGGCGGTTGTTTTTGTCGTGGGGGTGGTCTTCGCAGGGGTCACGCGGGTTCTTTTCGATTGATTGCGGCACTGTGGTGGTCCAGTGTTCGCCTTCGCCTGGAAATAATGTCGCGTGGGTGTATCTGGGTTTTCCCTTGCTCTCGGCTCGGCAGTAGTCGGTCAAAGCTGCTAGGCAGTGGTCGAAGTTCTCGGCGTGGGGGAATTCGCCCTTGGTGTCTCGTTGCCAGATTCCTCCGGGGCCGAGGTCTCCTTCTTTGCGGGGTGTCCATTCAGGTCGTAAAGCGAGGGCGATGGCGTGGAGTGCTTGTCCTTCGGCGCGGGTTGGTTGGTAGGCCAACTGTTTTCCTTTCAAACTTTTTCTTCCCCCTAAAAATTCTCGCGTGCGCGGTCTGTAGTTAAGTTGCCAGGGGGAGGAATTCTCTGGGGTAGTTAACTACTGGGCTAGTTACCCGGCAGATTCTGCCGGTAGCATTTGGTCGTTTTTTGCCGGTAGTCGATGCTTTTACTACCGGCAGTTGTTGCCGGTAGGTGGCGGGTTATCCACAGGCTGTTAATTTCGGTAATCGATGTTCAAAAAGCATCTATCCGAGGTGCGTGTCCCGTTCTTCAAATACCGTTTTTCGCGGTGGATAATGCCCACCTTTTCCAGCTCATTCAAAGCATTCCGAACGGATCTAATACTCATGCCCGTGTTTTCAGCCAGCTTGGTTTGACCGGGATAACAGGTGTACTCCTTGTCCGCGTATTTGACGAGTACTAGCAGGGTGACTTTTTGGGCTTGGGGTAGATGTAGTTCGACAGCCCAATCCAATAGCTTCAACGGGCTAATGCTGTTCACCTCCTCTCTGGTTGCTGGACACGGCTACCTGTAGGTGAGTTGCTTCAGTTGGTGTAAGACACTGGCTGGTATGTGCTCTTTTTCTGGTGCGATGCCCATGTGATCGAGTGCTGCTAGTAGGGCTTTGAGGCTGACGTTCAGCTCCTTGCACGCACTGTTCAAATGCACATTGCCTGCCTGTGACTGGCGGTACTCATCACGGGTCTTCGCCGTCTTGTATCTGCCTAAATGAAAAAGTCCACAGTGTCGGCATTTGTAGGGGTTGCCATGCCTGTGTGCGCCTCCTTGTCTTGCCCGGCGTGCCTGCTTACGACTGGTATAGCCCCGCTTTCCAGTCGCAGGACAGCTACCGAAGTAATCACCAGCGCGGGAATGGAATGATTCGTAAGACAAAAGGAGCCTCCTAAAAGAAGTGCGGGGACCAGACGTGCTGGCCCCCGCTTTTGGGTATAAAAAATCCGCCTCAATGGGCGGCTGATACGAGTTTGGTTATAGGTCTTCGGTGCTCATTGGATCTCCTTGATGGTTAGCGTGATCCCGGCTTCTTCTCTGGTTGCGCCTTGTCTGAGATCTGGCCCTTCTAAATGGTCGTTCAAGTCGTCCACAATTAGCCCGTGATCGACTAGCCCGTCGATTGCTGCCTTGGCCGTGGGGTAGAGGTTGTGCGCGTCGTAGGGACGCTTATTCGCCTTATTCACGTAGGCGACAATATGCACCCGCTCTAACCCTTTTGGTAGTCCCGCGTTGGTTGCCGCGAGTTTTGCCATGGTCCGCCAATTGCGGGTCATCTCTGCTTTTACAGCCCAGTGGTGACGCTGATTCGCATTAATGAACGCGGGTTTCCCTTTCCGGTCAAGGGGTGCTGGCACGAATAGCACGTACTCAATCATCAATCTCTCCTTGCAGGTATGGTGTTCCTGTCCCGTCTGCGTGGTTTTGGCATACGTAGCTGGCGCCTTGGACGTGGACTGCGGCGGCTGACATACAAATCCAACAACACGGGCTAGTCATCGGATGGTTCCAAGTGGTGTTTGAGGATGTGTAGGATTGTTCCGGCCATGTCTTCGACGCCTTTGATGTATGGGGAGTCTGCCCCGGTATTCGCTGCCATTCCTTCGCAAACATGCTGGATGGTTTCTAGCAAAAGCATGTGTTTGAACGATGGCACGACGAGTGGTTCGCCTTGGTGGAAGATTTTGTAGGTTCGCCCGTCGTCCTGTAATGCTGCGTCAACGTAGGACGCGTTGGAAGTCATATAAGACCGCCCATTAGTGTCGATTACTTCGACGCGGGTCACGTCGGATAGATCAGTCATCGTTTCCCTTTCTTTCGTTGCCAATTCCAAATGGCGAATCGCTCGTAGATGTCTCGGAATGGTTGCGCTAGTGCTGTTCCGAGGCGAATCCAGGTTGCGTGATAGATGTTGTACATGGGGCATTCTTTGACGAATAGGCATGTGCAGTCGTACCCGCCGCCTTCGATTGGTGGGCATGCACCGCAGCAGTATTTTGGGCGGTCAATCATCGTCTTCCTCGTATTGTTGTGTTTGGTGGTTGATGGAGTGGCAATTAGCGCAGCCCATGGTCACGTTGCCGGGGAAGTCATGCATTGCTACCCTTCTTGCATCCGGTGGGGTGTGTGCGCACTATGTCGTCCGGTTTCTGGGTTGCCGGGTCGTAGCCTGGCGTGTCCTCTGCCCACGCCCAGCAGTCCAGGCAGTAGATCGGGTCGGTGACAAATCTTCCTGGGCACCACCAGTCATCGATAACAAATTCCACCGCGTCATGCCTGGTGCTCCATGCCGCGTAGTCGCCATAATCTGCATCGACTCCGCAGCAGTCGCAGAAAGCTTGGTAGTAGGTCACTGATCTAATCGCCATCATCGCCTCCCAGCGCGTTGTGAATGGCTTGCACAGTCGGGCAGGGGTAGGTGGTTTCCTCTTGCCGTAATCCTTGGTCAGCGCAGCCCTTACATGACGTGACCGGCCCGTAACCGAATGACCACTGGAACGGTTGGTGCCACTCCAACGCGGCTCGTAGTGCTTCTGCCAGTTGGGGTAGGGCGGTACGGGCCAACGCAATGAACTCGGCGTTTTTTGGGCCCTGTATGCCTCGCCCTATGCCGCCGTAGCAATAAGTCGAGCAGTCTACGTCGGTCGAAACCACGTCATCTTTGGTGTAGTCCGCTGACTCTATGTTCGGTCCTAGACTTTCCCACGGCCCCTTGGTGGCTTGCTGGTCGAGCCGATCAATGTCATCGAGTAGGTTTTGTAGGTCAGGCATTGCGAGTCTCCTGTTCTCTTGACGCATTCTGGGCAGAAGTCTTCGTCTTTGGTGTTTGCCCAGCCGGGTGATCGTTCGGTGCTGGTGATCGTGGTTCCGTCTACGGATGATGCGGTGGTCTCGTAGTAGTCCACGTCCCATTCCCCGCAGAAGCCGTCGTCACCGTCGCAATGAAGTGTTGGTGTGCTACTTCTCATCGTCGCCCTCCTGGTCGGCGCGGTTGCGTAGCCAGCTGACGATAGAATCTCGGTCGCTCCAGATAATGCCTCGTGCGGTTGAACCGTCTCGATCTGAGATTTCTATAGCCGCTTCACGTAAGGCCCGTGCCGATCCGCGCTGTTCGGCGGCGGCTATCTCGGCCTCATACCAGCGGTCGAACTCTGCATACCGCACTGTGATTGGAGGCGGGTACTCATCCTGATAGAAGGCCATGTTGCGGCGGTGGTCAATGTAAGCGCTCCGCACGTACTCAGTGGACGGCGTGTGTTCGTGGTTAGCGGTCATCTTCGACCACCTTCTTTGGCACGATGCTGGCTGGCTCCCATTCGGTGATTTCCGAAGGCGAGAAACCGGTACACGCAGCGTCTTGGAACACGTATTCTTGAGTGCCGGAGTCCCAGTAAGCTGGTCGCGCCATCCAGCAGATATTATTAGCGTTTTGCACGATGATCACCGGGTGCTCTGCCGGGACCGGGTGCACAACGGGAGCGGGGATGCGGTAGAAGGTAGTGTCACTATCCGGGTGGAGGCCACCCCTCTCTAGGCTTATGCGCCGCCCCAGTGGCCCTGACCGGTAAGTACTCACGACTGGGTGCTCGTAGACGCTGGTCACGCCGCGCCTGCGGGTTTTTATCTGGTCGCCTGTGCAGATCTCCTCAAACGTGCATTCCTGCCAGTCGTCCGGCTGGTCGGGGAGGGCATCGATGAATTTCTTGTATTTCCAGACGACGATTTCTGATACAGTCCATTCACTGCTCGTGCCGTTAATTTCTCGGATCGCTTCTCTGATTTGCTCAGCCGTATAGTTGGTCATTGTTTCTCCTTATTTCTGGCGTCTGTTGCGACGCTGCTGTTTCTTCTTACTCAGGTTGCGTACTGCTTTGTCGCCGGTGGGGTCGGGGTATGTGGTGCGGCCTTGTAGGATTGCGTCGTCGAGTTGGAATGCGTGGCACCAACACCTCTTGTTCCCACAGAAGTATGGGGTTTTGCAGGCATTGCAGCACCTCATTCGTCCACCTCTGCTGCGTGTGGTGTGGTGGTCATGCTGTCCTCTCAAAATCAGTGATCATTGGGTATCCAGACGTGCGGCAGAAGTGACAGTGCGTGTCAGTGGCCCATGATCCACACCATGCGCAACGGCTGATCTCCGCGTCCAAAAGCTCCAGCTTGGACACGCGACGGGGTTCTGGTCTTGGTGGCGGTGGTGGCGCTCCTGGCGCTTCCTTCAGGATCGTTTCGACCGCTTCCGCCATGTACGGGATATTGGCGCGCTTCACGTGCACTAGACCGATTTTGCTCATTTGTGGTCTCCTATGAGGTCTGTGAGTCGCTGCCACCGTTTGGACAGTTTGGCCATGCGTTGAACGTTTGTGTCTGACAGCGCCTGTAGCTGCTTGCGGCGGATCGAAGGGTGCGACTGTCCGCCATACGCGGCTCTGTCATTCGTTAGTGAGCCTCCGTAGCGCTCCATATCGGCTTCCACCCGTTCACGTTCGGCACGCCACTCAGGAAGCATCTTCGCTCGGTGTAGCTCACGGTCTTCGGCCTGCTGTTCCTGTTTCTGACGGGCCGCGTCGAGCCTCTTAAGCGCGACGTTTCGGTGTCTCTTGCAGAGCATGGCCGCATCTAGTGGTGGCTTAGCGCAGGTAGAGCCCCTTGACTCCACCCAAGCGGCACAGCCTTGCTCAGGTGACCAGTCATCAAGTCGTAAAGCGACATAGCTGGCAAGAGCTAGATCCTCTCTTGAAACTTCAGTCATTGCTTACCTTTCTGGGTCCAGGATCATGCGGTCATAGGATCGCCCTTCGGCTGCTATTCGTGGCTCTAGCTCGTGCCGGATCTTGAATTCCAAGCTGGATACTTTCAGCTCTAGATCGGTGTTTTCTTTTTCCAGTCGATCCCGCTGTTGACGCAGGTTGAAGATGACATCTTTCAGATATTCGACATCGCTCATTTCGTCTCCTTAAATGGGTGGCGGGACCAGCCGTGTACGACTGGCCCCGCTTGGTCAGCCCGGCTCAAAGTGTTGGTTTGGTTATGCTGCTGGTGTGCAGAATCGCTCGAGTAGATCGACGTTGAATCCGCCGAAGTGGACGTCACCGTCACCGTTGTTGACGATGGTGACTGGGGCTTCCCGGTAGTCCAGGGCTTTGATCGCTTCAAGAGCTTGTAAGTCTTCGGAGGCGTTCACCACGTCGTAGCTGATGCCCCGCTTATCAAGCCACCGTTTGACCGCTCGGCACCGCTGGCAGTTGTTCGTCTCATACACTGTGATCTTCAAAAAAAGTGCTCCTTTTGGGTATAAAAAATGCAGCCACAACGGGCTGCTATGATGGGTGTGACCGCTGACGCCTCTCACATGAAGCGCACTTCGGCGGTCTTTCTTGTCAGAATGGTGCTTCGCCTTGTTGTGGTTGCTGGAACCCGCCACCCCAAGCGTTGCCAGGCGCATTACCCCACGCGCCCTGTGAATTAGCGGATGATTGACCGCCCTGCTGCTGGGCTTGATCCTTTGGCGCGAAGTAGACTAGTCCCACATGGTCAGCGGTCACATCAAGCGACTTCCCAGGTGCGCCCGCCTCTGTGGTGTACTCGCGGGTCGCCATTTTTCCTGACACGGTGACTTGCTGTTTCTTGCCTGACTCAATCACATTGGCTAAATCCTCGGCGTGCTTCCCAAAGACCGTAATCTCATACCAGGTTGTGCCAATATCGTCATAAGACTGTGTTTGTCGGTTGTAGCGAGAATGATTTTCAGCAGCACTAAAACGAAACATCGCCTTGCCGTCATTCGTGAACTTCAGACCACGAACCTGACCGACATTCGCTCTGAAACTTACTTGCGCCATTAGTTAGCTCCTTCTTCTTGTTGTGGTGTTGCTGCTGCTTGTATTGCGTCGAATACGTGCTGTGGTGCGTGCTGTTGGGTTGCTTGCTGCCATAGGGCGCGTAGTGTGTCCTGCTCACCGTTAGCGCCTGTAATGAGCGCCTGCCAATCAGTCTGTGGTTGTTGCTGCAACGGCTGGATAGTGATTTTCTGTCGCTTCCCACGCGCTACTGTGACGGTCACGTTTTTCGGTTCATCAAGGTGAGAAAGCGCGGCAATACGGATACCGCCAACAGCGTCCTTGCCGAACCGGATTGACGGGTCGCCGTACAGCTCAACTTGTCTGCCTTGCCATGCTGTGGCATCATCTCCCCAGCAAGCGATCAGCGTCCTTAGAACGGTCAAAGGGGGTCGCCATACCCGCTGTTCCCCCTCTAACCCGATGTCGTATTTTTGTTCTGCTGTGCCCACGCGCACACCAGCAACCGTGAACACCTTGCTGCCACTAACAAAATCTTCGTAGTTGATTTGGTCGGAACGTGGTTCTGCTGTGATTTTCAAAGCTGTAATCCTCCTAGCTCTAATTCCCAATCTTCGACTTGCTCCACGTACTCAGTGGCCGGCATCCCAGCGGCGCGTGTCTCATAGTCGGCAATGATTTCTGTGATCTTTTGCTCCGCATATTCCAGAGCCTTACCAATGGCTTCTTGCCAGGCAGGGTCAGGCAGGACACGCAAAATCATCATCGGCATCCCGGTCGAATAAGACACGTAATCAATCCAGCCACGCCCGGTCACGAATAAGCCGGTTTGAAGTTGTGCCATGTTCTCATCAGGTACCACACCATCGAGGATGTGACTTACTTGGATTCGCTGTTTTCGGGACTTAATCTCAATGAGTCCATCACCTGTCACTAGCCCGTCTGGTGAGTACCCGATCTTGTGGCCGTTCACGTCTCGTACGATGAACCCGACCTCTTGCACTTCGACGCCTTTATGCTTGGCGTATTCTTCGCGTGCGATTGGCTCATAAAAGTGGCCACGCTCAATGTCACGGCTAGTGAAGGGGTCCTCTGACCGGGCTGTGATTCGTTCTGCTGCGATCTCTTTCAGCTTCGTGAGGCCGGTCTGTGCCGTAGACACGGCCTTCGTCTTTGGTGTGATTAGTGCGCCGATGGTGGATGCTGTGACCATGCCACGGCGTAAATCGTGCCATTCGTCGCTACCCTGATCGCAGTCATAGATTTTGATGCTCATCTGATTTGCCTCCGTCTGAATCGGTCCATTGACTCATTGCTAATGTCTTCTATTTGTTGGTTGCGTGCTCGGATGGTCCGGTCGAGGATTTCGGTGAGTTCTTGTAACGCTGTTTCGATGGTGTGGTCTCGGCGTTCTTTCCCAACGTCGAGGTCGATTAGTCCGTCCTGCCATAGGTGGAGTGCTGCAAGAATGTGTCCCTCGTGCATCTGCAAGATCTGGGTCTCATCAATAACCCGCTGCTTACTCATGGCTGTCACCCCAATAGATCACGTGGGCGGGGAATTCTTCGGCATAGAAGTGATAGCGGCGGACCGCCTCTGCGACGAATATGCCCTTGTCGTTGATGAGTTTCGTCCCATCTGGCAGCTTCTGCGCATCTTCTACGCTGTCTATCCGGCTTGCGTCCCATAAGGCTTGCAGGGCGACTTGTGCTGTACTGCCTGACCAGTCCATCTGTTTTTGAACTGCATCCACAACGTGCTGCGGGTATGGGTGATTGCTCATGGTTGCTCCTGGTCGGATAGTTGGGTGTCTGGGCTTGTCCTGTGGGCAATGAAAAAGGCTGCTCCCACGATGTAGGTGATGAGCGCCCATGAGCCGATAACTGAAAGGCTAAGCATCTTTGACTCCGGTTCTTTCGATGATCTGCTGTTCTAAGACGTGGCGTTCAGCGCTGGTCAGTGATTCCACAAGGTTCGGAGTGTTATAGAACGTCATAAGATTCGCGGTTTCGGTAGCGTAAGTGATGGCCATAATCGCTTCGGTTGTCACAATCGCATGGTCATGGGTCTCTTCAACGGTGTACCCCTTAGCTAGCACCTCGTAATGCGGGTTGCCATTCACCTCACGCATTGGCTACTTCACCGTCCTCGATGACGATCCCGGTGCCGTCGCCTTCACCAACGATTTCGAGCCATACTTGCGCGTCGTGCTCGTCGGCCATCTCGCGGATGAGTTGCAGGTTGTCGTCGTCGAGTAGTGATCCGTCGGTAATGCGAATGACCCGCATCTTCGGGTTGAGTGCGATAGCCATAGCAAGACTGACCCGTAGTTGCTCTGCGGATGATGCTTGCCGGAATGGTTGGCCGTTATAGGTCACCCCGTCAGCTTCAAAGCCCAACCCATCAACCGGCATCTTCGCGTTGGCCAGACCGTGGGACTTGGTTTCGTCTAGAACATTGATCTTGTCCGTGTACTCCTGGTACTCGGCGCGTAGCTTATTCTGTAGATCACGGCTCGCAATAGCATTGACGTTGGCGCGGATCTTGGCGTTGGTTTCCTCAATCGTGGCAAGCTGGGCCTCAAGATCTGATGTGCCCCGCTTGCCACCCATTCCCGCAGCTTTTTCTTGGGCAAGACGATGGTTACTCTGGTCAATTTCGAGCTGAGCCCGGGCGTCCTTTAGCTGCTCTTCTAGTCGCTCAATCTCGGCCTCACTAGTAGATACAGCAACGCGCTGCACTTCAACAGCCTGCATAGCATTATCAAGTTCGGCGTTATGGTCATGGGCTTCTCGGATCTGGGCGATCAGTTCACCGGCTGATTGCTCTTCAGTAGGCAGCGACTCGTCTACTTCGACCTCACCGATAGCCTTACCTTGCCGCCCAATCTCAGCGCGCTGGTCGTAGAGTTCTTTGCGCTGCTGCTCGAGTTCCTGTGGATCGAATGGCAGATCGACCAGACCTAATAGGGTCTCGAGCTGCTTCTTGTCGTCCATCATCGTGAACGCAAACGGGTCCAATGACAGTTTGCCGATCAAATCATCAAGTTTGGCTTGACCTTTCGGAAACTTCGCACCATCCGGAGTACTCACCGTCAGTGTTGAACCGGCCTTCGTGAAACGTCTGGTGACAATGAGATCCTCAGTCTCTAAAACAATCTCAGCATTATCCTCACCATCACGGATCGGCTTCGGTGTGGTCTTCTTATTCACACCACCAAGTGCTGCCGTAATCGAATCCAGCACGGATGATTTGCCCTGTGCGTTTCGTCCAGCCACAACCACAAGGTTGCCGTCCGGATCTGGTTCAATCTCCACGGCCTTCAACCGCTTATAGTTCATCGCTGATAGTCGAATAATCTTGCTCATCTTTGTTCTCCTAAATTGGGCATTAAAAAAGACCCGCTGTGGGGTCTGCATTCTTTCTTGTGTTGCCTATATGCGGTCATGATCAGGTCTATGTCGTACCCCTGATCTGGGTAGCCACAGTCAGGGCATTGGACGGTCAGCATGATCGGCCCTCCGCCCTGTGCCTTGTAAAGGTTTCGAGTCGATAAGTTCCACGATGAGCCGGTCAGCACGCACCAACGCGGGCCGAATCGAGGCGTGGATTCTTTCCTCAATGACTGTCTTGTTCACGTGTCTCTCCTTGAAAAGTGTGTTGCGATTGCGAGTAGTAGCAGGTACCCGGCCACCACGACGACGACCGGGGCGTGATGCTCAATCAGTGCGGCGGTCATTTGGTTCTCCAAACTGGTAGTAGTGATCCTTTGCGGGACTTGACCGATGATTTGACCACGCGCCCGGTCAGCTCGATCAAGTCACGACGCGATGCGGTGTTGATGACAGCACCGGGCCAGTTAGGGCGACCAGGCTCCATCTCGGCACGTAAATCGTCAGCAGTCCACGGCTGGTCCTGCCGCTCAATCCACGACAGCGCGGCCTCTTTCCAGTCCTCCCAATCCGCAAACAGCGCCATCGGAGGATCAGGCATGGGGAAACTCATGCCACACCGTTCTTTCGTTTCAAGGTCAAGGTCCCGCTGATCGGGTACACATCATGCTCGATACCCTCAGCAGCAAGATGCCGCACACTAGCGTTCGCAGCCTGCGCAGACATCCTCACGTCCTGAGCCGCACGCTCGTATTGATGTAGCTCTAAATCCTTCACGCTGCCACCGCCTGTGCCATGAACCAGCGTTTGCAGGCTTCCTCACCGGTCGTATCCGAATACGTAAGCGAGTTATAGGAAAGCTGCGCGTCCAAGGTCAGTAGGTATTCGCCGGCATAATGTTTCGCCTTGCGGCCACTGATCCTCGCGCCCATGAGCTCGGCGGCTTCCTGAATCCATTTCTTCACTTGAATAAAAGTGGGCATGGTGAATCTCCTTCACAACGGCCAATGTGGCCTGCCGTCAAACAACGGACTTGATTTTGGGTAGCACAAACTAGGGGTGCAAAAATAAGGGGGTTTGAAAAGATGCCTAGATTAGGCGATTTTGCGGCGTAGTAGTTGGGCTACTCTGTCGCGATCGTAGAAGTAATCGATTTCAGCGGTGAGTTTTGCTTTTATTTCTTGAATGTCGTCATCGGTGAAGCGGTAGAGCCGGCCGATTCTTTGGTGCGGCCACTGCCCTGATGCTGCGCGACGTCTCACTGTCGCTTCACTGACGCTGAGCATCCCGGCTAGGTCTGCTGTCGTCCACCAACGCCCGGATATGGCTGCCATGGTGATCACGCGGCCTTTCCGGTGTTGTGCCGGATGTAGAGCTGGTTGTCTCTGGTGACGGCGCGGTAGTTCCCGTCAGCGAATGATTTCCGGTTCCCGTAGTTGATGCCTTTGGCTAGTTCGGTGTATTGCTTGTCTCCGAAGTCTGCGACAGTAACGGGCACCCATTGGCCATTGGCTTCACGTGCTGCCTGAGCGATCCGGTCATTACGAGTGGTGCGTGGATCGGTTTTCACAGCCGTGAGAGCTTTCGGCAGGTGGGGGACTGGCTGGCCGATACTCAACCCCAGCGCGTCATCAGTGAACAGTGCGTCCTGGGTGCCATTCTTGAGTTGCTGGGCCATTTGGTAGAACGCTTTCACGAGTGCGACTTTGAACGCGACGACTTGCTCAGTGTTCCGCATGAACGTCATCAACAGCGTGGACTGCGGCTCATTCAAAACAGCGGTGCGAATAGGATTGCCGCCGCGTTTTTGCGAACGCGTTTCAAACGCGGTCGGACCAAACTGCTCAAATTCAGCTCGGCGGTTGTCGATTAGTTCCAGAACGTTCTTATGCTGAACGCCTGACCCACGTGCGATAGTTTCACTGGTCACGGCTAGACCACTGTTAGTGGCCTCAATGGTTGGTAAGATGGTGGTTGTCATTACGACTCCTAAATAGTTGTTTTTTGACTGGCCCTCAGCAATGGCAGTTGCTGGGGGCTTTATGCTGCGGTTGCAGCTCTTCGCTGTCTTTTGGCCCGTGTTTCGTGGGCCGCGATGAGTTCGTCAACACGCTCATCATTGAACTTGTCAAAAAGTTCACGTGGTCGGCGTCCGAGCCATTTTGCAATGTGGGCGCCTAGGTCTTCGGATATGGTCTTGAGCTTTCCTGTCTCAATGGCGCTAATGGTTGCCTGAGTGCATTTTGCGAGTGTGGCAAGCTGGCGCTGATTCATACCCAAGTCTTGGCGAATCTCTTTGATGAGTTCTGGATCGCGGATTTGCATGTACACCTCCTGACGTATCCGTTCTTTCGGCCGTGTCCACTTTTTGCGGGGTGCCGATTTTGTGAGTCCGTTGTATGCGTAAGCCATTATTGCTCCTTTTCTAAGTGCTGACAAGTACATCATGGGCCATTTGTCAGTTAGTTGTCAAGCTACTTAGCTCAGACACCGCATGAATAAAGGGGTGTAAGATTTCTAGTTGTATTGCACATACCCGCATTAGCTATGACAACTAGGAACATTTGTCGAAGAGTGGAGCCATGAGCACGAGCCAAAAAGAAACGCTTCGCGACATCGCCCGAATTGCCCACGACCGACACGGAGTGCGCGGCAGGGGGATCGAGCGTATTGCGGATAAAGGTGGCTACGTCATGTCACGATCTACCTTTGATCGCATGCTCAAAGGGGAGTACCCGTCACGATCTATGCCACAGACATTAGAAGCCCTGGCATATCTCGCTGACATCTCCTTAGAGCGCGTTTACGAAGCTGCCGACCGTCGGTACGATGCGAAAAAGTTCGCTGAACAGCTTCCACCAGACATCGACCAGCTAACAGAAGATCAGCGTAACGCTGTCATCTCTGTGGCTCGTGCCTTTCTTAACTCCAACCGCGAGAACGAAAGGCTCCAAAATGAACTCGAAGAAGTACAGCAGGACGATGAACCTAGCAATGTGGTTGAGGCGGACTTCGCTGCAGAAGATGTTGTCCCTGAACAGAAGATCGCTGCGTATGACCGTGACTTTGGTGACGGTATAGGGCCGGGCGATCTGCCGGAGGACAGCTAAACGATGCTGGTTTATGTGGACGACTCCGGGGATAGCGGCCAGAAGTTTGATAAGAACTCAAGTACACACCTGGTTATGGCTGCGTGCATCTTCACTGATTACACCCAGCTGGAACTTCTATCTGAGGCAATTCGATTAGTCAGGGATGAGACCGGGTTCACCCGCGAGTTCAAATTCAGCAGTACCAGGAATAAGGTCAAGGAAAAGTTCTTCGAGAAGACTTGGCATATCCGCTACTCTGTGCGTGCTATCAGCATCGAAAAACGATTTCTATATGAAGAGAAGCTGCGAACAGACGGGTCTGCCTTGAAGGCCTATGCGATCCACCGCTTACTTGGCAATAACTTTGGGCGTATTCAAAATGCAAAAGTATTCGTTGATGGTAAAGATACTGAGGCGTTTGAAGTCCCAGACCATGCGTACTTGATGAGGCAAGTAAATAAGAGGACAGCCAACTCAGTTAGAGAAGTACGGTTCATCGATTCCAAACAAAGTATCGGTATCCAAACTGCAGACATGATGGCAGGAGCAATTCAGCGTGCAGTCAGGATGGACGATAAGCAGGATCATCGATGGTTCAACTACATGAAACCCCGCACGAAATATCCAATGGGAACTGTGTGGGATTTTTGCAAGAAAGAACGTCTTGAATGGGAGCGACAACAGGCTCTTAGCACCATGAAAGAAGGCGACCCGACGCCCTAACCTGATCAGCAACTTGTGATCAGCTACGCCACCAACCGGGTGACTATTCGGCGCGCCGGGTCTCGGTGACTCAAGGATGACATTTTATGCCACATTAGTCAACGCAACACGATCGCACAGAACAGCACTCGGCGTCCTGTGGCTGCAGCTAGCGGTACTTATCGTGTCCATGCTGTGAGCCACAGTGGCTCGTATGGTGTTAGAAGATTTTGCTGTGATTATTGGGTGCTGTGTGCGTAGCGCGGTTCCGGTTAGTGGCCATTTGGGAGAGTACGACGCTGCCCGGCATGAGATCCGGGTACATCCCGCTCTGGCTGCTATCCAGTGCCAGGCGGTGCTTGCTCACGAGATAGGGCATGCAGCATACCGGCATGAATCTTCCACGGCCCTGACCGAACGCGAGGCTGACGAGTTCTCAGATTGGCTCAGAATACCTTTCTGCGACTTCTTGAGAGCTACACAAGCCCACAGCACCGTCCAGGCTGTAGCCCACGAGCTGGACCTGCTACCAGCCGACGTACGACGGTACGCCCAACGGATCTGGGAATAAAAAATAGCCCCGCAACTCAAGCCGAGTTACGGGGCATTTTGCTTTGGTTAGACGATTTGCTTCGCCGGCTTTTCAGACAGTATATCTTCCATGATTGATGCGGCCTTGAAGTGCGCGCCAGGCATCAAATGCCCGTAAATGCGTGTTGTGGTCTCCACATTCTTGTGGCCCAGCCGTTTCGACAGCTCGAATAAATTCATGCCTGCTGCGATCATCAGTGAGGCGTGGGAGTGTCGCAGGTCGTGAATGCGTGGTGACTTGTACAGCCCGTCATGTTTCTTTGCCAGGCTGACAGCGTTGAACCATGTGCGCTGCCACGTACGGTGTGCTGCGCCCTTCGCACCCTTCCGTGACGTAAACACCTGATCGGACACCCCAAGGCCCTGCACAAGCTCACGTAGGGCTGTGACCGTAGACGGCGGCAAGGACACGGTGCGACGAGACTCAGGGGTTTTCGGTGGCCCCACAACCCATGCGTCTTCGCCTTCTTGGTGCGACTTGGTGACGCGCACACTCGGGACAGCAGCATCGAGCATTAAATCACCCGGCGTGAGCGCGGTCATCTCGCCAAGTCGCAGCCCAGTGGCGATCATGAAGCTCATCGCAGGCTGATTGTGGGCTGGAACGTATTGCAGGATGGACCTGAATTCGTCCATCGTGAGGAATGTGTTCTTATCTTCCGTTGCGTCATCATCGGGCAGGTATCGTCCGTGGCACGGATTGTCAGACCTGTGCTTCAGCTCGACAGCGGTTTGTACCACCCCATGAATGAAGCCGTGCACGTTGCTGATCGTTTTTGGGGACAGCCCTCTGTCAAGCATGTACTTCACCCACCTGATCAGGTCAGCAGACATGAGTGTGTCCACTGGGATAGGTCCGATCTTTTCGAAGTGGTTTTTAATATACCCCTTATACCGGCGAATCGTGCCCGGTGAAACGATCAGTAAATCCAGGTGCTCATCCGCCAGTGTATACAGCGTGGGGGACTGAGAGTTTGAGCGGATCAGCGCCATTTCGGCGGCTTTGGTGTCGTGATCGACCTGCTCTAGAAGGGTTTTCCATTGCAGTGCGGAGTTCTCATCTTGCACGGATTGGTGCATTTTCTTGCCGTTTTTGTCTCGCCATACGACGCGATATGAGGTGATGCGTCCGGCCTTATTTTTTCGTGTCTCTATTGATGCCATACAGGCTACTCTATGGCAATTGGGGACAAATTTTCGGTTTTTGGGGACAGCCCCGGAAACTTTGGCTTGTTTCCGGGGCATAATCGGCGGAGGCGGGGGGATTCGAACCCCCGGTCCGCTTTTAAACAGACCCTTCATTAGCAGTGAAGTCCAATCGGCCTCTCTGGCACGCCTCCTGAGCATTGGACACGCGAGCGTGACCAAATAACCCTTTTACCATATCGGACGGAACGGGATTCGGCAAAACGATGACTTGCCTTGCGGTACAGCGCCACCCGACTTTGTGCCGCACTTCACAAGCAGCTAAGGTGTGACTCACCGAATGTATACATTCTTGGCCGTAAGTCAGTACTCCGGTTTTTCGAAGGAGCATCATGGGCAAACAAACACCCCAAACGTCAGGTAGCACCTACCAGGCAGTTTTCGATCGCGCAGCACAGGATCCCGCGGGGTTCTGGCTCGAGCAGGCAGACCTACTGGACTGGCATACGCCACCGAGTCGCGGGTTAGATTACGACGGCGCAGAATCCTGGCAATGGTATCCGGACGGTCAACTCAACATTACCTATCAGGCCCTGGATCGCTGGGTAGAGCAAGGTCGCGGTGAGCAACCCGCCGTCATCTGGGATTCAGCCATGACCGATCAGCAGGTGACCTATAGTTATGCTGAACTGTTGGATCAAGTCGCTCGGTTAGCGGGAGCCCTGCGGGCTAACGGCATTGAGCGCGGCGACCGCGTGTTGATCTACATGCCCATGATTCCCGAAGCGTTGATCGCGATGTTGGCTGTTGCCAGGCTGGGTGCCGTCCACGTTGTCACATTTGGTGGTTTTGCCTCGAAAGAGGTTGCCACTCGATTGGATGATGCCACCCCGAAGGCCGTGCTTGCCGCCAACGGGGGCGTCGAACCAGCCCGCGCCATCCGCTACTTGCCCAATGTGGCTGACGCGATCGAGCGCGCCAATCATAAGCCAGACGTTGTGATGGTCAAACAGCGTGCCGAAATTGATGACGCCATTGCCGACTTTGATAGTTCATGGCTGGATCTTGACGAACAGCTTTGGGCAAATCAGCCCGTCGATGCCGTGCCCGTGGCCGCCACGGATCCGCTGTACTTGCTGCATACATCCGGTACGACGTCGAAACCCAAAGCGGTAGTTCGCGATCAAGGTGGTTATGCGGTGGCGTCCGCATGGTCGGTGCCGAACATTTACAACGTCGAGGCGGGCGAGACGATGTTCGTGGCCTCCGACGTCGGCTGGGTGGTGGGCCACACCTACATTGTCTATGCGCCGCTGATCGCGGGGGCCACCACAGTGGTCTATGAGGGCAAGCCGGTGGGCACACCTGATGCCGGAGCTTTCTGGCGCGTGGCCTCGGAACACAAGGCGAAGATGATCTTCTCGGCCCCCACCGCCTACCGTGCCATTCGGGCGGCAGATCCCACTGGCGACCAGTGGCAGCGCTACGATATGTCGGCTCTTGACGCGGTGTTTTCAGCTGGAGAACGACTAGACGAAGACACGTATCACTGGTTGGGTGAGGTGACGGGCAAACCCGTCGTGGATCACTGGTGGCAGACTGAAACCGGCTGGCCCATCGTCGCCAATCTGCGGGGGCTGGATCCTATGCCGCTCAAAGCGGGGTCTCCATCGGTTGCGGTGCCCGGTTATCAAGTCGGGGTCGTGAATCCGCTGGGTGAACCTGTTCAACCCGGAGCCGAAGGCAATATCGTCATCAAACTTCCGCTGCCACCCGGTGCGATGGTTGGGCTCTACGGCGAACCGGAACGCTTCCACTCGTCATATATGGCCGCATTTCCGGGGTATTACGAAACCGGGGATACCGGGTATATGGATGATGAGGGCTACGTGTTCGTCTTGGGGCGTTCCGACGACGTGATTAATGTAGCCGGGCACCGTTTGTCGACCGGCACGCTTGAGGCCGTGATTGCTGAGCATCCAGCGGTGGCTGAAACCGCGGTGATCGGTGTGGCCGATGGGCTCAAGGGGCAAAAGCCAGTGGCCTACGTCGTGCTCACCGCCGGAACCGATATTGCGCCGCAGCAGTTGAGCGAGGAACTCGTGGCGAAAGTCCGGCACGACTTTGGTGCGGTTGCTGCCTTCCGTGATGTCGAGATCGTCTGGGGGCTGCCGAAAACACGTTCGGGGAAGATTCTGCGCCGCACGATGCGCTCGATCGTGGAGGGCGATGATGTCTCGGCACCGGCTACCATCGATGATGCCGGGGTGCTCGATACATTCGCCGAGCAGACGACACGCTTCTAGAGGGCGTTGGATACCTCATCGGCCGCGTCCAGCAGTGCGGGGAGCAGCTCGGTGAGGTCGTCTGGCGTGTGCCGAGTGACCGTCACCGAGGTATTCAACGCCGCCACGGTCTTGTTTGCGCGGTTGCGAATCGGCACGGCCACGGAGGCCAGGCCAACTTCTAATTCACCTTCGACGATGGCATAGCCCTGTGCCCGGATGTTTGACAGTTCGGCGCGCAGGGAGCCCTGATCGGTGAGGGTCTCAGCGGTCACCTCGGTGAGCTCAGCCTGCGCGAAGTACTCGTTGAGTTCGGCGTCATCGAGTCCGGCGAGCAACACGCGTCCCATCGACGTCGCATACGCGGGAAACCGTGTGCCGACCGTAATGTTGACCCGCATGATGGACGTCGTTTCCTGACGGGCAATGTAGACGACGTCGGTACCCTCGAGCACCGAAACCGAGGTCGAATGACCCAGTTTTTTGGCCAGCGCAGCCAGTACCGGGTCCACGAGCTTCACGAGTGGCTGGGACGCGAGGTAGGCAAAACCCAGGTTCATGATTTTTGGGGTGAGCTCAAACGTTTTCTCGGTCGCCCGCATATACCCGAGACCCACCAGCGTGTGGAGGAAGCGCCGCGCCGTGGCCCGGGAGAGCCCGGTAGCTTCGGCAACTTCTGTGAGCGTCATCGCCGGCGCCTGCCCGAAAGCCTCGATCACCTCGAGGCCTCGGGCAAACGACTGGACGAATAGTGCTGAGTCAGTTTCCGGTTGCATCAATGAAATCGATTTCCGACTTGGACTGCAACTCGTCGAATGACAGACCAAACAGGGCTTGTACTTTCACGGTGCCAGAGTCGGAGAGTTCGAAGATGCCGTGATCGGTGTATAACCGCGACACACAGCCCACGCCTGTCAGCGGGTAGGTCGCTTCGGGGACCAGCTTGATGTCGCCGTCACGAGTAAACAGGTTCATCATCACATAAACCTGCTTGGCGCCGATGGCGAGATCCATTGCCCCACCGACTGCTGGAATCGCATCTTCGGCGCCGGTGTGCCAGTTGCACAGGTCGCCGGTAGCAGAGACTTGAAACGCACCCAGGACGCACACATCAAGGTGGCCGCCGCGCATGATGGCAAACGAGTCGGCTTGGTGAAAGAACGCGGTGCCCGGGGTCTCGGTCACCGGGATCTTGCCGGCATTAATAAGATCGACGTCGATCTCGTCTTCTTCCGCGGCACGACCCATACCCAGCATACCGTTTTCGGTGTGCAGGGTGACATCGTGTTCGGCGGTCAGGTAGTTCGATACCAGGGTGGGCTGGCCGATGCCGAGATTGACGAACGAACCCGCTTCGATGTCGTCGGCCACGAAATTCGCCAGGGTATTCCGATCAACTTTTTCGCTACGTAGCATTAGTTCGCTCCTTGTTCACGGGCGGCCAGTGCGGTGGATTCAGTTTCAAGTGCCACCATCACGTCGGTATAGATCGACGGGGTCACCACATTTTCTGGGTCGATCGCACCGGTCGGCACGATCTCTTCGATTTGCACGATGGTCTGTTTGGCCGCGGTGGCCATCATCGGACCGAAGTTGCGCGCAGTTTTGCGGTACACCAGGTTGCCTTTTTCATCGGCCTTGAACGCTTTGATCAGGGCAACATCACCGTGGATGGGATACTCGAGCACATAGTTCCGGCCGTTGATTTCGCGGACCTCTTTGCCTTCGGCCAGCATGGTGCCGTAACCGGTCGGCGTGAAGAATGCGCCGATACCGGCACCTGCGGCACGGAGACGTTCGGCCAGGTTGCCCTGGGGGACCAGTTCCAGCTCAATGTCACCGGCTCGGTAGGCCTCATCGAAGTGCCAAGAGTCTTTTTGGCGCGGAAATGAACAAATAATTTTGTTCACTCGGCGTTCTTTGATCAGCAGTGCCAGTCCAGCATCGGCTTGGCCAGCATTATTATTGACGACGGTAAGGTCGGTGGCGCCGCTTTCAAGGAGCGCCTCAATGAGTTCCATGGGTTGTCCGGCATCGCCGAAGCCACCCATCAATACCGTTGAGCCGTCCGAGATATTGGCGACCGCGTCAGCAGCGGTCTTTACAATCTTGGTCATATCGCTTCCTTTACTCAGTGGCGTCTTCGTTTTCAACCACCATGGCAACACCCTGGCCCACACCGACGCACAGCGCAGCCAGACCCCAACGGCGGTTCTCAGCTTTCAATCGACGAGACAGCGTGCCCAGTACGCGCGAACCGGATGCACCCAGTGGGTGGCCCAGTGCAATCGCACCGCCCCAGGCGTTGACGCGTTCGTCTTCGAGGTCGATGCCCCAGCTATCGAGGTTTACCAACACCTGCGCGGCAAAGGCTTCGTTGAGTTCGATGGCGCCCACCTGATCCCAGGTGATGCCAGCACGTTCGAGCGCAAGGTTGGCCGCCGGTACCGGAGCCTCGCCGAAGTACTGTGGTTCGTTGGCGGCCACACCGCGAGACACCACACGCACCAGCGGATCGGCGCCCAGGGTTGCAGCGGCGTGCTCGGAGCCCATCAGCACCACCCCGGCGCCGTCATTCATGGATGACGCGTTGCCAGCGGTCACCGTGCCGTTTTCTTTCCGAAACACGGTGCGCAGATTCGACAGGGTGTCGACGGTGGATTCTGGGCGGATCGTTTCGTCACGTGCCACGTCGTCAACCGAAACCACGAGGTTATCGTACTGGCCGGCTTCCCATGCGGCGTTGGCGCGCTGGTGAGACAGTGCGGCGTACTGGTCTTGGCGGTCGCGTGATACTTCGTATTTGTCCACGAGTTGCTCGGTGGCTTCACCCAACGAGACGGTCCACTCCTTGGGCATATCGGGGTTGATCAACCGCCAGCCCAGGGTGGTCGAGACCATTTGGCTATTGCCCGCGGGGTAGGCGCGCTCGGGTTTTGGCACCACGTAAGGGGCACGGGACATGGACTCGGTCCCACCGGTGATCACCAGGTTATTGTCACCGGCGCCGATGGAATAACTGCCGTGGAAGGCTGCATCCAACGATGAACCGCACAGGCGGTTGACGGTCACACCGGGGGTGGAGGTTGGTAGTCCGGCGAGTAGCGCGGCCATGCGGGCGACGTTGCGGTTTTCTTCGCCGGCACCGTTGGCGTTGCCAAAGACGACGTCATCAATCTTGGCGGTGTCGAGGTTGGGGTAGCGCTCGACGAGCTTGGTGATGACGGTCGCGGCCATATCGTCGGGGCGCACGCCTGCGAGTCCGCCGCCGAGACGACCGAATGGCGTGCGTAGTGCATCGTAAATGTATACCTGCTGCATGATTCCTTCCGAACCTCAAAACGAGTTGTTCGCTGTGCGAACGTAAGTTCACTCTGCGATATTCTCTACTCTAGCGAATTGCGGTACCAGACGGAAGTGCATGTGTGGTTACGCTTCTTCGTTGTACTCCGCTAGAGCTTTCTTTGCGACGGAGAAGGCGACGTTTGCTGCGGGCACCGAGCAGTAGATGGCTGTCTGGAGCAGGATCTCTTTGATCTCGTCCACGCTCAAGCCATTGCGGCGCGCGGCCTTGACGTGCATGGCTAACTCTTCCCAGTAGCTGCCCGCAACCATGGCGGTCAGGGTTACGGCAGAACGCATCCGGCGGTCAATGCCCGGCCGCGTCCAAATGCTGCCCCAGGCATAGTGGGTGATGAGTTCTTGGAAGTCTTCGGTGAACTCGTCAGCGTTGGCTGTGGCACGGTCGACGTGAGCATCTGAGAGCACTTCGCGGCGGACCGTCATGCCTGCGTCATAGATCTCATGCATTGCCGTATCGCCTGAAGACTGCTCCACGCTCTGGCCACTGAAGAAGGCGTGCAGGATGTGTGCCGTACCTTCGGGGTCTTCGGCTGGTGCCTGATGGGCTACGTTGTCCAGCACTGCGGCTTGACCATCTTGGACTGTCGCTGCGACGGTCTTGGCATGTTCCGGTGGCGAGACCGGATCTTCGGCGCCAGCCAGTGCGAGCATGGGTGTTGAGATGCTGGAGAGTTGGTCGGTCATATCGAATTCGGACAGCGCAATTGCAGCGTGCGCATAGGAGAACCGATCCGCGTCCTGCAGCGAATGCAACAGTGCGGTGGATTCCGTCGGGTGCGCCTCGATGAATCCGGGGGCAAACCATGTCTTCGAAGCGCGCTCTACCATGGCGGGTGTGCCCGCTTTGGCGACAAAGTCTGCGCGTTCTTGCCACGCCTCGGGTGTCCCAAATTTTGGCGAGGAACACACCATGGCCACGCGGTCGAACACGTTTCCGTGCAGTGGGGCCACGCGCTGAGCCACCGCACCCGAGAGCGAGACGCCGGCGAAAAAGACTTTCCTCTCGGTGCCGACGGTGGCATCTGTGGCGATGCGCGCTGCCACATTGGCCAGGTGATCCAACGACCACTGCTCGGTGGAGGGTTCTGAACGTCCGTGGCCGGGCAAATCGTAGCCGATGATCTCATAGTGTTCAGCCAGCAGTTGGGCTGTTTTGCCCCACAGGGGTTCGACCGCTGTGCCGATGCCTGGGCCCAGGATCAGCAGTGGTTTGGAAGGGTCTTGTTCGGTGAATTGAATACCCGAGATCTTTGGTTCGCTCATGTGCTCCACTTTCTATAACGTGCATTGACTGCTGTCACGAGACTCGCAGCTCCGCCGGTATACCCGGCAGGATCCAACATCTTTTCTACGGCCGATACCGTGACCACGCCTGCAGGCAGTTTGGTCACCAGGGTCTGGGCCATATCGTCTTGGGCGGCGATGGCCTCCTGGCAGATACTGCTGACCAGTTGCGTACCATCGCCAGGTTCGGCGCCACCGTGGGCCTCAACGATTGGACCAAGCCAATTGCTGATCCGGCCCAGAAAAATATAGTTTCCATGGATATCCAGGTTGCGCCGCATCGCATCGGCGTGGACTTCGAGCCCACCGGCGAGCTCGGCCAGTACTTCACTGACGGCCCCGGTGGTGCGCAATATGTTGCGCAGCGCGGCCCATTCGGTATGCCAGCCACCATCGGCACGTTCGGCGGTATTGGCGATGACGCCGGTTTGTAAGGTGTTCAAGTCGCCACTGGCTTGTTGGGCGGCATGCTTCAGTCGGATCGACAGGACCGGATTGTGTTTATGCGGCATCGCTGAGGAGCCACCGCGCCCGGCTTTGGTCGGTTCCGACAGCTCGCCGTGCTCAGCTTGGACCGCAGTGAGGACGTCGTTGGCCAGTTTGGCAGCGGCGGCCGTGATCTGAAATGCGCTTTGGGTCAACTGCAGAACGGGCACTCGGTTGGCGTGCCACACCGATGCGGCGCCGAGCCCGAGCTCTTCGGCGAGGAGAGCCCGCTGACGATTCACCAGCTCCATCGGATCGGACTCGGGCTGTTGTGCCTTGAAATAATCCACCCACCACGTCGACGTGCCGACCGCACCACCCCACTGCACAGGCAGTGAGGCAAGCGTTCGTTCGAAGTGTTGGCCGGCCGAGCCGAGTGCTTCAATCCACTGGGAGACTCGAAATCCGAAGGTGATGGGTTGGGCGTGCTGATCCAGCGATCGGCCGATCATCACCGTGTGTGCATGCTGATCGGCGAGTGCCGTCAGCTCTCGCACCGTGGTTTTCACGTTGCCCACGACGTATTCGCCCACGCGAGCTGCCAGCAGCATCAGCGCGGAATCGATGATGTCCTGCGAGGTAGCGCCGCGGTGGACGTAGCCAGCTGCCGTTGGATCGTGCTCGGCGACTTTGGCGCGAAGCGCGCTCAACAACGGGATGAGAGCGTTGGCGCCGTCGGGGGTCTGCTCGGCGAGTGCCGCCAGGTCATAGTCGGCGATTTTCGAGGCCGCGTCGACGGCATTGGCGATGGATTCCGGTGCGGTTCCGAACCGAATTTGGGCGCGGCACCACGCTGCTTCGACATCGAGCATGGCTTGGCCGAACGCGGCATCTGAGGTGAGTTCAGCCGCCCGGGTCCCGGCCCAGGCGGGATTGAGTAATCCGAAATCATTCACGGGATGCGGGTCCTTTGGTTGGGGATAAACACAACGATACCCGCTCGTATTGACGAGCGGGTATCGGTGAGTGAACCTATGGTTTCGGGTACGTCATGCCGGGGAACTGGAAGAACACGGTCTCCTGTTCGCCCTGCAGATGTATATCGAAGACCAGTCGTTTGCCGTCGCGGGTCGCGATCAAGTTCTGTCCGCGCTCACCCAGTGCCGCAATGGTCGCATCGTCATCAAGACCATCGGTATCCGGGATGTAGGCGCGGGTATGCAGTTTGTTCAGCAGACCGCGAGCGAAGACGACGATGTGGATGAAGGGTGCTTTGCCGTCATCGGTCGCGCCGGGCTCGACGGTGGTGAAACGGTAGGTGCCCACATTATCGGTGGTTGCCCGACCCCAACCGGTGAACGCGAACGGATCACGAATGAGTGAGCCGTCCTGGTTGGGGATGTTGCCGTGTTCATCGGCCTGCCAGATTTCGATCATCGCATCGGGGATCGGGTTGCCCTCACCGTCGTAGACGGTTCCGATCAGTTGGACGGCACGCGCGTCGCCGGGTGGTACGAGGTTGTCCCCATTTTCAAATGGGAGGTGGACACTTTCGGCGGCATTAAAGTATCCGAAGAATGGCCCGATGGTCTGGCCGGGCGTTGGGGTGAGATCATTAGTGGTCATGGTCTTCGTCCTCCATCCAAGTTTGTTGGGATCCGGTCAAGACGATGTCCCACCAGTAACCGGTGTTCCATTCGTGAGTTGTGACCGAGTGATCATAGGTGGCGACCAGGCGATCGCGCGCCTTCTGGTCGGTGATCGACTGGTAAATCGGGTCCAGGGCAAATAGTGGATCACCGGGGAAATACATTTGCGTAATCATGCGCTGGGTGAAGTCAGTGCCGAACAGCGAGAAGTGCACGTGGGCGGGCCGCCAAGCGTTGTGATGGTTCTTCCACGGATACGGTGCCGGCTTGATGGTGGTGAACTCATAGGAGCCGTCAGCACCGGTGATGGCGCGGCCCACGCCCGAGAAGTTCGGATCGATCGGTGCCGGGTGCTGGTCGCGTTTGTGGATATACCGTCCGGCGGCGTTGGCCTGCCAGACTTCGATGAGCTGACCGGCCACCGGGCGACCATTACCATCGAGTACCCGTCCGCGGATGACGATGCGCTCGCCGATCGGCTCGCCGTTGTGCTGGATGGTCAAGTCTGACTCCAACATGTGTACATCACGGTGCCCAAAGGCCGGTGAATACAATTCAATGGTTTCGGGATCGGTGTGGTGTAGATCCTTGGTCGGGTGGCGCAGCAGCGAGGACCGATACGGCGGGTAGTTCAGCCGCGGTTGGGTTTCTTCTTGTGTGGGATCCGCGAGCGCAGACTGGTAGGCCGTCTGAATATCTTGGATTTCGGTATCGATGGTGTCCTGGGAGTCTGCTGTGGCCAGCGGGTCCAGGCGAGGAGTGTTTTGAGTAGACACGTCGCATTCCTTTCGTCGTGTGAATTATTCGTGCGGCCAGCCGCAGTAGGATTCGGCGAGGTATTGTTTGCCATATGTGGAACCCACCACGGTGTGCAACTCACCGATGGCACGACGGGTTTCAAATGAGCTGGCATCCTCGCGGGTGTGCAGCATACTGGTCATCCAGTAGGAGAAGTTCTGCGCTTTCCAAACCCGCTTGAGTGCAGTTTCAGAGTAGTTGTCAATGCCGGTGCTGTCCGCGTTGGTGAAGTACTGTTCGAGTGCGCTGAAGAGTACCTTGACGTCGGCAAGTGCTAGGTTGAGCCCTTTCGCTCCGGTTGGTGGCACAGTGTGCCCCGCGTCGCCGGCCAGAAACAGGTTGCCCCAGCGCATGGGCTCGGCCACGAACGAGCGGAACTTCAGCACAGTTTTTTCAAAGATCGGTCCGCGTTTGAGTTGGAAGCCATCTGGTCCGTCGACGCGTGCCTGCAGTTCGGCCCAAATCTCGTCCTCGGTCCAGTCGTCGGGATTTTCTTCGGGATCACACTGGAAATAGTGACGCTGCACCGTCTCGTTGCGCTGAGAGATCAGTGCAAAACCACGCGGAGAGTTCGCATAGATGAGCTCCTCTGCACTCGGTGGGGCTTCCGTCAGGATGCCAAACCAGGCAAAGGGGTACTCGATCTTGTGTTCGAGGCGTGTCTCGGAGGGAATAGCCCGACGACAATATGAACGCGAACCATCGGTGCCCACCACGATCTGTGCTTCGATGACGCCTGAAGCGCCCTGCTGGTTGGTGTAATGGATCTTGGGGCGGTCGCTTTCCACTTCGGTCAGATCGGTGACGGTATGTTCATACCGCACATCGCCGTTGTCACGAGCACGAGCTGCCGCAAGATCTACGAAGACTTCGTTTTGCGGGTAGAGCCAAACCGAGGCGTCAATGAGCTCTTTGAAATTAATGCGATGTGATTCTCCGTCGAACCGCAGGTCAATGCCGTGGTGTTCATAGCCGATGTCTTTGACGCGGGATTCCACGCCGTAGTCGGTCAGCAGTTCCACAGCGCCGGTTTCTAAAATGCCCGCGCGGTGCGTATTTTTGATCGTATCGTAATCGCGTGCTTCCAACACGATGTTGTCGATGCCGGCGCGTGACAGCAGGTGCGATAGCATCAAACCGGCCGGCCCACCGCCGACGATACCCACCTGTGTGGTTTCTGTCTGTGTGGTCATTTCAACTCCTGTCGACTCAGCTCAACGTGACCTACCCTCTCAGTGTCGGATACATGGAGTGCTCCACGCCACTGGATTCTCAGGCAATGAGAATTATGTGGGCTAGGGGAGTGGGTGCAGCGCCCGGGAGAGGCCGCGCGAGGCAGCCATCAGGACCGGGATGACGGCGGAACGTTGTTCAAAGTCTTCGGGGACGACGACGGAAATTGCGGCAATAGCGACTCGGTTGCGCCCGGTCAGCGTGTTGAACACCGGGACGGCTGCGCCGGTGGTGCCATCGTCGAGCATGCCGTCCAGCATGGCGTAGCCCTCGCGTCGGATTTTGGTCAGGGTCGTGTGGATATCGCCGGTCGTCGGGTAGTTCATGTCTGCAACTTCGGGGTGTGCGGTGAAATATTCTTCGACGATGTAGCCGGGTTGGAAGGCGAGCTGTGCCAATCCCATGGAGACGGTATGGAGTGGCATGCGGGTTGCCACCGTCGCCTGGTTGACCACGGAGTTGCGCGATGAGAGACGTTCCACCACCAAGACTTCGTGATCATCGAGCACCGAGAGTTGGGTGTGTTGACGGAATATGGCTTGCACGTCATCAAGAAACGGCATGGCGGCCGTCCGCAGGCTGACGGCGGGGGAGGAACGGGCGACGAGTTCCCACAGGCGCATCCCGAGACCGACGGTGCCGTCGGGATAGCGGGTGAGGATATCTTCGGTACTGAGCTGGGTTACGAGGCGATAGGTCGTGGCCAGGGGAATATCGGCGAGCCGGGAGAGTTCTGCAACGGAAAGCTGTCTGCGCCGGGCATCAAATGCCGACAGAATGCGCAGGATTCGGTCTAAAAGTGTCTCACCTGAGGGATGCTTCATGGTGCTTTGTAGTGTATCGGCCCTCTGGGATGCTGCGCAGTGGTTAACCAAATATTCCCGTCGGCTTGCGGAACCGGCTACGGCCGAGCCCACAAGCGGACGGGAATTTGTCAACGTCGAGTCGTTAGATAATCGTGCGTCTCTCGCGGCGGGCTTCAGCCCAATCCTTGAAGAACCCACGTGCGATGACGAACATGCCGCCGGCCACCAGTACCGGCCACATCAGAATGTAAAAGGTCAGTCCAGCAGTCATATTATTCTCCTTGTTTCTTCCCGGTTGTGTTTTTGACTGAGACAAGTTCGGTCTCTGTGGGCTCTTCTTCCTCAGGATCGAAGTCACCGGTGATCTTCTGAATCACCGAGTAGTCAAAGTTTTCTTTGGACCGCACGGACATGAAGTAGCACACGAGGAAGCTCACCGCGTAGGCCACAAGTGATCCGGTCAACACTGGATAGTCCCGTAGGTAGTCGAAACTGAAGGGCAAGACCGCGACCATGGCGACTGTCGCGATGATCAGGGCTGGTTTCATGCCGAAGAACCCGAAGCCCATGATGCCAAGGATGACGCCGACCCCAACGATCGAAATGAGCTCTACGCCGTAACCCAGGATGCCATCGACGGGGATCCATTCGAAGCGAACAGGTAAGAAAAAGACCAGGGCGGCCAGCACTGACGTGGTGAAGGCTGCGTTTGTGATCTTCTTCCAGTAGAACGATGCGATGACCGGAAAGACCAGGCAACCCCACATCGCGCCGACGAACACTAAGAGGTCCAGAATACTGAACTGCGCCGTCGCGAAATAGAGTGCGGCCGCCGTGGCGACGATCATGGTGACACGACCGATGAGCAGCATGGTACGTGGGTTTGCCTTGCCGCGGCCCTTGCCTTGACCGTAAATATCGGTCATCACAATGGACGACAGTGCGGAAAGATCTGAGTCGGCGGTCGACGACAGCGAGCCGATGATCATGATGAATGCCAGGCACAACAGCACTGGGCCGAGATATGTGCCAGCCATCTGTGGGATGAGGTTGTTGAGGTCTCCATCAAGTGGTTCGAGACCAATATATAGTGCAATGACGCCGAACATGCCGATGCCGATAATCGTGGCACCGTACCCGACCGTTGCGGTAATGAACGTTGGTTTGATGAGATCTTCACGTACCGCAAAGAGACGCTGAGCGATCGTTTGGTTTCCGATGGCGTAGGCGAGGACGGCAGCAATGTAGGGTGCGCCTTGGTTCATGAACGCTTCGGATGAGAAGAAATTTTGCTGTTCAGCGGTTACGTTGCCGGCAGCGGCGCCAGCTTCGAACATGCTCGGGCCGCCGGCGGCGAAGAAGACCACCGGAATGATGATGGCGGTGGCCCCGAGCATGGCCATTACCTGCCCAAAGTCGGTCAGAACAGAAGCGCGGAAACCGGACCACAGGGTATAGAGCAGTACACCGGCCGCCACGACGACAATGCCGGTGCCAAATGTCAGAGGCGTCAGGATCGCGAAGAGCGCTCCGCCAGCAATAAAATTTGAGGTGAGAGAGATGGTGGAGCCCAGAACATTGGAGCCAGCCAGCATCAGTTGTGAAGAGCGGCCATGCCGTGCATACATGACTTCGGCTAGCGTATGCGCTCTGGGTGCCACTTTTCGAATGCGTTTACCGAAGGGATAGATGAACAGAATCATCAGCGCGCCCCAGAGTCCGTAGTGGATTGGTCCAGAGACACCGTAGTTATATCCAGCCTCGGCCGATGCGTACATCGACGACGCCCAGATCCAGGTAGCTGTCATGGAGGCCGCGGAAACACCGAAACCGATTTTGTTTCCAGCAGTCATGTAATCATCAGCGTTCTCCTTTTTACGGCTGATGAACCATGACATGAGCAGAGTTCCTCCGTAAAAGAGGACGATCAACAACACCACGACAGGGATGGATATTTGGAATAATTCTTGACCTTGCGATGCAGGTGGCACAGCATTCCTTTCGCTCGAACGTCCAATATGGCGCCTCTTGCGCCATACGGCCCGACCTCTCGCGCAGGCTCACTCCGATGCAACGATTAAACGCATCGCCACAGAACAGTTGCCGTGGTTAAAGCACAACATTTCAAACCAGGTCGGGCACTCACGCAGGATTTCGACTGGCTGCACAGGCCCGGATACTCTTCGGCGCGCGCCTTAGTCAAACCCACTTTTCGTGAGTTTCAACTCCTTAGTTGAACAAGGGTTAACATTACACAGTTGAGGGAGAATAGCGAATCCGTAACGCCCCGATCCTGCTATAAACGCTGCCGAACCGAGTTGGAGCCTTAATAAAGACTCCTTAAATATCTCGGGGCATGACGCAGTGGATACTGCATCATGCCCCGACGGTGTGTCGTGCAGACCTAGATCCTGACCTTCTGGTCGACCCATAGTGTGGAACGGAATTTCTTGGCGCGGTCTGCGAAGATACCGCCGAGGATTGAACCTGGGATACCCACCAACAGCATGACCAGGCCCAGCAGGCTGGCGTGTGAGGAGCTGAAACCGTGCTCGGTTTCAGCAAACCCAGGGCCGAGCTGGGACACCGTAAAGAATGCCCCGTAGGCGGCAACACTGACGATACCGATGCCCCACATGGTCTTCGATGTCAATACCTTCTTCGTGTTGGCCCAGCTAAACTCATCACCTTCGAGCTCATCCATATTTTTCGGAATCTCGATGAGCGCGGCTGCGGCCAGTGCAATGACAATACCGATCCCGGTCGCAATCCACAGGCTGCTTCGCCAGTCCATAGCCTCCATGAGGATTGTCCAGACGTACAGTCCAACAGCAGAGCCTCCGGTCAATCCCAGACCGTTGAGGATGCCGGCCACGAGTTTGCCGTTTTCAGGTTTAGACCAGTAGTTACCCAACGGGAAAATGGATGCGACGACCAAAGACATGCCGATGCCACCGATAAAGCGCGAGGTCAGCATGAATCCATAGGACCCGGACATGGCAATCAGGCCGCTAGAGACGGCGGTTATCAGGCCGCCCCAGACCGCGACGTGTTTCAAACCCCAGGCAGCTGCTGCGAAACCTGCCGGCACATGAGCAATCGAATACCCCAGGAACCACGGTGACACCATCAACCCGACCTGTGAGTAACTCAAGCCGAGCTCTGTGGTCAACGTTGGATATGCAGGAACGATCGCATACATCTGCAATCCGTATGAAAATGCGAGCAGCGTCGAAATCCTGATGACTGTGCCGCCTGTCCGCTTTTTCGGCGGATTCTCCGCGAGATTTGGTGCCGTATGAGTCTTCAAAAAATACTCCTCCAGTGCTCAAAAATTGCGTCAAGGCAGATCAGTCACGTTCCAGTCGCACACACCTCCGTCGTCCTGCGGCTCATAGCTGACTATCGCCAAAGTCATCTCTGGCATCACATCAAGTTTTGAGATTCTTGACGCGGTTACAAGCCGCTTGCACGAACCATCTCGAAGCGGCTTCTTCCCCCGCTGTTTCGCGGGTCATCCCAGCCGTGCTTCTCCTGTTGTCCTCGCGCTGCTCGGGCAGTTTGCGGGGTGGTCCAACGAGCTTCAGCTTAGCGTGACGGGACATTTCCCGACAGTTGAAGTGGCCGATTTGCGACGAAAACCGGTTTTCGGAGTATCAAATAAAGCGCAAATCTTTCCAGAATTTAGCATGAAATAGCGATATTGAATGGTGGCGCGAGAATAATCGATGAATTTCACCCGCTCCCTAGGGATTGCAGATCATGAGGGACTCGAGATCCCTTGCCGCCGGTGGGTATTTCAGGTGGCGAATGTTGGACAGCAGGCCCAGGAAAATTGCTCATGTTGCTTAGCCCATTTCATCGGTAGCGAACCTGCTCGCAAGACGGTGAGAGAAGTGCTGGACGCGTCGTATCCACGAGGTCAATTGCCGGAGAAAATACGGGTAGGTGAGACTAGCGAGTGACTACATGGCCCCCTACATCATCGACGCCGAGAGGAGGCCAGAGATATAGTCTCGGGATGCCAGGGGTCGGCTCCTCCGTCGCGTTGAGAGCCCGGCCGTGACGCGTGAGAGGGGTCAAGCAAGGCGAAAGGCCCCCGAATCGCGATGATTCGGGGGCCTCGTCTGCGGATGGTGGGGGATTTGAACCCCCGGGACGGGGTTGCCGCCCTCTGGTTTTCAAGACCAGCTCCTTCGGCCGCTCGGACAACCATCCAGACGAGGTAACAGTGTACCCGCTGAAACCCGCACGTGCCTAATCGGGCAGGCTGAGGGCTGGGACGGCCATACGTTGACGCCAGCGAACCTGAATGACGATGATGAAACATATGTCCTTACCTTCACAAATGCAAGCAATTCGCTTTATTCCTCAGCGTGGCGTCGACAAACTCAGCAAGGAGCATCCTGCTGATATTCGCCTCGTCTCCCAGGATGTACCGAAGGTGGCAGCAGGGGAGGTGTTGATCAAAGTTGAAGCTGCTGGCATCAACAACGCCGATGTGCTCCAGCGCATCGGAGGTTACAACGTGCCAGAAGGCGCCACGGATATTCCTGGCCTCGAAGTAGCTGGGACTATTGCCACGGTCGGCGAGGGCGTATCCGATTGGAACGTCGATGACCGCGTATGCGCGCTGCTCGCTGGTGGTGGTTATGCTCGATACGTGGTTGTGGATGCGCTCCAGGTGCTGCCTGTGCCAGATCAGCTCGATGCCATTGAAGCCGCAGGTATTGTCGAGACAGCCGCCACCGTATGGTTCAACGTTTTCATGACCGCAAAATTTCAAAAGGGCGATCGAGTCCTCATACATGGGGGCGCCGGAGGTATCGGCACGATGGCCATCCAAATGGTGAAAGCGATGGGTGGCCAGCCAATCGCCACGGCAGGTTCCGACGCGAAAGTCGAGTATGCGCAATTTCTCGGGGCCCACGGCATAAACTATCGAACCGAGGATTTTGTGGAACGCATCGACGAGATCACCGATGGTCACGGTGCTGACATTATTCTCGATATCGTTGCCGCCCAATACTCTGAAGATAATATGCGAGCCCTTGCACACGGTGGCCGTTGGGTCGTCATTGGCACTCAAGGCGGTATTGAGGGGCCAATCAATTTTCTACGGCTCATGGCCAAGCAAGCGGTGCTGGCGGGCAATCTTCTGCGTCCACGCACAGCATCGGAAAAAGGCGAAATTCTTCGCGGTGTGGCCGAGCAGATTTGGCCGCTGTTTACCGAAGGGAAGATTGACCCGCTCATTGCCCAAACGTTTGCGCTCGCAGAGACCGCAGAAGCTTACGAACGTTTTGCAGAGCCAGACCGTGTTGGAAAAATCGTGTTGACAGTATGAGACACTGATTGGTGATGAGACCCCGCCCGTTTGCCCGCCGTCGTGAGGCAAAGAAACTCGATCAAGAGCTTGGCACCCTGTTGTGGCGCCAGGCTCATGACCGTTTTGCCCGCTCGCTGGATCGGTACTGGCAAATTATTGCGCCAGACCGGCAACACGAGATTTCGAAAGAAGAACAGAATGGGCTCGTCAATGCGGGCAATGTATTGACTGACGCGCTTGAAACAGTCCGCATCATCTGTTCTGACGCACGTGAACGTTTTGGCGAACGTGATCTTGATGTGCCACCCGGAGCAAACGATATCCATCGTTTGATGTCTAGCGCCGCCAATGATCTCGCCGCTACGGCTCAGGCAGCTGCTATGTTTCAGCGTGGCCAAGCAGATATTCAATCGGTCGGTATGCGAGCAGAAAAAGTATTGGAATCTGTCACGGCAGCTCAAGAACTCACAAAGCGCTAACAGTTCTATCGCTCGAGCAGAATACAAACAGGTGCGCTCACTGCACGTTGAGCACTACAGTGGTGGCATGTCGTCAACGCAAGACGGAAACGCGCCCGGTGGGCAGGACCGCAACGAAACGGCTTCCTCTCGTTTCGCATGGGAATCACTCATCCGCAATACAGCACTTGTCGTAGTGCTCCTTCTGCTGCTCTGGTTAGTGTTCAACGTCCAACTGCCTTCCGCCGACGAGTTGCGTGACCTCATCGCTTCTTGGGGGTGGGCCGCATGGCTGATCTTTATCGGTATCTACGCCGTGGTGGGGTTGACTCCGATTCCGGTGACCGTCATGGCCGTGACGGCCGGATTGCTCTTTGGCGTGGTCGAAGGAACCATTCTGTCGGTCATCGGAGTGTTGATTGGGTGTTGGGGCGCATACTGGATGGCCCGCGGTCTAGGGCGTGAAGCCACCGCCAAATTGCTGGGTTCACATCACAGCACGGTTGAACGCCACCTGGATCAGGCGGGGTTTCAGGCAGTGTTTATGCTCAGACTGCTGCCTGGCTTCCCGTATTGGCCAATCAACTATGGCAGCGGTGCATTCGGAGTTGGTCAACGGGCCTACATGCTGGCCAGTATTATCGCGGTCATCCCAGGTCAGATCTCTCTGGTAGCCATTGGCGCATTCATTTCAGCCCCAAACATCTGGCGCGGCGCCGTGGTGGCAATCGGTTGGGCAGTGGTGATCGTGCTGACAATATGGGCTTATCGACGCTGGCAAGCAGCCCGACCAGACAACGCTTCAGCATAGCTCGCGTGTGCCTCATGCCACCAGTGGTGAAAAGCGCCTGAGAGCGACAACCAAAAACTTGCACAGTGTGCAAGCTTTGTTTAGTATCGTGTCCTATGCAATTTGTGGACGACGTATCGCTGGGTCGCCGTGAACAGAAAAAACTTGAAACACGACGTGCCATTCGAAGTGCTGCCCTGGACCTCGCCCTAGACGACGGGGTTGAGAGTCTTACCGTGGAAGGGATAGCTCAAGCTGCTGGCGTTTCGCCTCGCACATTCTTCAATTATTTCGAAAGCAAAGAAGACGCACTTGTCACCGAAGCCGCCGAGAGTGCGCTGCAAGTGCGGGCTTTGCTACTAGACCGGCCCGCTCATGAGCCGCCAATGCGAGCGTTGCATCAGGCGATCATGAACACTGAATACTTTGGTGAAGAACCAGCCGACCGAGAGCGCGTGTTAGCACGTCAACGGCTGACGCAAGCCCACCCATCGTTGATGGCCTATCAGTTGGGGGAGATTGCCCTGGTCGAACAGACCTTTGCGCAGGCGCTGGCAGAGCGCATGGGCACCGAACTGGATGATGACGTGTTTCCCGAGTTGCTTGCTGCAATGGCCGTCAGCTTGGTTCGTGTGGCTATGCGACGCTGGGTCACCCGAGGCGAGGAACCACTGAACGAACTGATTGATATGGCATTTCGTCGGTGCGAGCAGGTCGACCTGTTTAACGATCATGCTGTTGCTGCGGGTTGATAGTGAATTATATGGACTTTGGAATGCGACGACTCAGAGGAGAGATGACCCCGATTGGCTAGCGAAATTACCGGCTCTATACCGACGGTAGAAAGTCAGTACAACCAGGCGCAGTACGAGCGCACGAAACTGTCAAAAGCCGAATCGAAGCGCAAAAAGCCGATCAACCGCAACGTGGTCTTAGCTGTGCTCGTATCGGGCGCATTCGTCATCATCCTGAACCAGACGCTGATGAACACCGCACTGCCAGCCTTGATGCTCGATTTTGACATCACTGCCAACTCAGCGCAGTGGGTGACCACGATCTTCATGCTCGTCAACGGCATTATGATCCCTGTCACCGCATTTCTCATCCAGAAATTTTCCACGCGAAGTTTGTTCTTTACGGCAATGGGCCTGTTTAGTCTTGGCACGATTCTTGCGATCCTCGCGCCAACCTACTCGGTCCTGCTAGCAGGTCGTTTCGTGCAAGCTGCTGGCGGCGGAATCATTATTCCGCTGATGCAAACCATTCTGTTCGCGATTTTCCCGATGGACAAACGCGGTCAAGCGATGGGTGCCTTCGGGTTGGTCATCTCATTTGCACCCGCTATTGGCCCAAGCTTGTCGGGCTGGATCGTCGAACATTTCCCCTGGGAAACCCTGTTCATAATGATGCTGCCGATCGCGGTGATCGACCTGATTATCGCGTATTTCATCTTGGATAATGTCACCGAACGAACGAATCCGAAATTGGACTCGCTGTCCATCGTATTGTCGTCATTAGCCTTTGGCGGTCTCCTCTTTGGCTTCGGGAGTGCAGGAAACACCGGTTGGGTCAGCTACGAAGTCATGGTCCCATTGGCCATCGGTGTCATCACTCTGGGCCTGTTCATCTGGCGTCAGCTGATATTGGAAGAACCAATGTTGGAACTGCGCATTCTGAAATACACTATGTTCACGCTGAACACCCTGCTCGGCATGGCAGTGTTCATCGCCATGATCGGCGGGATGATCATTCTGCCGCTGTACATGCAGAATATGGCCGGCTTCACCGCAACGGAATCTGGGCTGATGCTGCTGCCAGGTGCAGTCATCATGGGTCTGATGTCACCGGTCACCGGACGAATCTTTGACCGTATTGGGGCGAAGTGGCTAGCAATTACCGGCTTCGCGTTACTGACCGTCACCACGTTTATGTTCACCACATTAACGCCCGCGACCACGTTCACGTATTTGGCTGTAGTGAATGCTGTGCGCATGTTCGGTACGGCCATGGTGATTATGCCCGTCACTACCGCAGCCTTGAACCAGCTACCACAACGCATGATCCCGCACGGCACCGCCCTCAATAATACGATGCGACAAGTGGCGGCATCGGTAGGTACTGCAGTACTAGTGACGGTCATGACCGGTGCTGCTCTGGATCCAGTGCAGCACGGAGATGACGGACTTGTCCACGGGGTCAATGTCTCCTTTATCGTTGCCACTGCGGTCGCGTTTGTCGGCTTCATCAGTGCCTTCTTCATCAAAGGATCTCGCCCCGTTCGTCCAGCCACCGATGTGGAAGACGCGGCTCAAGAAGCGCAGAACGAGACCGAGGGACAGGCAGAGGATAAGCCCGTCACCGAGAAATAACGATCCCCCCAGGTAAGAAAAATGCCCCGGCTCCTGCGAAACGCATGGAACCGGGGCATACCTCTTCAAGTGACGAGAGCCGACTACCGGATTTGAACCGGTGACCTGCTCTTTACGAGGGAGCTGCTCTACCAGCTGAGCTAAGTCGGCATCAGACAACGTTTTGCAACGTAGTCCGATATGAGATCATAGCCAGTTGAGAACCCATTGGTCAAAATGCACTGGAACTTTACGCACACACCATGCCGTCTTCGGGCAGCTCATCGTTGAGAATGTAGTTGTCGATGGCTTCGACGATGCACTCGTTGTCAGGGGAGTAAGCTCCGTGGCCTTCACCTTCCACCGTGATGTGAATGCTGTTGTCGAGTTCATCCGCAAGCTCGTGTGAGAAGTGGATCGGGGTCGCTGGATCTGAAGTCAGGTTGGTTACCACAATTGGGTCGGACCCCTCGGCTACCGTATCGCCGATAGGTTCGGCAGGATCGACTGGCCAGCCGTTACATCCGGTGGAATAGGACATATATGGTCCAAAGATCGGTGCATCGGCAGCGATTTCTTCGGCCTCTGCATCGGCTTGCTCATAGGTTTTGTTGCTGCCGGTGTAGTCCAGGCAATTAATGGCATTGAAAGCTGCTGTGTCATTCGAGTACTCACCGGCCTGATCACGGCCGTGGTACGCATCCGCAAAAACCAAAAACAGGGGCTGATATTGAGAACTCGCATAGTCATTTTCGATGCCTTGTTCAAACGCCAATGCAAGTAATTCCCAGCTGTCACGCGAGTACAGTGGAGTTACAATACCGAAGAATACATCCGAAATTGGTTGGCTTCGACCATTGGGATATGTCAGCGGTTCGTCTTCAACCCGGTCGATGAAATCCGTCACAGCCGTCATCACTGACTCGGCGTCATCATCTTCGCCGACGTTGCACTCAGCAGTTTCGGCACACCAGTCGGCCCAGGCACGCAGAGATTGTTCGAAGCCTGCAGATTGAGCTTTGGTTACCTCGAGTGTTTCAGCAGATGGTGCCAGTACGGAGTCGAGCACGAACTGACCGACTTGTTCTGGGAAGAGTTCTGCGTAGGTGGCGCCAAGTTTGGTGCCATAGGAGATGCCAAAGTAATCCAACTGAGGTGCACCGAGTGCGGCACGGATGACATCCATATCTTTTGCAGCCGATGCGGTATCGACAAATCCTACGATGTCGCCAGAGCGTTCTAAACACTGCTCTGCATAGGCTTCGTTTTCTTCAATCGAAGTTTCCCAACCTTCGGGGGTGGAAGGATCCAAGACGATCTCACGCGACTCGTCGAATTCTTCCGCACTCAGACACTCGACGGGTTCTGACGCGCCGACACCACGTGGATCAAAACCGACGGCCGAAATATTCTCGGCCAAATTGTCAGAGAGCATCGAACCCAGCGAATTCTGCACGAATGATATACCCGATGCGCCGGGGCCGCCCGGATTAAATAACACAGGCTGTGCATCGGCGGTCTCGACGGACCGTGTTAGGTGGATATCGATCGTGGCATCATCCGGGTTTTCATAGTCCATCGGTACTTCGATGGTCCCACACTCAAATGCGTCTTGTCCTTCACAGTCCTCCCAGGCAATGTCTTGATCGTAGAAGGCCTCCAGACCTTCGGGTGCGGACTCAGCCTGATCTTGCTCGGTGGGCTCAGGACCGTCGTTGGGGGTACAGGCGGTGAGTATGAGTGCTGCCGCAGCGCCCAGAGCAGCCAGGGTTCGGGTGGGTTTTGACACGGCTTTTCCTTTGGCTGGTTAGAGAGCGGCGTGGCGACGAGTACGAGGAATAAATGCTAACAGCATCGCTTCCAGCGCGAGTAACGGGGGGACGTTGCCGGCAAGTCGTCTCCGAGCGAGCGTGATCGCTTCTGAAGCACCCAGGCAGTGTTCTGCGGTCACATTGGCACTGTATTCGTCCAACGTTGGACGGAGGTGTTCATTGATCAATGCGGAGTCTTTGGACAAATGCAGGACGAGCAAGTCCCGGTAGATACCGGAGAGATCTATCATGGCTCGATCCAGCGCGTCGTGGATGGCACGGCGGTTGCGTGCGGTTTGGTTATCTTCCATGCGTCGAACGTGAACTCGCAACTTTCGCGGAATGGTTTCATCCTCGCTCAAGCCCAAAGAACGCAACAGGTTGGCGCGTTCTGCAGCATTACGATCCGATGATGAGGATTCGGCTTCATCCTGGACCAGCTTGTGCAGATTCTCTGCAGACTCCATCGCCGCTGAAGCAGAACGAATTGTCAATGGCAGATTCACAATCATATCGCGACGCTCACGGGCTTGCGGCGAGCGGGCCAGCCAGCGTGCCACCCCTACGTGTGATTGGGAGGCACGTGCGCAGGTTTCGGCCAGCTGCGGTTCGATGCCGTCACGGTTGGTGAGCAGCTGTGCGACATCCTCGACAGAGGGTATCACCAGGTTGATGTGTCGGGTACGCGACCGAATGGTCACCAGCACATCGGCTGGCGACGGCGCCGAGAGCATCCAAATGGTGCGCTCTGGCGGCTCCTCAATGGCTTTGAGTAACACGTTGGTGGCACGTTCGGTCATGCGGTCAGCGTCTTCGATAATGATGATCCGCCAGCGGCCCGTCGATGGACGATCATGCGCTGCTGCTACCAGATCGCGGACATCTTCGATGGCGTAGGAAACTTTTTCGGTGGTGACAATATTGACGTCGGCGTGTGTACCAGCGGCGATTGTCGCGCAGGCCTGGCAGGCGCCGCAGCCCCGATCCTTCAGATCAGGCTGTTCGCACTGCAAGGTTTGTGCAAACGCCCGCGCTGCCATCGACCTGCCCGAACCGGGTGGTCCGGTGAAGAGCCAAGCGTGTGTGGGGGCGCTGATGGTTTCTGGATGCGAGAGCTGTTCCACTGCCGCGCGTTGACCTGCCAGGGACTGCCAGACTGGGTTGGCCATTACAGTTGCACTCCATGTTGCGTTTTTAGGTGGGTGAGAATCTGGGCGGTGATGGTCTCAGACGGCTGTGCAGCGTCGAGGACCAGGTGCCGCTGCGGTGCGGCTTCGGCCTGGTGCAGGAACGATGCGCGGACTGCATCTTGAAAGCCGTCGGGGGCTGACTCCATGCGGTCGACAAGTTGGCCGCGATCATCACGTCGTGTCCCGGCCACGGCTTCATCGAGGTCGAGTACCACGGTGACATCTGGAGTCATCCCGCCGGTGGCATAGCGGTTAATATCTGCCACGGCCTCTTCGCTGACGCCGCGTCCGGCGCTTTGATACGCAATCGACGAGCCCACGAACCGATCCGAAATCACAATCTTGCCCGCTGCTAATGCGGGAGCGATGGTCTTGGTGATGTGATCGGAACGAGCTGCAGCGAATATCAGGGTCTCGGTCATATCGTCGATGTCAGTTGCCGGATCCAACACGAGAGTGCGTAATGTTTCGGCAACATCGGAACCGCCCGGTTCTCGCGTGACGAGTATTTCTCGGCCTGCCGCGCTCAATGCCGCGGCCACGGCCGTAACTTGGGTCGACTTGCCCGACCCATCAGCGCCTTCAAGCACCACAAATAGCCCCGTCACGACACAACCTTTCTGACAGCATGCACCCACTAGCCTAGTACCACCCACTAGACTAACCTCATGGATTTTTTGCAACTGGCGTTGATGATTGAATACGGCCTGCAGGCAGCCCTGGCACTGGTGGGAGCCGGTATGGTGATTTGGGCGATGGCTGACGCCGCGCGCCGGTCCGGGGACAAGTTTGAAAATCACACCAACCTGACGAAATCCACCTGGCTGCTTATCCTCGGTGGGGCGCTGATTTTTGGGCTCGGGTCAGCCTCATTGACCGTGCTTTACGGTGGTCAAATCGGGCTGTTCGGGCTCGCCTCCATCGTCGCCGCTGGCGTGTACTTGGCCGGTCCCAAACGTGAATTCGATATGTGGAGCCACTAACCGGGTAAAGTGACCGTCATGGCTACAACATCAAAACTTGTCTTACTGCGCCACGGCCAATCGACGTGGAATGAACTGAATCAATTCACCGGTTGGGTGGACGTCCCATTGACCGATAAAGGCCGCACTGAAGCGGCTCATGCCGGTCAGCTCCTGAAAGACGAAAACTTGCTGCCCGATGTCGTGCATACCTCATTGCTGCGCCGCGCAATCACGACCGCCAATTTGGCGCTCGAGGCTGCAGACCGCCAGTGGGTTCCAACTCAGCGCAGCTGGCGCCTCAACGAGCGACACTACGGGGCTCTACAAGGCATGAACAAGGCTGAAATCCGTGCGGAACACGGTGAAGAAAAGTTCATGACCTGGCGCCGCTCGTATGACACCCCGCCACCGATGCTCGAAGATGACCACGAATTCTCGCAGTACCGTGATGAACGATACGCCATGCTCGGCGAGGACATTCCACGCACTGAGTGCCTCAAAGACGTGGTCACCCGTCTGATTCCGTACTGGTACGACAATATTGTCCCTCAGCTGGTCACGGGTAAAACCGTGCTCATTGTCGCCCACGGAAACTCCCTGCGCGCCCTCGTGAAACATCTGGAAGGCATTTCAGATGACGCCATTGCCGAACTCAACCTACCAACCGGTGTACCTTTCGCCTACGAACTCGGTGAAGACATGAAAGCACGTGGCGCAGCACGCTTTCTGGATCCAGACGCCGCGGCAGCTGGTGCTGCTGCCGTCGCCGCCCAAGGTAAGTAACCCCGCCAACAGGGGTCGGCGCATGATACTCGTCATTGACAATCACGGTTTCACCACGAGGATTCTGGCACACCAGCTCGGGGCGGTAGATATCGTTCCCGCCGCCGAGCTGGCTACGGTCAACCTGACGGATTACACCCACGTGGTGGTCAGTCATGGCACCGCCGATGCTCAATTGCAGGCATTACAGGCCGTGCCGAACCTGCCCGTGTTGGGTATCGGAGCTGGCGCTGACCAACTGGCCCGGCTGTATAGTCACACCGAAACAGCAGCTGGCCAACCGAACTATGGGCAACGGGTAGCGCACCGACATACCGACACCGGAATCTTTGCCGGCGTGCCGCAACGCGCCCAGCTGACGAGCTACCACTCGCCTCGATGGGCCACCATGGATTCGGCGATATTTCGTGTCCATGCGGTCGATGACGATGATGCCGTGCTTGCGTTTCGAGTCAACGGGACCAACCACTGGGGCCTCCATGCTGACCCAGCAGCACTGCAGTCCACCGAGGGCTCTCGCGTGGTCGAGAACTTTCTGGCGCTAGCGCCGCGCCAGGAAGCACAGGTACGGCATAGCTCACCATTGGCACCGAAGAAACAACCGCGGGAGTGGTTCAGACGAGAAATTCCGGGGATGCTTGACACCGCCGCGACGTTTGCGGCGCTCCAACAGGGCGCGACGGCGGCATTCTGGTTAGATTCTGCCGCAGCTCACCTGGGTCAAGGTGACACGACAATCATGGGGACCAACCGCGGGGAACTAGCACAAACCGTTCGTTGGGATGTCACGACGAACCAGCTAGACGTCTCAAACGCAACGCAGACGACGCATCATGTCCAGGACGTGCTGGACTACCTGCACGACCATGCATGGGAACCCACCGCCGACATGGAGCAGATCCCCGGATTTACTGGCGGCTGGGTCGGTTATCTCGGGTATGAAGCGAAACAGGCCACCATGGCCGGCCACACGAACGTCTGGGAGGCACCGACCCCCGACGCGTACTGGATTCGACCTCAAGCATTTCTTCGCTATGACCATCAACATGAGCACACGATGCTGTTTGCCTACGGCGACTCAATGCTGCTGGATGTCCTGGAACAGACATTGGTCTTCGGTGAGACAGTTGCTCCCGCTTGTGCTGAGCACAGTGAATTTGATGGGTCGTGGGGCCTGACGACGCGCGAGTATCAACAACACGTGCGCACCATTCAAGCAATGCTGCGTTCCGGCGATGCCGCTGGTATTTGTCTGACCGACACATTTTCGATGCTCGCAGGTGACATCGACGGGCTTGAACTGTACTTGCGGTTGCGAGCAAATAACCCTGCACCCTATGCCGGCTATCTTCGGTTCAACACGTTCGGTGACACCGTCGAAGTGCTGTCTGCCTCGCCCGAAAAGTTTTTGAGTGTGGACGTGGCAGGCACGATCGAATCCAAACCCATCAAAGGCACCGTCGCGCGCAGCGCTGACCCTGCAGTTGATGCCGAGGTGGCATCACAGATGGCCGTTGATGCAAAGATACAGTCAGAAAATCTGATGATCACCGACTTGTTACGAGACGATCTGGCGCTCGTTGCAACACCGGGATCGGTACGAGTGCCGAAACTGATGGACGTGGAAACATTCGCCACGGTCCATCAACTTGTCACGACAGTGACTGGACAATTACCGCCCGACACCGCAGCAACCGAAGTACTCAGAGCAGTATTTCCCGGCGGCTCGATGACCGGAGCACCGAAAGTGGCCAGCCTCGAAGCGCTCGATACCCTGGAATCCGGGCCTCGCGGCATCTATTCCGGTGCGATGGGCTGGCTGGGCGACGATAATACCGCCGAATTGAATGTGATTATCCGCAGCATTGTCATGGCTGACGGACAGCTCACCATTGGTGCTGGTGGCGCGGTCGTCGTGGATTCTGATCCGGTGGCAGAGGAGCAGGAAAAACGGCTCAAGGCACGCTCGTTAATGCACAGCATTGCTGAATACCTATGACTGATATCCCAACGTATTACACCTGGAATAACCAGGCCTTCGAGCCGATAGAGCAGCCTTCAGCCGAGCGTATTCTGGTCGCAGACTCCTGGCGAGTCCGAGGAGGCGTCACCTGGGGCTTGGCCGATCATATTCATCGGTTTGTCACCGGACTGCAAGCACGAAATGCTCCATCAGAGGTACTCATCGCCGCAGAACTGGAAACATTTGAAGTGGCACTGCGGCGACTGCTCTATGCGCAGTGGTCCAAAGCTCAAGAAGACTTGTTTCCGCGCATCAGCTTGCATCAAGATCGGGGACGCTGGCGGATTGAGCTGGTCGTGCGGCCTGCCCCACAACCTCGAGACACGACCTCACTGTGGATCCCGCCGTACACGGATCCGCGAGCCTGCGCGACAATCAAGGGACCTGATATCAGCCTCATGCGCGGGCTCGTGGCTGAAGTAGCCGCCGATGATATCGTCCTACACGATGGCACATTCGTACACGAAGCAACGACGGGGGCCTTGATGGTCTGGTACAGCGTAGACCATCTCGTCTTGTGCCAAGCATCGAGACAATTAGCGTCGATTTCTGTGCGCAGAATTGCCGACTATGCCCGCTCACAGGGGATCACGGTGACCACACAGCCGGTGACGCTTGAGGAATTGGTTACGCGAAAGGCTCCGGTCTGGTTTTCGAACACGCTCCATGGAATTTCCCCGGTCACGACCATTGGCAGCGCTACCGGGGAAACACAGGTTGCCGCCCACCCCGATGTTGCGCAATGGCAAGCAGCGTGGTGGGCGGATTTCGCAGACGATCTAGGTCACGTACGTCCTATGAGATGACCGGTGGTTCCCATTCACCGGTGACCAGGTAGGCGATCTTGCGGCTGATCGAGACAGCGTGGTCGCCGAAACGTTCCAGACGCATGACCAGAAGAGTCAGATCCTGTGATTGTCGAGCATCGATTTTCCACTCGTCATCACGAACACAGGTCATGATGCGGGTGTGCAGCAAGTCGATCTCATTATTGAGCTTGACGATTTCACGACCGTGGGTGAGGTCGTAGTTCGTCATCAACTGTTCGAGGCGTTCACCGATTTGAACGGTCAACTCTGCCATCTCCTGCACCTCAACCTGGCTTGGTTCAGGGATCAGCGGATCAGGGTGACGCAACCGAGTCAGCGCCGAAACGTGACGCGCGAGATCTCCCATACGCTCCATTGACGAAGATACACGCAGCGCAGAGATCAGTACGCGCAGATCGGTAGCAACAGGGGACTGCAATAACAACAGTTCAATGGAGCGTTCATCCAACGCGTTTTGTAGGTAGTCGATTCGAGCGTCCTGGGTAATGACCGCTTCAGCCAAACGCAGATCCTGAGTTTCCAGAGCTACCCGTGCTTGCTTCATAGCCCGATTTACCAGGGTGGCCATCTCGAGCAGCTGGTCACCTACGGCCTCCATCTCGGCCATAAAGAGTTTTCGCATGTGATTAGTCCTTGTAGATACATTGAACGATTGCAGGCCAACTGTACCTGCCCAACATTGTCCACTGTCACCAACAAAAGTAAACGAGTGGTGAATTTTGCCGGACAAGTACATGTATTAGGGCTCAAATGACGAAAAAGGGTCAACGATGACATCGAAGTATGGGTACTGTTACAACTGTGGAAAGTCTAGTTTCTGTGGCCGTACTCTTTGGTTTGGCCGGTGTGATTGTGACGGTGGGTGCGATGGTCGCCTTCCGGATCTCGTCACGTTCAAAAATTGAGCGGCTGGCAGACCACGAGCAGTCCATCCCGGATGGGGCGCTGGATGTACTCGCGGTTGTAGGGCAAGCCTATGTCATTGTCGACGCGGTGGACACGGTGGTGCGTGCGAACCCATCGGCCTATGCCTTCGGCCTAGTCCGTGGCAACCAGCTGGGTCATAAACAACTGGGGGAGCTCACGTCCCGGGTCCGTACGGCGGGCCAACTGTACGATTTTCGCTTCGAAATACCTGCTGTCACAGCCGCCGAAGGTCACTGGCTCGTGCATTTGCGCGCAGCTTCTATCGGGGATCAATACATTGTGATCATGGCCGAGGACCGCTCCCAGCAACATCGAACCGAAGCGATTCGTCATGACTTCGTTGCCAATGTGTCCCACGAACTGAAAACCCCGGTGGGCGCGATGAGCCTGTTGGCGGAGGCAATTGAAGATGCTGCTGACGATCCGGAGGCTGTGAGACACTTTGCGAATCGTCTCTCGATAGAGTCGGTCCGCCTCAGCGCGCTGGTACAAGATGTGATTTCCCTGTCGAGACTCCAAGGTCGGGATATTGTCGAAACTGCCGAACCCCTTGAGATTACACGGCTGGTTTCGGAGGCCATCGATCGTGTTCGTACGGAAGCCTCGGCTCGCGACATCTCGATCCACAACCGGCAACCCGAAGCGCTCTCGGTCTTCGGCGATTATGACCAGCTCATGACAGCCATCCGGAATCTCATCGATAACGCGGTGACGTATTCACCCGATGGCTCTACGGTGTGGGTTGAGGTCACCAAGCATGAAGACGTCGTGCACATATCGGTGAGTGACCAGGGCACCGGCATCGCTGAAGAGGATCGCGAGCGAATTTTCGAGCGATTCTATCGCGTGGATTCGGCCCGCTCGCGAGCAACCGGTGGTACCGGGCTGGGCTTGAGCATCGTCAAACACACCATCTCGAATCACGGTGGTGAAATCATGGTGGAATCGGCCCTTGACGAGGGATCGACATTTATTATCCGTCTTCCGGAACTAGATCCAGAAGCACACGAGGCCGCCACCGAAGGAACTGAACCGGATATGAACACCGTGGATACTGATTCACATACCCCTGCTGAAGGAAAAGGAAAATACTGATGACTCGGATTCTCGTCGTTGAAGACGAACCTTCAATCTCGGACCCCCTGTCGTACTTGTTGCAACGGGAAGGATATGAGGTGACCGTCGTCGCCGACGGCGTGGAAGCGGTAGAAGAATTCGATCGCAATGGCTCCGATCTGGTGCTATTGGATTTGATGTTGCCTGGACAACCCGGGACCGATGTGATCCGTCAAATTCGGCAGGATTCACAAGTACCGGTCATCATGCTCACCGCCAAGGACGGCGAGGTCGACAAGGTGGTCGGGCTCGAACTCGGTGCAGATGATTATGTGACCAAACCGTATTCGGCCCGTGAATTGATCGCTCGTATTCGCGCCGTGATGCGTCGCAATGCTGATGCCGATGAGCTCATCCCAGACACCGTCTCAGCAGGCCCGGTGCGTATGGATGTAGAACGACACGTGGTGGCCGTTGGTGGCGCCGACATCACGATGCCGCTCAAAGAATTCGACCTGTTAGAGATGCTGCTGCGCAATGCCGGGCGCGTGATGACCCGCGGGCAGCTGATCGACCGCGTTTGGGGACCGGGTTATGTAGGGGATACCAAGACGCTGGATGTCCACATCAAGCGGTTGCGTTCCAAGATTGAACCAGACCCATCGTCACCGCGGTACCTCATGACCGTGCGTGGGCTCGGATACAAATTCGAAGCATAAACACCACCCATAAAACAGTGCTGGCCGGTCCAAATGGACCGGCCAGCACTGTTTCGTAAGGTCTATGCCTTATTCCTCGTCGTGGTGCTGACCTTGAAATTCGTACAGGTGCTCGATCTGTTCTTCAACATCAACGTCACCGGGGTAGAGCTCACGGTACTCTTCGAGCGTTGGTGGCAGGACCGATACGTTGAACTCGCTTTCGTTGCCGAAGGCTGAGGCGACGCCCTCTGCTAGCAAGCCTGGTTCGGTGCCGACCGAATCCACGATGACTTCTTCATCATCAAGCTTGAGGATCTCTCCGGCATCAAGTGAGAAGGACAACGTTTGGTTATTGATCTCCAAGTCAACCGTCTGGTTGCTATCTGAACGGTTGTCAATGCTGCCCATCAGACGGCCGGGCTCGTCGGCGGAGTTCGTGATGACACCAATGTTCACCAGCCGAACGTGATCAGAATTGGCGTCAGCAGCTTCGTCTGCGGCAACAGTGGTTTGGGTGCCGTCGGACGGCGCATACTCAAACGTCGTTGCCTGCGGGTTGACGACAGAACAACCCGTGGTGCCCAAGATGGCAGCCACCGCCAGGCCGGCAAATACGTTCCGGCGAGTGTTGTTGACCTTCACGATGGTTCTCCTCGTAAGAATAAGGTGCGCTAGAGGTGATGTTGTACCGTGCACCGGGCGCACAAGCGCCGATGATGCAAGTAGCTTTCTTCACGAGGTTATCGCATATGCCTAAATGGAAGCTACTTTACGACAACATATCTCGCAGATGAGCCACCCGAATAGCGTGCAACGCTACCGACATACTCGATGCGTATCTGAGAAATTACCCCGGAACAATCACACTGAGCTAAAATCGTGCAGCGTGGGACAACGATTTTATGATACCGCCACCGGGGCCATCCGGGACTTCACACCGATCCATGCCGGAGAGGTCTCGGTATATTACTGTGGCGCAACCGTGCAAGGCAGGCCGCACGTCGGTCACATCCGCTCTGCCGTGGTCTTCGACATCCTGGTCCGTTGGCTAGAATATGCCGGCAATAAGGTCACGTTGGTGCGCAACGTCACCGATATCGACGACAAGATTTTGTCCAGATCTGAGGAATCCTATACGACGGATTTCGTCGCGACCGATAATTATCCGGCACGAGAACCGTGGTGGGCGCTTGCTTACCGCTTCGAAAATGCATTCGCGTCGGCTTATGCCGCACTCGGTGTGCGCCGACCGAGCTACGAGCCACGTGCCACGGGTCATATTCCCGAAATGATCACACTGATTCAACGCCTCATTGATGCCGGTCACGCGTACCCGGCACTCGATGATTCAGCCGATGTGTACTTCGACGTGAAATCGTGGCCCGACTACGGTGCCCTGACCCATCAATCCGTCGAAATGATGCAGGATGCCGACGATGCCCCACCCCGAGGCAAAAAAGATCCACGCGACTTTGCGCTGTGGAAATCCGCACTAGAGGCCGATCCTCACGGGGCAGCTTGGGATTCTCCATGGGGAGTGGGACGCCCGGGGTGGCACATTGAATGCTCGGCCATGGCGACAAAATATTTGGGCACCCACTTCGATATCCACGGTGGAGGACTCGATCTGCGGTTCCCACACCACGAGAACGAGCTGGCACAATCCAGTGCAGCAGGCGATGAGTTTGCCAATTTCTGGATGCATAACGGGTTGGTCACCGCCGAAGGTGAAAAAATGTCCAAATCCGTGGGCAACACTGTGTCACCAGAACAAATGCTGACGATGGCCCGACCAGGGGCGGTGCGCTACTTTTTGGGACAAGCGCACTACCGTTCCCAACTGGACTATCATCCGTCAGCATTATCGGAAGCGCAGACGGCACTGGAACGCATTGAAACATTCCAGAGCCGTGCGGCCGAAACACTCGCCGTAACCGCCGGGAAAGGCAATGTGCCCAATGCCTTTACTGAAGCCATGGAAGATGATCTCAACGTGCCCGAAGCGCTGGCGGTTTTACACGCCACCGTCCGTGCGGGCAATGCCGCACTCGACGCCGGTCAGCATGAGACCGTCCACGAGTATATGGAGCAGGTCAACACCATGGTTGCTGTGCTTGGGCTGGATTCAGCGCAAGAAGCGAAGGATGATGCAAATTCTGCAACCTACCGGGCGCTGGATGAACTCGTGCAAGCACAAATCACCGCGCGTGCACAGGCGCGCCATGCGAAAGACTGGGCCACCGCTGATGCTATTCGAGATCAGCTCGCTGCAGCAGGCATCGTAGTCAAAGACGCTGCCGATGGTGCAACCTGGTCGGTAACAAACCAAACCTAAAACTTTTCCAATCAGAAAGGACGAGCAAATGAGTTCTCGTCGCAGTGGATCCCCAAAGAAAAAGGGCCCAACCAAAGGCTCCGGCGGCCAAGGCCGCCGGAAGCTGGCCGGACGTGGCCCAACCCCGAAAGCCTCGGACCGTACCTGGCATAAAGGGTATCGGCCACCCGCCACACGGCAGAAAAAGTCGGCCCCAACCGGCGACGCTGTGGCAGGCCGAAATCCCGTTGTGGAAGCACTCGAAGCGGAAATCCCTGCCTCGACGTTGTATGTGTCCATCGGCGTTGAAATGGACGATAGGATTCGGAACTCGGTTCGACTGGCTGCAAACCGCGGTATCCCCGTCTTGGAAGCAACCGAAGCCCAGTTGGCCAGGGTCACCGATAATGCTCGGCACCAGGGCATAGCACTCCAAGTGCCACCGTATGAATACGAAAACGGAATCGAGCTGGTCACCGGACTGATGTCGGACTGGAATAACGGCTACCGCCGGACACCACCGCTCGTGATCGCATTGGACTCCATTACCGATCCGCACAACCTCGGCGCCATTCTGCGCTCGGCTTCCGCATTCCAGGCCGATGGCGTCATCATCCCGTCCCGACGCGCCGTCGGCGTGAACTCCACCGTGTGGAAGACCTCGGCCGGTGCGGCAGCTCGTGTTCCCGTGGGTCAAGTGACCAATCTGAATCAAGCCCTTGATGAATATAAGAACGCCGGACTGTTTACCATCGGGCTTGACGGAGACGGAGAGCAATCCGTCACCGATCTTCCGTTAGCAACCGATCCGTTGTGTGTGGTCGTGGGGTCGGAAGGCAGCGGTTTGTCTCGCCTCGTCTCAGAAAAAGTCGACCAAATTGTGTCGATTCCCATCTCATCCGAACTCGAGTCCCTCAACGCTTCGTTGGCGGCTGGCATCACACTTTACGAAATTGCCCGACTTCGGCATAAGATTGTGTGAGCCTGCGAGATTGTTGCGTAGGACACAAGGCACATCACTCACATAAGTCGAGAGTTGGAGTAAAAATGAAAAGGAACACCCTGCTGAAAACAACGGCGACCGCTGCAGCTGCTGGTCTGTTGTTGACCGCTTGCGGCTCTGATGACAACGGGGGCGAGGGCAACGGCGACGGCGAATACACCGTGGGCTTGGCCCAATATGTCTCACACGCCTCGTTGGACGCAAGCGCAGAGGGCATGCAAGATGTTTTCGATGAGGCCGATGCCGACATCGAAGTCGAAGCGCAAAATGCTCAGGCCGATCAAGCAACTATGAACAACATCATTGGTAGCTTCGCTCAGGACGACAACTTGGATGCGGTTGCTGCGATCGCTACCCCGGTCGCCATCGCCGCAGCTACCTCCATCCCCGAGACGCCCATAATCTTTGCGGCGGTCACCGATCCCGTCGATGCCGGGCTGGTACCTGACTGGGACACACCCGGCGAGAATATCACCGGTGTGTCAGATATGAACCCAGTAGAGGAACAGCTTCAGCTCATCCTCGATGTCGTTGGTGATGTCGAAGTGATTGGTGTTCCATACTCGTCAGCAGAATCCAACTCGGTGGTTCAGGTTGAGGCAGCCAATGAAGCAGCCGAATCACTGGGCGTTGAAATTCAAAAAGTCGCGGTGACCAACACATCGGAAGTAGCTCAGGGTGTCGAATCGTTCTCTAATATCGACGCGATCTACGTGCCGACTGATAATACCGTGGTGTCGGGTCTGGAAACCGTCATTTCCTACGGTATCGACAACCAGATTCCTGTCTTTGCTGCTGAATCCGATTCCGTAGTACGCGGCACCATTGGCACCTACGGGATTAACTACTACGAACAGGGGCGCCAAGCAGGCGAAATGGTCGTCGACATTATCACTGGTGATGGCGAACTGGCCGATATGCCGACCGTCACCGCGAGTGAAGACTCGATGCAGTACACCTTCAACACAGAAGCTGCCGAGCAGATGGGTGTCGAAATCCCACAAGAACTGCTCGACGAAGGTGAAGTCGTCGAAACAGAGAGTGAAGGCGACGAGGACGATTCTGACGAGTAATTCGCGCCAACTTCAATAACCTGCAAAACTATAGACGGGCCTGGGACAGCGCAGACTGCCCGGGCCCGTTTACTGCACCTCCTGAAAGGTAAGTCCGTCCCGTTATGATCGTGACATTAGAACTCGGTCTCATATATGCCATCATGGCCCTTGGCGTCTATCTGACCTTCCGCATTCTGAATTTTCCCGACCTCACGGTCGACCAGTCGTTTACAACTGGCGCGGCAACAGCGGCAATCCTGATGGTGAACTACGACCTCAACCCGCTCCTCGCGATGGGCGCGGCATTCGTTGCGGGAGGACTCGCCGGTATAGTTACTGGACTTTTGCATGCAAAGGGTGGAATCAACCCGTTGCTTGCAGGGATTTTGACGATGCTTGCCCTGTATTCCATCAACCTTCGTATTATGGGCGACCGCGCCAATGTCCCGCTGCTAGGCAATGAAACGTTATACACCTGGTTCAACGAAAACGGCATTACCGACTGGACACTGATTCTCGTTCTTGCCGTGATCGTGTTGATCATCAAGATGCTGCTGGACTGGTTCCTCGGTACCGATATGGGGCTAGGGCTCCAAGCCACCGGTGATAACGAGGAAATGGTGCGCTCCTTTGGCGTCTCGACGGACACGATGAAAATTGTGGGCCTGGCCGTATCGAATGGGTTGGTCGGCATGGCGGGTGCCTTCATCGCACAAAAACAAGGCTCATCAGATATCTCGATGGGTATCGGATTGATCCTGGTCGGTCTCGCCTCGGTCATTCTGGGCCAAGCGATTTTCAACAACCGACTCGTCGCGCGCTTTGCGGATACCGCTGTTGGTCGGGTGCTCTTCGGGACCCGCAACAAAGAGGTGCTCATCGCCACGACTGCGGTGGTGCTTGGGTCAATCATTTATCGCGCAGCGGTGCAGGGAGCACTCGCTGTCGGATTCAATCCAAATGATATGCGACTTATCTCGGCAATTATCGTAGTGATCGCCCTCCTCCTACCGAAGTGGCGGATCCGGCGGGGTCCAAAGAAATCCGAGAGAATCTACGAATCCAAACCTGAGCTGAAGGAGGCCACCGATGCTTAAGCTGCAAAACGTGAACAAGACGTTCTTTCCGAACTCCGTCAACGAGCGTGTGGCACTATCCAACATTGATCTCGAGCTCGGCAACGGGGATTTTGTGACGGTCATCGGATCCAACGGTGCTGGAAAGTCGACCGTGCTAAACACGATCGCAGGCAAGGTCAGCCCAGATACCGGGATTGTCGATATCGCAGGCAGAAACGTCACCCGAATGAAAGATTACAAACGTGCCACGTATGTGGGCCGTGTCTTTCAAGATCCGATGGCGGGGACCGCTCCAGATCTCACCATTGAACAAAATATGGCTTTAGCTGAACGTCGGGGGATGCGGCGTGGCTTGGCTTCTGGGATCACGAAAGCTAAGAGAACGCGATTTGCAGACGAACTCCAAGTGTTAGAACTTGGACTGGAAAACCGTCTGAGTGCAAAAGTTGGTTTACTTTCTGGTGGACAGCGCCAAGCGTTGTCGTTATTGATGGCAACTTTTTCACAACCCAAGATCCTGCTACTCGATGAGCACACCGCAGCACTTGATCCAGAACGGGCACGCCTTGTCACAGATCTGACGGAAAAGGTCGTAGCCGAACAAGAATTGACCACGTTGATGGTTACTCACAACATGGGTCAAGCCCTTGAAGTGGGGAACCGGTTGATCATGATGCACGAGGGGCGAATCATCTTGGATGTGTCTGGAACAGAAAAATCTTCTATGACGGTTGAAGATCTTTTGGCACAGTTCACGAATATCAAGAATGCGACCGTGTCAGACAGGACGTTGTTGCAGTAACGGACATATTCAGTACTTGCGGGTGGAAGCTAGATGAGCCTTCACCCGTTTCCTCTTTAAAACACGACTCTTTTAGAGACGTCGGTCACAGCCTGTTGAACGCAGTATGCACACAAGGTGAATAAACGGAACGTCCGAGACAAGAACAAGACTATAACGACCATACGAGAAGGCAGTACGTCAGTTTTGTGTTCCAAAAATATCTGTGTATAGTTATCTCTCGTGCCCAGGGCAGACCGGAGACGGGAAGCGCTGAGACACAGAAGTTCTTTTTAGAAAAAATATATAGCGATTCCAACTTCTGACTGGAGTTGACAAGCTCGAATCACTTCGTGATAAGCTGTTGATCCGGTTCAGAAACTGAACTAAAAGTTGTTTCAAAATTTAGATCACGGAAATCTCCGAGTCAATGCAGCGTCACCTCGCCGGTGCGCACTGTAAAAGCGAAAATGGAGGGCGCCGCCCACCAGCACTTCGTGTGACCGAGATAACCAAGTTAGGAATTGACATTCTGATCAGCTTGTCTGATAGAGTGTTCTTCTGTTGCCGAAGCTGTTCAGCTTCCGGTAACCAAGAATTCAGATTCTAGCTGATCCGATTTGACTTTGTTGTTTGTTTTGGTTTAGTGTTGTGTTCTGCACTGTGTTTGGTGTGGTTCATGGTTGTTTGTGGATCGTGTGTTTTCACTGCCTGGTGGTGGCTCTGCGTTTGTGGGGTTGTTGTTG
>JABXHI010000062.1 GCA_013393415.1 Micrococcaceae bacterium
ACGACCCCGACTTGGAAACCCTGACATCGCTAGAAAATGCGCTGTTGGAATTCCCCGGTTGTGCCGTCGTGATTTCCCACGACCGCTGGTTCCTGGACCGTGTGGCAACCCATATTCTTGCGTGGGAAGGCACCGAAGAAAATCCAGCCAACTGGTACTGGTTCGAAGGAAACTTCGAGTCCTACGAAGCCAATAAGATCGAACGTCTCGGACCAGATGCGACCCGTGAAGCACGCGCAACACACCGTCGCCTGACCCGTAACTAAGGTCAAGCTGTCTCTGCTCCGTATCCACAGTTGAGGATACGGAGCAGAACTCTTTAAGGCGCCTGTGTTAACGCGCCTGGGTCTTATCGGTCTGGACTTCCTCGGTGGCAGAAGTCTTGGGATCCCGTACCGGCCACAGCAACAACATCCCGGCCAGTAAAACCGCAATGATCGCCGGGACCATCATCCGAGATTCCCCGCTGACGCCAACGAACACGGAAATGAGCGCGGGCGTCAAAAATGAGACCGAGCGACCGGTGGTCGCATACAGGCCGTAGAGTTCGCCGGCCGTGTTCGGGGTGGTGAGCCGGCCCAAAAATGCACGCGATGAGGACTGGACCGGGCCGACGAAGAAGCACAAGAAGAGCCCCCAGATCCAAAACGCCAGGGTGCCATCTTGCACGAAGACAATCACAGCTGAGATGAGTAACCCGGACAGCGAGACCACGATGAGTTTCTTTGGCCCGAACTTGTCGTCAAAGAGCCCGCCCAAAAATGCGCCGGCGGCGGCCACCACGTTGGCGGCGATACCAAAGAACAAAATGTTGTCGGGGGCGACACCATACACGGTGGTTCCCAGGATCGCGCCGTAGGCAAATACTGCCCCCACGCCGTCGCGAAAGACCGCCGAGGACACCAAGAACCAGAACGTATTGCGCTGGCACTTCCACAAATGCACGATGGTCCGCAGCAGTTGACGGTAAGACTGCACAATGCTGACCCGTTCGGCCCGTGGGTGTTGTGGTTCGCTGGAGTCCTTGCGAGTACGCATCACGATAATCGCCGGCAGCGCGAAGATCACGAACCAGCACGCGGCAAACACCGCGACCATGCGAATATTCATGGCGTCATCGTTACCGATACCAAACCAATGGGTCTCACCGCCGATGAACCCAACGTATACGAGCAGCAGCAAGAAGATGCCACCGAGGTAGCCGGCACCCCAACCAAGTCCTGAAATCCGACCGATCGTGGACTTCGTAGCGATCTTGACCATCATCGCGTTGTACTGGACTTCAGCAAACTCGAAAAACACGTTGCCCGCCGACAACAGGATGACACCCAGCAACAAAAATGACTCATCGGGTTGCACGAAAAAACACGCTGCCGTGGTCAAAATGACCAGCCCCGTATTGACACCCAGCCATAGTGAGCGTCGTCCGTCACGGTCGGCCCGCTGACCCATCACCGGTGCCGTCAGCGCGATAATGATCCCGGCGATCGCATTGCCCGTGGCCAGCCACGAAGTGCCGCGGCCGTCAGCACCGAAGGTGTCCGAAGCCAAATAGGTTCCGAACACGAAGGTGATCATGACCGCGTTAAAGGCAGCGGACCCCCAATCCCACAGGGCCCAGGCGGCCACGTGCGAGCGTTTGACCCGAGGGGTCTGCGTGGCAGAAGAATGTGAAGTGATGATGTCAGACATAGTCGCATCGTACCCATACTGTGATGGCGGCGAGGTGAACCGGCGGTTACTACCCAAATTTCGAAAGTCGCATCATACCTTCCTGGGCCACCGTGGCCACCAGATCGCCGTCGATGGTATAGATCCGGCCCATGCCCAACCCGCGGGCTGATTGAGCGGAGGGAGATTCCTGGACGAATAACAACCACTGATCCAGCGTGAACGGGCGATGAAACCACATGGCGTGATCCAGGGACGCCACTGATTTCTCCGGGTCCACCCACGTGATGCCGTGGTGACGCATGATGGCTTCCAGGATCGTGTAATCGGTCCCATAGGCGAGCCCAGCGGCGGCCATATTGCGGGAGACATTGACGGGCGTGAAGGTTTTCATCCACACAATATTGCGGTTCACGCGCTCCGGTCCCGGCCGCAGAAAGATGGGCTCATAGGCATAGCGAATGTCGAATGGCCGGTTGTAGGCCAACTCTTGAGCGTTGGGATCATCAATCATCCCCACGAGCGACGAAATCGGAGGCAACTCATCCGGATGCGGAATGCCTTCGGGCATCGGCTCCTGGTGTTCGATCCCCTTGTCCTGCGTCTGAAAGGAACAGGTTAACGACAGGATGACCTTGTTGTGCTGGGTGACTTCGACGTGACGAACCGAAAACGAGCGCCCGTCGCGGTGATGATCCACGCCAATGGTCAACGGCTCACTGGCATCGCCGGGACGGATGAAATAACAGTGCATGGAGTGCAGGTTGCGATCATCGTGCACCGAATGACTCGCAGCCGCCAAGGACTGGGCCACGACTTGGCCGCCAAATACCTGTCCACGCGTTTGCTTCGGGGTATGTCCGGTGAAGGTGCTGCTGTCTGGGTCGGAGGTCACGCGTTCCAGTTTGAGCACGTCGCGCAGAATATCGGTCGGATCATCCGGGTAGGTTGTATTCGCCATGAAAGCCTTTCAGAAAATGTGGTGTTCACACTCTAGTGCTATCAGCTCAATTGGCGGCAGCGTTGCTGACCGAGTGGGCCACGGAAGGCATAATTGGGGCCATGGATTACGTTTTGCCGTTCGCGACTCAAAACTCTGTGAAGGATCTGCAAAGCTTCCTCACCAGGGCGAAGACGTTAGATACCACCGGTGTTCGGTTCGTGGTCGCCCATGATGTGCTGGCGGCTTCGGTTTCGGTGATGCATCCGGCCGGGCTCGGCGACGGTGTGCCCATCGTCATCGGGTTGCGGACGTTTGCTCTGGACTTCTCATATGCCGAACGTTTCGAAGTCGACACGGTATTTGAGATGGATGCGATCAGCGATCGGACGCAGCGGATGATTTCGACGGGCTCGCGCGAACTGACGTTGCCCCCGGTGGCGATTTCGGTGAACTGGACGGCGATGAACGCTCCACGGTCCGGCTGGGCACCGGCCGCGGTGGTCGATGACGCGGACATCCGCAAAATTGCCCGCGACGGGATTACCAAGGTTGGCGAGGGATTGCCGTCGAATCCCGGCGCCCCGTTATTATCGCAGGTGCGCTCTGCCGTGTGGGGCGAACAGCTCGGCGACGCCGAACAGGTGGAGTTCCCGGCCGGTGCCACACTGGCCGCCCACAGTTTAGGGTTTTTGCTGCCGCGCGGAGAAACCACCGTGTCGACATCAAGTGGTTGGGTGCGGTTGACGAGCGCCGGGGGACACGTGTTGGCCCGTCCGGCGGTTGCTCTTTAAAGCTGGCCTTTAAAGCTTGGCGTTAGTGCTGGTTCTGCATGGCGCGGGCGGCGCGCTCGAAATAGTCCCACATGGTGTCGTAGTGCAACGGCGCCAAATCTAGGGTATCCATCGCGTTGCGCATGAATTTTAGCCACGTGTCACGCGCCTTGGTGTCGACGTGGAACGGCATGTGCCGGGCACGTAGCCGCGGATGACCGCGGAGTTGTGAGTAGTCGGTGGGCCCGCCCCAATATTGGATGAGAAACAGTCGGAGGCGTTGCTCGGCGGGACCCAAATCCTCTTCGGGATACATCGCTTTGAACTCGGGGTCGGCCTCGACCTGCTGGTAGAATTCGTGCACCAGCTTTCTGAACGTGGGTTCTCCGCCAACCTGATCATAAAACGAAGTCTGCTCGGCTGGAGCATTCGTCTTCTGAGCTTGTTCTGCCGCGCTCTTGGTTTCTTGCGCACTGGCGTTGGGATCCTCGTGCGCCGCGTCGCGTTCTGCTCGAATTGCGGCCAACCGGGCGTCCTCATTGCCGGAAACCTGTGATGGTTTCTTCGCCCGACGGGGTTTGAGTACCGCAATCGGCGCGCCCAGACGATTCGAGAACTGGGGCAGCTGGGGCATCTGGTGTTGGTGGGGCACTTCGAGACTGATGGGGAAGTTCACGCTGCGAGCGATAAAACATTGACGATGTGCCTCGTCGTGCAGCTCACGGGCGCGGGCCAACTGCATCGTATCGGCGACGACGACCTCCGGATAGAGCGTGGCCGAACTGATCTGTCCGCCATCGGAGCCAGCCTCGAGGGTCAATTCACCGCGCACCGACACGTGCTCGACCTCAATCTCGGCCTCGCCGGCAACATAGAGATACGACAAGATGTGGCACTCGACCAGGGCCGCCAGCAGCAGCTGCTCGGGATTCCAACGGGTCGCGTCACCGTGAAATGGTTTGGCCGCTGACCCGGGCAGCTCACCGGGACCGTCAGCGTGGATGGTCACCTCGCGGGTGAAACCCCGCTGCGGATGCGGACGGTCCGTGTTCGTCGCCCATTCGGCGCGTAAAGAAAACTCATGTTGCACGGGGTTCAGTCTAGTTCAGCGCCGTGGCGGGTGATGTGGATTGCACCGGGTGGCGAACACTTAGACTAGTGGCATGAATCTGGTGGAACTGTCAGTGGTGACCGATACAGTACTCGACGTGCAGCGACTCGAAGCCGCCGTGTCCGCGCCCGATGCCGGTGCAGTCGTCGTCTTTCAGGGCGTGGTGCGCGATCACGACCCAGAAGCCCCCGGCGCGGTCACCGGTCTGGAATATACGGCGCACCCCGATGCGACAACGTTCTTGCGCGAAGTCGTGGCCGAGGCAAATATTTCGGTGCACAATACCCAAGACGTGACACCGTTACCCATCCGCGTCGCCGCCGCCCATCGGATCGGCGCCCTGGACATCGGCGACGTTGCCCTCGTCGTGGCGGTGTCTGCGGCCCACCGGCAGGAAGCGTTCGCCACGTGCAGCACCGTCGTTGAGGAAATCAAGGCTCGCGTGCCCATTTGGAAACAACAATTTGGGCCCGAGGGCAGCCACTGGGTGGGGATTTAACCACCCGCAAACGGTGGCAACACGTCGACGGTCGCCCCGTCCGCCAGCTGTGTTTGAGGGTTCGCGCGTACTCCATCGACCAGAACCGAGCAGCGCGAGATCACCTGGGCGGTGGTTTGGGCATCCGAGAGCTCGTCGAGCACCTCGGCCACCGACTCAGCGTGCATCGTCACGAATTTGCTCCCGATGACGTCGGCAGCCGCGGCGAAGAGACGAACGGTAATCATAGGGCAATGTACTCCACTGGTTGATCGGCCTCGATGCCGTCGACTTCGGCGGGCACATGGAGCAGCCCGGTTGCCTGGGCCATTTTCACGGCCAGGTGCGAGTTTGACGGCAGCGGCGTGGCATAGCCCTGATTCAGGGTGGCCAGCATGTAGTAGTTCATGTTTTTCGGGGTGTCCAATGTCTTGGTGGTTCGTACCCGAAGTCTGTGCGGTTCGGGGCTGCGGCGTTGCATTTTGGCGATGCCCGGGGCAACAAAGAGGTGCAGCGACACCAGTACAGCCACCGGATTACCCGGCAGTGACCACACCGGCGTGCCAGCCGGCGACAGCCCGAACCCCTGAGGTTTGCCCGGCCGGATATTGATCGTGTCGAAGGTGATGGCCCGCGTCGGGTCCTCGTGTTGCCACGCGGAGAGCACATAGTTGGAGATATCGTGGGCCCCGACCGAAGCACCGCCCGTCAAAATGATCGCGTCGACGGTGTGCTCGAGTTGGGCAATCGTATGTTCGAGGCTGGCCTGAGAGTCGCGGATGCGCAGTTGCTGGGTCGGTTTTGCGCCGAGTTTGGTCAGCGTGGCAGCGACCAGTGGCGCATTAGAATCCGGAATCTGTCCGTAATCCGGTGGGGTACCGGGCGCGACCAATTCATCACCGGTTGAAATAATCGCGACGCTTGGCTGGCGGGCCGTGAACACCGTCGCCGTGCCCGTTGCCGCAATGGCACCGATATGGTTCGGGCCCAACACGGTACCGGCCGCCGCGACCAGTGCACCAGCGTGGGTATCTTCGGCACGCCGTCGAATATGCTGATCTGTTTTCGGAATGTCGTCGATGGTAATTTCACGCGGCAGACTTTGGGACGGCTCGTGGAATACTTCCAGCGGGATGATGGTGTCCGCGCCGGCAGGCACGGGCGCGCCGGTCATGATCGCTGCGGCCTCACCGGGGGCGATGCGTTCGGGCGTCGTGTGGCCGGCGGGAAGCGTTTTCGTCACCGGCAAGGTACCGGGTTGAAAATGTTCCAACGAGATAGCATACCCGTCCATGGCCGCGGCATCCCAGGGCGGTAGATCCATGGTGGTCATCACATTCGCAGCAAGTGTGTGGCCTAACGCCTCGGCCAGCGGAACTTCTTCCACCGCAAGCGGTGCCGTTAAGTCTAAAATGCGCGCCAAGTGGTCTTGTTGGGTAATCATCGCAGGCTCGATTCACTATGCAGACTCGGGTGGTCGGGCCGCGGTTTGTCCTGCAGCGCGTTGACGCCGCCATCCAGATACCCCACGACGCGGTGGCCTGCCGCCGCCAGACGTTGGGCGGCGCGGATGGAACGCGGCCCTGAACGACACACGGTGACGATTTCTCGGTCGTCATCCAATTCGAGGCCATCCAACTGGTCAAAAGGGACGTGCAGTGTGGAGAAGGGCACGGGGTCTTGCGCCACCTCATCTGCGCGGCGAACATCAATGAACACCGGGGACACGTCGTCGTCAAAATTTTCCAGCCCGACGGCAACAATGTTGGTGTGCTCACCGGGTCGCGCGGACGGTCCTCGCTGCGCCTGTGGTGTGTCGGCGAGCGGTATTTCCGTCATCGTCATATCTAACGCGTCGACGATGAGCATCCGTCCGGACAGCGTTTTCCCGGCGCCCACGAGAAGCTTGACTGTCTCGGTGGCCAATAACGTGCCGATCATGCCCGCAACAGACCCCAGAATTCCCGTTTCGGCGCATCCCGGGGTGGCACGAACCTCTGGTGTGTCGGCAAAAATATCAGTCAGCCGAATGGCAGGCCCATAGCGACCAGCCGCGTCAAAGATCGTAATTTGCGCCGACCATTGCATTAAGGCACCGAATACCACCGGGACACCCAAAGCTGCGGCACCGGCATCCACCACAAACCGGGTATCGAAGGAATCTGACCCATCGACCACGATGTCGGGTTTTACCGCGCCGACTACCTCGGCAAAGTTGTCATCCAGTCGCAGCCGATGCCCCACGACCTGAACTTCGGGGGCAATGCGTGCCCCGGCCGCCACGGCGGAATCCACCTTCGGCTGGCCCAGCGAATCGACCGAGTGCAAAATCTGCCGATTCAGATTCGACAGTTCCACCACGTCGTCATCGAACACATCGATGCAACCCACACCCGCGGCGGCAAGATATGGGATGACCGTTGAGCCCAACCCCCCGGCACCAACCACCGCAACGCGTGCAGCGGCGAGCCGAGCTGCTCCACCATCACCAACCTCGGGAAGACGGCGATGTCGGGCAGTCCTGGCGCGGATAAACTCTGGACCGTGTGTCATGTTTCCCAGCCTAGCAAGACCCTGCCATTAAGTGACCGGCAACGCTAAGATGGGGCCATGCGTTCTTCACAAGCCCGAGTCCGTGTCGCTCGTGTCAATATCGATAGCGAGCGAACCCACCGTGCCGACACACTCGCGGTCGAAGAACCTCTGGAGATTCGTGTTAATGGCACCCGGTTGGCTGTCACGATGCGCACCCCGGTCCACGATTTTTCGCTTGCCGTGGGGTTCGCCTTGTCCGAGGGCATCATTCATTCTGCCGACGACCTCACCCGTGTGCGCTACTGCCAAAAGGATCAGGGTCCCAAGGGGCTATACCCGTTCGAGCAGCTCGGCGTCGGTTCTCGTGTTTCGCTCGAGGACACGTCTGACAACGTCGTCGATATCACGTTGGCCCCGCATGTGCCGTCACCGGGTGCGCTGACGCAACGGCAGCTGGTCGTGAATTCGTCGTGTGGTCTCTGTGGGCGACAATCCCTGGACGACGTACACCAAACCGGGTGTTACCCCATCGACGAGCGCTCGGCTTTCACACTCGATGAGCACACCGTGATGGGGCTGCCCGATAAACTCAGCGAGGACCAAAAAGTTTTCGCCAAGACCGGTGGATTGCACGGCGCGGGCATATACGATGTTGATACCGGTGAGTTCCTTGTGGTCCGCGAAGACGTTGGTCGACACAATGCCGTAGATAAGGTACTGGGATGGGCCTTAATGGAAGGGCTGCTCCCATTAAGGCGCAACGTCTTAGTCACCTCGTCGCGCGCGAGCTTCGAGCTCGTTCAGAAGGCCGCTATGGCCGGTATGCCAATGCTGGTTGCCGTCTCGGCGCCATCCTCGCTAGCCGTCGAGCTCGCCAAGGAATCGGGTATGACGTTGGTGGGATTTACTCGGGGTCATCGGTGCGTCATTTATGCGGGGGAGCACCGTATTGTGCCACCGCATTCAGCAGACGAAGAGGCACCCGACGAGGTAACGTCTACCGCCCAGGCTTAAACCGCCCGGACTTAAAGGGATCATCGGGCACAAAAATTTCCCCGTATCCGACGTTTCTTTCGAATACGGGGAGTTATTGATGACGGCTCGGTCAGGTGGAATGTCGAGTCAGCTCTGCCAAAAGTAGTTTTTCCGTGGTTGTTGGGCAGGGTCAAGCAACGGGTGGAGCCTGAATTGGATTTCGCCGTCGACTCGTTCAATGTGAAGCATTTTGGCGTGCAACGCCTGGTGGTGATGCGAACACATGAGGGTGCCGTTTTCGACACTCGTCTCCCCATCTTGTGACCAGGGGATGACGTGGTGGAGCTCGCACCAGGCGGCCGGCCAGTGACATCCGGGCACAGTGCACCCGCGATCTCTGGCTAAAATGGCGCGCCGTATTGATTCAGAGAATTTCCGTTGCTTTCGACCGATCGACAGGACCTGTCTTCGTCCAGTTAGTGTTACCGGCGAAACGCTCACATCGCAGAGCATTCGGAGCAGTGCATCCGGTGGCATATACGGTGTGTAAATGCCTTGCGAAATCCGTGGTTGTAGCCGATCTAAATTGTCATCGTGCAAGATGGCGCTAATATCAGGAGTTTTTGGCGGCGGTAACGTGACGACTTCTCCATCCAGTTCCAATTCCCGTGCTGTTTTGCCGGTCACCCTGGCATTTGGCGCCGGAATAAGGCTCCCATTTTCAACGTCCTCGTCTTCAGGTGAGTCACCGATCTCTTTGGCCAACTCTGCCTCGGCGAGCATCGCCAAGAGCCGTTCGCGTTGTTCGGCTTCAATGTCCGGGAGGAGTTCGGCAAGTTCCCGACGGACCCCTTCCATCAGGGTTGGGTAATCAGCCATCACCACCATTTGGGTGTGGGCACCGTTGGCCCCGCGCAAATCCGAATTCGAGAGATTGGCCAGAGCAAATTTGATGGCATCACGAAACGCGTGCATACTGCGTTGACCGCGCGTACGGCTGTCGAATTCCTGCTCGTCGTCATCTTTGGCACGTGGATTATTGGCTGTTGCTTCGATGGTTTTGAAGGCTTCGTTTCCCTCTGCATCCGTGATGATGACCCATTTGTATGCGTTCTGGTTGCCACGAACGGTACCCTCGCACCACGCGCTATGCATCGCATCGGTCTGGCCTTGTGTAAATTTCTTATCTGCCGGATCAATCGATGCCAGTATGTCCTTCTTCTTGTTCGAAACATAGTGACTGAACTCTTCCGGTGACGTGGCCCCAATTCTTCCGGCCAAGTCCTTCTCGACGAGGCGCTGCAGATTGTCTCGATATTCTTGATCTTTGCCTGCTGCTTCAGCTTCCTGGTCGACGGCGTTGATCATGTTTAATGCCGACGAGAGTTTCGACGGATGAATGTTTCCTTGTGCTTGGATCGCTCCCAAGATGGGCAGCTTCGTTTCCCCGACGGCGACTGTGTCATCTCGTTCCGGGTCTGATGCACGTTTCGGTGTCATCGCCACAGCAATCTTGGTTCGTCCCGATGCTTCATATGCTCGTATGCCGTGCGTTTTGGCCAGCATATCCGTGGCATCCCGGAACGGTGTTTTTCCTTTTGGCAGGTCGACAGTTGAGCGCAACTTCGGAGTATCGAATGCGTCTTTAAGTAGCCCTGTGTAGCGATGCTGGAGTGGTGCGAATGAGCGCGCTGTCTCTTCCAACATTAATGAACGCTGGAGCAGCCCTTCAGTCGGCTCACGGGGTTCAATGTCTTCGATGCGTTGACGAGCACCCCGAATCAGGTCATGGAGTTGCTCGTGCGAGAGGGCTTCCCAATCAACGCGTCCATCAGCGATATGCAAGTCGAGCGTCTCAAGTGGATTCAGCGGCGCTGCGGCGGTTTGAGTCATTGGGAAGTCACCTCCAGTCGTGTTCGGCTGCTTCCCATCGTGACCAAAAATCGCACATCCCGCTGAGCGAGTCGGAGCAAATGTGGACAAGTTCGTGAGAGTCATCGACTTTAAAAAGTTTTCCACATTCTGCAAACGAGACCTGGATTACCCTGTCAATTGCGGGTTACTTTAATATCACAGCCTTTATTCATCACTCACTTGAAAGCGCCTTGATGTCTCCACTCATGAAGAAGTCTGTCCGAAATCGTTTGGTCACCGGTTTAGTTGGTTTGATTCTGGCCGTAGGCCTCACTGGATGTTCCAATGATGACGAAGAAACACTCGGTGACACTATCGATGCGTCGGACACCGAATCGTTGGAGTATGTTCCTGCCTCTGCGGACGGCCCAGCTCAGAACGTACCCGAGCCCAACCTGCCTGCCGTAGCCACCGAGAATTCTGAAGAAGGCGCTGAGGCGACCCTTGAATATTTTTGGGAAACGGAAGAGTATGCACGGCTTACCGGCGATACGGAGCCGCTTGCCTTGGTCTCGTCTGAGGACTGTGAATTTTGTTTCGAGTCGATTCAAGGTTGGGAACATTCCTACGGTGAAGGAGAGTGGGTTGTTCTTCAAGGAGAGCTACAAATTGAAATTACTGAAGTTCAATTGGGAGATGATGAGGAACGCAGCCAACCAGTTGCGCATGTTTTCTTTGAGTTAGACGAACCGGGCATCGATTTCTATGAGAACGATGGTATTTTGCACCAAGACAGCTTTGACAAACCGGATATAAAGAAATGGGTAAGTCTTCTGTATTTTGATGCAACTGGCCAACGATGGGAAGTTGAGTGGCTTGGACTAGAAGAGAGCGTGACATGGGTGGAATAGTGACTCATGTGATCCGAGCCTGGTTTTTTTGGTCGATTTTAATACTTCTTTGCTTTGGATCTTTATTTATGGGCGGGACCGTGGCGAAGGCTTCGACTGAGTTTGAAGGTGAGGTGCAAGAGAACTCATGGCGCGTGTCCTCTGAGAATCGTAGGCAAGCTAGTAGTGGTACCGAACTAAAATATATCAACCCTAATTCGTCACGACCTCCATCTCCCGTTCCAACAAAATCGAACGTCAGCAGCTCTGGCGGAAGCAGTGCAAGTGGTGGACAGTCGAATTCGCAAGCTGCGGCACCGCCAAGAACTATTCAGGAACAGTGCACAGGAATGTATAGGGAATACCTGGGCATAGAGTTGTGCCTGGCCCAGTATGTGTTTTTACCTGGGGAGCCGGCCCCACCACCAGCACCGCAGGCCCCAGCTCCAGAGGCGCAAGTGGTGAATGAACCGATTACGATCACCATTACAGAATCGGACTTGTTGGAGTTGATTCCCGAATCACCGCAGATTCTCATGGATCGCGGACCATTTGGCTTAAAGAATGCGCACACGAACTTTTACTCCAGCCATCACGAGCCACAAACGGTGACGAGAATAATGTTCGACCAGGAGGTGACCATCACCGCGACACCTATTGAATACCGCTGGGACTACGGGGATGGCGACACTTTGGTGACTGAACTGCCTGGTTATCCGGTCGATGAGTTTAACACTGAAACGGACACGAGCCACCAGTACAACGAGACGGGCCTATACACCGTCGAACTGACCACGGTGTTTGAGGGAACCTACCAGGTTGACGGGGGAGAGGTGCAGGAGGTGAGTTCAACGGTCACTCAGCAGGCGGAGCCCACCGAGATTCGCATCTGGCGTGCCGTGACCCGAAACGTCGACCAAAGTTGTCTCGAGAACCCAAGTGCTTGGGGCTGTGAAGGACTCGAGCGCTAAAACGCTGACTGAGCGGTGAGGGCACGGCGCACATCGTCATGCAGTTCGGTAAGTATCCGCTGCAAACCTCTGTATCTTGTCGATGAAGCCATGGTCATGGTGCGACTGGCCGTCTCCTCGGTGCTGGCCCACAGCGGGAACAACCCCAGGGCAAGGGTCTCGGCGATTTCGAAACTGCTAGCGGCCCAGAGATCTTCGATGCGGTTGAAGTATTCGTCGACGTAGTCGGCCAGCAGTTCGTGGTCGTGGACGTCAGCGAAGCCCATCACCATGTGACGAAGCTCGAGATTGGTGAGGTCCCCGCCGGTGATGCGCTGCCAGGTTTCGGCCTTCGCGGCGGCCGTCGGGATCATCGCCCGGGCCTGCACGGCCGCCAGGTAGCCGGTGGAAGAATCATCCTCGGCATGAGCTGCTTCGATATCAGCTGCACCGACAACACCGAGTGCCACGAGTCGTTGTAACGCGGACCAGGCCATATCGGTCGAGACGGAAAAGCCTGCCAGCCCGTGGCCGTCGGCAAGCTGAGAGACTTTGGCTTCGGAGCGGGTATGGCGGATGAATGCTTGCACCAGTTGCAACTCGACATCGGAGCCGGAAACAGCATCTTCGGCAAGTTGCCACAGCCCGTGGGCAAAATGCTGCCGGGTCGCCGATGCGTGTTCGGTCGGCACAAAATACTTTAGCGCGGTGGTGGCCTGGCGTAACAGGGAGAACACCACGGATGAATCAGTCTCGGACGCCACATGGGTCAGGATGAGCTCGAGGAACCAGGAGGCAGACGCCTCGCCATCACGGGTCAGATCCCATGCGGTACCCCACAACAACGAGCGGGCCAGCGAATCGTCGACGTCAGACAGGCGTTCCGTGAGCACCTGCAAGGAAGCGGTATCGGGGCGGAGTTTGGCGTAGGTCAGGTCTTCGTCGTTGACCAGCATCAGCGCGGCATCGTCAGCGGGCAGGCGCGTGGTTTTCTCCTGGAGATCGGTGGCTACCGACGAGACGCGGGTGAGCTTCCCGTCGACGACGTTGTAGAAACCGACGACCACGCGATGCTGGCGAACCGGTGACGACTGGGTGATGACCACCTCGTCGCCATCGCGCTGCCAGGACAAGGTGTTGACGCCGGTGGTGTGTAACCATTGCTCGGCCCAGCTAGCCAGTTCACGCCCCGAAGCGTCCTCAAGATGCCGCAGCAGATCACCGAATGTGGTGTTGGCCCAGGCGTGCTCGGCGAAATAGTTGCGAACCCCCGCCATAAAGTGTTCGGTGCCGACCCAGGCGACGAGCTGACGCAGCACGGCCGCACCCTTGGCATAGGTGATCCCGTCGAAATTGACGGCCACGGCGTCGAGGTCGACCATATCGGCGATGACGGGGTGGGTCGTGGCCAACTGGTCTTGCCGGTAGGCCCAGGTTTTTTCGGTGGCGTTAAAGGTGGTCCAGGCATCGGCGAATCCGGCATCCACAGCAGCCAGGTGGGACACGAATTCGGCGAAGGATTCGTTGAGCCACAGGTCATCCCACCACCGCATCGTCACCAGGTTGCCGAACCACATATGCGCGAGCTCGTGCAGGATCGTGATGGCCCGGCGCTGCACCATGGCCGCGGGAACGGCCGAGCGGAATATATAGTCCTCGGTAATGGTCACCGCGCCCACGTTCTCCATGGCGCCGGCGTTGAACTCGGGCACAAAGATTTGATCATATTTGGAGAATGGATATACCACACCGAACTGGTGCTCATAGAATGCGAATCCGGACCGGGTGATGTCCAGAATGTCCTCGGCACCCACGTAGACCGCCATGGATTTGCGCGCCCACAACCCCAACGGGACCCGACTCTTCGACGAACCGGTGGCTACCTCGGTGTATTCCCCGGCGATCAGGGCGAACAGATACGACGACATCACCGGTGTGGCGTCGAACGTCCAGTGCGCGACCTCGCCGTCCAGCACATGCGTTCCTGGCTCATTGGACAACACGGTCCAATACGACGGGGCGGTCACCCCCAACGCGAAGGTGGCCTTGAGATCGGGTTGTTCAAATACGGGGAAAATGCGCCGCGCATCGGCGGGTTCACATTGCGAGTAAAGGTACTCGGCCTCATCGAAAGGATCAATATAGCGATGCAACCCTTCACCCGTGGATGAGTACTCGGCCGTCGACGAGACGATGAGCTCATTGTCGAGCTGCAACGGTTCAAGCCGCAGCCGAGACCCGTCATACTCGACCGTGTGTCCGTTGAGTTCAGCCGAGTAGACGTCATGTTCCAACAGGTCGATGAACGTCGAACCTCCCACGGCTGACTCCGCGGCCGAAAAAGTGATGACGGCCTGGACCCGAAACTCATTGGCATCGGTGACATCAATGTCCAACCGGTAGGTATGAACATCCAGCATGGCGGCACGTAGCTGCGCTTCGTCTCGAGTGATGGTGTGGGATTGAGTCACGCGGTGATCCTTTCAACGGGTTGTCACTATTGTTTCACCAATCGGGGCGGGGACTAAACCCGACTAGGCTGGACGCGAGAAGTTTTCCGAATGAAGGAGCCCACGTGCGCGTTCACATTGCTACCGACCATGCCGGTTTAGAACTGGCACAGTATTTGATCGAGAATTTGGCCGATGCCGGCTACGACATGATCGATCACGGTCCACAACACTATGATGCCGCTGATGACTACCCATCGTTCTGTATTAATGCGGCGAAAGCGGTCGCAGCGGAGCGTGCAGCAGGCCAGGATTCGTTGGGCATTGTGCTGGGTGGTTCGGGCAACGGCGAGCAAATGGCCGCCAATAAAGTTGCCGGGATTCGCGCCGCATTGGCATGGAATATCTCGACTGCGCAGTTGGCCCGGGAACACAATAACGCTCAGGTGGTGGCCGTGGGCGGGCGCCAGCACGAACCATCCGAAGCCCTGGAAATCATCCAGGCATTTCTGACCGGCTCATGGTCGAACGAAGATCGCCATGCCCGGCGCATCGGTCAGATCGCGGAATTCGAAACCACCGGAGCCATCGCCGGTTTTGCACTGGGTACCGACGGGATTGCCAAGCCTTAATGCCTGAAGGTCACTCAATTCACCGGATTGCTCAGCACTTTGACGAGGTGTTTCTCACTCAGAAGCTGGAATTGTCCTCGCCGCAAGGACGCTTCACCGACGGCGCGCACCTGCTCAACGGCCACCGCGCCGTCGCATCCGAGGCCTACGGCAAACACTGGTTTTTATACTTCGACCATGATTTGGTGCTCAACGTGCACTTGGGCATGTACGGGGCCTGGACCTTCGGGGGCCAACAGCATTCCTCCATCGGAGCGCCACGCAAGATCGGTGAACAAGAAGACCACGGTGACGCCGCCGCTGAGCTGACCGAACCCCGACCGACCACGCGGGTGCGTATTGTGGGTGACGATTCGTGGGCCGATCTGGTGGGTCCGGCGATCTGTCGAACACTGACGATTGCCGAATCCCAGGACGTCATCGACGCCATTGGTCCGGACCCGCTACGTGCCGATGCCGATCCACAACGGTTCTACGATGTCGCAGCCAAAACCCGGCGCCGCATCGGTGCCATTTTGATGGACCAGAAAATCATCGGCGGCATTGGCAATATTTTCCGGGCCGAAGGGCTCTTCCGATTGCAACTGAATCCGCATACCCCGGCCAAGGCACTGACCGCCGAAACGCGCGAGCAGATCTGGCAGGATCAAGTGCACCTGCTGGGCATCGGTGTGGAAACCGGTCGGATCATCACCACCGAGCCCGAACATCGTCCCGGCATTGCCTTATCCGACGCGTGGCCTGAGCACGCCAACTATGTGTACCAGCGCCAGGGGCAACAGTGTCTGGTGTGTGGCTACCGCACGATCATCGTGGAAGAGTTGGAGGCACGAAAACTGTATTGGTGCACGTCGTGCCAGAAGTCATGATCGCTTCATCAACCCTTCAAGCAATGGGTGAAGTGTGGTTTAGTTGAGGTTGTGCATGTCATAAATTTACTCGGTACCGGCCTGAAAACTTACACCGCGTTGGATACGCTCCAGCGGGAACTGCACGCCCGGATCGCCACGGGCCAGCATCCAAATACGTTTCTGATATTCGAAGCGGAATCAACGTATACGGCCGGCCGCCACACCCAACAGCACGACATTCTTGATGATGCCCTGTCGATCATCGACACCGATCGCGCCGGCTCAGTTACCTGGCACGGGCCCGGCCAGCTGGTGTGTTATCCACTGGTGAAGCTTGCCGCTCCCGTCGATGTCATCAAATACATCCGCGCGGTCGAAGGTGCCGTCCTCGACACCTTGCGCGACCATTTCGGCCTCGACGTTGGCGTCATCGAAGGGCGCGCCGGGGTATGGATCGGAAATCGAAAAATTTCGGCGGTCGGCCTGAAAATCTCGCAAGACGCGACACTACACGGCATCTCACTGAACGTTAACACCGACCCGGCCACCGCCTTTGCCGGGGTCATTCCGTGCGGTATTACCGATGCCACGGTTACCTCGATGGCCGAAGAAGGCGTTCCCACCACACTGGCTGCCGTGGCGGAACCACTGACTGCTGCACTTGAACATCGTCTTGAACCACTTCTTGCCCCAATCACGACTGAAGGAGACGTCAATGTCTACCATCCCGCAGGCTGATGGTCGCAAACTGCTGCGTATCGAAGCACGCAACGCCGAAGTACCGCGCGAAGCCCGTCCAGAGTGGCTCAAGACCCGTGCCACCGTGGGTCCCGAGTACCAGAATCTACGCAGTCAGGTGGCCAATACGTCGTTGAATACGGTCTGTGCCGAGGCGAATTGCCCCAATATTTACGAGTGCTGGGAAGACCGGGAAGCGTCCTTCCTCATCGGCGGCGCGGTGTGTACCCGCCGCTGCGCTTTCTGCGACATTGCGACGGGCAAACCCGATGAGTATGACACCGATGAACCCTACCGCGTGGCCGATTCGGTCGAGGAACTGGGCCTGCGCTATGTGACGGTGACGGGTGTGGCTCGCGACGATCTCGAGGACGGGGCATCCTGGCTATATGCCGAAACGGCCCGTGCCATTCACAAGCGCACCCCGTCCACCGGTGTCGAACTGTTGGTGGATGACTTCCGCGGCGGCGATTCTGCACTGCAGAAGATTTTCGACGCCAAACCAGAGGTCTTTGCCCACAACATTGAAACTGTGCCACGGCTGATGAAAATCATTCGCCCGGCGTTCCGTTACGAAAAATCCTTGGCTGCAATCACTGCGGCCCGCGATGCTGGGCTCGTCACCAAATCCAATCTGATTCTGGGCATGGGGGAGACCACCGAAGAAATTGAGGACACGATCATCGACCTCATTCAGGCCGGTACCCACATCATCACCATCACCCAGTATCTGCGGCCCTCACCGCTGCATCATCCGGTGGATCGCTGGATCAAACCCAACGAATTCCTGCGGCTGCGCGACTTTGCCTATGAACATGGTGCCGCGGCGGTGATGTCGGGTCCACTGGTGCGTTCGTCCTATCGTTCCGGCAAACTCTATGTCGAGGCGATGCGGTTTTTGGGCCGCGAGATTCCGGCACAGTTCTCATCGCTGGTAGACAACGCCGAGACCCCTGCCCGTCAGGAAGCCGAATCCGTCGCCGCCCGTTTTGAGGATACCGATGACGACGTTGCGGCCATCCCCGCGGTGTCGATGAACTGACTCAGCGAGGACGGAACTGGGTGATCAATGGGCACTCCATGGGATCAGCTTGCCCCAGGCCCACCCGGTTCAGGTATCGGATCACAATCCGGTACGCCTCAACCAGACCGGTCTCGGTGTACGGTATGCCCCGTTCCGCGCAATGTTCGCGAACAATTTCACGAACCTGGTGCAGGTTTGCACTGGGCATTCGCGGGAACAGGTGGTGCTCTATTTGGTAGTTCAACCCGCCCATCGCCCAGTCCACGATTCTGCCACCGCGAATATTGCGTGACGTCAGCACCTGACGCGTCAAGAAATCGATCTTCGCATCCTTTGGAACCAGCGGCATGCCCTTATGGTTGGGAGCAAAACTGCCACCCATATACACGCCGAACACCACGAGCTGGACACCTATAAAGGCTGCACCGAGCCCCGGTCCGAGCAACAGGATCATCAGTGTCGGAAACCCGGTAAAGCGCAGCGCAAGGAGTGCGAGTTCGGTTTTGCGGTATTTGAGTTTGGGATTCTGGATGATGGATTTCACGGACGTGTAGTGCAACGCGAGCGCGAACAGGGTCAATAGTGGAAAGAAGAACCATCCTTGACGGCGCGTGAGCCATCCCATGAAACCACTGCGGTTTTTGGCCTCTTCGGGCACGAAGACCAGTGTTCCAGTGGCGATGTCGTCATCTTTGCCCACCGTGTTGGGATGCGCGTGGTGGCGTCCGTGTTTGCGTGTCCACCAGCCGTAGCTCATGCCCACCACCAGATTCCCGGCGATTCTGGAAAACCAGGCATTGTGCCGACCAGCGGCAAAGATTTGTTGATGGGCGCCATCGTGGGCAAGAAACGCAACCTGGGTGAACAGCACACCAAATAACACTGCGACCGCGAGCTGCCACCAGGTATTCCCCAACGCCAGAACCAGCGCGAATGCGCCCACAAACGCGAGGCCCAAACTGACTAACCGGACGACGTAGGACCCCACGCGGCGCGCCATCAGGCCCGCATCCTTGACGCGTTGTTGAAGTTCGAAGAAACCGCTGACGTGCTGATTATTGTCGAGCGCTGGCCGGGGTCGGCTCGTGGCGTCAAGCGTGACGTTGCTGGAAGATTTGTGTGGGCTAGGCATGCCATTCAGACTATGCAGCCGCCTGACCTGGCACATCACCCGCCAGAGCCAATCTCACCCCCTACTGGAGTATGGGGTCTCAACAGTCACACCGGAAGGTTCGCAGACACCGCAAAGCCGCCTGCTGGGGTGGGCCCGGCTTCGCAGGTGCCGCCAACGACTGCCGTGCGTTCACGGATACCAGCCAGTCCGAGACCTGAACCGGGCGCCTCGGCGGTGTCCCGTGGTGGCGGTCCGTTGGTGACCTCAATGTGGATCCATTCGGTCTCGTCGTCTCCTGTGGTCACTGTGACATCGACCTGTGTACCAGGTGCATGGCGCAGCGCATTACTCAGCGCTTCTTGCACGGTGCGATAGGCCGCTAAGCCAGTTGCCGGTGCGACGTGACTGACCACATCGTCGTCGGCGGCCAGTCCACGATAATGAATGGCCGTACCTGAAACCCGCGTGGCGTCGATCAGTGCGTCGATATCTGAAAGCCCCGGGGTGGCCACGGTCGGTGGGTCATCTTCATTGCGCAGAATACTCAGCAACATCCGCATTTCGGCCAGCGCTTGTCGCGAGGAGCTCGCAATTTCGTCGAACTCACGCTGCGACGCCTCATCAATCCCCGGGTTGCGATATTGCGCGGTGGCCGCCTGCACACTGATGACCGACATGCTGTGAGCGACCACGTCGTGCAGTTCACGGGCAATCCGGTTGCGTTCAGTGAGTTCTTTGCTGCGTCGGTTTTGCAAGGCGCTGGTTCGTTCGGCGGCTTTGAGACGCCCCGCGTTGCGGATCCACATTCTGCTCAACGTGGCGGCCACTACGGCGCCCGCGCTGACCGACGCAAAGACAATACTGTTCGTCATCGCGCCTCCAGAAAGCTGCGGTGCCACCGTGAGTAGCGCAGCAATGGTGACGATGACGCTGGCGCACCAACCGGAGACCGCGTAATACCAGGGCCGCACCATGCCCGCCACAATGAGCACCGCGCACTGGGTGAGCAACACGGTGACGGCCCAGGGCCACACGGTGACACCCGCAGAAACTGTCACGAGCATCAACGCGCCAGAGGCGAGGACCGAGATGATAAGACCCAGCCATGTCCAACGGAGTGTCACCACGATGGCTGCGCAGTGCAAAATCACCAAGCCCATGACCACTGCCGCGTTGACCGAATACACAACAGCCACGACGGGCCAGCCCACCGCCAAAAGGACGACCGAGACGAAAATCGCGCCGGTCCAAGACCAGGCCGTTGCGCTGAACGACGCCTGTCTCCCAGCATCCGGTGCATCGCCGTCATCTCGACGATCCATGGTGGCAGGTTGGTTACGGCTCCCCAATAATGCTCGGGTGAGCCATGCATCGAAGGACGCCAACCCGTGGAGCAGCGGAGATAGGGTGACGAGGAAGAATACTCCCAGCCCAACCGCAATACCAGCATCCACCACATACTGACCGGCCTCACTGCGTGGCACGATGGCAGGCACAAGGGTCTGCAACAGCTGGATAAAGGCCCGCTCACCGGGGACGAATACGGACCAGAAGAAGTACGTGATACCGCCCAAACCGGCAAACGTCCACGTCACCGCGACCACAAAATTCGTGACACGCAGCGGCAGGGCAAGGAGCGTTTCAAACAACAGATCCAACCAGCGCCGCGGCTCAGTAATCACCCGCAGCTTACTAAGCACCCCCGGGCCCAGTGGACGATACACGACAGACTCAGTAGTGCCGCCCCACCACTTCAACCGCGTCCTGGAAAGTGCCGCGAATGCCGACGCGATGAGCAGGGTCAAGGGGAGTAACACCATGCCGACCCAGATCACCATGGTGGCAATCGAGACGACCGTAAGACTCAGCAGCAGAGAAAAACTGAACAGTGCGATGGGCATGCCGGTCAGCACATACAAGAAGTTTCGCCCGAGCTGGTCAAAGAAATGTCGACCACTCGGTTGCGCTACATAAAGGGTGTCGGTGCTGTGCATGCTGGCAAGTCTAGAGCCAATCATCGCCGGGGAGCATCGAACTGTAGAGTGAACCTGCGATGATTCAGCCGATACTTTTGGGGTAGGTTTGTGACGTGTCCGAAATACATTCCGATGTGCGCGTCCTCATTGTTGATGATCAGTCGATGATTCGAGCTGGCTTCGCCGCCTTACTCGATGCACAACACGGTCTTTCGGTGGTTGGTACCGCTGAAGATGGTGCTGGCATTGTCGAGGTCGTGGAACGTACTGCGCCCGATGTGGTGTTGATGGATATTCGGATGCCGAAAGTCAACGGGCTCGAAGCAACCCGTCTGGTGCTGGATGCCGGCCGCGAGGTACCAAAAATTCTGATGCTCACCACATTCGATGCCGATGAGTATGTCTTCTCAGCGTTACGTGCCGGGGCCAGTGGGTTTCTACTCAAAGACGCTGCACCGGAAGAACTCGTGCACGCGGTTCGGGTGGTCGCAGCAGGAGAAGCATTATTGTCTCCCCAAATCACCCGGACACTCATTTCCGATTATGCATCCAGGCCGGCAGCGCCACAAACGTCCGCCGCGCTCCAGGCTGTCTTAACTGAGCGCGAACTTGATGTGGCACGTTTGGTCGCGCGTGGTCATTCCAATGCCGAAATCGCCGCGCAGCTCTTTCTTGCCGAACAGACCGTCAAAACCCACGTGTCGCGGATACTGAGCAAACTTCAACTGCGTGACCGCGTACAAATTGTCGTCACGGCCTATGAATCCGGATTGGTCAGACCCGGCGAGGCTAGTTCCTAAGTACCTGGAGAAATGCCTATGAAACGTGTATTGCGCTCTATCTATCGTATGCGGAGCATCATGCTTGCCGTAGCCGTGGTGATTCTTATCGGGTTCGCACTATTGGGTCCTTTGTTGACGGAGGCGGTGGACCCATTGCGTGGCGTGGTTGCTCCAGTAGCGCTGGTGTTCGGTGTGTTGGTGTCATTGATTGGACCCAGTTTTCTACCTGATCAGACTCCAGTGACGGTCACCGCACCGGTCCGGGGGCGGTGGCTTGCGCTCAATAGCCCTGCGTCAAAGATTCCGAGCCACGGTGTGCGAGCCTATGGGCAAACCTACGCGATCGATTGGGTCTATGAACCAATCGACCAGCAGCGTCCGCAATTTGGTGATGGCCCAGGCATGCGACGAGCCGCGGAGTATCCGGCATTCGGTGAACCGGTATACGCCATGTTTGGTGGCACAGTTCAACGGGCTTCCGGGTGGCGTCGTGATCACAAGTCCCGAGCTCATATGTTGGCCATTGTCTATATGATGGTTGAAGGAGCCATTCGGGAATTGGGCGGCCCAGGATTCATTTTGGGCAATCATGTCGTACTTCGAGGGGACAACGGTGTCTACGCGGTGCTGGCACATCTGCAGCAAGGATCCCTGCAGGTGCAAAATGGTGACATTGTAATGGCAGGACAGCTCATTGGCCGATGCGGAAATTCAGGCAACAGCAGTGAACCACACGTCCACGCTCAGCTCATGGACCGCGCTTCGATATTGACCGCCATCGGCATGCCCCTGGCATTTGCCTCGATCACACTCGATAACCAACCAGAAGTGCTCGATACGCTGCCGCGCAACGGTCAGATTATGACCGCCGAACGCGACTCGAACTAGAAGCTTGTGCCATTATCGCGCGTAAACTTCGTGAAGAGGTCGTTGAGATCAGATTCGGTCAGTGTTGCATCGCGTTCAATCCAGGATTTATAGACCACACGAATCATATTGAGTTCTGGTGACAACGTCGTATTGACCCAGTCTGTCTGCTGATACGTCACGACTTCTTCGGGAGTGACAACGTCGACGCTGCCTTTTTCTGGATAATGGTGGATGGCCTGGATAACCGCTACCGACTGGCCACCACGGTAGATTAACGTCTGACCTACATTTCGGTGGTCTAGAGTCTTTGCTTCAAACATGTATTTAATGTCCTTGAATTTAATTGTTCAGTGTCATTTGAGTGTTCGTGAGTTTGCACCCGCGCTGTCCAAAAGATGTCTGCAATGCAGTTCACGTAGCGCATGTTTTGTGCCCTCTCATACTAGAGGATTGCGCAGCGAAAATGAACGCTCGCAACATGTGAACCTGTTTATTTCCTGGAAAATTCCTTGACGAAGTTCACCGGTGGTTCGCCCGGTCGAAATCTATGTGCCAATTTTGCACGCAAGACAGATTTGGGATATCGTTGTTTTCGTTGCCCACCGGCACGCGGATGTAGCTCAATGGTAGAGCCTCTGCCTTCCAAGCAGATAGTGCGAGTTCGATTCTCGTCATCCGCTCGAAGCTCTGATTCTTGCGCATGTAGAATCGGAGCTTTTTTCATCCCGGATGTAAAAACGACATGATGCATTTCTCAGCATTGTTCACACTGGGGTCAATGGGCGATCCACTGCCCGCCGGAGTGTGGGGGCCTCAGTGTCCACGAGTTCGGGTATGTGCAAGGTCACTTTTATCGACTAGAATGTTGCGGTCGCGTCACTTTTGGCGGAGTTTCGAGAAAAGCCTTACTTCGATTTGGACTTTCGGAAACCTTTGTCCTATAGTTATCTCTCGGCGCCATGGTGCGAGCCGCTACAGGGGTAAGACTTCAATGGCGGGTAATCCAGCAGGTCATAGACCTGATCGCGGGACGTAGCTCAGCTTGGTAGAGCGCGCGCTTTGGGAGCGTGAGGTCGCAGGTTCAAATCCTGTCGTCCCGACTGCATGGTGCTGTCGGAAGCATAGTATGTGATTCGGCCAGTACCGAAACCATAAAATATTCCGATTAGAACCCAGGAGTCCTACGTGGTCCAATCCACCGTTGAAAACCTCGCCCCAACACGGGTCAAACTCGAGGTTGAGGTTCCTTTTGAAGAACTTAAACCGCGTATCGATGCCACTTACAAATCACTTGCTGACCAGATCCAGGTTCCTGGCTTCCGTAAGGGCAAAGTTCCAGCACAACTGATCGACCAGCGTGTTGGCCGTGGTTTTGTGATCGAAAACGCAGTCAATGACAACCTTGATTCATTCTTCCAAGAAGCACTGCGTGAGCAGGATCTTGCACCACTGACTCGTCCAGAAGTCGATGTCACTTCTGTTCCTGGCAATGATGGCGAAGCAGAAGCTCCGCTGAAGTTCAATACCGAGTTCGATATTCGCCCCACGATTGAACTGCCTGACTACAAGGGCCTCAACGTCACCGTTGATCCAATCACCGTGACTGCAGAGCAAGAACAAAAAGTTCTTGATGAATTGCGCGAACGCTTCGCCACTCTTGTCGACGTCGATCGTCCAGCAGCTACAGGTGACAACGTCACCATTGGCCTGACTGCCACCATTGACGAAGAAGAAGTCGATACCGCCGAAGGTCTGTCCTACGAAGTTGGCTCCGGCTCCATGCTTGACGGAATGGACGAAGCACTCGAGGGGCTTTCAGCCGGCGAAGATGCAGTCTTTGAAAGTACCCTTGCTGGTGGCGAGCACTCCGGTGAGACCGCAACTGTCAAAGTCGTCCTGGAAGCCGTTAAAGAACGTGAACTGCCAGAAGCCGATGATGACTTTGCGCAGCTGGCTTCCGAGTTCGATACCATCGATGAGCTCAAAGCTGACTTGAAGAACCAAGCTGAAGAAGAGTCCAAAACCAATCAGGGCGTGGAAGCACGCGAAAAGGCTCTTGAGGAACTGCTGAAGCTCGTTGAGGTTCCGGTCCCAGAGAGCATGCTGACCGAACAAGTTGAACAGCACTTTACCTCGCAGGGTCACGCCGAAGGTGACGAACACGACACCGAAGAGCACCGCGAAGAAGTAGAGCAGAACTTCCGCGAAGCGTTCATCAACGAAGTCGTGTTGGACACTATTGCCGAGAAAGAAGAAGTTCAGGTCGATCAGTCTGAACTCATCGAGTACATTCTGAGCTCCGCTTCCCAGTACGGTATGGAACCAAACCAGTTCGCACAAATGCTGGACCAGGCGGGTCAAGTACCGATGATTATGGGCGAAGTTCGTCGTCGCAAGGCACTTGCGGCTGTACTTGAAGAAGCCAAGGTCGTGGATACCGACGGGAACGAAGTTGATCTGTCGTTCTTCACGAACCCAGAAGGCGAAGAAGACTCTGCATCAGAAGAAGATGTTGACGAAACCAACAACTAAGTTCTGATCTCACACCAAGGTCCGCTCCTATACTAGGGAGTGGACCTTGGCTGTTTAAAAGCAGTTAGTGGCTTTCAGCGAAAACCGTGAGTCAACCCTGCTCAAGTTGTACTTTGACAAGTAATGTCTTTGAACAGAAACAAGTTTGCTAATCCAATCACGCCAGTGAAGGAAGGTAGGACGTCGTGACTGAATCGTCCAACGCACCACGAATGGCTTCGGTAGATCCGGCCAACCGTGAAGACTACATCTATAACCGTTTGCTCAAAGAGCGCATCATCTGGCTTGGATCAGAGGTTCGTGATGACAATGCCAACGCCATTGCATCGCAGATGCTGTTATTGAGCGCGGAAGATCCAGAGGCAGATATCTTCCTCTACATCAACTCTCCGGGTGGCTCAGTCACCGCGGGCATGGCAATTTATGACACCATGCAGCTGATTCCAAATGATGTCGTCACCGTAGCGACCGGCCTAGCCGCATCCATGGGGCAGTTCTTGCTGACTGCAGGAACCAAAGGCAAGCGTTATGCGACCCCACACGCACGTATATTGATGCACCAGCCATCGGGCGGCATCGGCGGTACTGAATCGGATATTCGTATCCAGGCGCAGTTGATCATGCACATGAAACAGGTCATGTCCGAAATTACCGCGGAACAAACCGGTCAGGACATTGAAACAATCCTCGAAGACAACGCACGTGACAAGTGGTTCACCGCAGAAGAAGGATTGGAATACGGCTTCTTTGATTACATCGCGTCCGGCACGGCTTCCATGGTCGGTGGCGGCGGGATCAGCAAATAATAGCCGGTAGCCCAGTCGCCAATACGAATACGATTTTCCTTCAGGAGACTTAAATGAACCACGATATGCCCCAGGGCACACCGGCAACCCCGATGCCCTCCAACCGTTACATTCTGCCCCAGTTCGAAGAGCGCACCCCGTATGGCTTCAAACGCCAGGACCCGTATGCTCGTCTATTCGAAGATCGCATCATCTTCTTGGGTACTCAGGTCGACGATGCATCTGCAGACGACGTGATGGCCCAGTTGCTTGTACTGGAAGCAATGGACTCAGATCGTGACATCACGCTCTACATCAACTCACCGGGTGGATCATTTACTGCAATGACGGCGATCTATGACACCATGCAGTACATCCGTCCAGAGATTCAGACCGTCGCTCTTGGGCAGGCTGCCTCGGCCGCTGCAGTACTCCTCGCTGCAGGTACCCCGGGCAAACGCCAGGCCCTGCCGAATGCGCGCGTGCTCATCCACCAGCCATCGATGGGTGGTGACCGCGGCACAGCGACGGATCTGCAGATTCACGCCGACGAACTGCTGCGCATCCGTACCTGGATGGAAGAAACGCTGGCCAACCACACCAATAAGACCGCCGATCAGATTCGCGAAGATATCGATCGCGACAAGTTCCTTTCGGCTGCTGAAGCCAAGGATTATGGCCTGGTTGATGAAGTGCTGGAATCCCGGAAAAAGGATGCCGAGTAACGGCGAATTGTGATGATGGCGCCCTGCACTATGGTGTGGGGCGCCAGCGCTCGCTTAAACGCGAATTCACAGGGTGACAACGCCAGATAAAGTTATCCACGCCTGGAGCAACCTCCCCGGGTATAGGCCCCCAACCAATTATGCTGGACTGGTACAGCGCATAAGGAGATGAAATGGCTCGAATCGGAGAATCGGCAGATCTGCTGAAGTGTTCTTTCTGTGGGAAAACACAGAAGCAGGTGCGAAAACTCATCGCAGGCCCAGGGGTCTACATTTGTGATGAGTGCATCGAGCTGTGTAACGAAATTATTGAAGAAGAACTTGCCGAGGTGACCGACAGTAGCGAATTCACCCTGCCAACCCCGCAGGAAATTTATGCACACCTCGATGAATACGTGATCGGTCAGCATCGTGCCAAGTCTGCGTTGTCTGTCGCGGTGTATAACCACTACAAACGTGTTCACGCTGAGGACAACATCAAATCTTCAATGCGTGAAGCTTTCGGCACCGACATGGACTTCTCTCACCTCGATGAGGTCGAAATCGGGAAGTCCAATATTATGCTGGTCGGGCCGACTGGCTCCGGCAAAACATATCTTGCACAAACCCTGGCGCGGAAACTCGATGTACCATTCATCGTGGCAGATGCGACATCGCTGACCGAAGCCGGCTATGTCGGTGAAGATGTCGAAAACATTCTGCTCAAACTCATCCAAGCCGCAGATAACGATGTCTCGAAAGCTGAACAAGGCATCATCTATGTTGACGAGATTGACAAGATTTCACGAAAGTCCGAGAACCCCTCGATCACCCGAGACGTATCAGGTGAGGGCGTGCAGCAATCTCTGCTGAAGATCCTAGAAGGCACTGTGGCCTCTGTGCCTCCGCAAGGCGGCCGTAAACATCCACACCAGGAATTTCTACAGCTCGACACCTCCAATATATTGTTCATCGTTGCTGGCGCGTTCGCAGGTCTCGAGGACATCATTGATTCACGCGCCGGACAAAAAGCCATCGGCTTTGGAGCGCCACTCAAGGTCGCTGGTGCCGACGATGCCCCTTCATTTGCCGATGTCCAGCCTGATGACCTGGTCAAGTTCGGTCTTATTCCAGAATTCGTCGGACGCCTACCGGTCATCACAGCAGTAGATCACCTCGACGAAGCGTCACTGATCAAGGTGCTTACCGAACCACGGAATGCGCTGAGCAAACAGTACGAAAAAATGTTTGCTCTGGATGGCGTGCAATTGCACTTCGAAGATGAAGCGCTACAAGCCATTGTTGCGAAAGCAGAAGCCCGGGGGACTGGTGCCCGTGGCTTACGTTCTATCATTGAAGACGTACTGCAACCGATCATGTTCGATTTGCCCTCACGTGACGACGTTGCGCAGGTGACGATCACTGGAGCAACCGTTGATGGCACGGGAGAACCTGTCATGGTCTCACGTGAAGTAGATCGTAAACGTCGCAACAAATCTGCTTAAGGAGAGACAGTGACGCAGACTGTAAAATTTTGGTTTGATCCGGCATGCCCATTCGCTTGGATTACATCACGCTGGATGAAAGAAGTTGAACAAGTCCGTGACGTGAAAGTTGACTTCAACGTCATTTCACTCGGTGTCCTCAACGAAGGTAAAGACGACCCAGACGATCCTGAAACACACAAAAAGTGGCAGGGTGCTCGCACTGCACTGGCAGTTCGTGAACGTCACGGTGCCGAAAAAGTTTCAGAGTTCTACACTGCGGCCGGTACGCGCATCCATAACCAAGGCTACGGTCTGGACCGCTACGATGAAGCCCTGACCGAAGCACTCGAAGAAATCGGTGTTGAAGATGCATCAGAGATCTTCGAAGCGTCGAAACAAGACACCTACGACGACGGTTTACGCGAGTCCACTAAGGCCGCGTTGAGCTTGGTCGGTAACGATGTTGGCACTCCAATCATCGCCATTGGAGACTCCGCATTCTTTGGTCCGGTCATGACCCGCATCGCACGAGGCGAAGAAGCTGGAGCAATCTGGGACGGTTTCGATGCCCTGGTCACGTTCCCATACTTCTACGAACTCAAACGTGCTCGCAACAGCGACTTAGACTTCAGCTAATCTAGCCACATAGTAAATTTCCCTCGGTGGTCACTTGGACCACCGAGGGAAATTTACTATCCAAAGCAGCTACTACTCGGCGTCAGCCAGTGTAATAGCAGTCAGCTGGAGATCAATGGTCTCGCCATCGTCAGTCGTGACAGCCTCGCCCTGTTCAAGCGTAAGATCACGCACATTACCGGCCGCTCGCAAATCATCAAGACCGGCCTCAAGCTCAGTGACCCGATCTTCAACGGCAGTAATCGTGGCAGTGAGCACCTGGGTACGCTGTTTGACCTTGGCATCGGACTTGGCTTTGCGAATACGCGAGATCGCACGAGTCACCGTGGTCAGCACATCAACGTCACCGGCCTGCGACGCGGCGGCAATACCCGCCAATTCTGGTTCAAGACCGGGCCAAGCCGCTGCGTGCACCGAGCCCTTGCGCCACCAAGACCACACCTCATCGGTGGCAAACGGCTGGAATGGCGCCATCAAACGCAACAGTGCATCCAATGCGGTGGCAAGCGTTGCCACCACGGATGCCTGCTCGGCTTCACCACGAGAACCGTATGCACGGTCCTTAATGAGCTCGATATAGTCATCGGTAAAGTGCCAGAAGAATGTCTCGACGAGGTTCAACGTACGAGCATAATCGTATTTTTCAAACGCCTTGGTGGCTTGGGTAATTGCTTCATGCAACTGGGCCAATAGCGACTGATCCAACGGGTGAGTAACCAGGGCGGCGTCGTCGGCGTTGTGCAGGATCTTGTCTTCTGTTGCTCTAAGATTCAGCGCGAACTTCGAAGCATTCAACAGTTTGATCGCCAAACGACGACCAATCTTCATCTGGTTGACCTCGTATGCCGTGTCGGCACCCAAGCGGGCTGAAGCTGCCCAGTACCGGACAGCATCCGTGCCGAACTGTTCTAAAATATCCGATGGCACCACGACATTGCCTTTGGACTTGGACATTTTTTGACGATGGGGATCCAGCACCCACCCGGAAAGTGCGGTGTGCTTCCACGGAATGGAGTTCTGCAGCTGATCTGCCCGAACCACCGTGGAGAACAGCCAGGTCCGAATAATATCGTGGCCCTGGGGGCGCAGATCGAAAGGGAAGACGTTTGCGAAGTAGTCGTCATCTTTGGACCACCGACCAATAATCTGCGGTGACAGTGACGAAGTCGCCCAGGTATCTAAGACATCCGGATCTCCTGTGAAACCACCGGGAACGTCCCGTTGAGCTGCCGTATACCCTTCGGGCACATCCTCGACCGGGTCGACTGGCAGTTGGGTGTCAGCCGGCACAATGGGGCTGTCGTAATCCGTGTTGCCGTCAGCATCCAGGCGATACCACAGGGGGATTGCCACACCGAAGACTCGCTGACGTGACACCAGCCAGTCACCGGTGAGGTTCTCTACCCAGTTCGTGTAACGCGACTGCATGAAACTTGGGTGCCATTCCAGTTCATTGCCACGTTCGATCAAAGCGTTCCGCAGGTCGGTGTCCCGACCACCGTTGCGCAAATACCACTGGCGCGACGTCACGATTTCAAGTGGCTTGTCGCCTTTCTCAAAGAAATTGACTGCGTGGGTGATTTTCTCTGGCTCGCCATCGAGTAATGCAGCGTCCTTGAGCATCTCAACGACGGCGTTCTGCGCGGAGAAGACGGTCTTGCCAGCAACTTCGGCATAGTTCTGTACACCACGATCGGAGGTGATCCATTCTGGAGTCTCACGCGCAAAACGACCATCGCGACCGATCAGAGTCCTGGTGGGCAGCTGCAGCTCACGCCACCAGGTGATATCGTTCTGGTCGCCGAACGTACAGACCATGGCGATACCGGCACCTTTATCCTGCTGTGCCAGTGGGTGGGGGTACACTTCGACGGCCACATCAAACAGCGGCGAGGTCACGGTTTTGCCAAACAGGTGCTGATAGCGCTCATCGTCGGGGTGAGCTACCAGGGCCGAACAGGCTGGCAACAGCTCTGGACGGGTGGTTTCAATAAAGATTTCGGAACCGTCATCAGCATAAAACGCATACCGGTAATACGCGCCCGGGACTTCTTTATCTTCGAGTTCGGCTTGGGCAACGGCCGTTTGGAAACTGACGTCCCACATGGTCGGAGCTTCGGCATTATATGCCTTACCATCAGCAAGATTTTGTAGAAAGGCACGCTGTGAGATCTCACGGGAGTGTGCATCAATGGTGCGGTAGCTCAGATCCCAGTCAACGGAGAGCCCCAGCTGGGTAAATAACTGTTCGTAGACCTCTTCGTCATCGCGGGACTGAGCCAGGCACAGTTCGATGAAGTTCTGCCGTGAGACCACATCCCAATCGCGGCGGTTCTTCGCCGGTTGTGCAGGTGGCTGATACGTCGGATCATACGGCACACTGGTATCGGTGCGAACACCGAAAAAGTTCTGTACCCGTCGTTCGGTTGGCAGACCGTTATCGTCCCAGCCCATTGGATAGAACACGTTCTTACCGCACATGCGCATAAACCGCGCGATGACATCTGTTTGGGTATAAGAAAAGACGTGTCCAACATGGAGTGAACCTGACGCCGTGGGTGGAGGCGTATCAATCGAAAAGACCTCGTCACGAGTGGTCTCAGGATCAAATGCGTACACCCGGTCTTCTTCCCACCGAGTGCTAAATTTTTCTTCAAGTCCTTCCAAACCAACACGATCTGGAACATTTACCGTTGTGGGCGAGTCGGTGCCCAGTGTATTTTCAGCCATGGCCACCATTGTTTCATATTCCTGTGCGTTATCTGGCAGCTGACAAGCCCTCAAGAATCGATATTTGCCTACTGCTGTTCTAGGGTGGTGTGCATGACAGATTCACAGCCTTCAGCCCTTGTCACAGGTGCAACTTCAGGAATTGGCCGCGCGACCGCAATGCAACTGGTTTCTGCTGGATGGACGGTGTTTGCCGCCGGACGACGCAAGGAAAACCTAGAGTCCTTGAGCAGCGACTGCGCCGAAGGCCCGGGGTCGCTTATTCCGGTCGTCACAGATGTCACCGACGACGCATCGATCAGTGAACTCTTTGCCACGGTGCAGGAGAAGGGCGGCATCGATACCATCCTCAATATTGCCGGCGGTGCGATGGGTGCTGAATCCGTCGCTGACGCGCAGATCTCCGATTGGCAGTGGATGATCGAAACGAACGTCATGGGGTCGTTGCGCATCATCCAGACGTTTCTCCCGATGCTGCGAGATCACGGTGCCGGAACCATCTTGAACCTAACCTCGACCGCGGGGACCGTGGCCTACGAAGGGGGCGGGGGATACAACGCTGCGAAGTTCGGCCAGCACGCGCTCACCGCCGCGCTGCGGTTGGAAGAAGCCGAGCACAATATCCGTGTGGTCGAAGTACTCCCCGGTCTCGTGAAAACTGAAGAGTTTGCGCTGAACAGAATGCGTGGCGACGCGTCTAAAGCCGAAAATGTCTATGCGGGCGTGAGCAAACCTCTCACGGCCGAAGACGTCGCCGAAGTATGTGCCTACGCGGTGAACTTGCCCCACCACATTAACCTGGATCAAATTGTGATGCGTCCGGTCAAACAAGCCGCTCAACACAAGCTGATTCGCGACGCCGAGTAGCCGTTGAAAGTGTTGTAGGATGGTGGCGATTGCGCAGTGATCCGACCATCATCGGGGAGTGCTTCGGAAGAACAGCAGGCCCACTGCCTAGTAGAACCGAACGGGTCAGCCCGATACAGCTGCAATAAGCGATCTTGGATGCCAAGATAAGCAGGGTGGTACCGCGCCAACTGGCGTCCTTGCACACCGCACAATGCTGTCGATGCAAGGAAGGTCACTGTGTACCCTCTGGCAAGTTCCCACCCACAGTGGGTCAAATCTGGTTCCACACCATCAACGCCAAATCTGCCCGCCATCGAAGAATCGATCCTCAAATACTGGGACGAGGACGGCACGTTCAAAGCGTCGATAGACAACCGTCCGGCAGAAATTGACGGCGAAAATAACGAATTCGTCTTCTACGATGGCCCGCCCTTTGCCAACGGGCTACCCCACTACGGCCACCTGCTGACCAGCTACGTCAAAGACCTCGTGGCCCGCTACCAAACCCAACAGGGACGCCGTGTGGAACGTCGCTTCGGTTGGGACACCCACGGACTGCCAGCCGAACTCGAAGCCATGAAACAACTCGGCATGACCGATAAGGCCGAAATCGAAGAGATGGGCATCGACAAGTTCAACGACGCCTGCCGTGCCTCAGTGCTGGAGTACACCCAGGAATGGGAAGAATACATCAACCGCATGGGGCGCTGGGTTGATTTCGAAAACGACTACAAGACCCTGAACCCATCGTTTATGGAATCGGTCATCTGGGCCTTCAAGACCCTGCATGAACGTAACCTGACCTATCGCGGTTTCCGTGTGCTGCCGTATTGCTGGAATGACGAAACACCGCTGTCCAACCACGAACTGCGTATGGATGACGACGTCTATAAGATGCGTCAAGACCCGTCGGTCACCATCCAGTTCAAAATCACCGGACTGCCCGACAATCCTGACTTGGTCCCCGCCGGTGGAGCGACCCAAGACATTGCCGATGCGCTGACCGGCGTCGGGGTTCTGGCCTGGACGACCACCCCGTGGACGCTGCCAACCAACGCCTCGGTCGCCGCCGGCCCGGACATCGAATACGCCATCGTTCCGGTCGTAGCAGCTGAAGTCGACACATTCAGCGCACAAAAGGTGCTGTTGGCAACCGACCGGGTCGGTGCACATGCCAAAGTGCTCGGCTACGACGACGCTGACGCCGCAGTCGAAGCCATCTCGGCAACCTACAGCGGAGCACAACTTGCTGGATTAGTGTATGAACCACTGTTCACCTACTTTGCCGATGCCGAAACATACGGCACCGAAAATGCCTTCCGCATCCTCACCGACGACTATGTCTCAACCGAGGACGGCACCGGGCTGGTGCACCAGGCTCCTGCCTATGGTGAAGAAGACCAGCGAGTCAACGAAGCCCACGGCATCCCGGTAATCCTATCGGTCGATGAGGGCGCGAAATTCTTACCACTGTTCGCAGACGAATCGGTCAGCGGCGGCGCACTCAAAGACATCGCCGGCGTCCAGGTGTTCGAAGCCAACCGCACGATCATCCGTGCACTGCGCGCCCAAGGCTCACTTTTGGGGGAACAGTCCTATGACCACTCCTACCCACACTGCTGGCGCTGCCGCACACCGTTGATTTACCGGGCGATCACCTCCTGGTACGTCAAGGTCACCGACTTCAAAGACGACATGCTGGCCCACAACGAGGACATCAACTGGATCCCGGGCAACGTCAAACACGGACAGTTCGGCAAATGGCTCGAAAACGCTCGCGACTGGTCGATCTCGCGCAACCGCTACTGGGGCTCACCCATCCCGGTGTGGGAATCAGATGACCCCAACTACCCGCGGCTCGAGGTCTACGGTTCGCTGGACGAAATCCAAGAAGCCTTCGGCACGCTGCCACGCAACGCCGAGGGTGAGATTGATCTGCACCGTCCATGGATCGACGAACTCGTCCGGCCCAACCCAGATGACCCGACCGGCAAATCCATGATGCGCCGTGTTGAGGACGTGCTGGATGTGTGGTTCGACTCCGGTTCGATGCCCTATGCCCAGGTCCACTACCCGATGAAAAACAAGGAGTGGTTCGACACCCACAACCCGGCTGACTTCATCGTGGAATACATTGGCCAAACCCGCGGCTGGTTCTACACTATGCACGTGCTGGGTACCGCCTTATTTGACCGTCCCGCATTCAACAACGTCATCTCCCACGGCATCGTGCTGGGCTCCGACGGTAACAAGATGTCTAAGTCTCTGCAGAACTACCCGGATGTCAACGAGGTGCTTGACCGCGACGGCTCGGATGCGATGCGTTGGTTCCTCATGGCCTCACCCATCCTGCGTGGCGGCAACCTCATCGTGAACGAGGAAGGCATTCGTGAAGCAGCCCGTCAGGCCATCTTGCCGGCCTGGAACGTGTGGCACTTCTTTAGCCTGTACGCCAACTCGGCCACCGATGGCGGCAACCGCCCAGGTGGCTACGAAGCGCAACTGCGCTATGAATCCACGGATCCACTGGACCAGTACATTTTGGCCGCCACCGGCACGATGCTGCGCGAGGTCAAAGCGGCCCTTGACGACTACAACGTCTCGGGTGCAACCGTCACCATTCGTAGCTACATGGACACCATGACCAACTGGTATATCCGCAGGTCACGTCAGCGCTTCTTTGCCGAGGACACCCAAGCACTGGACACGCTGTACACCGTGCTTGAATCCTTCATTCGCGCCGCAGCACCGCTGATGCCCATGGTGGCCGAAGAAATCTGGCGCGGTCTGACCGGTGGTCGTTCGGTGCACCTGACCGATTACCCGGACGCTGACCTGTTCCCATCGGGTGATGCAGCAGTACAGCTGCAAGAAACGATGGAACTGGTCCGTACCATTGCCTCCTCGGCATCGTCGCTTCGCAAAGGCGCCAACCGTCGAGTGCGTCTGCCACTGGCCGAACTCACCGTGGTGGTGCCACACATCGAGCGCTTCACCGACGCATTTACCGACATCCTCTCCGATGAGCTGAACCTCAAGCACATCAAACTGGTCGATGTGGCGAAAACTTCTGCCGAGGACTTCGGCATTTCCCAGCAGTTGACCGTCAACGCTCGTGCCGCCGGTCCACGACTGGGCAAGAGCGTCCAGACCGTCATTAAGGCGTCCAAGACCGATGACTGGTCGATTGCCGATGACGGCACGGTCACCTCCGGCGGTATCGACCTAGAAGCAGCCGAATACACGCTGTCCACCGTCGTCGAAGATGATCCAGACAACCCGGAGACAGCCGTAGCCGTCATTCCATCGGGCTTCGTGATTCTCAACACCGCGGTCGACGATGCGTTGGCCGCCGAAGGTGCAGCCCGCGACGTCATCCGAGCCGTACAATCGGCCCGGCGTGATGCAGCCCTGAACGTCTCGGACCGTATACACACGGTCATCACCGGTCCGACACCCGTCATCGAAGCCATCAGCGCACACGAGGCGCTGATCAGCAATGAAACGCTGTCCCTCCAGGTGACGTTTGAGGCGACCGATACGCCCGACCCACGCGAATCAGCGGCCGAAGACGCCACGAAAGCAGTAGAAGTCACCGTGCAGAAAGTCGACGCCTAATGTTTGAAACCGCCGAACAGGTCTATGAACACCTGTTATCGCGGGCTCCCGAAAATAAAATGGAGCCCCGAATGCAACCCATGCGCGATGTCATGGCATTACTGGGCGACCCCCAGGACAGCGCACCGGTCATTCACTTGACCGGAACCAACGGCAAAACCACGACGGCTCGCATCATCGAACAGGTGCTCATTGCCCACGGTCTGCGAACCGGGCGCTACACCTCGCCGCATTTGTCGCACGTCACAGAACGCATCACGCTGGACGGCCAACCCGTTGAAGACGAGACGTTTGTTCGTATCTACAATGAGATCGCACCGCTAATCGACATCATTGATGCCCAACTCGAGGAAGCCGGAGAACAAAAACTCACCTACTTCGAAACGGTCACCGCACTAGGCTTTGCGATTTTCGCCGATGCACCCGTGGACGTAATGGTCCTGGAAGTCGGTCTGGGTGGAATTACCGATGCCACCAATGTCGCCGACGCTCAAGTCTCGGTGGTCACACCGATTGCGGTTGATCACGCCGATTTACTTGGGGACACCCCGGGTGTCATTGCCGTGGAAAAAGCCGGCATCATCAAAGAGGACGGTTTCCTTGTCTCGGCAGCCCAAGAGCCAGAAGCAGCACAGGTGCTCTTGGACGCAGCCCGGGAAAAGCAGGTCAACTTCCGATTTGAGAACGTTGAATTTGGGGTCACCGACCGTTCGGTGGCGGTGGGCGGACAACAGGTGTCGATACAGGGCATCGCCGCTGAATATAACGGCCTGTTCCTGCCATTACACGGTGCCCACCAGGTGCAAAATCTGGCCGTGGCCATCGCTGGACTGGAAGCATTTCTTGGCGCCGGAGAGCAGCCATTGGACCAGGATGTGCTCCAAGACGGTCTTGCGCAGGTCACCAGCCCAGGCCGTCTTGAATTATTGCGCACCAACCCGTCGCTGGTCATTGACGCCGCACATAATCCGCAGGGGATTGAAGCCACCGCTACCACGTTGCGTGAGACCTTCAATTTCTCGGCACTGGGTCTTGTGGTTGGTGTTCTTGACGACAAGGACGCGCTGGGGATCCTGACCGCACTTTTCGACCACTTCGGTGACGAGATTGAACACTTGGCGATCACCAAGTCGAACTCACCGCGTGCTATCGAACCCGAACAACTGACCGAAATTGCCTTAGACGCGGGCTGGGACGAAGACCAGCTGTTCACGACCCAATCAGTAGTTGATGCTATGGCCTGGGCGGTTCGCGGTGTGCGTGACATTGACGCCCGCGTGCAAGAAGCCGGCCGGTCACTGACCGCAGGCACCGGGGGAGCGGGGGTACTGGTCACCGGTTCCATTACGCTGGTGGGCCAGGTCCGCGAACTGCTCGGGGCCGAGACTGAAAGTCCCGACGCTTCAGTAGAAGTCGCCGAACACGACGACTTCAGCACCTTCTTTGACGATGATAAGGAGGAGGACGATGAGTCCTGAGGAACACACGACGCCAGGCAAAGAATCATGGCGTCCTGAACGTGAAACGAAAAGCCAACGCGAGTGGCAGCCCGGCCAGCAGAAGAAGCAACGCTCCATCTTCGTGCTCTTTACCGCCACCGTCTTATTGGGTGAAGCCTTTGTCATTGCGTTTTTCGGTCTGATGCTGTTCGGGCTCCACCAAGACAACGGTGGTGTGTGGATGCTGGTCGGTAGCCTCGTGCTCGCCGTGATCGCCGGCGCCACCGCACGGATGGTGACCAAACCACTGGGTATCGCCATCGGGTGGATCATCCAAGTGCTGCTCATCGCTTCCGGGTTTTTGGAACCATTCGGATTCTTTGTTGGCATCGCATTTGCACTGGCCTGGTGGTATGCCGTGGTCAAAGGAAAACAGATCGATATAGACAATCAGAAACGCGCCGCAGAGCAAGCAGCCTGGGAGCGTGAACATGGTGTGGAAACAGACACCGATTAGGTATGATCATGTACGGCAACGCACACCGCGTTCGCCGAAGCATCTGATGAATGAGGTAGTTATGAGCCAGCCCGAACGCACACTTGTACTCGTAAAGCCCGATGGTGTGGAACGTGGCCTTACCGGCGAAATACTGTCGCGTATTGAGCGTAAGGGTTACCAGATCGTCGAACTGAACATGCTCAATGCGACCCCTCAGATGCTCGCCGTGCACTACGAAGAACACGAGGGCAAAGAATTCTTTGAACCGCTCGTGAACTTCATGGCCTCAGGTCCGATTGTCGCCGCAATTGTCGAAGGCGAACGTGTGATTGAAGGAATCCGAGTACTAGCCGGCATATCAGATCCAACGCTGGCCGAACCAGGGACCATCCGCGGTGACCTTGGCCGCGACTGGGGCGAAGGCGTGCAAAAAAATCTCATTCACGCCTCCGATTCCACGTTGTCAGCTCAACGTGAGATGGACATTTGGTTCGGCTAAGAACAACAGCTTTTATAGTGCAGGCACCGGTACAAAATCGGTGCCTGCGCTGCCTTTATGGGGTTACATATCTATCGGTGTCGGTTCAGTATCGAGTGCACTAGAAGACAGATTCTCTTCATGCCAGGATGCTTGAGGCAGTTTTTGCGTTTGTACTACTGGAGCCTGTGGCCGGTTATCAAATAACAGGGCAGTAACATCCGGCCGCGAGTAGTGTCCAGCGGGATCAAGAGTGAGTTTGGCGGCTTCTATGGCCCCGAAATCCAGGTCCGCGAAGACGAGGCCTTCTGTTGCAGGGTCTAAAGGTTCAGTTAGCAACGTCGAATCAGGTCCATATGCACGGGCGTATCCACCGCCACCCGTGTAGACCGGGCTAGGCTTTCCCCCAACCGTGGGGAATGCCATAGCTCCTTCATCAGACATGATCTGTGTCGCCGTAATGACAAACGTGCCGCCTTCGAGCGCATAGGTTTGTGAACATGCCATGATCGTTTCCGGACTGAGCGCGGGCACATCTCCCATCACGCCTAGACATGGCCAACCTGCCACATGGATCTGCTGGTTTTGTGTGTACATCGCATACTTCGTGAGGGGCTGCAGATGTTCGAAACAGTTTAAAGCCCCTATTCTCCCAAGAGCCGTGTCGACAACTCTGATACCACTGCCATCTGACTCTCCAAATAGGGTTCGTTCAACATGGGTCGGCTTAAGCTTACGCCGATGCAGTACAATCTCGCCGGTCTCGTCGATGATAATTTGAGCCATGTAGAGTGAGCCACCGTCTTTCTCACTGAAGCCTAATACAACGCTGATTGAGTATTGGCTAGCTGCCTCACGGATCTTTCGGATTTGGTCGCTGTCAATGCTCATCGAATTGGCACGGTAACGCGCCACAAAATCCATTTGTTCGAATACGGAATGTGACCACAGAAAGACTGGATACCCTGGAATCCACGTTTCCGGAAAAGCAATTAACTGCGCGCCACCTTCGGAGGCTTCACGCATTAGGTCGATAGTCTTATCGGTTGTGGCATCAAGATCCAACCAAACGGGCTCGGCTTGGACTGCTGCGACTCGTACTGTCTCGTTCATTGTCACTCCTCAGTGCTACGGATATTTCGTCTAAGTAAGTATCTCCAATGCTATGATCAGAGTCACCTCCTGTCGTTAGCGTTTTCTGCACGCTAGCTAACAATTTCTGCAATTGCTCGGTTATCGGACCGAGGGGCACGCACTGAAAGGAAACGCGATGACGGAACTGTCAGTCAGTGATATTCATGACTGGGAGATCGTGTCGAGTCAAGCCTTCGTACCGCTGCGATGTACTCAGGGAGGACCTGGTTTTCACGCTTCGTTACACAACACAAAGCTATCGAACGAGGTATCGCTGTCGCATATTCGTTCCAATCAAGTCCATGTGGAACGGACTGAGTCGCTTGCACGCCGCAGTGAGCATAATGATCTGTTGCTGTCAGTCCAAGTTCGGTCCACGAGTTATGTTCATCAGCATCACCGCACCGCTGTAGTGGCACCTGGCAGCGCCGTCTTGTACGAAGCGAATCGCCCGTACACGCTGGATCATCGCTCCCGGGATCAGGAGCTGCTTGTCTTAAAGATCCCTCGAGATGCACTTGAGCTTACGGAAAATCGTGTTAGTCAGCTATGTGCGCGTGCATTTGAACCTTCCGTGCCAGGCGTGTCGGCACTTGGAGGGCTCCTATACGGCATTTCCCGAGAGCACACTCAAGCCAGCTCAACAGTCGGCTCTACATTTGTCCACACCAGCACATCGTTGCTCAGGAGTGTTTTGCGCACTGCGCTGTATCAACGGGAGTTTTCATGGGACTCAGACCCGTCAACGTTGGAGATCCTGAAAAGCTACATTCATGAGCACTTTCGCAACCCGGAATTATCAGTTGAGCGCCTAGCAGCAGCTCATCACATCTCTGTTCGGAAACTCCATCTCACGTTTCGTGCCGTTGAAGATACGCCTGGACGTTATCTGCGGGAAGTACGCTTAGGTCATGCTGCGCGGATGCTTGCGCAACGAGGCACCACAAATCTCAGCGTCGCGTCAATTGCCCGTCGGGTGGGTTTTGAGAGTCCAGCAACTTTTAGCAGGAGCTTCCGAACGATGTTCGGGTGTGCACCTATCCACTGGGAAGGATAAAAAGTCCTGTTTGCCTAAAGACCATGGATCGGTTCAACCACCTGGTCGCCAACGAAAAGCGCCTTAATCGAACCACGTTCTAAAATGTTTGTCAGCAGAAACTTGGTGGGCCGCATGAGGGCGATCCGTTCTGCTGCGGCATCGTCGAGGATGGATTGGATACTGCACCACTCGGCATGTGTGGCCTCAGTGGTGATATTTTCTGGCAGCACATCCTCATCTGGTGTAGCTATATAGAAGAACGTATCGAAGCGTTTCGGATACCCCACCGGTGTGATGAGGTTCGCCCACGGATGCATGAGATCTGGTTGGAGCCTCGCGCCGGTTTCTTCTTCCACTTCACGCAGTCCCGTGCGTAACATCATCGATGAATTGGTAAACGCTTGGTTCGCGTGCTGCGATGCTAGCGAGGTCTTCTGCCAGCCATGTACATGTGTGTTCAGTACCGGACGAGCCGCTGTACCAAAATCAAAGTCGGCATCTTCGGCATCGGTGCGACCTCCGGGAAACACTACGGCACCTGCAGCAAAGTCCATCGTGGTTGCCCGATGCTGTACATAGACTTCTAAGGTGTTTGCTGCTTGACGCAGCATAATGACCGATGCGGCATGTCTGGCCTCGACATATGGGTGGGTCAATTCTGGTCGAGGCATGGCATTGAATGTGTTGGCGTCCAAAGGTGTCCTAAAACATTGCTTCGCCAAAGCGGAGCAAGATCGATGCGCCGATCACCACGTATAACAAGATGATCGTCGGCCAGGCGGCCGTCGTTATTATCATCTTCGTTCGTGGTGTGACTTTGATCAAGTCGTGGCAGACATTGCGGGCAAAAATCAGAATCGCGGCCGGGATCGTGACGGCCCATACGATCATGCAATACAGACACAGCGTGTTGATACTGTAAACAGCCTGGGTCCAGAGCCATAAGCAGAAGATCATCGCCAGCGTGAGTCCGATGGATGTGGCATGCCACCACCAGTTTGAAAAACGGGCACCACCCATAATCGCCATCCCGATCGTGATGACGATCGCGAATCCAATGAGCCCAATAAATTGGTTGGAGAACCCAAAGAGGGAGGCCTGCCAGGACTGCATGACTGTGCCACATGAGACCCATACATTGACATCACACGAGGTGACATACGCGGGATCCATCCAAAGTTGGACACGCTCATAGGTCAACACCAAGGTGGCAATCATGCCGACCACTCCGGTGATCAGCAATAGAATTGCTGTTCCAAAACTGTAGGCGTACCAGGGGCGCGACGCAACGTCACTCGTATCTTTTATGGCGGTATTCACAGGGCCGAGTATAAGGCCGGAAGCTGAGAATTAGAGTCTAATGGCGAGTTTTTGCGCAAAGTATGTCACAATAGTGGAGACCTCTACGGGCACGCACACCCGTTTGGTCCTGCGGAAGCTTTATGGCTTGCGGTTGCGACGGTAGATTCCATCATAGTGAAAAGGATGTTGAATCCCCCGACTGCGAGCACCTGAAGTTTTTGAATTGTCTTGGACGCTTCTGCTGGCTCCGGCACAGACCGGTTCATATTAGGCTTTTTCGTAGTGCGTATAAGCCAATGCGGCGTACGCACAACCGGATTCGGTCTAACCGTGATGAGTGCGGATCACGCTTAGGCCCGGGAGGCGCAGCATGACAGCTGCCGATAACACGCAAGCACAAACGGATAATGCGCAGCATTCAGCAGGCACCACGATGCCAGATGATCCGACGGGCCTACTGTTTCAAGCCCCAGACTTCTCGCAGGTGCCGGTACGCCGCCGCGAAGCTCCAAAAGAAGAGCCGCGTGAGGACCGCGGGCGGAAGAAAAATAATCAAAACAAGAAGCAGCGGAACAAAAACCAACAGCGCGATGACACCGATCGCGACGACGCTAACGCCAATAAAGATCAGCGTCAACAGCCGAAGCGCTCACCTCGCGGTGCGCGCGAGGACGAACACAGCGATGATGAGATCGATGAGGAACATACGGTGTCGCATCGTCGTCGCAGACGTCGCCGGGGCAATGTTGACTTAGAAATGGACGGCGGTGGTGACGGGGATCCAGAAGATACCGTGACCCGTGTTCGTGCCCCGCGCCAGGCTTCAACTTCTGGACCTGACGAGGTCACCTCACTGCGCGGTTCGACACGACTCGAAGCCAAGCGCCAGCGCCGTCGCAGTTCGCGCCGAGGTCGCCAACGCAACGATGTCGTATCAGAAGCCGAGTTTTTGGCGCGCAGGGAATCTGTTGAGCGCAAAATGATGGTGCGGCAACACGATGATCGCATCCAGATCGCTGTACTCGAAGACGGTATTTTTGCCGAACACTTTGTGTCGAATACACAACAAGATTCATTAATCGGCAACGTGTACCTGGGTAAAGTTCAGAATGTTCTGCCATCCATGGAAGCGGCCTTCGTCGATATTGGTCGCGGCCGCAACGCTGTCCTCTATGCCGGTGAAGTCAACTGGGACACAGCACAACTGGATGGCAAACCCAAGAAAATTGAGAACGCGCTGAAATCCGGCGACCCGGTACTGGTGCAGGTCACCAAAGATCCGGTGGGTCACAAAGGTGCACGTCTGACAGCACAAGTGTCCTTGCCCGGACGTTACTTGGTCTATGTGCCAGGCGGTAGCATGACCGGTATCTCGCGGAAACTGCCGGATACTGAACGCAACCGTTTGAAGTCTATTCTCAAAGAACACTTGCCAAATAAGACCGGTGTCATCGTGCGGACCGCCGCGGAAGGCATCGCCGAAGATGAACTCCTCAACGACATCAACCGGCTGCGCGTGCAGTGGGAAGAAATCGAAGAGCAGTCCAACTCGAATAAAGTCTTGGCCCCCGAGCTGTTGCACTCCGAACCTGACCTGACGATCAAAGTGGTTCGTGATGTATTTAATGAAGACTTCACCAAAATGTTGGTTGAAGGCGATGAGGTTTGGGACAAAATCCAAGCCTATGTCACCTATGTGGCACCCGATCTCGTCGATCGATTAGAAAAATGGGATCCCAAAGCATTCAACGGCATGGATCTGTTTGGCCATTTCCGGATTGATGAACAACTGCATAAGGCACTGGATCGGAAAGTGAATCTACCCTCTGGTGGTTCGTTAGTCTTTGACCGTACAGAAGCCATGACCGTGGTAGATGTCAACACGGGTAAATTTACCGGTTCAGGCGGCAACCTGGAAGAAACGGTCACCAAAAATAACTTGGAAGCTGCGGAGGAGATTGTCCGTCAGCTGCGGTTGCGCGATATCGGTGGCATCATCGTGGTCGACTTTATTGACATGGTGCTGGAATCCAATCGTGATCTTGTCGTGCGTCGTCTCGTAGAGTGCCTGGGCCGTGACCGGTCACGACACCAAGTCGCCGAGGTCACCTCTCTTGGGTTGGTCCAAATGACCCGCAAACGTATGGGCACGGGTCTGGTGGAAGTGTTCTCGCACGACTGTGAACACTGTGCTGGTCGTGGCATAATCGTCCACGACGAGCCAGTTGAGCGTGGCAAACCGCATGATTCATCCGGTCAACGTCGTCGTGGCGGAGATGCCGGCACACGTCGCGGCCGTCGCAATAAAGACCAGCACCAGTCCCAGCCCGCAGAACAAGACCAGCAATACAATGGTCATGACGACGGCAAAGCCGAGCAGACACGCAACGCAATGGCATCGATTGCTGCAGCCAACAACGGAAAAGACCAAGATCAGCAGGACGACCAGGATGATGAGCATCAGCACTCTGGATCCTCTCGTCGACGCCGCGGAGATCGCCGTCGCAATAATCGCCGTGGTGAAGCGTCACAGTCCAACAGCGAACAGCAGACTTCGAACCAGCAACACGACTCGAAACCTGCACAGCAGCCTAAGGTTGAATCACCACAGCCTGCGGGGCAATCTCAAACTTCGGATGCTGCCCAGCAGCACACCAAAGAACCAGCACCCAAACGGCGTCGTCGTGCAGCGTCTTCGCCAACCGGGGCAACACAAATTCAGCAGGCCTCTGACCAACCCGAACAGCAGGGCAAGAGCTTTGCTGCCAGTGTCACCGATCAGACGAAACAGCAGGATAAACCTGTGAAAACGTCGGCCATTTTGGGGGTCGGTGTCGCAGCCGATGAGATCTCCTCACCGGGCACGCCACGCTGATACAGAATTTGGATCACGAGACGAAAAGCGATAGACTACCTGTTTGGTGCTGTGAAACCTGGCAGTTGGTGTCCAAAATCGGCGACTTGTCTCGTGAGCCAAGACCCTCAGGTGTTTAAACAGCTGATAAGATTTTTGATTAACGTCGAGAGAAGTGAGTCCAAATGGCATACGCGATTGTACGCGCTGGCGGACGCCAGGAAAAAGTCTCTGAAGGAGACTTGGTAGTCCTAGATCGCCAACCCGATGAAGTAGGTAGCTCTATTGAACTACCTGCCCTGATGCTGGTTGATGGCGACAAGGTTACCTCAGATAAAAAAGATCTGGATAAGGTCAAGGTTGCTGCCGAAGTGCTCGAGCACATGCGCGGCAAGAAAATTGTCATCCAGAAATACAAGAACAAGACCGGTTACAAGAAACGCCAGGGTCACCGTCAGGACCAGACCCGCGTGAAGATCACCGACATCAAGTAAGCTTGACCCGGAAGAACCCGCAAAGGATTTAACTCATGGCAACAAAAAAAGGTGCTAGCTCCACACGTAACGGTCGTGACTCCAACCCCAAGTTCCTTGGGGTAAAGCGTTTCGGCGGTCAGTCTGTTTCCGCCGGTGAAATCTTGATTCGCCAGCGTGGAACCAAATACCACCCGGGCCGCAACGTTGGTCTCGGCAAGGACCACACCCTCTTCGCGCTAGAAGCCGGTGCAGTCGAATTCGGCAGCCGTCGCGGCCGTAAAGTTGTGGACATCGTCCCAGCTGCAGCCCAGTAGCTTTCGTTTTTTCTCACGCTCCAGCGGGGGCGGACCACCCCTGGTCCGTCCCCGCTTTGAGTTTTCACAATAAAACCCTGGAGGACCCTCATGTCACAATTCATAGATCATGTGACCGTGCATGCCACCGCGGGCAACGGTGGGCACGGGGAGACCTCCGTGCTGCGCGAAAAATTCAAACCACTCGGCGGACCAGATGGCGGCAATGGTGGCCACGGCGGTGACGTCGTCATCGTAGCTGACCCACAGGTCACCACCCTGCTGGACTACCACCACCAGCCCCACCGAAAAGCGACCAACGGTGAACCCGGCAAGGGCGATCTACGACACGGCAAAAATGGTGAAATACTGTACCTACCTGTTCCCGTTGGCACCGTCATCAAAGACCCCGACGGCAACATCCTCCACGACCTGGTGACCCCGTATGAGGAAATCACCCTCGCTCACGGCGGCACCGGCGGAGCGGGCAACGCCTCGCTAGCGTCCCCGAAACGTAAAGCCCCCGGTTTTGCCTTGCTGGGGATCCCCGGTGAAGAACGCAGCGTTGTGCTGGAGCTCAAAACCGTCGCCGACATTGCCCTGGTCGGTTTCCCGTCAGCCGGCAAATCATCGCTGATTGCCGCCATTTCCGCGGCACGACCGAAAATTGCTGACTACCCGTTCACCACACTGGTACCAAATCTCGGCGTCGTGGATGCCGGGGGAACACGTTTCACCGTGGCCGACGTTCCAGGGCTCATTCCTGGCGCATCCGAAGGCAAAGGCTTGGGGCTAGAATTTCTGCGCCACGTCGAACGCACCCACGCACTCGTCCACGTTCTCGACGCCGGAACACTGGAATCTGATCGTGACCCGATCACCGATTTCGACGTGTTAGAAAAAGAGCTCGCGGCCTACGCTGTAGAACCCATCCTCACTGATGGCGGCGAACAACTCATTCCCCTAGACGAGCGCCCGCAACTCGTGGTGATCAACAAAACGGATCTCCCGGACGGTCAAGCGATGGCCGATATGACTCGTGCCGAACTGGAATCCCGTGGGCTGCGTGTCTTCGAAATTTCGGCGGTGAGCCGTAAAGGGCTGGACCAATTGAAGTACGCGATGGCAAATCTCGTCGCCCAAGCTCGCCTTGAACAAGCCGAAGCCGCAGAGCGTGACGAACACACACCTGAGACCATTACCATTGTGCCGCAGCACCGTCGACGCACGGCACGCCCACGCGAATTCACCATCAATAAAGAAGAACGCAGCATGAAACCCATGTTTCGGATCCGTGGCGACAAACCAGAACGCTGGGTTGCCCAAACCAATTTCGACAATGACGAAGCCGTTGGATACCTGGCCGACCGGTTAGAACGACTCGGAATCGAAAAAGCGCTCTTCAATGCAGGCGCACTTCCCGGTGACGCCGTCGTCGTAGGAGATGACGAATCCGGTGTGGTATTCGATTGGGAACCAACCATGACCACCGGTGCAGAACACTTATCTGGACCACGCGGCGGCGATGCGCGGGTAGCAGAGCGCCACCGTCCAACCCGCGAAGAAAAACGCCAAGAATATGCCGAGCGGAAAGCAGCTCGTGCTACAACGCAAGCTCAAATGGAACGCGAACGGTCTTCCGGGATGTGGACCAATGACGAATCCGAGCACGACTAGAAAGAACTGCAGTGTCCACGCCCAACCTGTCTACGCCCAATCCAGTCACGGATCGCAGTACCCTTCGTGATGCTCGTCGCATCGTGGTCAAAGTCGGCTCCTCGTCGCTCACCGATGGACAAGGCGGGGTCTCAATCCCCGCGATCGATGCACTGACACGCGTCGTGGGGCAGCTGTACCACAGCGGTGCGCAGGTGGTGTTAGTCTCCTCGGGCGCGATTGCAGCCGGATTCAAACCCTTGGGTCTCGCGAAACGTCCCAAAGATCTGGCCACCCAACAGGCGGCTGCAGCCGTGGGCCAAAGCCGTCTGATGGCACAGTACTCAGAATCCTTCTGGAAACACTCCATTAGTGTCGCCCAGGTCCTGCTCACAGCAGAGGACCTGATGCGTCGTACGCAGTACAACAATGCCTTTCGATCCCTGAACCGACTACTCAACCTCGGCGTCATCCCTGTCGTCAACGAAAACGATGCGGTGGCGACCCATGAAATTCGGTTCGGCGATAATGACCGGTTGGCGGCACTGGCCGCGTCCGTCGTCAAAGCCGACGCGTTGCTCTTGCTCTCAGACGTTGATGCGCTCTATGACGGCCCACCAACACGATCAGGCGCGCGCCGCATTGCCAACGTCTCGGCAGAAGCCAACCTGGACCATGTTTCCGTCGGGGACTCTGGGTCCGCCGTGGGTACCGGGGGAATGGTCACCAAACTCCAGGCGGCGTCGATCGCCACTGATGCTGGCATCCCTACGTTTCTGACCTCGGCAGACAACGCCCAGGCTGCGATTGATGGAGAAGACGTCGGCACATGGTTCGACTCGCGGGGTGAACGAAAGTCCGCCCGCAATGCCTGGTTGGAACACATGGCCGTCTCGCGGGGTCGCATCATGATCGACGATGGTGCTGTGGAAGCCATTACGGTGCGTCACCGCTCACTGTTACCCGCCGGACTAATCGGTGTCGCAGGGACATTCGAATCCGGTGACGTGGTAGAAGTTGTGAACTCCGAAGGAATCGTTGTGGCACGCGGGCTGACCAACTATTCCGCCAACGAGCTACCGACAATGGTGGGGAAGTCCACTCGCCAACTGCGAAACGAACTCGGACCAGAATATGATCGCGTTGTGATCCACACCGACGATGCGGTCATTGTGAAGCAGACATCACTTTCCCGAGACCATTACGACTAGAATGACGCCATGACTGTTCAACTTGATTCCGTGACACAGCAGATCGCAACGATCACCAAGGCTGCACGCACCGCGCAGAAGACACTGGGCAGGGCATCTCGTGCCGAGAAAGATGCCGCACTGGCGGTCATGGCAGAAGCCATCGATGCCAATCGGGCCGCTATTCTCGAGGCCAATGCCAAAGACCTACAGCGTGGACAGGAAAACAACACCGCTGATGCCCTCTTGGACCGTCTACAACTGACCGACGAGCGTATCGACGGGCTTGTTTCAGCGCTGGGTGAGCTTGCCAGCCTCCCGGACCCCATCGGCAATGTGCTGCGCGGAAACAACCTGCCCAACGGGATCCGGATGCAACAGGTACGCGTCCCACTAGGCGTGGTGGGCGCCATTTATGAGGCCCGCCCGAACGTCACCGTCGACATTGCTGGCATCGGCATCAAGTCCGGCAACGCGGTCATATTGCGTGGTGGCTCCGCCGCAGAAACTACCAACGGTGTGACCATCTCAGTCCTCCGCGAAGCCCTAGAATCCAATGGCTTGCCAGCGGATCTGATCCAAAGCATTGATGAGTTCGGACGTGACGGGGCCAATGTGCTGATGACCTACCGTGGGGGAGTCGACGTGCTCATACCGCGTGGCGGCCCCGGGCTGATTCGTGCAGTCGTAGAGCAAGCTGCTGTGCCCGTCATTGAAACCGGTGCAGGCGTCGGCCACGTATTCGTTGACGCCTCAGCTGATCCACAAAAAGCCGTGGATGTTGTCTTCAACTCCAAGACGCACCGTCCCTCGGTGTGCAATGCGGCAGAAACCGTGTTGATTCACAAAGATGCCAAGGAAACCGGCGTCAACGTGCTCAACACACTGCAATCATCCGGTGTATTACTCCACGTGGACCCAACAGCGGCCACCTGGGTGGCCGATGCGGTGGCTGCAACCGAAGAAGACTGGTCGACCGAATATTTGGACATGGAAATGTCCGTCAAAATTGTTGACGACATCGCCGAAGCCATCGAACACGTCGAGACCTACTCAACGGGTCACACAGAAGTCATCCTCACCGAAAATCTCACGAACGCGGAACGCTACATCGCAGAAATCGATGCTGCCGTGGTGATGGTCAACGCGTCATCCCGCTTTACCGACGGTGGTCAATTTGGACTCGGCGCAGAAATCGGCATTTCAACTCAAAAACTCCACGCGCGTGGACCGATGGGGCTCGAGGAGCTCACCTCCACGAAGTGGATCCTGCGAGGCGACGGTCAAATTCGACACTAGCCACTGACACTGTCACCCTCGCAGAGTAAAAATTCGGTAAGCTCATCTACTAGCAACCCCCGTTCATTCAGGAGTACAACCAATGGAAATGTTCCAAGCAGCAGCAGAAGAAGCTGCCGTCAACCAACTACTGGTGCCACCAATCGTCTATGGCGTGGTGCTCTTTGCCGCTTTGATGTTCCTGCTGCTCGCCATCATGTCACTGCGTTCGGTTGCATTGCGCCCCGATACGCCATCAACGAGTGACGTTGCAAAGCCAAACCAGGGCTCAACCTCCGGTAATAGCTAACACGCCTGTGAATCAAACTCCCAACACCCCACCGGCCCGTCGAGCTCGCCTAGGTATTATGGGTGGAACGTTCGATCCCATACACCACGGCCACCTCGTTGCTGCCAGTGAAGTAGCTGCAGAGTTTGATCTCGACGAAGTAGTCTTTGTTCCCACCGGTCAGCCCTGGCAGAAATCCGACAAGGATGTCTCACCAGCCGAACACCGGTATTTGATGACCGTTGTCGCGACAGCCTCGAATCCACGGTTTTCTGTTTCGCGGGTTGATATCGACCGCCCTGGCCAAACATATACGGCCGATACGCTGGACGATATCCAAAAGCTGCGCCCCGATGCTGATTTATTTTTCATCACCGGAGCAGATGCGATGGAACAAATCATGACCTGGAAAAATGTGGAACAACTCTGGGGCAAAGCACACTTCGTAGGTGTCTCCCGACCAGGCCACGAACTCACCGACTTCGGGCTGGCAGATGAAGTCTCGCTGATGCAAATTCCTGCGATGGCTATCTCGTCAACCGACTGTCGTGACCGAGTGGCCGCCGGAAAACCCGTGTGGTACCTCGTGCCAGACGGCGTGGTGCAATATATTGGGAAATATGGGTTATACGTTGACGACAACGGTGACAAAACCCGCCATAATATTGCACCCTATGTTCCGGCCTCCCTGAACAATAGACCGGAGGAAGACGATGAGTAACTCTTATCCTTCCCGCCGAGACCTGCGGCTCCAACGCGAACGCGAAGAACGCTCGAAACTGCGTGATGAAGAAGCCCAGCGCTGGGCTGAAGAAGTTGAACAACGTGAACAGCGCGCTGCAGAGGCCGAACGCGAAGCCACGGAGACTGTGGCCAAAGTGACGCCGGTACCGGCAAGCCGCGTCACTGGGACAACCAGCGATACGACCCCTGTCGACGAGACGTCATCTGTGCCTGAAGAAATGGGGACGCAGGACGATGCGGAATTGGCCAATGCCCAGGGACGTCGTGCTGCTGCCTCCCCAGTAGATGCGCCAGCGGATGTTGATGAACCGTCTGCTGATGTCCCTGCACCACGTCGTCGCCGAGCGGATTCCCAAGTCACGTCCACCGGCATGTTGCCGATCATCACGAAGCGCAGTGAAGAAGAGAACGAATCAAAGCCACTGTCGCGACGCGAAGCTCGGGAACAAGCAGCACGTGCAGATGCCGAACGGCGCGCGGAAATAGCAGCGTTAGAGCAGCAACAAGCCAACTTAGAAGAGTCCGCAGAACCCAAAGTCGTTCGACGTGCGACCTCACCGCAAGCACCACCGCCTCCGATTCCTGCTGTGACGGAAACACCCGTGGGGTCCGAAGAGGACGACATCGTCGTCTCCACATCGGAACAGTATGGTGCCTCGGCAGTTGAGATCACGGATATGAGTGGTCTCGACACCATAGAGATTCGTCGGGAAGCATTGCGTGCGGAGACCGAAGAACTGACCCAAGAAATTGTTCGGTTGGGTCAGGAAAACCCGAACGTGATCGACCCACTGCTCCTTCGTCGCCAGAAAGAGCTCGCAGAAAAGTCGCAGGAACTGCAAGAACTGGAAACCGCAGCGGTCTCAGTTGTCGAATCATCCGATGATGAACCAGAACTCGACGATGCGCCACGCGACGCAGTTGCTGACGCTGATGTGACTCAAGGAGTCCCAGAGCATTCGGATGTATCGGACGACGAATCCGATGATCCTGACGAAGACACGGCGACTCATGACGCGACCGATTCGGAACTGTTACGTCGAGCCAAACGTGCCGGCAGTCGCCCCATGATTACCGGTCCTTTTGAAGTCGCTGAGGAAGACGAGGCAGTCGAAACCGTCTTTGAGCCGGAGTCGAAACCAGACTTTTCAACGCATTTTGAACCCGCAACTGAGACTGATAACCTCCCGACAACGGGCCCAGATCAACCACTCGATGCAAGCTCTGCTCACGGTCTTGATACTCTTGATCCGAAAGAGTCTGAGGCACCAGAACGCCGAATACTGACCATATCCGCCATTGTCTTTGCTATCGGCATCATTGCGTTGATAGTAGCTATTATTCTGTTTACTCGTTGAACATAGAGGAGTTTCGTGGCCGTACCTGAACCCACACTCGACGCCTTGAACATCGCTGCAAAAGCAGCTTCAAATCGTCAGGCCGAAAATATCTCGGCGGTAGATGTTGCCGAGCGTCTCGGCATCACCGATGCCTTTTTCTTTGCCTCGGCCGAGACCGAGCGTCAGGTCAAATCGATCGTCGACGAGATTGAAGACGAATTGCGCGAACAACTGGAGTTGAAACCCACCCGTCGCGAAGGCCAAACCGAAGCACGCTGGATCCTGTTAGATTACGGGCATTTCGTCATTCACGTGCAACACGAAGAAGAACGTGAGAACTACGCGCTGGAACGACTGTGGGCGGATGCACCGCAAATTGACTTGTCGCAAGCTGACTAATGGCAGTGTTTCAATCGGATAGGTGACCCGCACACGATGAAAACGATCGTCCTTCTGCGTCATGGCGAAACGGCTTGGAATGCCCAGGGCCGGTATCAAGGCCAAACAGATATATTGCTCAATGACGCTGGCCGGCGTCAGGCGAAGAAAGCTGCACTACGCTGGCGTCACACTGAATTCGATGCAGCCATTGTGTCACCATTGGCTCGCGCCAACGAAACCGGACGCATCATGCTCGGCGCCCGGCAGCTGGATTTAGGCACCGTTGATGGTGTCAAAGAAACCAACGGTGGGCAGTGGGAAGGTCTGTTGTTTACCGAAATTGCAGAGCGGTGGCCAGAAGAACACGCAGCCTTTCGTCTCCCCGAACTCGATTCCGGTCCGGTTGGGGGAGAGACCCCGCGTCAGTCCGGTACTCGGACCGCCAGCGCCGTGCTGCAAGCACTGGACAAGGCCAATGTTTTACTCGTGATTTCACATGGAAACACGCTGCGAGCTGCAGCGCACCTGCTCACCGGACACAAGGACGACGAGTACGCGAGCGTACCTCGTTTGGAGAATTGTCGGGCACACGTATTGCAATCAAATACAGGCGAATTCCGGACTTTTACCCTGACGCAAACCAGTGTTTAACATCACTGCGTATTCGCGACATCTCAAATTTGTTTTCAACGAAAAGCTATGTATACTGGTGGATGTTGTCCGAACGGATAACCAAATTTAATAAGGGGCTATGGCGCAGTTGGTAGCGCGCTTCCGTGGCACGGAAGAGGTCAGGGGTTCGAATCCCCTTAGCTCCACAGTATTTGCAGGGATCTGGATAGTATTTCTCCAGGATTTGGAAAATCTCTTCCATCGGCTAGTTGCTTGAGTCCACAGCCTTATACAAGTAACACGGTTCCTAGCGCATCACTAGCGTACTCTTGAAGCTCTTACTCGCTGAAGGGGCGGCGCACTAGGTCTCGCCGAAGCGATTGATCAGTTGTATGCTTGGCGTCAGCATCATATATGAGAAGGACAACCATGCAGAAACGACTCATGAAACTCGCAGCAGCGGCAGGCATTTCACTCTGGGCAATGACAGCCTGCGGCTTAGAACAGACGGGCCCACATGCTGGTCCGGTGCACCTTGAGCAACAGCAGGAAACCGTCGCGGTCTACTAAGCGATACGCCCCGTTCACTCTTTTCATTTAGCGGGCCCCTGGACGTGTCAGAGAACACACAGTAGCGTTATGAAAGCAGTGAGTTACCTTCGGTGTCACTCGAGGCCGGAGGTGGCAAGTTCTCGACGAAAGGTTTGCCATGCCTTCCGATACTTCCGCTTCAACAGAACATGATGTCATCGACATTCTCACCGCCGACCATCAGGCCATGCTCGACTTATTAGATGTCATCAAGCAGGCAACGAATACACAAACACGTCGTGAGACTGCAGATGCTGTGATCGCTGAAGTGATGCGTCATTCCGTTGCTGAAGAAATGTTTGTTTATCCGGCAATGGAAACACATGTACCAAATGGCAGTGAAGAAGTCGAGCACGATAAAGAAGAGCATGCCGAGCTAGTCGATGTCATGAAACGTCTCGAAGACGTCAATGCAGAGGATCAATCGTTCATGGAACTCGTGCATGAACTAGAATCTCAGCTGCGGCACCACATTAGTGATGAAGAAGATGAACAATTCCCGAAACTTCGAGAACACATCCCGGCTGAACAACGTCGAGCGATAGGCGAAAAAGTTGAGCAAGCTAAGCGTGTAGCGCCCATACGCCCACATCCGAATATTCCGCAGTCAGAACTCTTCCATAAAACTGTTGGGCCAGGTCTCGGGATGGTCGACCGTTTGAGAGACAAACTCACTGGTCGAAACAGCGAGTAAGCCACCGCGCGTACTTCAACAAGGATAAACTGCGTATGACTGCCGATGCTGAACAATTGTCCGTTGTCGATATCCCGGAGAATTGCGGCAATGCGCCACGAAAAATTGTCATCCGAGACTTTCTCATCGCGCTCTACAGCCGAGCCGCCGACGCGGTCATCGCCACACTTCAAGACGATATCCAGTGGCAACTCGTCGGATCTCGCACGTTGTCTACGGCAGCAGACGTTCGCCAGTGGCTGGGTGCAGAAGAACCGGTCAATGAATTAAAGCTCCATACGATCATCACACACGGAACGGACTGTGGAGCAGATGGGACAATCAGGCATCCGGATGGGTCGCAATCGCATTTTAACCACGTCATCGTATTTGCTGGGCACGGCAAAAATGCGAAGATCAAAGAGATCCGAAGTTATATCATTGATGCCTAGCATCGAGCGCCTGACGCCATGTGTTCAGGCGTTACGATAGATAGCCACAGAGCGTTCAGGACGACCTGGACGTGATCAATCAGAGCTGGGACGGCCCACAGAAGAGGCCAACTCCCATGCCATTGATCCGAAATGTTCTGACGCCCAGAGTGGCGGGACACCTGCTGCTTGGCTGGGTCGGATGGATCGCGCTGCAGAGCACCAGCGCCATCTTGCCGGACCCGTTGGCCGCACCGATGCTGTTCGGCATCTTGGCTGCAATCATCGCTGTCATCGTAGTGTGTGCGTTTGGTGTCGTGACCCAAGCAGAACGATTAGCTCACCGGTTGGGTGATCCCTACGGCACATTGGTGTTGACCCTTTCGATTGTCGTCATCGAAGTGGTCCTCATTTCGGCAGTGATGCTGGGGCCAGGAGACCACCAGACGATCGCTCGAGATTCGGTCATGGCCGTTGCGATGATCATTCTGAATCTCGTCGTTGGAGTTGCACTCATCATTGGCGGTACCAGGCACGTGCGTCTACAACTGAATCGAACGGGTGCTTCCTCATACCTAGCCGTCTTAGTGGTCATGTTATGCGTCGCGTTCGGCCTACCTCATGTCATTGGTGATGAACGGGTATACAGTTCAACACAGGCCCTATTGGTCGCGGCATGCACCCTCGTGATGTACGGGTTCTTTCTTTACCGTCAAATGGGCGCACAGCGCGGAGACTTTCAAGAAGTAACCAGTGGCCACCCTTCAACCCGGACCGTGACTCCAGACACTCAGCAGTCGCTCACCAGCATCACCCAGGTGCTGGCAGAACATCGAAGCGAAATACTGGCCCGAGCCATCGTGCTGGTACTGACAGTCATCCCGATCGTGTTGCTGTCACACGACATGGCGGCGTTATTAGATGAGGGTCTTGGCAGGCTCGGGGCACCGACGTCACTGTCTGGCCTACTCATTGCGGCAATTGTGTTCTTGCCCGAAACGATCACTGTAATCCGCGCGGCAGCCTCGGGTGAAATACAGCGCATGAGCAACCTGTGTCACGGGGCGTTGGTCTCGACGGTAGGACTCACTATTCCCACTGTTTTGACGATTGGCCTGTTCACTGGTCAGCCCGTCGTGCTGGCAGAAACTCCTGGAAACCTCATGTTATTAGCCGTCACACTGCTCACCTCAATGGCTTCGATGCTCGGAAAATTCGTCACCCCGCTGCATGGTGCAGCGCATCTTATGATCTTCATGCTCTACCTGCTCGTGGTCTTCGCCTAATGAATGAATGCTTATCAGACCTGATAACATCCGGACTGGTATAGAAAATGTTTCCCTGACCTGACTTTAGATAACGTGAGGATCCCCAGCTTGTCTCGCTTGCTCTTTGAACCCATTACTCTTCGTGGTGTTACCGCACGGAATAGAGCGTGGGTTCCTCCGATGTGTCAATATAGCGCTGAGAACAATGATGGCGTGGCAACAGATTGGCATATGGTGCACCTGGGCGGACTTGCCCGTGGGGGAGCAGGTGCGATCATCGTGGAGGCCACCGCGGTGACCCCTCAGGGCCGCATCTCAGCGCAGGACTTGGGCCTGTGGAATGATGAACAGCGCGATGCCCTGGCACCCATTGTGCGGTTCATGCACTCCCAGGGTGCTGTCGCTGGTATACAGCTTGCCCACGCGGGACGAAAAGCCAGCACGTATCGTCCTTTTGACTATGAACACTCTGGCAGTGTGCCGCTGGCCGATGGCGGGTGGGACACCGTGGCACCTTCCGCCGTGGAATTTCCCGGACTCGCGACGCCACAGGCGCTGGATCGAACTGGTATTGATCACATCGTTGCGGCATTTGTGGCATCTGCGCGACGCGCCATCGAAGCGGGTTTCGATGTCCTCGAGATCCACGGAGCCCATGGCTACTTACTCCACGAATTCCTGTCACCGCTGAGCAATGAACGAAGCGATGCCTATGGTGGCTCCTTAGCGAATCGTGCTCGTCTCCTTCTGGACGTAGTCGACGCCATACGGGCCGAAATCGACCAGGGCGTGCCACTGTTGGTCCGTCTTTCAGCTGTCGACTGGGTGGAAGGCGGCCTAACGATCGACGATACGGTGCAGGTTGTGGAGTGGTTGCGAGATCATGGTGTGGATATGATCGATGTGTCCAGCGGTTCGAATATGCCTGCTGAGATCCCAACCGGCCCGGGTTATCAGGTTCGTTTTGCCGAAACGATTCGCCGTCGCACCGGCGTTCCCACGGCTGCAGTCGGACTCATCACTGAACCATTCCAAGCCGAACACATTCTGGTAACCGAACAAGCCGATGCCGTATTACTCGGACGAGAATCATTACGCAATCCCGACTTCCCAATTCATGCCGCGCAAACGCTACGGCATAAGAATCCCCCAACCCCGGCCCAGTATCATCGCGCCTATCGCTAATCGGGCTGATCGGTATCGTCTGAATTTGATAGATTGAATCTACCGTTCTACGAATCGGGGATGTTAGTGGGAAAATTACTGTATTCTATGATCATCTCGCTCGACGGGTATGTGGCCGATGCCAACGGCAATTTTGATTGGGAACAACCAACCGAAGATGCTCTGACCGTCATTAATGACGAGATGTCCAACGTTGGCACATTTCTTTATGGTCGACGCATGTACGAGATGATGGCTGTTTGGGAAACTGATCCTGAGGTGGCAGCACAGTCACCTGAATCCGCTCGGTTTGCTGAAACGTGGTGCGCTACCGACAAGATCGTCTATTCTCGACAATTGGAATCGACGCACACAGCTCGCACTGAACTCGTCCGCGAATTCGATCCCGCGGAAGTGACAGCATTAAAAGATACTCGGGAACATGATCTTACGGTCGATGGGTCCACGCTTGCCGCCGAAGCATTTCGTCACGATCTTATCGACCAGATCATGGTCTTAGTGTGTCCTGTCACTGTAGGCTTCGGTTTAGCTTTCTGGCCGAAGCAGCGCTTGAACCTTGAACTGCGGCAGATGCGCAGCTTTCGCGGCGGTGTGGTTTACCTGAGCTACGATCTTCTCAGACACTGACCGCTTCGCCGGCAGAAGAGATCGTGGGGAATAAGAATTCGTATCCCATCGTATCAATCACAATTGAGCGAGCCCGGGTGCTCCCCATCAGGAGTCCAGGTTCCATACCAATGCTGTTCATACCGGTACGCAGCAGGGCGGCGGGCACCGGGATGCTGCGCGGTCCTTGTCCGGGGACGAGCGCGTGAATGACTTCGGACAGTCGCGTCTGTTGTGGAGCCACTGCCACCACTTTTGTCGGCCCATTGTGCATAGCTAACAGATGTTGGACCAAACCGACCCAGTCATCCTCGTGAATCCAGGGTAGGAAGCCATCAACGCTAGGCCGGGTTGTGGACCGCGCCATGGCTGTCAATCCTTTGGTGATTTCTGTCTGTTGACCGAGCACGATACCAGTACGTACGAACACGGCATTATCTGGAGCAGCGGCCTCCCATTCAGTTACCAGACGGCCCATACCATCTGGGCCATCCGTGTCCGCCATCGGCGAGGTAGCCTCGGTGAACTCTGTCGTGGATTCCGAGCCCCACAGGGGCACTGCACTACCTTGAATCCACCGGTGAACCACTGCGCCTTCTTCCTGAGCGGCAGTTACTGCGGCGCGTAAAGTCTCGGTGGGCACAATGCGTGATGCTCTTTGGAGGCGCAGTTCTTCTGGCGTGAAGCGAGGCCCGAGACGTTTACCAGCCAGGTTGACGATGTTGACGCCGGCGGGATCCATCAGGAGTTCATGTAGTGGTCCAAGATCGTCTTGGCCCCAGCGAGCTTGAGGATAGGTGGCCCCTGATGTGGGTTGGCGCGTCAGTACGGTTGCACGTTGTCCAGCGGCGATCATGCGGGTGGCTAATCGTTGACCGAGGTAGCCCGAGCCGCCGGCGATAATCGTGAGCGGTTGGGCGACGTCCGGTCCGGTTGAAGCCATGTGAACCATGCGCGCACCGACGGCACCCACATCACCCGCCAAGGGAGCAGCCAGGGCGGCGCCCAGGGGAGCGGCAAGAGGGCCAACCACTTCGGTGTGACGGGTCAGCTCGGTACCGCCATCAACGGTGGCACGAAGTTGCCAGCGTTGTTGGGTAAAGCCCCCGGGCTGAGTCTGGCGCCAAGCGATTTCTCGCCGTGCAGCAACGGTCGTGATGGTTGCCGGCGGAGCGGTTGCGGCGTGCACGAAACCACGAACCAGTGCTTTCGGTACGACCTTGACCCTGTCTGCGACCTGCAGTCGATTCCCGGTCATGTGGACCGGGGAGAACTGCTGGAGCTGGTCATCGAATTGCAGCCACGCTCCAGGATCAGTCAGGATATCCCATACCTGGTCAGGCTGTAGTGCCACGTATATCGTTTGTCGACGAGAAAAACCCATGGTTCCATCGTACGCCGCTGCAACGTCAGATCTGTCTGAAACTATTTTCCGGCTACTGTTGCTTTCATACGCGTGAATTCCTCATCAATTTCTGGCTGAGGCTTCTTGGTCAGCAATGAGACCGCTACGGCAACCACGAGGTTAGCAAGAACCCCGGGGACGATTTCGTAGAGGTTGAGGGCTTCTTTGATCGCAGGAACGCTGCCCCAAATATAGGTCACCGCGGCACCGGCAACCATCCCAGCAAGCGCGCCCATGGCAGTAATGCGTCGCCAGTAGAGGGCCAGTAGAACCATCGGACCGAATGCGGCGCCAAAGCCAGCCCAGGCGAAACCAACGAGATCTAAAACGGTTGCTTCCGGGTCGCGGGCGATGAGGACGGCGATGATGGTGACCAGGACGACGGACCCGCGCCCCAACCAGAGCTGAGTGCGTTCATTCGGGTTCCGTTTGAACAGACCGTAGACGTCTTCAACCAAAGCGGAGGACGACACGATGAGTTGGGACGACATTGTCGACATGATCGCTGCCAAGACCGCAGCCAGTACCAAACCGGCTATGAACGGGTGAAACAGAATTTGTGACAGGGCAAGGAACACGGTTTCGGAGTTTTCGAGTGGTTGGCCTTCGCGTTGGAACCAGGCCACCCCGATCAGACCGGTCAGCACGGCGCCGGTCATAGAGATGGCAACCCAGCCGGTGCCGATGCGACGAGCCGTCTTGATTTCTCGGGGGTCACGGATCGCGAAGTGACGTGCCAGGATGTGTGGCTGGCCGAAATAGCCCAGGCCCCATGCGAGACCGGAAATAATCACGAGCGCGGAGGTCATGCTGAATTCACCGCCGGTGAAGGACAGGTGGCTCAGGCCCTCTTGGAGATCAGATTCGCTGATAAGACTGACCACTTCACCAGGACCCCCAAGTTGGACCGTAGCGATAATCGGTACGGCAACCAGAGCAGCCAACATAAGCAAGCCCTGGGCAACGTCGGTGAGTGATACACCGAGGAAACCACCGAAGGCAGTATAGAGCAGCGTGACAGCGGCGACCACGAGGAGGCCGGTCATGTAGGGCCAACCGAACGCGGATTCAAAGAACGCCCCGGATGCGACCATCATCGAGGCAACATAGAAAATGAAGAACAGTAAAATAATGACGGCTGACACGGAGCGCAGCAAACGGGTGCGATCCCGGAAACGTTGTTCAAAGAACGCCGGCATAGTGATCGCATCGGACGTGATCTCCGAATAGACCCGCAGACGCGGTGCCACAATTTTCCAGTTGAACCAGGTGCCTATCGTGAGACCAATTGCAATCCAGGCTTCAAGTAAGAGATTGCGCGGATAGGGACCGGAAATTGGTGATTGGTTCGGGCGTGTCGCACAGGACAGGCATGGGGAGCTCGCGTTTCGATGGAAGTGCAAACCAACCCCGAATATGCGAAGGAACTTCCCC
>JABXHI010000063.1 GCA_013393415.1 Micrococcaceae bacterium
CGTTTCAACCGCCGACCCAACCCACCAAAATTGCCTGAGAAAGCCACCATCAACGATCCCGCCAAACGAACCCAAACTAGCCAACTAGAAAACGCATGACACGTCTCATTTGATTTGACACGCTCCGAACGTTAAACGGTCGGGCCGCTGCATCAAAGGAAGATGCAGCGGCCCGACCGACTACGTTAAAGCAATTGCTACTTTAGAGTGCGAGTTCCTGACCAGGGAAGATCAGTGTTGGATCAGAGATCTGATCGGTGTTGAGCTCGTAGAGAGCTCTCCAGCCACCATCGACGCCCTGTTCAGTCGCGATCTTGTTGAGGGTGTCGCCGCTTTGAACAGTGTAGGTTTCACCGCTGGCAGCTACCTTCGGTGCAGCCTGAGTTGGCTGCTCGACTGGCTGCTGCTTTTCAACGGGCTGCTCAGCTGGTTGTTCAGCGGGCTGTTCTACCTGCTGCTCTTCAACAGGAGCCTGTTGTTGCTCTGGTGCCTGCTGCTGTTCCATTGGCTGCTCTTGGGGCTCAGCAGAACCGGAAGCGCCGATTTGCTGTGAGCAGGATGGCCAAGCGCCCCAGCCCTGACTATCAAGTACATTTTCAGCGACCGCAATTTGTTCCTCGCGGCTAGCATCAGCTGCACTGCCAGACCCACCATGTGCCTGCCAGGTTTGTGGATGGAACTGGAGACCACCCTGGTAGCCGTTACCGGTATCGATGCTCCAATCACCGCCAGATTCACATTCAGCAAGCTGATCCCAGGTTGAATCTGGTGCAGCGTTTGCAGGAGCAGCAAATCCGAAGAGCGGTAGAGAGATTGCGGCGGCTGCGGCGAGAGATTTTGCAGCGAACTTGCCGCGTGACGGTTTTGTTACGGCGTGGCGTGGTTCATGCTTCACGTTAAGTCAGTCCTTTCCTTCGCAAAAGTTGCGATAGGGATATCTAGTCCAGGTCACGGCATCGCGTGAAATATTATGAGACATATTTTCTTTTCATTTTTTGGCGCATGCCATCAGGTGCAAAATGACCTGAGTTCGCCACAATACATGTTCTCGATTCGTTATCAAACCGTTATACAGCTCAACACCCGTGTGCTGTATCACGTTTTGGCGCGGCTGAATTGTTCGCCACACCAAAACTCCAGGTCACAGGCTTATAACATCGCTTGAAAAATCGACCTATTAATGGGCTGTGAATCATCTCAAAAAGCCCTCGACGCGTGTATTTCGTCCATTTCCGTGCTGTTTTGTGACGCGAAACTTTGCGTACACTCCCTGTTAGGGCCGGGGCTGCATTGCCGTTTTGGCAGAAAAAATCCGGTAGAGCGGATGCTCTACCGGATGAGTTGGCTTCCGTGGCCAAATGAAGTTTAAGGAGGGGCTAGAAGTCCCCTGAGAAGCGCGACATCAGTCCTAGTACGAGAATGATGCCGCCCCACATGACCGCGAGGGTCACGGTAAGCCTGTTCAAGTTGCGTTCAGCGACACCCGAAGAGCTCAGGCCGCTTGTAACACCACCACCAAACATATCGGACATACCGCCGCCACGGCCCTTATGCAGGAGGATAGCGAAGACCATCGCAACTGACACGATCACCAAAATGATCTGGAGCACAAGTTCAAGATTCAACGGTTTGTTCCATTCTTCTACGACTAGTCTGTTAACAGGTGGTGTTCGAACCTGACAATATTAGCAAACTCTGCGTCGTCGAGGCTCGCCCCACCGACTAAGACACCATCAATATCGCGTTCACGCATGATCGTAGCAACATTGTCTGCTTTGACAGATCCACCATACAACACCCGAGTGCTATTCGCGGTTTCAGTGTCGTAGCGTTCTGCAATCTCGTCCCGCAACGCGGCGCTCATTTCTTGTGCATCGTCAGACCCGGCGACTTCTCCTGTGCCAATCGCCCAGACAGGCTCATAGGCAATGACAAGCTGGGCAGTCTGTTCTGCACTGATACCTTCGAGCGCTTCACGAAGCTGCTGTTTCGTAAACTCTACGTGTTGGCCCGCCTGGCGAGTTTCAAGACCCTCACCAACGCATAAAATCGGTGTCAGGCCATGGCGCAGTGCAGCCTGCAATTTCGCGTTGACGATCTGGTTTGTTTCAGCGTGGACACTACGACGCTCCGAGTGGCCTACGAGGACATAGGCGCATCCCAACTTCTTGAGGAAGTCCCCCGAGACATCGCCTGTGAATGCTCCAGTGTCGTGTGGTGACAGATCCTGCCCACCATAGGTGAGTTCAAGCTTGTCCGCCATAATGAGCGTTTGGACACTGCGCAGATCCGTGAACGGGGGAAAAACTGCAACCTGGACCTTATCAAAATCATGATCATTATCGGCCAGGGTCCACGATAGTTTTTGCACCAGCGACACAGCCTGGAAATGATCCATGTTCATCTTCCAATTGCCAGCAATCAGTGGGGTGCGGTCATATACACCGTCAGTCTTTGAGGCCAATGAAACTCCTGTCGTACTTCAATCGATAACTTAGTGGTATCGCATTAGTTGGTTAGGGCGTCGATTCCCGGCAGGGCTTTGCCTTCGAGGTATTCAAGCGAGGCTCCCCCACCGGTGGAGATATGGCCATAGTCTTCATCGGAGAAACCGAATGCCCGTACCGCAGCTGCAGAATCGCCACCACCGACAACAGATAAGCCATTGACCCTTGTCAGTGCCTCGGCAACCGTCTTCGTGCCGGTGGCAAAGTTTTCCATTTCAAAGACACCCATCGGTCCATTCCAGAAGACCGTGGCGGACGCCTCGATCTGCTGTGCATAGAGCCTAGCGGTTTCTGGGCCAATATCCAGGCCAAGCGCATCTGCGCCACCGGGACCGGTGGTCATAGCATCGACGCTGACCACGGCATGGTCAGCATCTTGATGAAACGCATCAGCGACAAAGGTATCGATGGGCACCACGATGTTCGCGGCCCCGGCTGCAGAACGTTGCAGATATTCTTTGACGACGGGTAGTTGGTCTTCTTCGAGCAGGGATGACGCTACATTGTGTCCTTGAGCTTTCAAGAACGTATAGGCCATCCCGCCACCAATGAGTAGCGTGTCCGCACGGTCGAGCAGATTATCAATCACGGCTAGTTTGTCGGAGACCTTTGAACCGCCCAGTACGACGGTGTAGGGCCGTTGCGGTTCAACGATGAGCTGGTCCAGCACTTTGAGTTCAGTGGCCACCAGTGGACCCTGATAACTCGGCAGGAAGCTGGCGATATCGTAGACGGAGGCATGTTTGCGATGCACCGCACCGAAAGCGTCGTTCACGTAGGCGCCCTCATCACCGGCGAGTGAAGCGATGGCGTGCGCAAGTTCTGAACGCTCGGTGTGGTCCTGAGACGTTTCGCGCGCGTCAAAGCGGACATTTTCTATGACCAGGACGTGTCCGGAATCGAGCTGCTGAGCGGCCTGTTGAGATGCTGGCCCGGCAACATCCTCGGCGAGGATGACGGGGTGGTCGGTCAGTTGACGCATTCGTTCAACGACAGGGGCCAAAGAGAATTCCGGGTTCATTGTGCCTTGAGGACGCCCTAGGTGTGCCAGCACAATGACTTTTGCTCCTGCTTGGGCGAGCTCGTTGATGACCGGTAAGGAAGCGCGAATGCGTCCGTCGTCGGTGACCCTTCCGTCATCAAGGGGAACGTTCAGATCAGAGCGAACAACAACCGTGCGTCCGGAAGCAGATGGCAGAAGGTCACGAAGGGTTTGGGCCGTCATCAATTTTCTCTTTGTGTCTCGAGTGTATGGTCCGACCGCGGCCGCGGCCGTTAACATCTTAGCCATCTACGCAGAAGTTTTGAGTTTAAAACACGAGGGATCTTTTGTCGTGTGACAAAAGATCCCTCGATGCGAAATACTGTTCTACCGTCTTACGCGGTAGATGGCCTTGTTACAGGGTGACAAGACCGGAAGCGCCGGAGCGGGCTGCTTCGAATCGTTTCTGGACGTCTGCCCAGTTGACGATGTTCCAGATAGCTTTGACATAATCTGGTTTCACGTTCTGGTAATCCAGGTAGAACGCGTGCTCCCACATGTCCAGCATGAACAGTGGGATGGTTGCTACTGGCACACCGTTTTGCTGGTCGTAGAACTGTTCGATGACCAGGTTGCCACCGATTGGTTCATAGGCCAGGATGGCCCAGCCGGAACCCTGGATGCCTAGCGCGGCAGCAGTGAACTGTGCCTGGAAGTTATCGAAGGAGCCGAAGTATTCATCAATGGCTGCTGCGAGTTCACCGGTTGGTTTGTCGCCGCCGTCTGGAGACAGGTTGTTCCAGAAGATCGAGTGGTTGGTGTGGCCACCCAGGTTGAACTGAAGGTTCTTGGATAGCAGGTTGACGGTGGAGAAGTCACCGGCTTCACGAGCGGCTTCGAGCTGCTCAAGTGCGGTGTTGGCGCCGTTGACATACGTATTGTGGTGCTTGGAGTGGTGTAGCTCCATAATGCGACCGGAAATATGTGGTTCGAGTGCACCATAATCGTAGGGCAGTTCTGGCAGCGTATATTTAGCCACGTATTCCTCCTAATAGATTCGGATAGGGATCCGAGTGTAAATGCTGAAGCTTCATCATCAGCAAAAATATTGGTTCCATCTGATTGTGAACCACTACCACTATCTTAGGCTCTACCCCCTGGGTAGTGGTCAAGGTTTGAGAGCTTACCGCCTCGGAAACAGTGTGTGACGTTAGTTGCTATCGCGTAATTCGTGAGGCACTGCATCGTGGGTGTTTGGGATATCTAATTCCTGCGCCCGTTTGTCGGCCATGGCTAAAAGGCGACGGATTCGCCCGGCGATGGCGTCCTTGGTCATCGCCGGTTCTGCCATCCGACCGAGTTTGTCTAGAGAGGCGTGCTGGTGTTCAACACGTAGCTTACCGGCGTACTCGAGGTGCTCTGGTACCTCATCGGCCAGGATTTCCAAGGCTCTGTTGACTCGAGCACTGGCAGCCACCGCGGCCTGAGCTGACCGCCGCAAATTTGCATCGTCGAAGTTCGCAAGACGATTCGACGACGAGCGGACTTCTTTGGTGGTGTGACGTTGCTGCCAGGTTTTCACGGTCTGTTCTGCGCCCATAGCCGAGAGGAGTTTCGTGATGGTATCGGCATCTCGAATAATGACCCGGTCGGCCTGACGGACTTCCCTGGCCTTTGCGGTCACACCGAGGCGACGTGCGGCACCGACCAATGCCAGTGCGGCCTCCGGGCCCGGAGCGACAACTTCGAGGGCAGCCGAGCGGCCAGGCTCGGTTAGGATGCCCTGGGATAAAAATGCCCCTCGCCAAGACGCCGCGGCATCGGCAACACTGCCATTGACTACGGCCGGTGGCATGCCGCGCACAGGACGGCCACGTGGGTCCATAAGGCCTGTTTTTCGTGCGAGTTGGGCGCCACCTTCCATGATGCGCAGCACGTAGCGCGACCCGCGGCGTGAGCCAGAACCTTGCAGGGTAATGAGGTCGCATTCCGTGCCAAATGTATCGCGCAAGGTATTGCGTAGTCTGTGTGCGGCACCTTCGTGGTCGAGCTCGGTTTCTATAATGAGTCGACCCGGGAGGAGTTGGAGTCCTCCGCCGAAGCGCAGGATACCGACAACCTCTGCTAAGCGTTCAGACAGTCGCGTAACCGAAACGCGTGCCAGTTCTTCTTTCGCAGTTGCGGTAAGTGCCATGGAGTGTTCACTGTTCTTTCTTCGCGCGTTGCGCGAGTAATACATGTTCCTTGGGTTAGGACGGGATGTGATCGAAGGCCTCAGAGAAGGCCACCGCAAGCCGCAAGGGATCATGGACGGTAGAGCGGTGTTCGTCTTTTACTTTATTAAACACCACGGTTGCCCCGAGTTTCTCGGCGGCCTCACAAAATTCTTCTTCATGCTCTGATGTGACCACGGTGGGATCTGCGATGATCACATCGATCCGAAATTCGGGAGCGTAGTAGTGCAGCACCGACAGATGCTCTGCGGCAGTCATACCTTGTGTTTCGGTCGTTGAGGGCTGCAGGTTCATGACAAGGCACCGTTTGGCGGTGGTTTGGGCCAGTGCGGCACGTTGTTCTTTCAAGAGCAGGTGTGGCAGGACTGACGTGTACCAGGAGCCCGGGCCGAGGATGACCCAGTCGGTGAGTTCAAGGGCTTCTAGCACTTGCGGCGTGGCTGGTGCCTCGGGTGGAGATAATTCGATGTGGCTGACGCGACCGTGGGCTGCCTGGTCGGCTAGCGCGGCCTGTCCGGTGACCGTTCTGCGGGTGAGTTTGCCGGTCTCGTCGCCGACCAAGACGGTTCCAGAAATCGTCATGGGTGTCGTGGACATCGGCAACACAACACCGCGGGCACCCAGGAGTGCGCCGGCCCAGGTGAGCCCATCAACGGGGTCTCCCAGGAGTTCCCAAAGGGCAACAATCAGTAAGTTGCCCAGCGTATGGTTATCCAGGGTGCCAGGTTCGCCGTCACCGTTGGAAGTCTTGAATCGGTGCTGCATAGTGTCACGCCAGGTGCGGCCCCAATCGGTATCATCACACAGAGCAGCCAGGGCCATGCGGAGATCACCGGGCGGGATGACATCCATTTCTCCTCGGATCACGCCGGAGGATCCGCCGTCATCAGCGACAGTGACCACGGCGGTAATTTCGCCGGCGATCAGCCGCAGCGCAGACAGTGTGGCATAGAGTCCGTGGCCGCCGCCTAGCGCTGTGACTTTGAGGTTCGGCGAATAATGCCCAATGGTGGCACGTTCCGGGCGGTTCGCCGGCGCTAATGGCAGCTGGCCGGTGAAGTGCATACTCATTCTCGCCCCATATCTCGGTGAGTGACTTTAACTTTCACTCCGGTGAACGTGGCCAAACGCTTGGCGATTTCTTCGGTAATAGACACCGAGCGGTGCTTTCCACCGGTACAACCAAAGGCCAGCGTGGCATAGTGCTTATTTTCTGACCGATAGCCTTCGATGACGGGCTCCATCATGCGAACATAACTCTCGACAAAGGACGAGACACCCTTCTGATCTAATACGTAGTCGGAAACTTCTGACTCTTGGCCGGTGTGATGACGTAGCCCGGGCACCCAGTGTGGGTTTGGGATGAAACGAACATCCGCCATAAAATTCGAATCTTGCGGAACCCCGTATTTGAACCCAAAGGAAAGAATATTCAACCGGATGACGATGGGGCCGTCTTCGGTGAACAGCTCAGTGGTCGCTGTTGAGAGGTCGTGGACGTTGAAATCCGAGGTGTCGAGCATCATCTCGGCTTCATCACGCAGCTCAACCATCAGGTCGCGTTCGGCTGCGATGCCATCCAGAATGGAGCCGTCACCTTGGAGCGGGTGTGGACGTCGCAGAGTTTCGAAGCGGCGAACGAGAGCTTCATCCGAAGCATCGAGGAAGAGCACGCGCAGTTCTGCTCCGTCGGTACGCAACTGGGCCATGGCCTCTTGTAACGACTGAAAGAATTCTTTGGAACGCACATCGACGACGAGCGCCAACTTCAGTGCCGTTTCTGGGTTTTTGCCGATGAGCTGGGCCATCGTGGAAAACAGTTGCGGTGGCAGGTTGTCGACGACATACCACCCGAGGTCTTCGAGCGAATGTGCAGCTGTTGTCCGTCCCGCCCCCGACATGCCGGTGATAATCAGGACTTGTGCGGTCTCCGGTTTGACCGGTTGCAGATCTGAGGTCATGACTGTAGCTTACCCTGTTCTGTCGCCCCAGCTTCGGCCGCCAGCGTATCGTAAATGGTCTGTGCGAGTTTGGGCCCGATGCCCGAAATCTGTTGAAGATCGTCCACGGATGCCTGCCGGACTTTTTTCAGTGAGCCAAAGTGTTTGAGCAAATCTTTACGTCGCTTTTCGCCTAGACCCGGCAGTTCATCGAGAGCCGATTGGATCATCGATTTGGACCGTTTCGAACGGTGCGCCTGGATCGCGAAGCGGTGCGATTCATCGCGGAGTCGCTGCAGCAAGTAGAGCCCTTGGGAACTGCGTGGGAGCACCATGGGGAAATCATCACCCGGGATCCACAACTCTTCGAGCCGTTTCGCTAATCCCACGACGGGGATGTCATCAATGCCTAAGTCTAGAAGTGCTTGCTGTGCCGCGTTGACCTGTGCCAGTCCCCCATCTACAACCACCAGTGACGGCGGGTAGGAAAATTTCTTGGGGTCATCGACCGCATCGGCCTCATCGGTTTCTAATGCACCCGATAACACGACTGGTGCATCGGCTTGGTCTCTCAGAAAGTTTTTGAATCGGCGGGTTAGCACGTCATCCATGGCCGCGGTGTCGTCTCGTGCTGCGTCACCGGTGACATTGAATTTTCGGTAGTCGCGCTTTTTGGGCAGGCCATCTTCGAATACCACCATGGACCCGACCACGTTGGTGCCTTGAACATGCGAAATATCATAGGCCTCGATCCGCAACAGTGGTTGATCGAATTCGAGGGCTTCTTGCAGTTCACGCAGTGCCGCTGACCGCGCGGTGATATCCCCGGAGCGCCGGGATTTGTGTAAGCGCAGTGCGCCGTCGGCATTTTCTTCCACGGTGCCCAATAGCTGTCGTTTGGTGCCACGTTGGGGCACGCGTAAATCGATCTTGGCGCCACGGCGTTTGGTCATCCATTGCTCGACTTGTTCCGAGTTCTCGGGCAGCACCGGGACGAGGACTTCGTGTGGAATCCGTTCGGTGTCGTCCATGTCGCCATAGACCTGCAACAGCAATTGTTCGATCAGCTGTGGCTTGGTGGTATCTTCGACTTTTTCGACGACCCAGCCACGTTGACCACGAATGCGGCCGTCGCGCACGTGGAACACTTGGAATGCAGCCTCGAGCTCGTCTTCGGCAAAGGCAAAGATGTCGGCTTCGGTATTTTCTGGCAACACCACGGCGTTGCGTTCGAAGACCTTCTTCAAGGCTTCAATATCGTCACGGTAGCGAGCGGCATCTTCATAGCGGAGGTCGCTGACCGCCTGGCTCATGTGCTGTTCAAGTTCACGCAGGTAAGGACGCACGTCCCCGTTCATGAAGGATACAAAGTCTTCGGCGAGTGCGTAGTGGTCTTCCTCAGAGATCCGGTTGACGCAGGGGGCGGCACATTTGTCGATGTAGCCCATCAAACATGGACGGTCTGCCAGTTGGGCACGACGGAAGACGCCGGCGGAGCAACTGCGGATCGGGAAAACGCGCAGCATCCGGTCGACCGTCTCACGGATGGCTTTTGCGGGGTGGAATGGGCCAAAATACTTGACGCCTTTGCGTTTATCTCCGCGCATGACCATGACCCGCGGGTACTTTTCGTTCATGGTGACCGCAAGGTACGGATACGTTTTATCGTCGCGGTACATAATGTTGAACCGCGGCGTAAATTCTTTGATCCAGGTGTATTCCAACTGGATGGCCTCCTGTTCGGAGGCCACGGTCGTCCACTCCACGGCTGCGGCAGTGTGGACCATTGTGCGGGTCTTGGGCGGCAGGGTGTTGGCATTGACGAAATACGAGCCCAGACGTGAGCGCAGGTTGTTGGCTTTGCCCACGTAGATGATCCGGCCGTGGGGATCTTTGAATCGATAGACGCCCGGATCGGTGGGGATGTCTGAGGATTTTGGCCGGTAGGAGGCGGGATCAGCCAAAGGGTTCTGGTCTCCTTAGGTGTTTAGGAGGCCGTTTCGTCTGGCCTCTTGTTGTATTCGTCGACGCGTTCTTGTTCAGTGAGCTCGGCGATTCTTTCCATAATGTCATCGGTGGTTTGGCGCCGTAGTTTCATCCCGTGCTTGGGCCCAAGTTTTTCGACCTGTACGGGTTCACCCACCCTGATCTCAAACTTGCGGGGCAGGACGATCCGTTTTCCGGGAGGTTGCAGCTTATCAGTGCCGATGAGTCCCACCGGAATGACGGGTATGCCGGTGGTGAGCGCCAACCATCCCACTCCGGTGCGTCCGCGATATAGGCGGCCATCTCTGGAGCGCGTGCCCTCCGGATAGATACCCACCCCGTCGCCGGCTTCGATAAAGTCCACGAGCTGCTTGAGCGCGGTGACGGATGCTGAGTGGTCGCCGCGCTCGACCGGGATGGATCCGACCGAGTCAAAAAAACCGCGCATGACCTTGCCCTTGAGCCCTTTTTGTGTCCAATAGTCGGCCTTTGCAAAGAAGCGGACTTGGCGTGGCAGTAAGGCCTGGATGATCACCGAGTCCAAGAACGACAGATGGTTGCTTGCGACAATAAAGCCACCGGATGCTGGAATGTTGTCAAAACCAGATGTTTCCGGGCGTGCCCCGAGACGAATCAATGTCCGTACGCCGGTACGCACGATCCCAGTTTCACCGATTGCCATTGGTTCCCTCCCTGCCTGATTCAGGCAGTGTTCTTGCTCGTGGACTCATTGATTCTACAACGTTACGGGTGTAGTACATCCGCTAAGAATCTGCCGGTATGACTCTCGGTCACTTGAGCCACATCTTCTGGTGTGCCCGTCGCAACGATCTGTCCGCCTCCCGAACCGCCTTCTGGACCCAAATCGATAATCCAGTCGGCAGACTTAATGACGTCCAGATTGTGTTCAATGATGATCACTGTGTTGCCCTTTTCCACGAGTCGATTGAGCACGACGAGCAGCTTGCGAATATCTTCGAAGTGCAGCCCCGTGGTGGGTTCATCGAGCACATATACCGACTTCCCGGTTGCACGACGCTGTAACTCGGTGGCGAGCTTGACGCGTTGTGCTTCACCGCCCGACAGTGTGGTCGCCGGCTGTCCGAGTCGCACATACCCCAACCCCACATCCACAAGCGTGTTCAGGTGGCGGGCGATGCGCTGATAGGGGGCAAAGAACTCAGCGGCCTCATCGATGGGCATGTTGAGTACCTCGGAGATGTTCTTGCCCTTATACTCGACCTCTAGGGTTTCACGGTTATACCGGGCACCATGGCACACTTCACACGGTACGAACACATCGGGCAAAAAGTTCATCTCAATCTTCAACGTGCCGTCACCCGAGCAGGCTTCACAGCGTCCACCTTTGACGTTAAAGGAGAAGCGGCCTGGCTTATAGCCGCGTACTTTGGCTTCCGGAGTGTCGGCGAACAAGTTCCGCATGTGGTCAAAGACGCCTGTGTAGGTGGCCGCATTTGAACGTGGCGTCCGCCCGATGGGTGACTGATCCACGTGGACGACTTTATCGAGCTGGTCAACGCCATTTACCCGTCGGTGTCGCCCGGGCACGTGTCGAGCATTGTTGAGCTCATTGGCCAGGACCTTATAGAGGATCTCATTGACCAGCGTGGATTTACCGGATCCCGAGACCCCGGTGATCGCGGTAAACACGCCCAGCGGGAATTTCGCGGAGACGTTTTGGAGGTTGTGTTCGCGTGCCCCAACAACTTCAATCTGGCGGTCGGTATCGACCGGTCGCCGTGTCGGCGGGATGGCGATGGCCTTACGTCCGGACAAATAGTCGCCGGTCAGCGAGTCGGTGTTGTCTAGGAGTCCTTGTACCGAACCCGAGTGGATAATGTGACCACCCTTTTCGCCGGCTGCCGGTCCGATATCGACGATCCAATCGGCTTCAGCAATGGTTTCTTCGTCGTGTTCGACCACGATCAAGGTATTGCCCAGATCCCTCAGGCGCAGCAGGGTTTCGATCAGTCGGCGATTATCTCGCTGATGCAACCCGATGGATGGTTCGTCTAACACATACAGCACGCCCACCAGCCCAGAACCGATCTGGGTGGCCAGGCGAATACGTTGAGCTTCACCACCCGACAGCGTGCCGGCAGGGCGCTCGAGATTGAGGTAGTCCAGGCCAACGTCCAGGAGGAATTTAAGGCGCGCATTAATTTCGACGAGTACCTGATCGGCGATCTTAGCGTCACGCTTTGACAGCTCGAGGTTGCGCATGAATTCGATGGAATCCTCCATCGGCATCTGGGACACCTCAGCGATGGAGCGTCCGCCCACCAAGACCGACAGCGACGTCGGGTTCAGGCGCGCTCCCCCACACGCCGGGCACGCGACCTCACGCATATAGGACTGGAAACGATCACGTGCCTGATCTGTTTCAGCTTCCTCGTGTTTGCGTTTCACATAGTCCATGACCCCTTCAAAACCAGTGGTGTAGCGACGCTCACGACCCCAACGGTTCCGGTAGGAGACCTTGACCTTGAAATCTTTGCCGTGCAGTAAGGCCTTCTTCGCTGCCTTCGACAGGTCCTGGAAGGGGGTGTCCATATCGAACCCAACTTCATCGCCCAGTCCAGAGATCAGGCGTTGCCAGTATTCACGGGTTCGTTTACCAATGTCCCACGGCGCAATCGCTCCCTCGGCCAGGGTGAGGTCTGGATCCGGGATAATCAGCTCTTCGTCCACCTGGAGCTGGGAACCGATGCCGGTACAGGTTGAGCATGCGCCAAAGGGATTGTTGAAGGAAAATGAGCGCGGTTCAATCTCGTCGATATTCAGGATGTGCCCGTTTGGACAGGACAACGCCTCCGAAAAGGACCGGTATTTGGCCCGACCTTCCTCGTCCACCGCTGCCAATTCCCCGGTATTGCGTACCTCGGGGCTAATTTCGGCGTCAATATCTACAAAATCAACGACGACGACACCCTCGGCCAATTCCAAGGAGGTCTCGATCGAGTCGGTCAGCCGCTGCCGAATCCCGTCGCGAATGACCAACCGGTCCACGACCACAGCGATATTGTGCTTGATCTGCTTGGTTAGTTTTGGTGGATCCGATAACTGGATCTGTTCACCGTCGACAATGGCTCGCGAAAAACCCTGTGCAGACAAGTTAGAAAAGAGGTCAACAAACTCGCCTTTACGACCGCGCACCACGGGAGCCAAGACCTGAAACCGAGTGCGCTCTTCGAGCTCGAGCAGCTGATCGACGATTTGTTGTGGCGTCTGTTGGGAGGCCGGTTCCCCACATTCTGGACAGTGCGGCACACCAATCCGGGCCCACAGCAGCCGCATATAGTCGTGGATTTCGGTGATCGTCCCCACGGTCGAACGCGGGTTTTTTGAGGTGGATTTCTGGTCGATCGAAACCGCCGGAGAAAGACCTTCAATAAAGTCCACCGATGGTTTATCGACCCGCCCCAAAAACATGCGGGCATAGGACGAGAGCGACTCGATGTAGCGTCGCTGGCCCTCGGCAAAGATGGTGTCGAATGCCAGCGATGACTTTCCCGACCCTGACAGACCGGTAAACACCACAAACGAGTCACGCGGAATGTTGAGGTTTACGTTTTTGAGGTTGTGCTCACGCGCCCCTTGAACCACGATCCGATCGGGTTCGTGGTCGCCTTCTATGGCATCGGCTTGGGCAGCGCCGTCAACATTATGTGTGGTGGTCAAGTACTCAATCCCTCGAGTCATTCAAGACAATAGAAAACTAGGCTTCCAGACTAGAGCAATTCTGGTGGTAGCACGGATTTTGGTAATACTACAGGTCACAGTCTTCGCCGAAAGCCAAGCATCCCAACGAGCATTGAGCCATTCGCAACAATTCGATCGAGCGTGTAAATTAGCGGTCATGTCCAAAACGTCACCAACTGTAGGCTCCATTAAGGTTTTGTATGACCTGCCCCAGGTCACCATCCGAACCCGTTCGGTTTCTGAGATGGACAATAATGTGTACCTGATTACGTCAAAGACCACGGGCTCGCAGGTGCTCATCGATGCAGCCGATGAGCCTGATGCCATTATGGAACTGCTCGAGTCGGCTGCTGATGACACCCCGTGTGATCTTGATTTGGTGTCATTAATCACCACGCATGAGCACTGGGACCACATTCGTGCGCTGCCGGACATTGTCGAACAGACCAAGGTACCGACGTCTGCCGGCGCGCCTGACGCCGAGGCGATTCAGGAAGCCACCGGCGTGACAGCCAAAGTGCACTTGCAACACGGGGACAAAGCACAGTTTCCAGGCATTGAGCTCGATGTCATTGGGCTTCGCGGCCATACCCCGGGCTCGGTCGCATTGGTGTACGTGCCAAATGGTGACGAACCGACCGTGATTTTTTCGGGAGATTCACTCTTTCCAGGTGGTGTGGGCAATACCTGGAATGATCCGCAACGATTTACATCCCTGCTCGATGACGTGACCACCCGTGTTTTCGGTGTCTATGACGACGACACCGTGGTGCTACCTGGGCACGGTGGCTCGACCGTGCTGGGTAACGAACGACCACATCTGGAAGAGTGGCGGCAGCGCGGTTGGTAACGCTGCCTTAGATGAAGTAATCCAATTCCTTATGGCCAACAACAAAGATTCGGCGGAACGGGTAGACGGTGACTTCTTGGCCATCGGGGCCAACATAGGGCGGGTAGGCGTCGGACATTTCTGCTTTATAGCGCTTGACGAACGCATCGTGCAGTGTCGTCCCGTTGGCTGCATCATGTTCGGTGAGTTTTTGCAATACCGGGCGTAGTGCAGCACCTTTGACCCAGTCAAACACCGGATCAGCACCTGAGAGCACCTGGTGGTACGTCGTTTCCCACACATTCGGACGAAAGCCGTGTGCCAGCAGCATGTGCGTGTACTCCTCGACCGAATGCACCGTTTCGCCGGTGTAGGCGGTATCGGCGACCACCGAGAACTTTTCTTCTGCCGCAAGTTCACCGATGTACTGGTGTGATCTCGCAATACTATTGCCCGGAACCTGCATGGCAAACCACGCACCGGGTTTCAGAGCCTTCAACCAGCCGCTGATCACCGCAATGTGCTGTGGTACCCACTGAAACATCGCATTGGAGACGATCGCATCGGTATCGGCAGGCGGCATCCACGACGCTGCCTCCTGTTGCGCGAAGGACACATTGTCATAGGTCCCATCCTGCTGCTGCTCGATAAGCTGCTGTGCGTCGTTGATCATCTCAGCCGAAGCGTCATAGCCGGTGATATCGGCCTCGGGCCACCGTTGGGCTAAGGTCACGGTCATATTGCCGGGCCCACAGCCAAGATCAAATACCTTTCGCGGCGCAGCGAGTTGCACCGCGTTGGTCAAATCGACGAACGGCCGCGCACGGTGGCCGGCGAAATGCGCATATTGGGCTGGGTCCCACACAAAATTTTCCATGCTCCCAGCCTAAACCCGAGGTGCGAGCTCACGACGGCACCGCGTTATGAATCGCAATGTTGGTGTAGGCAGCCCACGAGGTTTGGCGTACTAGGATGTATTGGGTGCAACTGACTGATTTTATTCCTGACCCTGACCACGGTGACGAGCTCGAACCGGTCCTCCTCTACGACCGGTTTATCGAATGGACGACACAGCGCGGCATCCAACTGTACCCAGCCCAAGACGAAGCCGTGACGGAACTGGTGGATGGGAAAAACGTCATCATGGCCACCCCCACCGGTTCCGGCAAGTCGATGGTGGCGCTCGCCGCGCATTTCTATGGCTTAGCCCAGGGGAAGACTAGTTATTACACGGCTCCAATCAAGGCGCTCGTCTCGGAGAAATTCTTTGACCTGATTGATATTTTTGGCGCAGAACACGTGGGCATGGTGACCGGTGACTCGGCGATCAACCCGGATGCGCCCATTATCTGTTGCACCGCTGAAATTTTGGCAATCCATGCGCTGCGTGAGGGTTCTGGGCTCGAAGTCGGTCCCGTGGTGATGGACGAATTTCACTTCTATGCTGACCCGCAGCGTGGCTGGGCGTGGCAGGTCCCGTTGCTGGAACTGCCCCAGGCCCAATTTGTCTTGATGTCGGCAACCCTGGGCGATACGAGCCAGTTTGAAAAACCCATCACGGAGCGCACAGGGCGCGAGACCGTGACGGTGTCCTCGGCGTCCCGACCGATCCCGCTGTATTTTGACTACTCCGAGATCCCCGTACAGCAGCAAGTAGAAGCGCTGGTACAAGCCGACATGTCGCCGGTCTACATTGTGCATTTCTCGCAATTGGACGCGGTGGAGCAGGCGTCGAATTTGGCGTCGATTTCGGTCACCTCGCGTGACGAAAAGGATCGGATCGCCGAGATCATCAAAGATTTTCGCTTCTCATCTGGATTCGGCAAGCCACTGAACCGGCTGATCCGTCAAGGTATTGGTGTGCACCACGCCGGTATGTTGCCCAAGTATCGACGCCTCGTGGAACGCCTGGCACAAGAAGGACTGCTCAAGGTCATCTCGGGCACCGATACGCTTGGCGTCGGCATTAACGTACCGATCCGCACCGTGTTGATGACCGCGCTTTCAAAGTTCGACGGCACCCGGCAACGGCATCTCAATGCGCGAGAGTTTCACCAGATTGCGGGGCGTGCAGGACGAGCCGGTTTCGATACGGCCGGAACTGTTGTGGTGCAAGCGCCAGAACACGTTATCGAGAATGCACTAGCCGAGCAGAAGGCGGCCGAAAAGTTCTCCAGCATCAAAAATGAGGAAGAGCGTGCCCGTCGCATTGCACAATCTTCCAAATCGCAGCCGAAGAAATCCTCGCCCAAAGGCTTCGTTTCCTGGTCCAAGGCCACATTCGACAAACTGGTCGAGGCCCAGCCAGAACCAATGGTCTCTCGGATGCGCATGACCCACTCCATCCTGCTCAACATCCTTGCCAGACCGGGCAACCCGATTGCCGCGGTGCGTCGGATGATCCTGCGTTCGGCGGAGACAAAGGCTTCCAAGGCGCAATTGCAACGCCGAGCCATCGGTATTCTGCGTGAACTGTTGGTCACCGACGTCGTCGTGGTCAATGACACCCCAGATGAGTGGGGGAACCGGCTGGAGCTGACCGTGGAACTCCAAGCAGATTTCGCGCTGAACCAGCCGCTCTCCCCCTTCGCGCTGGCCGCCTTCGAACTGCTAGATATCGAATCGCCTAGCTATGCGGTCGAAATGGTTTCGATCATTGAGGCCACGCTTGATGCACCTCGCCAGATACTCGCCGCCCAGTTGCGCAAGGTTCGTGACGAAGAGATGACTCGTATGCGCGCCGATGGTGCGGAGTACAACGAGCGTATGAACGTGCTGGACAACCTCACCTACCCTCAGCCGCTCGGTGAGCTCCTCGCCCAACAGTTCGAGCTCTACCGGCAAGGTGCGCCATGGCTGGCCGAATTTGATATTGAACCAAAATCTGTGGTCCGGGACATGTACGAACGGGCCATGGGCTTTGGTGATTACGTAAACTACTATGGCATCGCCCGTTCCGAAGGGGTGTTGCTGCGCTACCTCACCGACGCCGCAAAAGCGCTGCGCCAAACGATTCCTCAAGAACTGCGGACAGAGGAACTCGAGCTGCTACAGCAGTGGCTGGAAACTATCATCGTCACCACCGACTCGTCACTGTTGGAAGAGTGGGAAAACATGATGACCGATGATGTCGATCAGTTGATCGCCGATCACGAGTCGATCGCACCTCCAGAACCGCCCAAGCTCACGGACACGAAGGGTGTGTTCGAGGTGATGGTCCGTAACGCAATGTTCCATCGAGTCCAGCTCTTCGGTGACGAGCAGGATGCCCGACTCGAATCTCTCGACTACCTCCCCGACGGTGCGATCCCGTTCACCTCGGATAACTGGGGTGACGCTCTGGACGAGTTCTTCAATCAGTATGAAGATCTCGATGACTCACCGGCGGCGCGTGCCCCCGAGTTTTTCCGTGTCAATACCGCCCCGCAACTCGCAGCAGGTGAGATGGCCGACGTGGGTGCCACCGCCGGCGATTTCTGGGTCGTCTCCCAGGTGCTCGTCGATCCCGACGGCAATCACGACTTCGCGCTCAACGCCGTCGTCCACCTTGATGCCTCCAATGAACAAGGCTCCCCCGCCGTGACCACACTGTCCGTGGGTACACCCGTCCTGTAACCGAAAGCAGTCCTTCCATGAAATCACAGTCCACTCCTGACGACGCCCTGGGCCAGGTTCGGTCAGCCGCTCCCGCAGATGTGCCGGCCATCCTGGATCTCATACATCAGCTCGCGGTGTATGAAAAAGAACCCGATGCCGTGCGCAATACCGAATCCATGCTGCACGAGCACCTTTTCGGTGACCATCCACGCGTGTTCTGCCACGTCATTGATGACGTTGTCGACGGTGTGGTGCAGGTGGTCGGTATCGCCATCTGGTTCGAGACGTATTCGACATGGGAAGGCGTCCACGGCATCTGGCTGGAGGACCTCTTCGTGATCCCGCAGATGCGTGGGACCGGGTACGGCAAGAAGCTCCTATTGCATCTCGCCCAGTTGGCCGTGGAGCGGGGCTACAGTCGCTATGAATGGACCGTGTTGGACTGGAATACCCCGTCCATCGAATTTTATGAATCGCTCGGTGCAGTCGCAAAGACAGGGTGGACCAACTACCGGCTCGATGGTGACGCCCTACGCCACGCCGCCCAACGATAGTCAATAAAGGAGCTTCCCATGGGGACAACAGCCCATAAGTCCGGTGCGGTGGCGTGGATGCACGATGGAACCGGGATCAAAGATCACTACTTCGTCGTCCCGCTCGATCACGGGGCACCCCGAGGTGAAAAGATTACCGTGTATGCCCGCGAGTACTTTGCCGCTGGCGGTGAGGACAAGCCGTGGTTGTTGTACCTGCAAGGTGGTCCGGGCGGGAAGGGATCTCGCCCTGCGCGCGTGAGCGGTTGGCTTGGCGAGGCTCTCAAACAGTACCGCGTGTTGATGCTGGATCAGCGCGGCACTGGGCTCTCCACGCCGGTCAACCGGCATACCCTGGTCGAGCGGGGCGCACCTACTGCCCAAGCGCAGTATCTAAGACATTTCAGAGCACCAGACATTGTGGCCGACGCCGAGATAATCCGTCATCTCTTGGGGTCTGGTCCCTGGGTCACCCTTGGCCAATCGTTCGGTGGGTTCTGCACACTCACCTACTTATCGTTTGCGCCGGAAGGTCTCTCAAAAGCAATGATCACCGGTGGTATCCCACCCCTCGAAGGTCCTGCTGATCAGGTCTATCACGCGACCTATCAGCGCATGCGGGCTCGCAATCGAGAGTATTTCAAACGCTACCCACGGGACCTCGAAACCCTGTCGGCCATTTATCGAATCGTCCGTCGCGACGGCCTCCTCCTGCCCGATGGCTCGCCACTCACGGTCGGCAGAGTTCAATCGCTCGGGATGTATCTTGGCGGCAACACTCGGATTGACGCGCTGCACTATATCTTCGAAGAAGCATTCCTGCCCGGCACCGATATATTGTCCGATGCGTTCCTTGGCGCCGTCTACAACCAAGTCTCCCGGGCTGCGAATCCTTTGTATCTCGTGTTGCACGAGTCGATTTATGCCCAACCTGGGGCACAGCCGACCGCCTGGGCAGCACAACGCGTGTTAGAAGATTATCCGGACTTCAACCCGACGAAGTCAGACACGCCCATGCTGATCGGTGAGATGTGCTTTGACTGGTATACCGAGCTGGACCCAGCCTTGATACCGATGGCCGAAGCAACCGAGATGATTGCCTCCTATGACAATTGGGGCAAACTGTATGATCTCGAACAGTTGGCCAACAACACGGTTCCGGTCGCGGCTCTGGTCTATACCGATGACGTCTTCGTGGAACGCAACCTGTCACTAGCTTCAGCTGCGAAGATCGCAAACTTGCATGTCTGGGATTCCGATGCATGGCACCACGATGGCATCGGCGAGGCCGGCGCTGAAATCTTTGAGCGTTTACACCGGATGCTACGAACCGACTGAACTGTTCTCCACAGACACGCCAGAAGCTGTAGTCATCTGCCGCGTTTTCCACATTTTCATATGCTCCCCAGTACCCCCTGCTTGGTAAATTTATAGGCTGGTAGTCACGCAAGCAGGTCAATCTGTGGGGAGGTGAAATACCGTGGTGACCACTATTCCGAGTACCGACCATCTCATTGCTGACGAGCAACTCGACGCGCTGACAACAGGACAGCTGCAGGCATTGGAACTGCGTCTGGCGCAGAAACAGGCCGAGAGAATCCTCGATCCACGAGCGTATTTCACCTTCGCGCGGCACTCGGTGGCCACAGGCGCTGACTGGGCGACGACATGGGCAGCCCAAGATCCTGCTGGCGAGACAAAAGTGTCCCAGGGCAAACATGCGGGTCCCACACCGGAGGCGCCGAAAGACTTCTATAATACGTTACCGGGCATGGTGGACAACCTAGTGAAGTCCCGGCGGATCCAAGATGCGATGATTGCCAACCTGACGAAACTTGCAGACCGTGCGTATAACCACGATCGAGACACCATGTTAGGAATTCCACACGGTGTGAACCTTTATAAATCGGGCAAGCGTTGGTTGGCTGACCGCTTTCAGCTTGATAGCCGTCAGGTCTCAAAATTCTACAAGCGTGCCGAACTCGTGGCCGCCGAGCCCGAAACCCTCGAACGGACGGCTCAGAGCGCACTGCTACCGAAACTCGCTGCTGAATACACCGTTGGCAATGTCCCATCGGAGAATATGGACCGAGTCACACAGGTTGCCAAACAGTTCTACGATTTCTACCAGTCTGTGGGGCTCTCAAAAGAAAACGCCCACGATGTGTTGCAGACGATGGATGCTGTGTTTACCGACGCCGCTGCAAACATGAAGCCTGCCATGTTAGCTGAAGAATCAACCAAGTGGCTCAATCAGGTAGCTCATATCATCGACCCAGATGGGCCACCACCAGAAGAGCGCTTGCACAAATTGAAGAACTCCCTGAAGACCGCCGTCGTGAATGGCAAGCTCCACATCAATATTGTGACCGATGTCGTCAACACGGAACTGATCGAAGCACTCATCCTTGCTGGCCTCAACTTCCGGGCGAATCAAGATAAATTCCGCCAGGACCCCGAAGAAGCCATCGATCCCTCTGATGAAGACACAATCGCGGAACCGCCACACCCGACATCAGAAACATCCACAGCACAGGATGATGATTCCACCGCAGCCGAAGCACGGTTGGCGTCATTTCACCAGCAAGTGGATGATGCTGTCGATGATCCAGAAACGTATGTAGAGACTCAAGACGGTCACAAGGTTTCGCGTGAACACATGCGGAAGCTCGATCCGCGTGATCGCGCTGAGAAAGCCCACGACGTTTTCATCACCATGCTCAAAGCGCAAGGCAAACGCTCTCCTGGTGCAGACGGTATGGCCGAATATAAACGTGCTCCCGCGATTCTCTGGACCGTACTGGATTACGAGACGTTATTGAACTTGCACCGGGACAAATTGCCGGAACAGTACACCTTGGAGCCCGAGTTCAAACGATTACCTGGTCTCGCAGGTTTCGACACCGGCCCACCGGCCACGATCGAACCGATCCAACAGGTTGCGGAGCGTCACATACCTTCGAACGCACCGCCTGATAGTTGTCACGAGGAGCACCACACCACGCAAGGGCACCCGTATATAGCGCGTGGCTTTCAAAGTGGTGCGATCTCACCCAGCGCGGTGCTCGCTGATCTGTGTGATGCCAAAGTGATACCGGCCGTTTTCAACCAAGCAGGCGTGCCGTTGTTCCTGGGCCGTGGCAAACGTCAGTTCAGCGATGACCAGATTTTGGCAGCCGCGATGTTGGGTGGGTGCCGAGGCCCTGTTTGTCGCGTTCCACCCGTCTGGACACAGGGTCACCACGAGACATACTGGTTTCATGGCGGTGAGACAGACACTACAAACTTGATCTTGTTGTGCAACGCCTGTCACACGCATGTCCATCAAGGTGTGTGGACTCCGACGTGGAATGATGACGGTGTCCTCTATTGGACCCCGGCCCCCTGGCTTGACCCAACACAAACGCCCATCAGGAATACCTACTGGGACTGAACCTAGTCCCGGGCATTCGATTCTTCTGATGCATCTGCTGATTTACCGTTGGTATCTGGTGCCAGCACGGGGCCTTCGGTGGTCACGATCTTCTGTGAGGTCTGTGCAGGTAGACCACGATTGTTCGCATCTTCGAGGCGCGTTTCGTGTGCAGTACGGATGATCGCTGACCACTGGTCTTTGTGCTTGATGAGCTCATCGAGATAACGGTGTTCGGTCTGCTCCGCTTGCTGTGTCCAGTAGTCCATCTTTTCTGCGGCTTCTTTACGCTCCTCCGCGGCAGCGTTATCTGGCAGCTGCGAGTAGCGGTGCGCAAACTTCTCAGCATTTTGCAATGCACGTAGTGCCTTCCCACGTGGACTAGCCAGCGACCACACGATGGTGACGATGAGGATCCCGATAATGACCAGGAGTGACATCCCCGTGGATGGTTCACCAACGGGCACGTCTTGCCCGTCATAGATAAAGGGCAGGTTGTTTTGGCTCAACGCGTGCAACATGAGTTTCACCCCGATAAAGCCAAGAATCGCGGCCAGACCGTAACCGAGGTACACCAAACGGTCCAAGAGCCCATCAATCAAGAAGTACAGCTGACGGAGCCCTAACAGGGCAAAAGCGTTCGCCGTGAAGACGATGTATGGTTCTTGCGTCAGACCATAAATTGCCGGGATAGAGTCGATCGCGAAGATAATATCGGTTGCCCCGATGGCCACCATGACCAACAGCATCGGTGTCACAAGTCGTTTACCGTCGACCTTGGTAGTGAGTTTGTCTTCGTCATAGTGCTCTGTAACAGGCAGAACCTTACGAGCGAAACGCACCATAAAGTTATCGGCTTCAGACCCTGCTTCATCAGCGGAGGAAAATTCTGATTTCAGCTGCTGTCCGGCAAGAATCAACAGGAATATACCGAAGATGTAAAAGGCATCGGTCCAGACTTCAAGGATCGCTGCGCCCGCTAAAATAAAGACTGTGCGGCTTATGAGCGCAAACGCGATACCAAATAGCAGCACTTTTTGCTGGTACTGACGCGGCACGTTAAAGCTCGTCAATATGATCATGAACACGAAAAGGTTATCTACAGATAAGGCCTTTTCGGTGATGAAACCAGCATAGTATTCCACGGCATGATCGGTATCCCCGAACGCAAAGAACACCAGACCAAACGCCAGGGCAATGCCTACATAGATAGCAGACCAGATTGCCGCTTCTTTGAGCGTGGGAATATGGGATTTTCTGACGTGAAAGAAATAGTCAAACAGGATGAGGCCAACGATCACAGCGATCGTGATACCCCAAGTCAAACCGGTGATTTCCATAGAAGGGAGTCCTTCCTAATTATTAGGTAACAAAAAGCCCACAAGTCTCTCCCCCGGCGTTCGACACGGGGTCCGCATCCGGCCGGACAACGGTGTCCGACGTGCTGACGTCTGCGGAACTTTTGGGATACTCCCTTGTTCGGCATTGACTATATCACCTCACCGGCATTGAGCGCGTTCACATGAGGGGAAGAGTCCGAAAGGTGACGAAGGTTATGCGTGCCCTTCACGCTGCATATCGCGTAACTCTTTTTTGAGCTCCGAGACCTCGTCACGCAACCGTGCAGCGAGCTCGAAGTTTAAGTCCACGGCAGCCTGGTGCATTTGATCTGACATTTGCTGGATCAGATCCGTGAGATCTTTGGCTGGCACGGCGGCGAGCTTGGCAACCTTACCGTCTTGTGTTGTCATACTCGCGTGTTGTTGTTCTTCGGTGATGGTAGCGGTGTAACCCCGGTTGCCCATCCCGTAGTCGAAGCCAGTTTTAATGCCAGCCATGCCGGACATCAGATCCGCGGTGTCGGCATCTTCACGTGCCAACTGATCGGTAATATCAGCGATGCGTTTTCGCAGGGGTTGTGGATCGATACCGTGTTTTGTGTTGTGAGCAATCTGAATCTCTCGACGGCGGTTGGTCTCATCAATCGCGTAACGCATGGAATCGGTGATCTTGTCCGCATACATGTGCACTTCACCAGAGACGTTACGTGCCGCACGGCCGATGGTCTGGATCAGGGATCGGTTCGAACGTAAGAATCCTTCTTTATCAGCGTCAAGGATGGAAACAAGCGACACCTCGGGCAGATCAAGGCCTTCACGCAGCAAGTTAATACCTACCAGGACATCGAAGACCCCCTTGCGAAGTTCGGTCATCAGCTCGACGCGTCGCAGTGTGTCGACATCTGAGTGGAGATATTGAACTTTGACGCCGTGTTCCACAAGATACTCGGTCAGGTCTTCAGCCATGCGTTTGGTCAGGGTGGTGACCAGGATGCGTTCGTTCCGGTCGACGCGCAGATTAATCTCGTCCATGAGATCATCAATTTGTCCCTTGGTTTCTTTGACCACGATTTGTGGATCGATCAGGCCAGTTGGACGAATAATTTGCTCGACGACCCCGTCGGCTTGAGACAGTTCATAGGGGCCCGGGGTGGCAGACATATACACGGTCTGTCCGATGCGCTCTAAGAACTCATCCCACGTCAATGGTCGGTTATCCATGGCAGACGGCAACCGGAACCCGTGATCGACCAGAGTACGCTTGCGAGAGGCATCGCCCTCGTACATGCCGCCAACCTGAGGGACGGTCACGTGCGATTCGTCGATGACCAACAGAAAATCCTCGGGGAAGTAATCGAGCAACGTGTGCGGCGCAGAACCCTGCGAACGACCGTCGATGTGACGTGAATAGTTTTCAATGCCATTGCAGTATCCCATTTGCTGCATCATTTCGAGGTCATAGGTGGTGCGCATGCGCAGTCGCTGTGCTTCGAGCAGTTTGTCTTGAGACTCCAACTCTTCGAGCCGGACGCGCAGTTCGTCTTCGATGTCCTTAATCGCTCGTGACATCCGTTCGTCACCGGCGACGTAGTGAGAGGCGGGGAAGATGTACATTTCGTCTTCCTCACGTAAGACATCACCGGTCAGTGGGTGCAATGTTTGGATCGCATCAATCTCGTCGCCGAAGAACTCGATACGCACCGCGAGCTCCTCATACATCGGGATAATCTCGACGGTGTCGCCGCGTACTCGGAACGTGCCACGGTGAAAATCTGCGTCGTTGCGGGCATACTGCATGTTCACGAATTGTCGCAGCAGATCATCGCGATCCATCATGTCACCTCTTTTGAGGGTAACCATTTGGGCGATGTATTCTTCGGGCGTACCCAGACCGAAGATTGATGACACAGTAGCGACCACGATCGTATCGCGACGGGTTAACAGCGCGTTGGTGGCCGAGTGGCGCAACCGTTCGACCTCTTCGTTGACGGACGAGTCCTTTTCGATAAACGTATCGGATTGCGGCACATAGGCTTCGGGCTGGTAGTAGTCGTAGTAGGACACGAAGTACTCGACAGCATTGTGCGGTAGTAAGTCGCGAAACTCATTCGCCAGCTGGGCGGCAAGCGTCTTGTTTTGCACGAGCACCAGCGTGGGGCGCTGTAAACGTTCAACGAGCCACGCCGCTGTCGCAGATTTACCGGTACCGGTGGCACCCATGAGTACGACATCTTTTTCGCCGCCCTCGACGCGTTGGGCGAGTTCAGCGATAGCTTCTGGCTGGTCGCCGGCCGGTTCATAGGGTGCTTCTACTTTAAACGGCGCGACAACACGGTTAATCTCTTGGGCCATACTCATGCCCAACATGTTACGCCCCTCGTGGAGGCCTGACCAACGGTTCGCCCCGGGGCTAAGGCTTAGTTGGTGGTGAGCTGTGTCCAGACGGCTTCGACCTGGGTGCGAGTGTCCTCGAGGCTTCCGGAGTTGTGAATAATCCAGTCGGCGATCGCGTGGCGTTGCGCATCGGTGGCCTGGGCTGCGATGCGAGCGTTCGCGTCGTCGGGTTCCATCCCCCGCGTTTCTACGAGTCGTTGCAACCGGGTCGCATGATCAGTATCCACGACGATGACGCCGTCGTAGGCATTTGCATGCCCGGTCTCGACCAATAGCGGGATGTCTTGGATGATGATGGCGTTTTCTGGATCTGCCGCGACGGCTTCTTCGCGCTGCCGTTTGGATTCGGTACGCACCGCAGGATGCACAATATCGTTGAGCCGTTCGCGTGCGGCGACGTCATTGAACACAATATTGGCCAGGGCCTGCCGGTCCAGGACCCCTGAATCATCCAGCAAGTGTTCACCAAATTCGGTGACGACATCGGCCAGAACACGTTGCCCTGGCTCCATGAGCGACCGCGAAATAGCATCTGCATCGATAATCGTGGCACCCTGTTCGGCAAAAAACTGGGCCACAGTGGATTTCCCGGATCCGATACCGCCTGTCAGCGCGAGATGACGCATGAACTCTCCTGGGTAGACTTGTGGGCATGCAACATGCCGATACTGCTCGTAATAGACGTTATACCGTGGTGGCTCACCGAGATCCAGTGACCGTCACCTTAGATATCCGCCGCTCCGAGTTTATCGGCATCATCCGTCGCGTCGACTCCGAAGACGAAGCTCGAGCATGGATTGATGAGGTGCGGCGCACGCACCACGGGGCGACGCATGTGGTGCCCGCGTTTGTACTCGGCGCTGACCGGAACATTCAGCGTTCCTCAGATGATGGTGAACCTGCCGGAACAGCCGGTATGCCTATGTTGCAGGCGCTGACAAATTATCGTGCCATCCACTCGGGGACGGAGTTTGCGGATCTGTCGGATGTCTGTGCGATTGCGGTGCGTTATTTCGGCGGTATCAAATTGGGTGCGGGCGGGTTGGTTCGTGCGTATTCAGATACGGTCGTGACAGCCTTGGAACAGACCCCATTGATTGTGCGCAAGCGCATGGTCATCGTGAGTCTTGATGCTCCACATGCTGAGGTCGGCCGAGTAGAAAATGACCTGCGTTCGGCCGATTACACTGTTTTGGGCACCGACTACGCCGGGCCTCAAGCCACCATCACCGTGGGCCTGGACGATGTCGACGACGCGTTGGAACAGTTTAATGCTCGACTGGCTGCAATGACCGCCGGCGAACTTGCGGGCAATATTGTTGGCACCCGCTGGCAGGATGTGTCTGCATGACCAACCCACCTTTTGTTCCAGATAACGTGGACCGAATGCTGTTTCGGGTGCTTGAAGAAACGTTTGACGCCGAACCATGGCGAAAAACGGCACCGGTCGTGGTGGTGAACGATGCGACAGGTGCACTGAGCGAATGGGTTCAAAGCCAAGGACTGCATGCACGATTTGTGCAAGATTCGGCGGCGCGGGCAACACAGCATGCTCATGTCACCGGTCCGCTGGAGACGTTGCCCAATGCCGAAGTGCTCGCGGGGGCGACGACGGTTATTTACCGTTTGGCTCGGCCGCTTGAAGCACTCGAAGAGTTCTCCTGGCAGGTGGCGCGGTGGGCTGATCCGCAGGTCATGTTGTTGGCAGGGCAATTGCAACGGCACCTAAATTTTTCGATGAACACGACCCTTGAGTCACATTTTGCACGAGTTTCTGCATCGAGGGGATACTATAAGGCGCGTGCGTTGCGAGCCCAGTCACCGAAGGCCGTGCTGGGCACCTGTCCCCCGCGGATGCCACGGGCAAACTCCGTGAGGGTCGCCGATGTGGATCTTGAGTTACGCGCCTATGGGCTAACCTTCGGTGCGGCCAGGTTGGACCCGGGAACCGCGTTGCTCTTAGAAACCATTGAGACCGCACGGGCGGAGCTTTTTCACCCAGAAACTGTTGCGGTGGATCTGGGGTGCGGAAATGGAACCATTGCGGCCGTGCTGGCCAAGAAGTTCAACTGTGACGGGCTGATTGCCACCGATGATTCGGCATCTGCGGTGCGGTCAACAACGGACACCCTGGCCGTCAATGATGTTGACAACGTGCAAGTAATACATCAATCTGGCCTGGAACAGCTGGCGACGGACTCTGTGGATGTTGTGGTGCTGAACCCGCCGTTTCATGACGGCACCGAGTTGACCAGTGATATCGCGCATTACTTGTTCGGTGAGGCATCTCGGACGCTGAAGCCCGGGGGTGTCTTGCTCACGGTCTTTAATGCATCTCGACGGTATGGCACCCAGTTGGAAAAGCAGGTTGGACCAACGGAACAATTAGGCCGAGATACACGTTTTATAGTTACTGAATCACAGAAGGTTTGATCAAATGTCTGAGCTCTTTGTTAAAGTTTGTGGGATTACGACGACGGAACAGCTGGAGTGGGCCATCGACCTGGGGTATGACGCTGTGGGATTGATGCGTGCCGCAAAATCGGTGCGGTTGATGGAGCCTGATCGTGCTCGTGAGCTCGTTGAACATGCTGCAGGTCGTATTGACACGTTTGCGGTGGGCTTGACTCTTGCTGATGTTGAGCCGATCATCGATGTCGTGGATACGGTGCAGCTGTATGAGTATGCGGATGTACCGTCGTTGGCGTTGGCATCGGATACTCCCCCGGAGTCGACAAAGGGGCTGGAGTATTGGTTTTATGATGCATCACACGGCACTGGAACGTTTGCCGAGATTCCGGCTTGGGTGACGTCTGTGGAGGCAGATTTTGTGCTTGCCGGTGGGTTGAATCCTGACAATGTTGCCGAGGTTGTTGCGCGGTTTCGTCCGGCTGGTGTTGATGTTTCGTCGGGGGTGGAGTCCTCTTCTGGTGTCAAGGACTATGATCGAATGAAGGCGTTCATTGAGGCTGCTCGAGGTGCATAGGAAAGACTCAGGCCGTCACTCATGTTCGAGTGACGGCCTGAGTCGTAATATGCCCGGGGTGGGGCTGACAGGTTAGTTTCCGGTCAGCTTCTCACGGAGTGCGGCGAGTGCTTCATCGGAAGCAAGCGTGCCGGCATCTTCAACCGGGGTTTCTTCGTCTGCTGAGGAGTACGAGGCTGGCCCGGCTTCGGTTGGGCTAGCGGTCGTTGCGGCTTCTGCTGCTTCGGCCATGTGGCGGGAAACTTGTTCCTTGTGTGCTTCCCAACGAGCCTGAGCGTCAGCGTACTGCTGCTCCCATGTGGCGCGTGCTTCCTCGTAGCCTTCCATCCATTCGTTGGTTTCAGGATCGAAGCCTTCTGGGTACTTGTAGTTGCCGTCTTCGTCGTAGTCGGCAGCCATACCGTAGAGGGCTGGGTCGAAGTCGGTGCCTTCTGGGTCCACACCTTCGTTGGCCTGCTTGAGTGACAGGGAGATACGACGACGTTCCAGGTCGATATCGATGACCTTGACGTACAGTACCTCGTTGACAGAGACAACCTGCTCGGCAGTGTCGATGTGGCGGTTGGCCAGTTCGGAAATGTGCACCAGACCTTCGATGCCGTCTTCGACGCGAACGAATGCACCGAATGGCACAAGTTTGGTGACCTTGCCAGGTACGATCTGTCCCAGAGCGTGGGTGCGGGCGAAGACCTGCCATGGGTCTTCCTGAGTCGCTTTCAACGAGAGAGAGACGCGTTCGCGGTCCATATCGACGTCGAGTACCTCGACGGTAACTTCCTGACCAACCTCGACGACCTCTGATGGGTGATCGATGTGCTTCCAGGACAGTTCGGATACGTGAACCAGGCCGTCTACGCCGCCCAAGTCCACGAATGCACCGAAGTTGACGATCGAGGAGACCGTACCTGTGCGAACCTGGCTCTTCTGCAGAGCCTGCAGGAAGTTCGAGCGAGTCTCGGACTGGGTCTGCTCCAACCATGCACGGCGGGAGAGCACAACGTTGTTGCGGTTCTTATCCAGTTCGATGATCTTGGCTTCAAGTTCCTGGCCGACGTATGGTGCGAGATCACGCACCCGACGCATTTCGACCAGCGAGGCGGGCAGGAAGCCGCGCAGACCGATGTCTAAGATGAGACCACCCTTGACGACTTCGATCACGGTACCGGTGACAACACCGTCTTCTTCCTTGACCTTCTCGATGTCGCCCCATGCGCGCTCGTACTGTGCGCGTTTCTTGGACAGAATGAGGCGGCCTTCTTTATCCTCTTTGGTAAGAACCAGTGCTTCAACTGAATCGCCAACTTCCACGACGTCATCTGGGTCGACGTCGTTTTTGATTGACAATTCGCGTGAAGGAATGACACCTTCGGTCTTATAGCCGATATCGAGAAGTACTTCGTCTCGATCGACTTTGACGACGGTGCCTGCCACCAGGTCGCCATCGTTGAAGTATTTGATGGTCTCATCGACGGCAGCCATGAATTCTTCAGCTGAGCCGATGTCGTTTACAGCGACCTGCGGGGCGTTGCTAGTAGTGGTCATGTAGTAGGGACTCCGATATGGATTAATATGGTTGATAAACTTACTGGGTTTTTGCGGCAGCCAGAAGGGCCACCAAAAAACATTTTCGTGCCACATTAGGCGACTTTAAATATACTACGTTATTCTTCCTGTCAAAATCAACGTAAGACCGGCGCGGTTATTGATGTGTACGCACGCGACACAACCGGTCACTGGCCGTCGTAGCTGATATCAAATTTGTAAGCCTCTTGACACGCTGAGTTAGTGAGCCGCTTCGTGCCAGGAATAGCCTTTGCCGACCTGAACATCCAGTGGGACCAACAGGTTCGCGGCGGCAGACATCTCTTCAACGAGGATCTGTTCGGCGGTCTCAATCTCAGTGTCGATGACTTCGAGGATCAACTCGTCATGAACTTGCAAAATCATCCTGGACTTCAGGCCGTCTGCTTCGAGTCGTTCCTGAACGCCGAGCATGGCTTTTTTGATCAGATCAGCGGCTGAACCTTGAATTGGCGCGTTGAGGGCAGCACGTTCCGCCATTTCGCGAAGTTGACGGTTATCGGATTGCAGATCCGGTAGATAGCGACGACGTCCGAGCATCGTTTGTGTGTAGCCATCCTTACGCGCCTGACGCACGACGTTGCGCAGGTACCGCTGTACGGCACCGAAACGATCAAAGTAGCTGGACATCAGTTCGCGGGCTTCATCCACGGAGATGCGCAGCTGTCGTGACAAACCAAACGAGCTCAGCCCATACGCGAGCCCATAGGACATGGCTTTCACCTTGTCACGCATCGAGGTGGTGACCTCGTCTGGTTCTACATCAAAAACTTGTGAGCCCACGAAACGGTGCAGGTCTTCCCCATCTTTATAGGCCTGGATGAGCCCGTCGTCTTCGGACATGTGCGCCATGATGCGCATCTCAATCTGAGAGTAATCGGCGGTCAACAACGTCGTGGGTTCATCGACGCACGGGTTGGTTCCGGCGACGAAGATATCACGGATTTGGCGACCTGCCGGGGTTCGGACAGGAATGTTTTGCAGATTCGGGTTCAGTGACGATAACCGACCGGTCGCAGCAGCAGTTTGCGAGAAGCGGGTGTGCACGCGTTCATCGTCGGCAATGGAATCCAAGAGTCCCTGGACCGTTTGGCGCAACTTCGTCGCATCCCGATATGCCATGAGATTGTGTAGGAACGGGTGATCGGTTTTTTCCAACAGGTCTGCGAGTGAATCTGCATCGGTGGAAAACCCTGTTTTGGTTTTCCGTGTTTTCGGCATATCGAGTGTCTCGAACAGTACAATTTGCAATTGCTTGGGCGAGGCGAGGTTGACCTGGTCTCCCCCAATCGATGCGTAGGCCGATTCTTGGGCCTTGTCTACCTCGCTGGTGAATCCTGCCAGCAAGTTATCGAGGCGTTGGCGATCAATAGCAATTCCGATGAGCTCGATCTTCGCTAAAACCACCGAGAGAGGGATCTCTAAATCGTGCAACAGCTCGACGGAGCCGCGTTCCCCGAGTGTGCTCCCCATGATGTCGTTGAGTTGGTGGATCATCCACGCATTACGAGCGTACTGTGCTAGTTGGGCTGCGTTGTCATCGTTGACTCCCTCGAGTACCAATTGCCCTTGGTTCTGCGAGGTGGGCACGGTGTCAAGACGCGCGTTGAGATACGTTTGCACCAGATCAGCGAGTCCATAACCGCGACGATCCGGTTGTAAAATATAGGCCGACAGCAGCACATCATCTGCAACCCCAATGATTGAAGTGTTTACATCCCGTTGAGCTGGCAGTACTGAGTGGCTCGGCGCCGTGGCAAGAGCCTTCAATGCCGTTTTGAGGTCATAGACGACTTTTGTGTAGCGTTCGTCAGCCAGAAATGCCGCGACGGTTTGTCCGAGTTCCGCCGAGGCCTGATCTATGTCGATGACGGCGGTGGCATCTGATGTGGAGAATCCTAGTGCATGGATTTCTCCGTAGTCGCCTGGTGCAGGTATTTTCCGACGGGTGATGGTGGCCGGCGGGTTGATGTGGAAGTACACAGAGATGGGTTCGTTGACTCCGACAAGGAACGCTTGCCAATCGTCGAGGTTGTCGATCAAGGCGGTTTCGGGCATGTCGATGTCGGGCTCAGATTCTTCGGCGCCACCGAGATGCTGATCAAATGTGGTGAAGACGCGGTCGCGAATGGTGTTGAATTCCAATGCATCGAAGAGTTCGGACACTTTATTACGGTCCGGGCTGACCAACACGGCTTCTTCAAGGCTCAGGGGAAGTTCGAGAGTCGTCACGAGTGCATTGAGTTCACGGTTGCGTTTGACATCGTCTAGGTGCTCGCGCAGTGCGTCGCCCTTTTTCCCACCGATCTCGTCGATATGGTCGAGGACACCTTTGAGGCTGCCATATTTTTTCAACCAGCGGGCAGCGAAGCCGGGTCCAACGCCCGGAACACCGGGCAAGTTGTCAGCGCTCTCACCCACGAGGGCAGCCAGTTCCGGATATTGCGCTGGTGTGACTCCGTAACGCTCCACGATGGTGTCTGCGTCGAAGGGCGGGAGCTCTGAAACTCCCCGCATCGGGTAGAGCACTGTAACGTTGTCGTTGATCAGTTGGAAGGTGTCACGATCACCGGAGACGATGCGCGCGTCCCAACCAGCCGCGGCGGCATTGGCGGACATGGTGGCGACGATGTCGTCTGCTTCGTAACCGTCGACTTCGATGGATGGTATTTGCAGGGCATCCATGACCTTTTTGATGAGGTCAATTTGTCCCGAGAATTCTTCTGGAGTTTTGTCTCGTCCCGCCTTATATTCAGAGTACCGTTCCGAGCGGAAGGTCGGTGTATCCAAGTCGAAGGCCACGGCTACGTGGGTGGGTTTTTGTTCCCGAATCATCGCGAGCAGCATGCTCAAGAACCCATAGACGGCATTGGTGTGCTGGCCCGTAGCGGTCTGGAAGTTCTCGGCCGGCAGTGCGAAGAAGGCACGATAGGCCATGGAGTGGCCATCGATGACCATCAGGGTTTTGGAAATATCTGAGGCAGTATCTTTAGAAGCAGTCACGAGCTCTAGTCTAACGAGCGTGGGGCTTCATCGGAGCTTTTATCCACAGTGGCGTCATCCACGTCCTCTTCGTCATCGGATGCGTCAAAATTTTCAGGTTCGCTTTGATCCTCAGCGAGGTGATCGAAGTAGCCGGGCTGCATTGGGGTGCCGGTCAGGTAGGTAGATCTAGCGATGGCCATGGTGCCGACGGACGAAGTCGCCAGCTGAAGGAACAAAATGACGACCAGCCTTACGAGGTTTGGCCACGATGGCGTCAAGAGGAAAGCGCCGATCACGATCAACGAGATACCGAGTCCCGCGGCAGTTCCGACGGAGGAAATCCGCTGGTAGGTATCGGTGAATTTGAACAGCCCGAGAGCGGCCAGGGCGAAGATAACGACGCCGATCAGGATGAAGACGTTCCCGATCACGTCGAGCAACATGGTGATATTCATTAGCGGCGCCCCCTCGTGAGTGCTCGAGCCAATGAGACGGCAGAAAGGAATCCGACTACCGAGGCGACCAAAATAATGTCGAAGAAAAAATCGCCCGCGAGCAGTACGCCGATAATGGCCAACATCCCGGTAAATACGAACATGAGTAGGTCACCCGAGACTGCTCGATCAGCATCAACCGGTGCGGTAATAAGCCGAAAAGCCACCGCAATCATACATATTGCAAGGATGCCAAGCCCGATAACGAGTCCGAAGTTGAGGGCGGTCATGGTGTGGCCCTCCTGGAAACATGTCGGTCGGTTTGATTAAGATCTTTGCTGCTAAAACCTTTTCGTCGCATTGCGGCCAAGATGTGATTTTGCATGTCGATGGAGCCGTCGGCCACGCTCGCTGGATCAGCATCGTAGAGTGAATGGACGTAGATCCAACGGGTTCCGTCATCATCAATCTGAGTGCCGAGGGTCAGTGTGCCGGGAGTGATGGTGATCAGTGCAGACAGCATGGTGACTTCAGCGTCGGTACGGCAGTCGGTGCGCACTCGGGCGATACCGGGATGGGCGTCGAGTCCGGGGCTGGCGAGGTCTTTGAGGACGGCCCAGGAGGATGTGATGAGTTGACCGATGAACCAGATGATCAACCATATCCATCGTGGTAACCATGTGAGGGTTTTCACGGATTCATCACCGCCTGAACATATTCCGTGGTGTCATATAAGCCTTCTGCAGCGATCCCGGAGAGGGACAATAAGAACTGTCCTCCTATACCCAAGACTACGGTGATGATGGCAAGTGTCACTGCTGGAGCAGCGAGTGCGAAGTTAATGCGACGGGCTGGCACCGTTGACTCGTCGGTTTCAATAATTGTCTGTGTCCCGGACAGTGTGCTGACCTGGGCTCGTGTTGCTTCTGTTGCGAGTTCAGGTGTGTAGGACACTTCTTGGGCATACGGATCTCGCGTCTGAGATGTAATGACGGTACCGGATTTTGTGGCCTGGCTGCCGGAACCTTTCTCCCAGAACATCCCCGTCCATATTTTGAGCATGGAGAGCAGCGTGATCAGGGAGACAAACAACATGACCACTACGGCGGCGATTTCTCCGGCTTCAACTGCGCCCACAATGAGCATAAATTTCGCGACGAATCCTGAGAATGGAGGAATACCTGCCAGCGAGAGTGCGGCGATCATAAAGGCTACGCCAATAACCGGTTCGGTACGTGATATACCTCCGAGCGCGCCGATCACGCCACTGCCGTAGCGGACCTCGACCGCACCGGTGGACATGAACAGGGAGGCCTTGACGATCATGTGGTGCAGCAGATAGAAGATGCCAGCAGTCAGGCCGAGTTCGGTAAAGAGTGCGACACCCAGCAGGATATAGCCGATCTGCGAAACCATGTGGAAAGCCAGAATGGTACGCGTGGTTTTCTCACCAACGGCTCCGAATACACCAATCAGCATCGTGAGACTGAATAGCACCACTCCAATCCAGAGGAATCTGGTGTCACCACCGTAAACGACCGCGTAGATCCGATAGATAGCGTAAATAGCCACTTTGGTATGTAGACCGGAGAATAGTGCAGTGATGGCCGGTGAAGTACCCGGGTATGCTCGTGCCAGCCACCCGTGGACCGGTACAACTGACGCTTTGATAGCCAGCGCAAAGATAGTCACGGCGCCAGCAATGGCAACAGCACTATCGTGTTGTGCTTGTTCTGCCAGGATGGCGATGTTGACGGAACCTGCTGTTCCGTAGAGGAAGCCAACACCGACCATGTAGAGCGTCGATGTGAAAAGATTGAGCGTGACGTATAAGCGTGCACCGTGAATCCGGCGTACTGGCAGTTTTCGGTTGGCGCTTAGGACATATAACCCGTAGCTGGGAAGCAGCATGACTTCGAGAAATACGAATAAGTTGAATAAGTCAGCGGTCAGGAGCGCCCCATTGACCCCGGTACTGAGTAGCAGGACGAGTGGTGCGAAATATTGTGAATTTGCGGCCCGGGACGCATGAGCAAACCACATGCTCACAACTGTGAGCAGGAGCGTTACAGACAGCATGAGGGCTGTGAACATGTCTGCTACAAATGGAATGGCGACACCAACGGGCCAGTTGCCAACCTGGTGTGCGATCGCACCACCATCGGTCGACGAAAAGTGGTAAACCAACCCGAAAGCCCCGAGCAGCATGATGAGCATTGTTGAGATGCTGATGACTGCGTGGAGGCGGAGACGATGGCCTGTCATGACTAAAATTCCAGCAACAATCAGTGGTAGGCCAACAAACAACGGCAGGGCCGCTCCTACGATGTCGGGGCTCATGTGTTCTCCTGATTGTTGTGGCTCCGACGTGGTGTGCGCCGAACCCCGTCGGAGACGGATTCCGCTGCTACGTCGAGCTCTTCAATTTTCTTAGCGGTCTTGTCGCTTCGCTCCCCCGTTACAGCTAAGACAAGCATGAATACCGTGATAGAAAACGCGATCACAATCGCGGTCAGAACAAAAGCTTGAGGTAACGGGTCAGCCATAGCGGAGGGATCCGTTGAGGGGTGGAACGGTGCGGTCCGGCGATCTGAACCACCAGCAGAGAACAGGATGAGGTTGCCCGCATGTCCGAGGAGTATGAAGCCTAAAATGACCCGCAACATTTCTCGTTTGGTAAACAGATAGACAGCTCCGGCGGTGAGCAACCCGACGGTAATGGCCAGTGTCATAGTGTGGCCTCCCGGCGTGTCGTTGTGGTGCTAGCTTCGTCGTTGGCAGCCGTAGTGTTTCGTTCGTTGACGGGGCCGATGACCTCGATCACTTCCTCTAATCCGCGTTGTGTCCCGAGCATATTGAGGGCGCCGAGAATCACTCCAAGAACAGCGAAGTAGACCCCGAAGTCGAATATGAGTGAACTGTATATGGTGTAACCGAAGACTTCCCATTGAAGGGGTGCAAAGAAGGACCCTTCAAAGAATCCGATAAACCCGATTGCCGTACCAAGGACGATACCAACGCCGATGAGCAACATATAAGGCACCCGTATGGGTGCGGTTTCGTTATTTGGGGCCGCAAGGTAGAGCAGTGCGAAGGCAGCCCCAGCCACCAGTGCTGAGACGAATCCTCCGCCAGGATCGTTGTGACCACGGAATAACAGCAGGATACTCAAGGCAATTAGCACGGGCAGGGCAATTTTGGAGAACGCGCGAAGATAGACCGAGTTGTCGTGTGGATCGGAGATTGGCGAAGTGGAAAGTACCGGCGTCGTTCGAACCGCGTTCGGACGACGGGAGGATAGCAACGCTGCCATGGCAATACCAGCAACACCGAGTACGGTCAGTTCACCGAGCGTATCCAGTGCGCGGAACTCAACTAATATGACGTTGACCAGGTTGCTGCCACCGGTCACCTCAGTGCCATACTCCGTAAAGTACTGCGAAGGTTCTGACATACCGCGACGTCCGGTCAGGGCGTATGCTCCTGCAAACGCTGCAATACCTGCCCCGATCGCGGCGATGATCGCAGTCTTGGAGATCTGTTCTTTACGGCCGAAGGTCTTGGGCAAACGATGCAGCAACAACACCATCACGACCACGGTCAAGATCTCGACCATCAACTGCGTCAAGGCAACGTCCACGGACCCTAACGCGAAGAACCACAGGGTGACCGAGAAACCGACAGTGCCGACTACCACGATGGCCGCCACACGTGTTCTCGCGCGTATCGTGGTGATTACACCGACCGCGACAACAGCAACCAGCAGCCAATCCGTCCAACGGGTGAGGTTATCTCGTTGAGCGGGGAGATCATCAATCGTCATCCAACCGACCAGGGCCAGGACCACTAACAGCGCGGAGGGGACTACGAGGTGGCGGCCGGGGTTGAGCCCGGAGGTCCACGAGCTGACAACGGCTCCGCCGTCGATCGTGGCCTGACGGAGTTTTTCGACGGCGCCGAGGCCGGAAAAGGACAACGGCCGGGGCACCAGGAATGCTTCAAGGCGAGGTAGACTCCAGACAGCAATCGACCCAATAATGATGACGATCAGTGACAGCATAAGTGCCGGATTAATACCGTGCCACAACGCCAGCTCGACATTGTGCTGCGTGCCAATGGCTGCGGTTGCAGCGGCAGAGACAAGACCCGACAAGACAAACGGAACGACCCCAAGAACCAAAGACAAAGACGCGTTAACCGCCGGATAGCCCCAAAAGCTTATCGGTGCTTCATGGACTGCTTGCAGGTTCGCGCCACTACCACGCGGGGTATTGATCCAGTTTTGTGGCGAGCGATATTTTCCCATCGCGCCGAGCACGAAGCGCCCAGAGTAGGCAAACGTGGCAACGGCGGTCAGCACGGCTATACCGGTCAGTACCCACGGTAGTATGCCCGGAAGCGGTGCCTCCAGAAATGCTGCGAACAGCGACTCCTTCGACACAAAGCCCAGCAACGGCGGGAGCCCTGCCATAGAGGCTGCGCCTAGGATGATCACTGTTGTAGTAGCGGGCATGGCCATCTTGCGCACGGTTAGCATGCGCATATCTCGAGTCCCGGCTTCATGGTCGATCACACCGATCGAAAGGAAGAGCGCGGACTTGAACAGGGCATGTGCGATGGTGTGCAGTATGGCCGCGGTGATGGCAACTGGTGTGCCGATACCGATCAGCGCAACGAGGTAACCAAGCTGGGACATCGTCGAATAGGCCAGGAGTTCTTTGAGGTCATAGCGACGCAGCGCCGCAACGGCACCCATCAACGCGGTAATAAGCCCCGAACCGACCAACAACACGAGCCATAAAGTGTTCCCGGCCAAGACTGGTGAGAAGAGCAATAGTAGATAGATGCCGGCTTTGACCATGGCAGCGGCGTGTAGGTACGCCGAAACTGGTGAGATCGCCACCATAGAGTCTGGCAGCCAAGATTGAAACGGAAATTGCGCCGATTTAGTAAAGGCGGCAAGTACCACCGTGATGACCAGCCAGGTGACGATGGTTGGGTCTTCCCAGATGTCCGATCCAAGCACCTCAGTCACGACCGTTGTTCCAGCCGAGGCGATCATCACGGCCACTGCAGCTAACAGTGCGAGACCACCAAGAACCGTGACGAGCAGAGTCCTAACCGCAGGCTTCCTTGCATGTGAGCCCGAACGAGCAATCAGAAAGAACGATGCCAGCGTGGTAGCTTCCCACGCAACATACAGCACCATGAGGTCATTTGCCAAGACGAGAATTAGCATGGCCAAAGCGAACGACGACATCGACAGGTAAAAACTCGTGATCTTTGTCTTACCCAAGTACTTTGCTGAGTAGAACAGCACTCCGGCGCCGATAATCAATACCAGCAGACCAAAGACCAATGACAACCCGTTGAGACGCAGGTGGAACCCTACGTTGAAGAAATCTGGGATCCAAGGATAGTACTCAACGACTTCCCCACCCGATCCGATGAACGCCTGGATGAGCGTCCACGCTGCTGCCGCTAAGGGGAGCCATAGTAACCATCCGGCGTTTCTCCCAAACCAATGCGAAAGCGGAGCAGCGAGCACCACTGCGAGCAGTGTTAATACAACCGCCGTTAGGAGCACGGTGCTTCACCTCTTCGCAAGTATCTACACCAACTGACTTGGTTGCCTACTTGCGCGACATCGTTCGGCTAAAATGGCAAGAAATTGGTGCGCGGTTCCTTTGGCGCACCACACAATATTTACACAGTACACGCTACAGTTTCAAACTTGTGACAAGTGCAGACATGCGAGTTTTAACGCAAAAAACCGCGACGATATCGCGGTGAGAAGTACCCGAAGTGGGACTCGAACCCACACATCTTTCGATATTGCATTTTGAGTGCAACGCGTCTACCAATTCCGCCATTCGGGCTAGGCACCTGACCTATTTTACACGAGTTTTAAGAATTACCAAACGTAGGGTTTCTTCGTTCTGACGTAGTATAAAAGACTGAATCAACCGACTCCAACGACGACGCGAGGTCACGATGACTGCACCCGAAACCACTCAAGCGATGCGTATTGTGGTGGCAGAGGATGAAACGATTATCCGTTTGGATATCGTAGAAACGCTCACAGCACAAGGTTATGAGGTTGTAGGAGTAGCTGATAATGGTCAGCGTGCTGTTGAGATGGTGCACGAGCTCGCACCAGATGTAGTGCTGATGGATATTTCTATGCCGGTCATGGATGGAATTTCTGCGACACGTCAGATTTCTGAGCAGTCGTTGGCACCGGTTGTAATTCTGACCGCATTTTCACAACGGGATTTAATCGATCAGGCCACTCAAGCCGGCGCCATGAGCTATATCGTGAAGCCTTTTAGTGAAACAGATTTGGTCCCGGCTATCGAGCTGGCGAAGGCTCGTTATGAGCAGCTGGTTGCTCTGGAGGCCGAAGTATCGGATCTTTCAACCAGATTCGAAACTCGGAAAATGGTCGATCAGGCCAAAACTTTGTTGATGCACAAGTTGGAGATTACTGAGCCCGAAGCGTTTCGTTGGATTCAGAAAACGTCGATGGATCGGCGTTTAACTATGAAAGATGTTGCCCAGACTGTTCTTGAACAGTTGGGCAACCCTTCCTAAGTGACTACATCGGTGACCAGCCGGATACTTTGTCCCAGCGGTGCGCCGGTGGGGCTACAGCGGAGTCGGCCAAGGCGGGATCAATTTCAGCCGTGGTGGAGCCCATCCGGTGGACTTTGAGCATATTCGTGGATCCTGGTACTCCCGGCGGTGAGCCGGCAACCATAACCACGAGGTCATCGATCTCAGCCAGTCCTGCTTTGACGAGTTCGTGATCGATTTGCTCCGTCATCTGGTCCGTCGAATCTTTGAACGGCACCAAATTCGGTGTGACACCCCACGACAGACACAACATATTATTTGTCGTGTATGAATGCGTGAACGCGTAAATCGGCTGCGGAGCGCGCAGCCGTGAAAGTCGGCGGGCCGAGTCGCCAGACTGGGTGAACGTCACTAAGAATGGAATATGTAATGTTGCTGCAATATCGACTGCAGCTCGCGTGATCGCTCCCCCACGGGTACCTGGGCGGGTTCCCAAAGGTGGCATCCGTTCCAGTCCGTGCTCTTCAGTGGATTCAATGATGCTCGACATGGTCTGCACTGTGCGTACGGGGTATTTACCTACCGACGTCTCACCAGAGAGCATGACTGCGTCGGCTCCATCAAGGACAGCGTTGGCACAGTCGGAAGCTTCAGCACGTGTTGGGCGTGGGCTTTCGATCATAGATTCGAGCACTTGGGTTGCAACAATGACAGGCTTAGCCCAGCGACGTGCAAGATCGATGGCGTTCTTTTGTACCACCGGCACTTGCTCTAAGGGTAGTTCCACCCCGAGGTCACCGCGGGCGACCATGATGGCGTCAAAGGCGTCAATGATCTCTTGGAGGTTGTCGACGGCCTGTGGTTTCTCGAGTTTGGCGATCACGGGGATGCGGCGACCTTCTTCCTCCATGATCTTGTGCACCGGTTCAATATCAGCGCCACTGCGAACAAACGATAGCGCAACCATGTCGACGCCGAGTTTCAGCGCGAATCGTAGGTCTTCTTCGTCTTTTTCGGTCAGGGCAGGAATATTCACAGCAACACCCGGGAGGTTGATGCCCTTGTTATTCGATACTGTGCCGCCGATGACGACGTTGGTCACGACATCCGTGTCTGTGACCTCAATGGCCTGCAGCGCGATTTTGCCGTCGTCGATGAGTAGCTGGTCGCCTACTTCTACGTCGCCGGGCAGTCCCTTGAATGTGGTCGAGCAGATATCTTGGGTACCTTCAATGTCACGTGTCGTGATGGTGAAGGTGTCGCCGTCTTCTAGGAGATGGGGGCCGTCGGCGAATCGGCCAAGACGAATTTTGGGGCCCTGGAGGTCTGCAAACACGGCCACGGATTCATCTAGATCCGAAGCAGCCTGACGGATCGTTTTGAATGTGTTGGTGTGGACGGCATGGTCACCGTGACTGAAGTTGAGCCGAGCGACGTTGACGCCGGCTTTGAGGAGCTCACTAGTAGTTTTATATCCCTGAGTAGCAGGGCCAAAGGTTGCGACAATCTTCGCGTGTCTCATGCTCACCAGTCTATGGTTCCTCGTTTTGAATGTTAATGATTCGACGTTGACGTCCGGGATGACTTAGCTCATGGTGACGGTTTGTTCGTCTGGTCGTCATCGTTTGAGTTCTCGTTGTGCCCGGCAGTCTCCTCGTCATCATCCGCTGCCGCGGCCGTACCAGTGGCTGCGTGTCCTTCCCGATAGATCTTATCGGCTTCTGCTTTCTCTTCCGCCGTCTTGGGGCGCGTGATAATCGAATAGATCAACAGTGCGACGGCAATCAGGAACATGAGCACCGAGGTCCACGTGTTCGTGCGGGCCTCGATCCCAAGTATGTTCCAGATTTGTGCGTCATCCATACGGATGGACTCGATGGGGATACGTCCCAGGGTATACCAGACGATATAGGACCACAGCATCATGCCGTTACGCAGTTTGAAGCGTCGGTCGATGAGTAGTAGGACGGCAACGCCCAGGAGGTTCCAGACCGATTCGTAGAGGAATGTTGGGTGGAACAGCGTGTCTGCGGGCAGGTCTGCGGGGAAGTTGTAGTGGTCTGCTTCGACTTCGAGACCCCACGGCAGCGTGGTGGGTTCGCCGAAGAGTTCCTGGTTGAAGTAGTTCCCCCAACGCCCTACGGCTTGGGCTAAGAGAATACCGGGGGCGATCGCGTCGGCCATTGCTGGCATGCGGAGTCCATAGCGCCGGCACGCGAACCAGACGCCTAGCGCTCCACCGCCGATGGCGCCCCAAATGGCGATGCCACCTTCCCAGATGGCAAAGATTTTGGAGAGGTCACCGGTCCCGTCGTAGTTCGGGCCGAAGTACTGGTCTGGCACGGTGACCACGTGATACAGGCGCGCGCCGATGATGCCGAAGACGACGGCCCAGAGTCCGACGTCATACATCTGTTCTGATTTGCCACCCCGGGCTGCCCAGCGTTTCCCACCCAACCAGAAGGCCAGGACACCACCGAGAATGATGCACAACGCGTAGATGTGTATCTTGATGGGCCCGATCTCAAAACCATCTGTTGGTGGCGGTGGGATCGACGCGATCAGGGTGGCTGCATCGTACATAAGGTGATTGTCCTCGTGTTCTGGCGTTAGTTCTTGGGTGCCCCGGTAACGAGGTGACGGGTCAGCTCGCCTACTTCCTGTGGGCCGCCGTCACGGAGGGCTGCTACGAGTGCGGTACCTACGATAGCACCGTCGGCATATGTTCCGATTTCCGCAACGTGTTCGGGTTCTGAGATACCTAAACCGACGCAGACACGTGGTGCGCCAGCGTCGTGCGCACGTTGGACGACCCGTGCTGCGGCGTTGGAGACTTCACCTCGAGCGCCTGTGACGCCCATGACGGACACGGCGTAGACAAACCCGCGGGAGGAATCGACGGTCAATTTCACGCGCTCTTCCGAGGAGGACGGTGCGGTCAAAAAGATTCGGTCGAGACCGTATTTATCAGAGGCTTCGAACCATTCACTGGCTTCTTCTGGAACCAGGTCCGGGGTGACGAGCCCTGCTCCCCCGGATTCGGCGAAGCGGCGTGAGAATTCGTCGACGCCCATGCGGTCAACCAGATTCCAGTAGGTCATGATGACAACCGCCGCGTCAGTCCGGGCGGTGACTTCATTGACGATGTGGAATACGTCGGCGACGCGAAAACCGTTCTGTAAGGCTTGGCTGGTGGCTTGTTGGATTACTTCGCCGTCCATGACGGGATCTGAGTACGGCAAGCCGATCTCGATGATGTCGGCTCCGTTATTGCCAAGTTCAACGGCGGCTTCGATGGAGTCTTCGATGCTCGGATAACCGGCCGGTAGGTACCCGATAAATGCGGTGCGACCCTCGGATCGTGCCTGTTCGATCTTGTCGGAAGTGAGGGAACGAATCTGTTCAGTCATGCGGTTATTCTCCTAGCTCGGTGAGATCTTCGGGGACCATACCGAACCAGGTGGCGGCGGTACTGACGTCTTTATCGCCACGACCAGACAGCGATACGATGATGACTTTCTGGTTCTCAGCGGGGGTCTGCGCATCCACGACGCCTTCGGCTACCCACTCTGCTGCCAGCTGCTGTGCGCCTGCAACAGCGTGTGCTGATTCAATGGCTGGCATAATACCTTCGGTGCGTGTGAGCTGTTCGAACGCCTTCATGGCGTCGGCATCACTGACGGGACGGTAGCTCGCCCGTGCAGTGTCATGCAGAAACGCATGCTGTGGCCCGACGCCTGGATAGTCCAGTCCGGCAGAAACTGAATGTGAATCAATGGTTTGGCCATCTTCGTCCTGCATCAGGTAGGTGCGTGCGCCGTGCAGTACCCCGACCCTACCCAGCGCAATGGGTGCGGCGTGTTTCCCGGTATCGAGTCCGGCTCCCCCGGCTTCCATACCGTAGAGACCAACTTCGGCATCGTCGAGAAAGCCGTGGAAGATACCGATGGCGTTGGAACCGCCGCCAACACAGGCAACAACGGCATCTGGGAGCTTACCGGCCTGGTCGATGGATTGTTGACGGGCTTCTTCACCGATGACCTGATGAAAGTAGCGCACCATTTCTGGGAATGGTGCCGGTCCAGTCACCGTCCCTAACAGGTAGTGCGTGGTATCGACGGAGGCCACCCAGTCGCGTAGAGCTTCATTGATGGCATCTTTGAGGGTACGTGCCCCGATGTTGACCGCTTTGACTTCGGCACCGAGCAGTTCCATACGGGCTACGTTGAGCGCTTGACGTTCGGTGTCTGCTTCTCCCATGTAGACGGTGCATTCCATACCGAACAGTGCTGCGGCCGTGGCGGTGGCCACGCCGTGTTGGCCTGCTCCGGTTTCTGCGATAAGTCGGGTTTTGCCCATGCGCTTTGCCAGCAGTGCTTGACCGATCACGTTATTAATTTTGTGGGACCCGGTGTGGTTGAGATCTTCCCGTTTGAGGAAGATGCGAACACCCGGGTAGTCCTTGGCAAAACGTGTGGCTTCGGTGAGCAGTGATGGCCTGTTGATGTAATTGGTATACAGGTCATTGAGTTCGTCGACGAACTCCGGGTCTTCGATTGCCTCACGGAAGGTTTCTTCGACTTCGCCTAAAGCAGCCATGAGCGATTCTGGCATCCATTGGCCACCATATGGACCGAAGTAAGGGCCGGGCAGTTGTTGGAAGTCACCCTCGTGTTCGTATGAACCGGGCGCTGGTCTATCCATTGGGGTGCTCATATGTGTCTTTCCAAATACGACAACCGCCCCGGCTTCTGTTCCGGGGCAGCATGATGTCTGGTGTTATGGGCGGCTAGCTTGACGAAAGTCGGTGATCGCTTGGGACGGTTCACCGTGACGAACGAGTGCTTCACCAACGAGTACTGCATCTGCACCTTGTGCAGCGTACATGGCAACATCTTGTGCTTCTTTGACACCCGATTCGGCAACCCGGATGACGGCATCCGGTAGTTGATCCGCGAGCGTTCCGTAGTGCGAAGTATCGACTTCTAGCGTTTTCAGGTTGCGCACATTGATACCAACGATCGGTGCTTCAACGGCGGCTGCTCGTTCGATTTCCTCGACAGTATGGGTTTCGACGAGCGCGTTCATGCCCAGTTCGTGAGTCAAAGCCAGATAGTCCCGTAATTGGGCATCATCAAGGGCTGCAACAATGAGCAGTACGATATCGGCGTCGTGAGCACGTGCTTCGTAAATCTGGTATTCGTCTACCGTGAAGTCTTTGCGCAGCAGTGGGACATCAACTCGTGCTCGGACGGCATCAAAATCAGCTAACGACCCATTGAAGCGGCGCTGTTCGGTCAACACCGAAATCGCAGCCGCACCTCCGGCGGCGTACTGTGCAGCCAATTCTGCCGGAGATTCTATATTGGAAAGCGGCCCGACTGAAGGTGACGCCCGCTTCACTTCAGCAATGATGCCGACGCCAGCTGGATTATCTCGTCCGCCTACCAGGGCAGCATGTGCGTCTCGGGCTGGTGACACTTCAGCGGCCAGCTTTTGCATTCGAGACGGTGACGTCGTCGCTTTGCGGGCACCCATGTCTTCGATGACGCCCTCAATAATGCTGTCGAGGACCGTACCGGTTGAGGAATGTGCTGGAATCATGACTTAGTAGTCTCCGTTAGAGCCTTTACCTGCCAGGCGCATGAAGAAACCCACCGGTAGGCCTACCACTGCGATGGCGACACCGACCCACATGACGATCCAGAGTGCGGCCAACGAACCGATGGCAGCGACCATGAGACCAACCAAGACGAATAACACGAGGGCCCAGGCAGCTGGCGAGTTGCCGTGGCTCGGCGATTCGTTATGCGTTGGGTCGTTGAGAATTCGACCGTATTCGTCGACTTCCATTTCGTAAGTGGTGTTAGCCATGAGCGTGTTGCCTTTCTATCAGCCAGAACGTTTCCGGCAGCTTCAAGTTGCTAGCAATGATATGTTCTCTATTCTGCCATTTATTCTGGGCGATCAGTCTAGAACACGAACTACTACGCGATTCTACGTCGGGTCTTCGCCACGAGATAATTCGTCCCAGGTGTCGATCTCATCGAGTGGTCCATCTTTTTGGGCGGGTTTTTGAGCCCCGACATCGTACTTTTTGGTTTTCCCAATGGGCCATCGTGAACCAACGGTCACTGCCAGCACTCCCCCAAGGAACACGACGGCTGACCCAATGACGGTGAGCCATGGGAATACAGAGACCTCAATGTTTGCTGCAACGTCGGCCATGCCTGTGGTGCCGGTGGTTTCCGCAATCTTCTGCGAGGCGGCAGTGAGAGGGTTGATCAGCACATTGATACTTGCCCAGCCCATAGCAAACGATCCAAGCACCGCGACAACACCGACGATCCAGCGACCTACTTTTCGGGTGATGGACAGTGCCGCAGCAGCAGCTATGGTGACCAACGACATGGCGGTAATGACCGGGGAGGCTTCTTGGCCCGAGAGCTGGATATTGGCAATATGGGCGGCCTCAAAACCGGTCGCAGTAACCCAGGTTTGGGTTGAACCAATGAGCGCGAGTGTACCGCCGAGCAACATGATCAATACGGTCATACTGCGAGTTAAGCCCTTGGGCGGCTTGGGCGCTTCGGTGGGTTGCGGAGTGGTCATCGAGTGTTGTTTTCAGCCTTGATATTTTGGAGTTCTTGAGCAGCGAGTACGGCACGGATCGCTGCGGTGGCTTTGGTAAGTGTTTCTTCGGCCTCAGACTCGGGGACGGATTCTGCCACGATGCCAGCGCCTGCTTGTAGATAGGCTACCTGGTCTTTGAATACGGCGGTGCGAATCGTGATCGCCATGTCCATGTTGCCAGCGAGATCAAAGTACCCAACGGTGCCGCCAAAAGGTCCCCGTGCGTGTGGCTCCCACTCGTCTAAGAGTTCGAGGGCCCGGTTTTTCGGTGATCCTGAGAGTGTGCCGGCCGGGAAGTTTGCTCGCAGCACGTCGAGGGCACTCTGGTCGGCGGCGATATCCCCTTCGACGGTTGAGACAAGGTGCAGAATATGTGAAAACTGTTGGACGATCATGAAGTCAGACACTTCGACGCTGCCGGGCGCACAGACGCTGGAGATCTCTGACTTCGCCAGCTCTACGAGTTGCATATGCTCTTCGCGTTCTTTCGGGTCAGCTAAGAGCTCTTCACCGATTGAACGAACTGAGCGTGACGGATCTTTAGGTTTCGAACCACCAATCGGGTGGGTCAAAACCCGATTGTCTTTGACCGATACCAACGTTTCAGGTGAGGCACCGACCAGGTGGTAGACCCCTTCACGGTCCGGGTATTCGAACGTGTAGAGGAACATGTAGGGACTGGGATTGATGGCTCGCAGCACGCGGTAGGTGTCAAAAGCGGTCGCCGTAGTCGGCGTTGTGAAGCGTCGCGATATCACCAATTGCGAGACTTCACCATCGCGAATCGATTGCTGAGTTTTGCGCACGGCCGCCAGAAAGTCCTGCTCGTGCCACGAATGATCGATCTGGGGTGAGAAGTCTTGATTCAGCCAGCCTGCAGGTGCATATGACACCGGATCGGCTACTGGTTCAGCAAGCCGCCGGGTCATGTCGTCGAGCCGAGCCACAGCACGATCATAAGCACCATCGACACCCGTGGATTGACCATTAAAGTTAATGGCATTGGCGACCAGGGTGACGGTGCCATCCCAGGCATCATAAATCGCAAGATCGGTCACCAGGTTCATAGCCATAGATGGCAGGTTCAGGTCATCCTGAGGACCGTCGCCAAGTTCAACCCATGCGCGGACAGTATCCCAGCCAAGAAAGCCGACAAATCCTGAAACTAAGTGCGGCAGGGTGTCGGAGATATCAGCCCGTGCATCGGTGACGAGAAACGCTAGAGATGCTTCGAGGACCTCTAACGGGTTGCCGGTAGCTGGGACTCCCTCGGGGACATTTCCTTGCCACACGGCTTGGCCATTGTGTTCGGTGAGGGTAGCTGCAGTACCGGCTCCGATGAACGAGTAGCGCGACCAAGTGCCGTCCTGCCCGGCCGATTCCAAGAGGAAGGTGCCGGGTGCATCATTTGCTAGACGCCGATAGATCCCCACCGGAGTGAGACCATCGGGCAGCAGCGTGGTGGTCACGGGGATGACCTTGTGGTCGGCTGTTGCTAGTTCATGAAATGTTTCCCGAGTGGGAAATACTGGACCAATATCACGCATTATGTTCTTTCATCGGGGCAAATATTATTCGGCGCTGGTGACGTTCAACTGCCGGTCGGTAAAGCAGGAGACTGTACCAGTGTGACATGCCGGACCGTGTTGATTGACTTTCACTAGAAGGGTGTCGCTATCGCAATCTAACGCCACGGATACCACGTGTTGAGTATGTCCGGAAGTATCACCTTTACGCCAGAACTCGGAGCGTGAGCGGGACCAGTACCAAGCTCGACCTGAAGTTAACGTCAGGTGGAGTGCGTGATCGTTCATCCACCCCAGCATTAAGACCTGGTGGGATTCGGCGTCTTGCACGATAGCGGGGATCAACCCATCAGGATTCCGCTTCAACTGTGCCGCGATCGTCGGATCGAGATCGGAGTCGGGTAGTGAAACTTCAGAATTGTTCATGATGGATCTAGTCTAGGACGGCTTGTCTCCTGTTGCCACTGATCAACACGTGATAATTTCACATATGTGACAAAAATTTCTGCGGGATCCAACAGTTATGACGGCGACGACTTCGTTGCTGCCTCCCGTGCTGCCCTCGTAGCTGCACTGTACGCTGCGGGGCCAAATGAGCCCACCCTAGTCGAACAGTGGCAAACTCAGCATCTGGCAGCATCGGTGTATCTTCGCGAAAATCCGCATCAGGTCACGACGCGGGCATCCGGTCCGACTGCCACTGCAACGAAAACGGCCATCGCGCAGCTTGGTGAGGAATCGACGTCTCGCAAAGCATTTTATAATTTAGTTCGCAAAATTGGTGACGGTCCTGAGGGTCCGCCTGCAGAAGCTCGCGGCTCGGTGTTTTCCCGGCTACGTCGCGCGGTGTTTGACCGTCGTGAAGAGGTTGAGTCGCTTTTGCTCGAGTTCTTTGTACATACCGAAGACGTCCGTCGCGCCCAAGCTCGTTGGGCACCACGCAAGCTCACTGACGCCTATGCTGATGCACTATTTGAGCAATTGCGTGAACAGGCTAGAAAGCATTATGCCCAGGCAAAAACCGGGTACGTGCTGGTGCGCACCAATGGAGAACGAATTGTTGCAAAACGTGGCACGACGCTTACGTATGTGACCGGACCGGCCGGCGAGCTGGTACTCCATGCTCTTGGCCGACCCGATCACGCACTCGTGTTAATTGATCGTCCGTAGGCTCGCTTAGCGGCGGACCGGGAAGCCTGCCGCTTCAATGGCCTGTTTGACCTGGTCGATCATATCGTCGGGACCATAGTGGAAGAGCGATGCGGCCAGGACCGCCGTGGCACCAGCCTCGATTGCCGGCGGGAAGTGTGCTGGTTCGCCTGCGCCGCCCGAAGCGATGAGTGGTACGGACACTGCTGCACGAATGGCGCGAATCATGTCGAGATCGAAACCATCGCGGGTGCCGTCTGCATCAATCGAGTTGATCAGAATCTCGCCAACACCGCGTTCTTCGGCCTCTTTAACCCAGGCAATGGCATCTAAACCGGTGCCTTCCATGCCACCTTTAACCATGACTTCATAGCCAGATGACATGTCCGGGTTGGCTTTGGCATCCAGCGACAGCACAAGTACTTGCGCGCCCCAGGTGGTCGAGATTTCATTGAGCAGATCTGGATTTGAGACCGCAGCGGAGCTGACCGAGACTTTATCGGCACCGTTGCGCAGCAGTTGATCGACATGCTCTACGCTGCGGATGCCACCGCCGACGGTCAACGGAATAAAGACCTCTTTGGCTGTGGTGTTGACCAACTCGTAGGTAGTCTCTCGGTTTTCGGTCGTTGCAGTGACATCCAGGAAAGTGATCTCATCGGCGCCTGCGGCATTGTAACGATGTGCGAGCTCTGATGGGTCTCCAGCATCCTGGAGATTCTCGAAATTGACGCCTTTGACGACGCGGCCGTTGTTGACATCCAGGCATGGGATGACGCGAATTGCAGTACTCATTGTATTCCTCGCGGTTGATGTTATGGGTTAAATGCGTATGGCGTGAATTGCCGAAGCCAGAATGGCTTTGGCTCCCATCTCGTAAAGCTCGTCCATGATGCGGTTCATATCTTTTTTCTTCGCCATCGATCGAACTGCGACCCAGTTTTCGTCGGCCAAAGAGGAGATCGTTGGTGATTCGATTCCCGGTGTGACTTTTAAGGCAGCTTCCGTGTGCTCTTTTGGCACGTCGTAGTCGACCATCACGTATTCACGGGCGACCAGTACACCTTGCAGACGCTGAATAAGCTTATCGAGGGCCGCCGGATGTTTGCCCTTCTGACCGATCAAAACTGCTTCGGAGCGTAGGATCGGATCGCCCAGGATCTCCATCCCTGCAGCTTTGAGCGTGGACCCTGTCTCCACGACATCAGCGATAGCATCTGCCACGCCAAGAGTCACAGAGGATTCCACGGCACCGTCCAGGTGGACAATACGGTCTGGTTGAATCTCGGAAGATTGCAGGTAGTCAGCAAGGAGACCATCGTAGGAGGTCGCGATACGTTTTCCGGCTAACTCCTCAACGGCACGAAACGCACCGGTTGGGGCAGCGAAACGAAACGTAGAGCGAGCAAAGCCAAGGCCCATAAGCTCCTCGGCAGCGTCACCGACCTGGGCATCAAGAAATAGGTCTCGTCCGGTCAGCCCGGCATCCAGGGTGCCTTTTGCCACGTAGATAGCGATATCTCGCGGCCTCAGGTAGAAGAACTCCACACCATTGTCCGGGTCTACGAGCACCAGTTCTTTAGAGTCACGACGTTGCCGATAGCCAGCTTCGACGAGCGTTTCACGAGCTGCATCGGACAACGAGCCCTTGTTGGGCACAGCAATGCGCAACATATTGCGTTCGATTCTCCTAGTTAGAGGTATTTGTAGACGTCTTCCAAGGAGATGCCTTTCGCCAGCATCATGACTTGGAGATGATAGAGCAACTGAGAGATTTCCTCAGCGGCCTCATCATTGGTTTCGTAACGTGCAGCCATCCAGACCTCGGCGGCCTCTTCGACAACTTTCTTGCCGATCGCATGCACCCCAGCATCGAGTTGCTTTACCGTCCCGGAGCCTTCCGGACGGGTGCGCGCTTTTTCATTCAGTTCAGCAAAAAGTTCTTCGAAGGTTTTCACAGTACTATCGTAATTGCTCATCATGGGGTTCTTAGACATCGCGGTACTTCATGACGCAGCTGTTTAGGAATCTGTCGACGTCGTTGGTGCTTGGCGCAGCCTTGGGTCTGGCATAAGCGTTTCGACCGCGGGTTTTTCTCGGGCCCGTGCTCGCGCCCACACGAAGAATCCGATCAGCGTAAACACACCGTAAAACAAGTACATGAAGGCTGAGGCGTAGTATCCGGCAGAAAACAGCAGCGGCACTCCAACAATGTCGACGATGACCCAGATGAGCCAGAATTCAACCCAGCCTTTGGCCATGCCGTAGGTCGCCAACAGGGAACCAATAAACGTCCATGCATCGGCCCAGACGGGTTCGAAGGAACCGAGCACTCTGAACAGCGGCGTCAGGGCGATGGTGCCACCAATGAGTATGACCATCAACCAGATGCGTACTGGCCAGGAGGCCCACTCGGGGACTATCGCGCTATCTTCTCCAGACGAAGTCCGGGCAGTTTTGGATTGCCGCCACTGCACCCAACCGTAGACCGAGACCGCGATAAACATGATCTGTCGTCCGGCCTGTCCAAGCAAATTCGCGGAATCTGCATCACCAAACAGACTGCTCAAAAACACCGTGAGCAGTGTGGCGTTACCAATGATGCCAACAGGCCAGGCCCACACTTTTCGCCTCATGCCACCGAGAGCGGACGCGAGCCCAAAGACGTTGCCAAAAACTTCGCGCATCAATAGCCCACCGCCACCAACCGGGATGGTCCAGTTGAACAGATCAATGAGCCACTGCATTGTAAGTCCCCTTAGCGTTGGGCGGTGCGCGCTAACTCGCGTAATTCGTCGATAGCTTTTGCCGGATCGGCTGCAGAATACACGGCAGAGCCTGCAACGAACACATCGGCCCCTGCTTCTGCGGCCCGTTCAATAGTATCGGCAGATACTCCCCCGTCAACTTGGAGCGCAATCGGCACGCCAGAATCTTCAATAGCTTTGCGGGCGCGTTGAATTTTGGGCAGCACAACGTCCAAGAACGACTGCCCTCCAAAACCTGGTTCAACGGTCATTAACAACACCATGTCGAGTTCAGTGAGCATATCCATATACGGCTCAATCGGCGTGGCCGGCTTCAGCGCCATAGAAGCTTCAGCGCCACGGGCCCGGAGCTCTCGCGCGAGACGGATTGGTGCGCCAGAGGCTTCCACATGGAAGGTGACCGATTCGGCACCGAGATCTGCATAGTCCGGTGCCCAACGATCTGCGTCTTCGATCATGAGATGGATATCGAGTGGTTTGTCGGTTGCTGCCCGAATAGCTTTCACTACCGGAGCACCCATTGTGAGGTTCGGCACGAAATGGTTGTCCATGACGTCGACGTGGATCGCGTCGGACGTGTCAATGCGGGCAATTTCTTCGGCCAGCCGGGAGAAATCAGCTGACAGAATGGACGGATTGATGGCAATACCGGTCACGAGCGGGCTCCTTGAAAAAACAGTACAGATTTCTTGGTGGTTAACGGGTCAGCAGGGCAAAAAACATGGCATCAGTGCGATGTTGATCGGGCCATAACTGCACCATATTGGAATCATCCTCACCCGAGGTGATAGTGTCACGCCGCAACATTGACTCTGCATCATGATGTTTGGCAACGCCCTGGATGGCCGTGGCGGAATCGAGTAGCTGCACTTCGGGGTGACGCTTCATAACATCGCTGACCTGCAGTGTGGTTTCGGCAATATGTGGCGAACATGTGACATATGCGAGGAGGCCGCCGGGTTTTAGCATCGCGACTGCGGCGTCCAACAGTTGCGATTGAAGTTGTGTGAGGGTTGCCAGGTCCTGCGGAGTGCGCCGCCAACGTGATTCTGGACGACGGCGCAGCGCACCGAGCCCAGTACATGGGGCATCCAGCAATATACGGTCGAATCGTTGCGCATTTGCTGGATCGTCGCCGAGTGCTTGACCTTCGGCCACTGACGTCGTCCACACATTCTCATCTACAACGCGCAGGGCTTGTTGTACGAGCTTGGTGCGGTGTTCTGAGACATCGTTGGCTTGCAGTGTGGCACCCTGGATTTGAGCTAGTGAGGCAAGCACGGCTGCCTTACCGCCCGGACCGGCAGACATATCCAACCACACTTCGCCCTGTCTCACATCGCGAGCACCGGCCAGCGCCCGAGCGGTCAGCTGCGAACCGATGTCTTGAACACGCACGGTCCCGTCGGCAACTCCTGGGATGCGTCCAGCGTCACCACCAGAAAATACAGCGGCATCGGGCGCAAGTGTTGAGGACTCGGCCCCGTATTCAAGTACAGGTTCCAGATCACCTATGCCAGGCAGTGCGATGAGGTTTAGCTCCGGTGCAATGTTATTGGCCTCCAAAACTCGGTGAAAGTCGTCGGGATTGCGACCGTGTGTCACCAGTGATTGCTTGATGGCACGCAAGATCCAGGTCGGGTGGGCATATCGGATCGACAGGTCGGTGTCTGATGTACCCGGTGCCAGTTGCTCGAGCCATTCGTCCATAGTGTGCTGGGTGACTTTGCGTAACACAGCATTGACCAGGCCCGAGGGGCCTGCCCCAACTTGGGCACGCACGAGTGCAACGGTCGTGTCGAGTGCCGCATGGTCCGGAACGCGCATATTGAGCAGCTGGTGGACGCCGAGCCGCAGAGCATCAAGGACTGGCTTGTCGAGTTTTTTGATGGGACGGTCAACACATTTGCCCAGTATTGCGTCGTAGGTTCCGAGCGAACGCAGGGTGCCATACGTTAATTCGGTGGCAAATGCAGCATCTTGGCGGTCGAGTTTATTGCGACGAATTCTTGTGGGCAGTATGAGGTTGGCGTAGGCATCTTCGGTAGTGACAGCCTGCAAAATTTGAAATGCGGTCAACCGTGCCGGATCGGCACTGCGCTTACGCTGTGATGGCGCATTAGCGGAGTATTGCCGCTGACCTGACGACTGACCGCGGTTGCGCTGACGGCCTTTCGTATTCCGGCGGTCTCGTGAAGTATCGTCTGCCAAACTATTCGTCCTTAATGCGTTTCAAACTCAGTTGGATGCGTGTTGGAGGTATGGATCCAGATGGATTCATCTACCCCGCGTGCCCAGTCGGTGGCCCGCATCATTTTTTTGCCCGCTGGTTGAACTTGCGTCAGCTCAATGGCACCATCTTGGCATACCAGCAGCACTCGTTTGGGTTCCAGAATGAACTGGCCGGGTTCCTTATCGTGCACTGGTGCATCCGTCACACCAACGGCGCTTCCAATTTTAAACCGCTGCGCTGTGATAGCTTCGCCTTCCAACATGCCCCATGCTCCGGGGTCCGGGGACGCCCCATTGATCAGGCCACGAACGGCTTCGGCGGGTTGGGCAGGATCAATATGTACTTGGTTGCTGGAGATTTTCGGTGCCCAACTCACGTCGCCTTGTTGTGGCGTTGCCACCGCGGTCCCAGACGAAATGTCTGTCAGCGTCGTCGAGAGTAGCTCCGCCCCGGTCACTGCAAGGTCAGCGAGTACCTCGCCGGCAGTTTCTGCTGGTTGTAGTGGCCGTTCCACGGTAGAGAAGACCGGACCGGTATCGAGCCCGGCTTCCAGCTGGAATACCGCAGCCCCTGTTTGTGGTTGCTGGTCAATAATTGCCCACTGGACAGGTGCAGCACCCCGATAGGCCGGGAGCAACGAAAAGTGCAGGTTCACCCAGCCTTGAGGCAACAGGTCGAGTACGTGTTGTGGCAAGAGCCCACCATAAGCCACAACCGCACCGAGATCGGGTTGAAGATACTGAATTGCAGCAATCGCTTCGGCACCATCTTCGGTGTTGAAAGCATCCGTTTTGATGATCGGTAGTTTCAGTTCTGCTGCGCGTGTAGCAACGGGTGATGGGGTGAGGACGCGTTTGCGTCCTACTTTCGCGTCGGTTCGGGTCAGCACGCCGACAACATCATGGCCGGCATCCATCAGAGCGTTCAGTGATGCGACGGCGGGTTGTGGCGTTCCAGCAAAAAGAATTCTCATGAACGTCCCCGGGTCGTAGGAGAACCGAAGGCAGCGCCTGTGCCAAATGTGGAGCTGATCTCGGCGGAACGTTCTGCGTTGACCCGTGTGGTGGCTTCAGTGAAGTCTTTGGAAGCCATTGCTCGGCGGGCCTGCCGGAATTCGTCGCCGATGAGACGGTCAACGAACAGGTAGCCATCCAAATGGTCGGCCTCATGCTGGAGCATACGCGCAAAGAGCCCTTCACCCTCGTAGTCGACGGTGTTGCCGTCAACATCGACGCCGGAGACCTTCGCGTACTGGGCCCGTGGAGGAGTGTAGTACAGCTCGGGTACCGACAGGCAGCCTTCTCTGGGCTCATCGGTGATCTCACCCCAGGTTTCCAGAACAGGGTTGAGTACATGACCTCGACGATCGTCAAGGTGAAACACGAAGATCGCTTGTCCGATGCCAACCTGTGGACCGGCAAGACCAACACCTGAGACAGCATCCATGGTTTCATGCATGGAATCAATGAGACGTTTCAGTCCCGCTGTGCCAAACCGACTGGCTGGCACCGGGGATGTCTGACTACGCAGTACTGGATCAGGAACGGTCCGTATAGATAAAACACTCACGGGATAAGACTACCCAAACCATGGAGGCTTAGAACCATCGTGTGAACGAGTCCTTCACGATTGTTGCGGTACCCCGACCGGCGGGCCGATTGGTTGCAGCGGGTTTGGCGCCGCATCGACGGCCTGCTGATATTCCCATACTTGGCGCAGTGCCCAGAACTTTTGCCAATGCTGCGGCAGTGTTTGGGGGTTGGCCTGATAGGCGGCGACTTCCGTTTCTCCGATGGCTACACCAAGCAGCATGGCGTCTTGACCGTATGCCCATGGTTCCCATGCCCCCGTCTGAGCATCAACCAGTGATTCTTCGGCTTTGAAACCTGCAGCCAACTGCATGACCACATTAGGACTGAGACTTTTCACACGACCAGCACGGTCTGTCCCGCGAGTCTTATAGTCGATCAGACACACGCGCCCGCCGATTTCGGCGACTAAGTCCAGCGTGCCGGCGTAACCGACCGTGGAATTCCACACGGTAATTTCTGCAGCGAGCGGTTTGACCTCAAAGTTGTGCCACCATTCGTCAAACCTATCCGCGAAACCACTCTCATTGTGCTGGGCCAGTACATCGCGGGTCTCCGCCATCGTATGTGGCATACCCAGGGCGCGCAGGGCCACCTGTTCAGCATAGTTGTGCACCCGGTCTCCGCGTGCCGCAGCACCATCACGAAAACGGTCCGCGGCGTCATTCGATTGGCGCGCCAACGTCTTCAATTTCGCATGTGATCCGACGGCCTCGGCCAATCGCGCATCAGAAATGAGATGTGAGGTGGCCATATGACTTGCCCAGCCGGTCAGGTCCATGTGTTGTTGCCCAATCACCGTGGTGATGGACGGGACTTCGGGAAGCCCTGTCGTGGATCTGGAATACATTCTTCCGGCATTGGTTTGGTGGGCAAGTTGAGGTTGTGTCATGTCCTCCATTATGAATCATTGCGTGGACACGCTAAGCGTTTCTGTCGTCGATGAAACACACTGGTGAGTCTGATTTGCGCTTTTGAATTTTGATTGGGTATAGTTTCAATCTGTTGGACGCACGGTGAACACTAAATACGTTGATCACAAGCGTTCTGCGGATGTAGCTCAGCTGGCTAGAGCACCTCTTTTCCAAGGTGTGGTTCC